>NZ_JBVJSQ010000003.1:0-845857 GCF_055606485.1 Streptomyces sp. NPDC037083 | reverse complement strand
GACACGTCGAACCCGAACGGCGTCTTCTGCAGCACACCCTCACCCGACTCCAACCCGTACTCCGCCTGCATCCACAACAGCCGGTTCACGATCCCCGCGTGCGGCACCACCACACCCTTGGGACGACCCGTCGAACCCGACGTATAGATCACATACGCCGGATGCGAGGGCGTCAGCGGCGTGATCCGTCCGTCGTCCCCGGGATTGCCCTCCGGCCACCCAGCCGTGTTCCGCACCTGAGCCGGGTCGTCGAGAACACAGACCGGCCCGACCTCATCCAGCATCAAACGGACCCGCTCCGCCGGATACCCCGCATCCACCGGCAGATAAGCCGCACCCGACTTGAGCACAGCCAGCAGCGCCACCACGAGATCAGCAGACCGCGGCAACGCCACCGCAACCACCCGCTCCGGACCAGCCCCCCGCGCCAGCAAAGCGTGCGCCAACCGGTTCGCCCGCGCGTTCAACTCCGCATACGACAACACGACGCCCTCAGCCGTCACGGCCACCGCATCCGGCGTCCGCACCACCTGCGCCTCGAACAACCCCGGCAACGTCGCCGGCGCCACCACACGCGAAGTGTCGTTCCACCCCACCAACACCCGCTCACACTCGGCGTCGTCGAGAATCTCCAACTCCCCGACACGCCGAGCCGGATCAGCCGCCACCGCCTCCAGCAACCGCACAAAGCGGGCCAGCAGGTTCTCTGCCGTGCCGTGGTCGAACAGGTCGGTGCTGTACTCGAGGCGACCGCCGAGTCCCTGGGGTTCGCCGGCCGGACCACGAGCCTCGACGAGGTCGATCGTGAGGTCGAACTTCGCCGCGCCGGCCTCGGCCATGTCCGGGCTCACCCGCAGTCCCGGCAGGACGAGCCGGGGCTCGGCGTTGTTGTGCAGGGTCAGCATGGTCTGGAACAGCGGGTGCCTGGCCGCCGACCTCGGCGGGTTGAGCGCTTCCACCAGGTGCTCGAAGGGCACGTCCTGGTGGGCGTAGGCGAGCAGCGCGGTCTCGCGGACACGGGCCACCAGGTCGGTGAAGGCCGGGTCTCCGGAGGTGTCCAGGCGCAGGACCAGGGTGTTGAGGAACAGACCGACGACGTCGTCGAGCGCGTCGTCCGTGCGGCCCGCGATCGCGCTGCCGAGGGGTATGTCGGTGCCCGCGCCGAGGCGGGTGAACAGCGCCGCGAGTCCGGCCTGCAGGACCATGAACAGGCTCGCGCCGGACTCGCGGGCCAGCCCGTCCAGGCGGGCGTGCAGTGGGGCGTCGATCGCGATCGGCACGACTCCGCCGGTGTAACCGGCCACCGTCGGGCGGGGCCGGTCGGCGGGGAGGTTCAGTTCCTCGGGCAGCCCGTCGAGCACGTTCGCCCAGTGGGCGGTCTGACGGGCGATCACACTGTCCGGGTCGTTGTCGCGGCCCAGCAGTTCCCGCTGCCACAGGGTGTAGTCCGCATACTGGACGGGCAGGGGCGCCCACGCCGGGGCCCGGCCGGCGCGGCGGGCCGCGTAGGCCTCGGAGAGATCCCGCGCGAGGGGGCCGTTGGACCAGCCGTCACCGGCGATGTGGTGGATGACCACGACGAGCACGTGCACGTCCTGGCCGAGCGCGAACAGTTCTGCCCGCAGCGGCGGTTCGGCGGTCAGCTCGAACCGGTGGGCCGCGGCGGCGGCCACAGCCGCGGCGAGTTCCGCCTCGGCCGCCGGGCCGGTGCCCACGATCTCGTGCACCGGCAGTTCCAGGGCGGCGGTGGCCACCGAGGCCTCGATGACGGCTTGGCGCGGCTCCCCGTCGGAGTCCGGGAACACGGTGCGCAGACTCTCGTGCCGGGCCACGACGTCGCCGAGCGCCGCGAGGAGTGCGTCGCGGTCGAGGTCGCCGTCCAGTCGCACGACGAAGGGCAGGTTGTAGTTCGGGCTCGCCCCTTCGAGCTTGTGCAGGAACCACAGCCGGCGCTGCGCGAACGACAGCGGAACCGCCTGCGGGCGTCGCGTGAACGGACGGACCGGGGGGCGCCTGCGGCCGTGGCGGCCGTCCAGCCGGGCGGCGAGTCCGGCCACCGTGGGCGTCTCGAACACGGCGCGGATGGGCAGCTCCGCCCCGAGCACGGTCCGGATACGGCTGACCAGTCGGGTGGCGAGGAGGGAGTGGCCGCCGAGGGTGAAGAACCCGTCGTCGATGCCGGCGCTGGGGACGCCCAGCACTTCGGCGAACAGCCCGCAGAGGATCTCCTCCTCCGGGGTACGCGGCGATCGGCCCGGGTTCGCCCGCGCCGGGCCGGGTGCGGGCAGGGCACGCCGGTCCACCTTGCCGTTCCTGGTCAGCGGCAGCGCGCCGAGGGTGCTGAACAGGGTCGGGACCATGACCTCGGGCAGCCGTGCGGCCAGGTGCTCGCGCAGGGCCGCCGGGTCCGCACCGGCAGGGTCGGCCGGCACGACGTACGCCACCAGCCGCTGGTCCCCCGGCCGGTCCTCCCGCACGACGACCGCCGCCTGTGCCACCGACGGGTGGCCGGACAGTGCGGCCTCGATCTCACCGGGTTCGACGCGGTGGCCGCGGACCTTGACCTGCTCGTCGGCGCGGCCCGCGAACACCAGCACGCCGTCTACGGTCCATCGCGCCAGGTCGCCGGTCCGGTACATCCGGGAGCCCGCGGGGCCGAAGGGGTTCGCCAGGAACCGCTCGGCGGTCGGGCCGGGCCGGTTCAGGTAGCCGCGCGCCAGCTGCGGCCCGGCGATGTACAGCTCCCCGAGCACTGCCGGCGGCACTGGCCGGAGCGCGGCGTCGAGCACGTAGGCCCGCATGGCCGTCATCGGGCGGCCGACCGGGACCACGGCGGCGCCCGGCTCCTCACCGGGGGCGAGGTGGAAGTCGAGGCAGCCGACGGTGGTCTCCGTGGGACCGTAGTGGTTGACCACGGCCACCCCGGGGTGCTGTTCGCGCCATGCCCGCAGCGGTCCGGCGGGCAGTGCCTCGCCGCCGAGCATCAGCTGCTTCGACGGCGCGAACCCGGCGGGCAGGGCGGCGAGGATTCCCAGGTGGCTCGGGGTCGCCTTCATGAACGTCGCCGGGCTGCGGGCCAGCTGTGCCGTCACCCAGGGGGCGTCGTCGAGTTCGGCCACGACCGCGCACCCGCCGGAGGTCAGCGCACCGTACAGGCCGGTGACGGACAGGTCGTAGGACAGCGGTGTGGGGACCAGGACCGTCCCGTTCAGGCCGGTGTAGGCGCGCCTGGCGCGGGCCACGTAGCCGGCCAGGCCGCGGTGTGCGACCACCACGCCCTTCGGCCGGCCCGTGGAGCCCGAGGTGTAGATCACGTACGCCGGATGGTCCGGCAGCAGGGCGGTGACGCGGTCGGCGTCGGTGGGGCGGGTCGTGGCCTGTTGCTGAAGCTCCGTCGCGACGGCCGGGTCGTCGAGGAGCAGGCGGGCGGTGCCGGGGGTCTGCGGGAGTGCGGCCGCCGCCTCGCTGGTCGTCACGAGCAGGACGGGGGCGGCGTCGCCGAGCAGATGGGAGATCCGGGCGCCGGGGTGCGCGAGGTCGACGGGCAGGTAGGCGGCCCCGCTCTTGAGCACCGCGAGCAGGGTCACGACCAGTTCGGCGGAGCCGGGCAGCGCGACGGCGACCATCTGCTCGGGGCCGACTCCGCGGGAGATCAGCAGGTGGGCGAGGCGGTTCGCCCGTGCGTCGGCCTCCGTGTAGGACAACTCGGCGTCCGGCGCGGCCACGGCAGGGGCCTGCGGGGTGGCCGCGGCCTGCTGCTCGAACAGCGACGGCAGCAGCACGGGGGACGCTGCCGCCGTGCCGGTGTCGTTCCAGTCCGCCAGCAGTCGGTGCTGCTCGGCGTCGCCGAGGATCTCCAGGGCGCCGATCCGCCGGCCCGGTTCCGCGGCGGCCGCCTCCAGCAGCCGCAGGAAGCGGGCCATCAGGGCGTCGACGGTGTCGTGGTCGAACAGGTCGCTGCTGTAGGCGGCGTATCCGGTGATGCCGCCCGGGGCGCCGTGGGGGGTGGAGGACTCGGTCAGGTTGAGTGCCAGGTCGAACTTCGACGTGCCCGACTCGACCTGTTCGGCCGCGGCGTTCAGGCCGGGCAGGTCGACTCGCGCGTCGAGTCCGTTCGTGAAGGTCAGCATCACCTGGAACAGCGGGTGCCGGCTCAGCGACCTGGCGGGGTTGAGCACCTCCACCAGGTGCTCGAAGGGCACGTCCTGGTGTGCGTAGGCGGCCAGGTCCGTCTCCCGTACCCGGGCGAGCAGTTCGCCGAAGTCCGGGTCTCCCGAGGTGTCGGTGCGCAGGACCAGGGTGTTGACGAAGAAGCCGACCAGGTCGTCCAGGGCGTCGTCGGTGCGTCCCGCGACCGGCGATCCGATCGGGATGTCGGTGCCCGCTCCGTGCCGGGTGAGCAGCGCGGCCAGGCCGGCCTGCAGCACCATGAACAACGTCACCCCGTGGGCGTCGGCCAGCGCCGCCAGCTGCTGGTGCAGGTCGGCGTCGACGCGCAGCGGCACGGTTCCGCCGCGGTGCCCGGACACGGCCGGGCGCGGACGGTCGCCGGGCAGGTCCAGCTCGGCGGGGAGCCCGGCCAGCGCCCGCGCCCAGTACGCCACCTGTCGGGAGACGAGGCTGCCGTCGTCGCTCTCGTCGCCCAGCAGGTCCCGCTGCCACAGCGCGTAGTCGGCGTACTGGACCGGCAGCGGCGGCCACTGCGGCGCCTCGTCGGCGCGGCGCGCGGCGTAGGCGGTGGACAGGTCGCGGGCCAGGGGCACCATGGACCACGCGTCACCCGCGATGTGGTGCACCACCACCAGCAGGACGTGCCGGTCCGGGCCCGTCGTGAACAGTTCGGCGCGCAGGGGCGTCTCGGTGGTCAGGTCGAAGCCGGTGGCGGCTCCGGTTGCCAGTGCCTCGTCCAGTGCGGCCCGGCCGACGCGGCGTACGGGAAGGTCGACGGCGCTCGCCGCGGGGTCGAGCACCACCTGTCGCGGTGCCCCGTCGGTCTCGGGGAACACGGTGCGCAGGCTCTCGTGGCGCGTCACCACGTCGGTGAGGGCGGCCCGGAGGGCCGCATGGTCGAGCGCTCCCTCCAGCCGGAGCACGAACGGCATGTTGTAGGCGGCGCCGGCCTCGGGGCCCTCCAGCCGGTTCAGGAACCACAGGCGGCGCTGGGCGAAGGACAGCGGCAGCGTCTGCGTGCGCTCCGTGGGCCGTACCGGCGGGCGGGCGCGGCCGTCTTCCCGCTCCAGGGCGGCGGCGAGGCCCGCGACCGTCGGCGCCTCGAAGACGGCACGGATGGGGAGTTCGGCGCCCAGGGCGGCCCGGATCCGGCTCAGCAGCCGGGTCACCAGCAGCGAGTCGCCGCCGAGGTCGAAGAAGCTGTCGTCGACCCCCACCCGGTCCGCGCCGAGGACCTCCGCGAACAGGTCGCACAGCAGGTGCTCGGTGGCGTCGCGCGCCGGGCGCCCCGCCTCCCGCGAGGTGAACACCGGGGCCGGCAGGGCGGCCCGGTCGAGCTTGCCGTTGACCGTCAGGGGCAGTCGGTCCACCACGACCACGGCCGCCGGGATCATGTGGTCGGGCAGGCTCCGGCCGGCGAACGCCCGCAGCGCCCCCGCGTCGGGCCGGACAGCGGCGCCGGGGACCACGTAGGCCACGAGCCGCTTGTCGCCCGGCCTGTCCTCCCGCACCACGGCCGCGGCCTGGGCCACGTCCTCGTGCCGGGCCAGGACCGTCTCGATCTCCCCCGGCTCGATGCGGTAGCCGCGCAGCTTCACCTGGCCGTCCGCGCGGCCGACGTATTCGAGCCGGCCGTCCGTCGACCGGCGAGCCAGGTCCCCGGTCCGGTACATCCGCTCCCCGGGCCGGCCGAAGGGATGCGCCACGAACCGCTCCGCGGTCAGGCCCGGCCGGTTCAGATATCCCCGTGCCAGCCCGGCGCCCGCGACATACAGCTCGCCGACGGCACCCGGCGGCATCGGCTGCAGGCCGGCGTCGAGCACATGGGCGCGCAGATCGGGGATCGGCTCGCCGATCCCACTCCGGTGTGACTCCGCCGTCGCGTCCCGCTCGTCGAGGGGTGCGTGGGTGACGTGCACCGTGGTCTCGGTGATGCCGTACATGTTCACCAGCCGCGTCGCGTCGGCCGGATGCCGCTCGTACCAGTCCCGCAGCTTCCCGGGCTCCAGGGCCTCGCCACCGAGGATCACCGTGCGCAGCGCCAACGCCGCCGACAGGTCCGGGGCGTCCCGGTCGGCCCGTATCAGCTGGTAGAACGCCGACGGTGTCTGGTTGAGCACGGTCACCCGGTGACGCACCAGCAGGTCCAGGAAGTCGGCGGGGGAACGGCTCGCCTCCTGCGGGACCACCACCAGTCGGCCGCCGTGCAGGAGCGGTCCCCACAACTCCCAGACGGAGAAGTCGAAGGCGAAGGAGTGGAACAGCGTCCACACGTCGTCCGCGCCGAAGTGGAACCATGGCCGGGTCGCGGTGAACAACCGGGCCACGTTGCGGTGCGGGACGAGCACGCCCTTGGGTGTGCCGGTCGACCCCGACGTGTAGATCACATACGCCGGATGCGAGGGATCCAGCACTCCGGCCCGCTCACCGTCGTCCAGATCACCGTCCCGTTCGCCGGCCAGGGCTCGGGCAGTGCTGTCCTCGTCGAGCAGTACCGGCGCGTCCACGTCATGCGGCATCCGGGACGCCAGATCGCCCGTGGTGACCAGGCACACCGGGTCGGCGTCGGCGAACATGCGCGCGATCCGGCCGGGCGGATAGCCGGGATCGATCGGCAGGTACGCGGCGCCCGCCTTCACCACCGCCAGCAGGGTCACCACGAGTTCGGCGGAACGCGGCAGCGCCACAGCCACCAGCCGCTCCGGCGCGGCGCCCCGTTGCACCAGCAGACGCGCCAGCCTGTTCGCACGCTCGTTGAGCTGCGCGTACGAGAGCTTCATGTCCTCGGCCACCACGGCCACGGCGTCCGGGGTGCGGGCCGCCTGTTCCTCGAACAACCGCGGCAGCGCCCGCGCCGGGGCGTCGGGGCGGGTGGCGACCGGGGCGGGCGCGGGCAGCACACGTGCGCGTTCGCCCGGGAGCAGGAGATCGAGCCGGCCGACCGGCTGTCCGTGGTCGGCCCTCGCAAGCCCCTCCAGGAGACGCAGGAAGCGGTGCTGATGCGCGGCATGCTCCGCGGGGTCGTAGACGGCGGGGTTGGCGTCGAGGTCGACGCGCAGTGTGCCGTCGCCGGACCGGGCGTCGACGCAGATGGACAGGTCGTGAACGGGCCCGATCGCCAGGTTGCGGATGGTGGCTCGGGATGCGCCGAAGACCAGGTCGTAGGCGAACGACATGATGTTGATCACCGGGCCGACGAGACGGCGGCCGCTGCCCAGCGTGTTCAGGTCTCGGCTGATGTCCTCGTACCGGTAGCGCTGGTGCCTGAGCAACTGCCGGGTCTCGGCGGACACCTGCCGCATGAGTTCGCGGCCGGTCATGTCCGGCCGTACGTGCAGCCGGAGCGGCAGCTCGTTGGACATCGGTCCGCGGATGCCCCGGCCGCCGCCGCTGCGCGCGGTGACGGGGAGGCCGAGGGACACGTCCTCGGCGCCGGTCATCCGGCTGAGGTACACGGCCGTGGCGGCGATCAGCGGCACGGGCAGGCCGACCCCCGACCGGCGGGCCAGCGCCCGCAGGGCGTCCGAGGTCGCCGTCGGCAACTGGGCGGTCTGCCGCAGGAAGCTCCGCGAGGGTTCGCCCGTCCGTCCCGCCAGGGCGACCGCCTCGGGGCGGTCCGCCAGCTTGCTCTGCCAGTGCTCCCGGTCGCGCGCGAAGCGCTCCGAGGCGCGGTATGCGGCGTCGTCGGCGAGGAGCAGGTCCAGCGAGCCGCTGTCGTCCTCCCGCTCGGGAGTCCCGTTCACCAGGGCCGTGTAGACCTCGGCGACACGGTGGGCGAACAGCGCGCACATGAACCCGTCGGTGACCAGGTGGTGTCCGCGAAGGTAGAGGAAGTGGCGGTCGGTCCCGGCCCGCAGCAGCGCCAGGGTGAACGTCCGGCCGGCCTCGAGGCTCACCGGGCCGGCCGTCTCGGCCCTCATCCAGGCCTCGGCGGCGGCTCGCGGGTCGGGCTCGGCGCTGACGTCCAGTACGGCGAACGGCCAGTCGCCCGCCGGCGCGTACACCTGGCGCAGGCCCTGGTCGTCCTGGACGAAGCCCACGTTCAGCGTGTCGGTCTCCGCCACCGCCCGCCGCGCCGCGGCCTCGAGCAGCGGGACGTCGACAGGGCCGTCGATCTCCAGGTACTCCGCGGTGTTGTAACTCGGGCTCTGCGGATCGAGCTGCTGCGCGAACCAGATACCGCGCTGCGCCGACGACAGGGGCCAACTGCGGTGCAGAGTACCGGACACTACTCATCCAATCTTCACAGCGCCCGCCGGACGGCAAGGCAGGTGGAACCGTTGGTGAATTCACCGGTGAGAAAGCGAGGGGGGCTTGCCGTCCGGCCGAACCGCCGGGCCGGGAAGAGCCGGACTCGCTTTCCCGACCGGCGCTTCCCGGCCACGGCGAAACCGCTCCGAACACTCCCGCCCCCGCCCCGCCCAGCGAACGTGTGTGACACACGGCTGAAAACAGCGCGGGTCACCGGGGAAAGGACAGGAAGAGGGACACGAGGGAAGAGAGACAAGGGGAAAGGGGGCAAGAAAAGGGGAAAGGCGTTGTGACCGTCAATCGGCCATCGCGGCGATGAGGCTCGCGGGCCGCATGTCCGCCCAGTTCTCCTCGACGTAGGCCAGACACGCGTCCCGTGTGTCCTGCCCGTACACCGTCCGCCACCCGTGGGGTACTTCACTGGAAGAGGGCCACAGCGAGTACTGCCCCTCGCCGTTCACCAGGACCACGAACACGCCGCCTGCGTTGTCAAAAGGGTTCATGGCGGGCTGTTTCCTCCGGTCGAACCATGGAACGTCGTGCGTTACCAAGCATCTGCGCCGGACGGCGCGACCACATCCGCAATCTCCACCGTTACGTCACGCGAGCCACGTGCGTGACGCCGCGCGCCTCCGCCGTCCGGCCGCTCCGGGATCTGCCCGGCAGCCGCTTCGGCCTGTGCGCAGGTGCAGGCGATAGGTCCGGTGTCCGCTCCTCGCGCAGGGGAGGCGGAACGCCGGCGTTCACGGGCATCACCCGGCCTGCCGGGCCGCCCACGCCGCGACGTGGGTCCGCGAGCGCAGGCCGAGCGTGGTTCGGATGTTGCGGACGTGCGTCTCGACGGTGCGCACCGACAGGTGCAGGCGGGCAGCGATCTGACGATTGGTCAGGCCTGTGGTGACCAGGGTGATCACATCCCACTCGCGCGGGCTGAGCGGGTCGTCGCCGCCGGTTCCTCCGCCCGCGCCGTCCACGATGCCCTCCGGCCGGGGCGGCACTCCGAGCCGTCCGTGCAGCGCGTAGTCCACGATCTGCCGTGGCTGCAGCTTCCGTCCGGCCACGAGCGCCCCCTCTGCCCGCGCCTTCGGCAGCGCCCTGAGCGCCGTGTCCGCCGCCGCCTCCACCCGCGCCCGGAACCAGGAGGGCAGAGCGGAGGCCGCGAAAGCGCCTTGCGTCTCGGCGGTCGCGCACAACCGCAGCCCCCGTTCGAAGCGGCCGTCGCGGACCGCGGCGAGGGCCAGGCCCCAGAGTGCGAGGCTCGCTCCGCCCGGGTGGTCCGTGCCACCCAGGGCCTCGGCGAAGAACGCCTCCGCATGTGCGGGATCGTCCCGTTCCAGGGCCAGCACCCCGGCGGTCACCAGGGTCATGCGCAGCGGGGACGGGCACTCCTGCGCCCTCAGGACCGGAAGGGCCTCGGCGACCAGCCGTCCGGCCCGGGCCATGTCGCCGGCCGGCAGCGACTGCCAGGCGAGGAGGGTCAGACAGAACGCGGTCGCGACCGGGTCGCCGACCCGGTCGCTCAGCTCCAGGCACTCGTGGAGATCGGACCGTGAGCCCTGGTCGCCGCGGTGCGTCCGGGCGACGCACAGCGCCAGCAGCGCGCGGCAGAGCAACGTGTCGTCGCGGCGCGGGCGTCGGCGTTCGAGCCTCACGGCTTCGTTCGCCAGCCGGATCGCGTCGTCGTGGTCCCCCTCCTGCACCGCGAGCCACGACGCCGCGCCAAGGGCGATGCTGCGGTCGTCCGCTCCCGGGTCCGTACCGTCCAGCGCTTCGGCCAGCAGCGCCCGCGCCTTCTCCGTCGGCCGTCCCTGGTGGACGTCCACGACGGCCAGCGCGCCGGTGAGGAGGAGTCGGCGCGGGTCGCCGTCGGCGTCCCACTCCTCCAGCAGGCGGGCGAGGGTGTCGCGTTCCTCGGCCAACCGTCTGCGGGGGCCCGCGGGCGTGAGGGCCGTCTCCCGGAGCGGACGCGCCAGGTCCGCCAGCCAGTCCACGAGCCGGTCGTACACCGCTGTCTCCTCGTTCTCGGCGCGGAGCCGTTCCTTGCCGTAGCACCGGATCGATCCGAGCATCCGGAACCGGGCGGAACTCCCCCTGTCGGCACAGGGGATGATGAGGGATTTCGCTTCCAGGGCGGCCAGCAGTTCCGGTACGGCCGACGCGGGGACGTCCCCGCCCACGGCGAGGGCCGTGGCGGCGTCCGGCCCGAAGCCGTCCGGGAGCAGCGAGAGCGACCGCAGCAGTGACCGCTGCACCGGCGTCAGCAGGTCGTAGCTCCATTCGATCGCCGACCGAAGGCTGTGATGACGTGGGTCCGCCGTACGCCATCCGCAGGTCAGCAGGGAAAGGCGGTCGTCCAGCCGGTCGTGGAGCACGGCCGGCGGGAAGGCCCGTACGAGCCCGGCCGCCAGTTCCAGCGCCAGCGGCAGCCCGTCGAGCCCGGCGCACAGGGCGGCCACGTGCGCGGCGTTGTCCTCGGTGAGTTCGAACTCGCAGGACACGGCCCGCGCCCGGTCGACGAAGAGCCGCACGGCGTCCGAGCCGAGCATGCCGGTGAGCGTTGCCCCGCCCTCGGGGTCCGGCAGACCGAGTCCGGTCACCGCGTACACGGTCTCGCCGGGCAGCCGCAGCGATTCCCGGCTGGTGGCCAGAACGCGCAGGCCCGGATGGCGGGGCAGCAACGCGCCGAGGACCGGTCCGCAGTCGTCGAGCACATGCTCGCAGTTGTCCAGTACCAGCAGCCGTTCCCGGTCGGCGTCCGCTGCGCCGCGGGCCCCCGCGATCGACACGCGCCCTTCCGAGGTCCCGGCGAGCGCCGCGGCGATGCGCTGTCGGACCTCCTCGCCCGTGTTCGCCGACCCCAGTTCCACCAGTTCCACCTCACAGCGCCCGGCGCGCTGCTCCAGGCCGGCCAGTTCGAGCGCCAGGCGTGTTTTGCCGACGCCCGCGGGACCTGTCAGGGTCAGTATCCGGGTGGTGCGCACCAGGCGTCTCAGCTCCACCAGTTCGTCCGAGCGACCGATGAAGCTGCTCAGTCGGGCCGGTGTCCCCGGCGAATTCATGGCGCCCACCGCGTCGGTTTTCAGCCGCCGACGGTAGGCGCGCTGCCGGCAGGCATTCGAGCAATATCTGGGAGGCGCTTTTCCGGTCCCCGTACCGTCTGTGTCGTCCCTGCGAATCCGCTTACCGCACGCATCACAAGAAGACAAGGGCGATTCAGCGCCAATCATTCAAGAATCTCCTTCACCAGGCACTTCGTGCTGAGCTCTCGCCTCGTATGCTGCATGTGAGCCCTTGGCCAAGTCTTGCTCTCCTCTTGCAGTCACGCTGCAAGAGGGCACCGCCCGGATCCGGCGCCGGTATGCGAAGTCGTGTGGGCGACCAGGACGGGACGACGACCCACGGGCAATCGAGACCGCGTAAACACGCTTTGTGCGCCGCCTGTCTCGCGTGCAAAGACAGGGAGAATGGAGGATGCCGGCGCCGTAAAGGCACCGGCCCTGAGTGGTCATGGCGAGAAACAATTCTGCAGAAGGCCAAAAAGAGTCCGAGCACGGGGACGCGTACGCGATAGGACTTCTCGGCCCGCTGACCGTCACCCGGGCCGGGGCGCCGCTGGACCTCGGGCCTCGGATGCGCCGTGTGCTGATGATCCGTCTGCTCCTGGAGGAGGGGCGCTCCGTGGCCATGGACCGCCTGTGCGAGGACCTCTGGGAGGGCCGTCCGCCGGCCGGCGCCGTCTCCTCGGTTCACGCCCACATCAGCAGACTGCGGGCCGCTCTCGAACCGGACCGCCGTCGGCGCGCCCGGTCCCGGATCCTGGTCAGCAACCCGGCGGGGTACGCCCTGCACCTTCCCCTCAAGGCTCGCGACAGCGTCCGCTTCGAGCAGGCCGTGGCAGAGGGACGGCGATTACTGGACGAGGGAGAGGTCCGGCGCGCCCGCCAGGAGACCGAGACGGCCCTGGCGCTGTGGCGCGGAGCACCGTTGACCGACGCCGACGATCACGCGTTCGCCCTGGCGGAGATCACCCGGCTCCACGAAGTGCGGCTCGCGGCCCAGGAGATACGCGCCACGGCGATGGCGCGGGCGGGCGAACTCGAACAGGCCGTCCTCGCCGCGGAGGAGCTGACCGCCGCCAACCCCCTGCGCGAGACGGCGTGGAGCCTGCTGATCCGCGCGCTGTACCTGTCCGGCCGGACCGCGGAGGCGCTCCAGCGCTACGAGGCGGTACGTCAACTCCTCGCAGACGACTTCGGCCTGGAGCCGGGTCCCGCTCTTCGGGAGATCCAGCTGGCCGTCCTGCGCCATGACACCTCCGCGATCTGCCCGAAGTCCGCCCCGGCGCCCCTCCCCCGGCCGCGCAGCGAGGGCCCGGGAACCCTTCCCCGGGCGACCGGAGCGAAAAGCGCCGGCACCACCGACGGCTTCCGCACCCCGGAACCGGCCGGACCCGATCACCGGCACGGCGAACAGGGAGCGGACGCCCCCGCCACCCCGCACCGCCACGAGGACGCACCGCCGACGACCGGCGCCGCCGCCTCCCCGCTCACCGTGACCCGCCCCGCCCAACTCCCCGCCGACCTCCCCACGTTCGTCGGACGCCGCGCCGAACTCGACCGCGCGCTCGCCCTGCTCCCCGAACACGAACCCGCACCCGTGTCCACCGTGGTGATCAGTGCCATCAACGGTATGGGCGGCGTCGGCAAGACCACCCTCGCCATCCACTGGGCCCACCGCATCGCCCACCGCTTCCCCGACGGTCAGCTCTTCGTCAACCTGCGCGGCTTCGGCCCCGAGGACTCCGCCATGAGCCCCACCGAAGCGGTACGGGGCTTCCTCGACGCACTCGGGGTCGCCCCCCAGCGGATCCCGGCCGGACTCGACGCCCAGGCCGCCCTGTACCGCAGCCTCATCGCTGACAAACGGATGCTGATCGTGCTGGACAACGCCCGGGACACGGAGCAGGTCCGTCCGCTGTTGCCCGGCGCGCCGAACTGTCTGGTGATCATCACCAGCCGCGATCAGCTCCGCGGTCTGGTCGCGGCCAGCGGGGCGGGCCCGCTCGCCCTGGGACCGCTCACGGCCGCAGAGGCACGCGAGGCCCTGGCCCGTCGCCTCGGCGCCGACCGCGTCGACGCGGAGCCGGACGCGGTGGAGGAGATCGTCGCCCTGTGCGCGAAGCTGCCCCTGGCCCTGGCCGTGGTCTCCGCGCGGGCCGCCGCGCACCCCACGTTCAGCCTCGCCTCCATCGCCGCCGTCCTGCGCCACACACACGGCAGTCTCGACGGCTTCCAGGACACGGACGCGTTCAGCGACGCACGGACGGTGTTCTCGTGGTCCTACCGGGTGCTCACACCGCCGGCCGCCCGCCTCTTCAGGCTGCTCGCCCTGCACCCGGGCCCCGACCTGTCCGCGCCCGTCGCGGCCGGCCTCGCCGGTCTCGCCGCCCGCGAGACCCTGCACCTGCTCACCGAGCTCACCACGGCCCACCTGCTCACCGAACACGAACCCTGCCGCTACGTCCTGCACGACCTCCTGCGCGCCTACGCCACCGAGTTGCTGGACGCCGACACCTCGGCCGGGGAGCGGCACAACGCGCTGCGCCGGATGTGCGAGCACTATCTGCACTCCGCGCGTGCCGCCGCCCGGCTGATCGCCCCGCACGGGGCGGACATCGACCCCGGCCCCGTGGGCGAGGGGGTCGTGCCGGAGGAGCCCGTCGACCACCGGCGCGCCATGGACTGGTTCAGCACCGAGCACAAGGTGCTGATGGCCGTCGTCGTGCTGGCCGCCGAGACCGGCTTCGACTCCCACGCCTGGCAGCTGGCCTGGCTGCTCCAGCCCTACCTCGAGCGGCGGGGGTACTGGCACGACCAGGTCACCGTGCAGCACACCGCGCTGACCGCCGCCGAACGGCGGTCCGACCTCGCCAGCCAGGCCAGGGGACACGAGGGCCTCGGCGCCGCGTACTCCCAGCTCGGCCACGATGCCGCCCGCTCCCACATCGACCGTGCCTTCGCCCTGTACGGCGAGGTAGGGGACACCGCCGCCCAGGCCGGTGTCTGTCTCCTGCTCGCCGCTTCGCTCCACCGCCGTGGCGAGAACCGCAGGGCACGCGAACACGCCCAGCGAGCCCTGGCTCTGCACCGGGCGGCGGGACATCGCGCCGGGGCAGCCCAGAGCATCTCCGCGATCGGCTGGTACAACGCCGTCCTCGGGGATCACACCCGGGCCATCGCCCTGTGCCGGCAGGCACTCCCCCTGCACCGGGAGCTGGGCAACCTCAGGTGGCAGGCGGCCACCTGGAACACCCTGGGCTTCGCCCACCACGGGCTGGGGGACGACGAGACGGCCATCACCTGCTACCAGAACGCCATCGGACTCTTCCGCAGCCTCCAGGACACCCCCAACGAAGCAGGCACCCTCGCCCGCCTCGGTGACGCACTCCACGCGACCGGCGAGGTCGGCAAGGCCCGTACCGCGTGGCAGCACGCCCTGATCACCCTGGAGGCACTGGGCCGCCCCGAGGCGGACGGGGTCCGCGCCCGGCTCCGCGGCCTCAGGGATTCCGAGTGCGACAAGGCAGGTCTGGGGTGCGACTCCTCCTCGTCGTCCCCGGACGCACACGGCTGATCCTCGTCTCCGCTCGGCGACGGGACCGTTCCGATGCCCTCAATGATCGACGCCGGGACAAGCCGCCGCATCGGCAATGTCCACCGTTACGGGACTCCGCCCCCGCCGATCGCGCTACCAAGCCGGGCGGAGGCCGTGACCCGGATCGCGGCGCGGGCGGCCGGAGGCCGGGGACAGGAACGGGGACGGGGACGGGGCCGGGGCTGGGGCAGAGGCCGGGGCAGGGCCAGGGCCGGGCCGGGGCCGGGGAAGCCCGCCCGTGTCGGTGCGGGGGCCGCGGGGGCCCGCCCCCGGCCGGCCACGGGGATGTCCGATCACGTGGTTGGCCGCAGAATTGTCACTATCTGCCGCTCATGCCGGATCGGAGACCTGTATGAAGGACCTCAAGTTTGAGCAGAAGCGTTCGCTGTCCCGCCATGAGGCGGCCGACCAGCTCACGGCGCTCGCCGCCGCGCTGCGGGAAGGCGGAGACGCCGAACTGAAACTCGGCGGCGGGACGCTGAGCCTGCGCGTGCCCGACGACCTTCGCAGCGAGATGGAGGTCGAGATCGGTGACGGGCAGATCGAGCTGGAGATCGAGTTCAAGTGGCCGACCGCATCGAGCAAGGCGGCGCCGTCGCAGGCGGACGCGGACACGGACACGGACACGGAGAAGCCCACGGCGCGGAAGAGCGTGCCCGCCAAGACCGGTCGGAGCAGGACGGGCACCGGTCGGAGCAAAAGCGTGAAGCGGTCCGCCCCGAAAGCCCCCTGAGTCCCTTCGGACGACGGGCAGACCTGCACGGCCCCTCGCCACCAGCCGGGGACCACGACCGTGTCCTATAGGTTCGATCACATCCCGTTGGAGGACGGGAGCCCCGTTGGAGGACGGGAGTTGAGACCTAGGCGCGAGGGAACCGCATGGCGACCATCCACCACACCACCATGACGCCCACCAAGCTGGAGCTGCTCACCGCCTGGCTGCCGAAGCAGAGTTGGTACGTGGGCGGCGCACAAGCGCCGGAACTGCTCAGGGCCGGCGGGTTCCGGCTTGACGATCCGGAGGGTGCGGTCGGGATCGAGATCATGGTCGTGGTCGACGCCGCCGCACCGGAGCCGGTGGCGTACCTGGTGCCGCTGGGCTACCGGGGTGCGGCCCTGGAGGGCGCTCCCGGCGAGGCGTTGATCGGCACGTCCGAGCACGGCCTGCTCGGCACCCGGTGGATCTACGACGGCGTCCACGACCCGGTGGTGACGGCGCAGTTGGGCGCGCTCCTGCGCGGCGAGGCGACGCCGCAGGACCAGGACGAGAGCGACACCGCCGACCCGACCGTCGTCGTGCACGGAAGTGGCCCTGCCGCCGGGCGTCACGTTCAGGTCAACCGTGTCCTGCGGCCGGCGCCGACCGGCCAGGGGCCGATCGCGGGCCTTGTCGCCGGGTGGACCTGGCCGGACGGAACCGCGGCGCGGGGCGTACTCGCGGCCGTCACGGCCTGAACGGTCGCGCGGAGGAGGGAAGCGTCCGGTTCTCCGCCACCCGGTCGGGCCCGCGCCGCTGCCGACGGTGTTCGGGGAGGGGGACGGACGGTTCGGCTCCCGTCAGCCCTGTCGGTCCGTGGCGGTGGCGTGCAGTTCCTCGAGCGCGTCCAGGACGACGGTGTTGCGGTGCCAGACGAGCCATCGTCCGACCTGGGAGCCGACCTGGTGCAGCGCGGCGAGCTGAGCCTCGGTGGGTTCGGTCAGAGGTCGCTCGTGGTGCGAGGAGATCATGCCCAGCACGTTCCCTCGGGGGCTGGTCAGGGGGACGCTGTGGCAGGCGCGGCTGCCGGCCTGCAGGATCGCCGCCCGGGAACCTTCGTCGAAGGTTTCACAGGTCGCGACGTCGTGGACGGTGACCTGACGGCCCTGTTCGGCGGCCTGAGCACACGAGGTAGTGCTGGACTGGATGAAGGCGAAGTAGTCGGTGAAGCGCTGGTTCAGCCCGGTGTGCTTCTCGATGCGGAGCATGCCGTTCTCGGCCAGCTGTACGTTGCCCATGGCCGTGTCGGTGATGTGCAGGACGCGGCGCATCGCGGCCTTGAGGACCGCGCTGTCGCTGGCCGGATCCGCTCCCTCGCTCAGGGACAGGCCCGGCAGCGGCGGCGGCCCGCTGCGGGGCCGGCGGGCGAGCCGGCGACCGGTGGCGGGGTCGGGGGCGGGTGCCGGCAGGCGTCTCGTGGCGTCCGCGAGAGTGCGCAGCTTGACGTTGAAACGCTGCGACGTCCCTCGCAGCAGTTCGAACGCCTCCTGGCGGGAGCCGAGCCGGTAGCGCGACAGCAGCAGGTCTTCGGCACGGGCCACTCCGGCGCGCGCCAGTCGCCGGTTGCGCGCCTCGACCGCACGCTGCCCGCTGTCCTCGCCGTCGCCGTCGCACCGCGTGCTGTCCGAGCCCGCGGTGCCGTCCGGATCGGCGCCAGGAAGTGTGTCGGTCACTGCGTCATCTCCTCGCTGGGACTCCCCCTGGGGACCGGGGGCTCCGGTACGCCTGCCCAGAACGGCAGCGGCAAGACGTCCCTTCCCGCGACGCGAAGATCACACGGCGACTGCCGGAAGGGCCGGGCCCGGCGGCCGTGTCCTGTTCGATCCTGTCCCGCACGTGGTCACAGTCGCCCTGCGTGGCGTGCCCGGCGGGCGAGGGTGGCGAAGAGGAGGCACAGGGCGCAGAAGCCCGCGAGGGTGAGGGGGATGGCCGTGGGGGGCCGGGTGTCCGTGAGGGCCTCCACCGCCGCCGGGACGGTGGCGTTGCCGAGCATGCAGCACAGGGTGAGGACGGAGGTCGCGCGCTGGGGGACGTCGGCCACGCCCGAGATCCATGCGATGACGGTGGGCAGCACGGGGGCGAGACAGAGTCCTGCCAGCGGGTAGGCGGCGATGGCGAGGTGGGGCACGGCGGCGAGCAGCAGTGCCCCCAGTGCGCTGACGAGGTAGAGCGGTACCGCGGTGCCGGCCGACAGGCGTGCGGTGAGCTGGGGGACCACCAGGCGGCCCAGTGCCATGCCCGCCCAGAATCCGGACGCCGCCATGGTCGCCGACGCAAGGCTCCAGCCGCTTCTTTGCAGCTGGGTGGACTGCCAGGCGCCGATGCTGGTCTCCAGGCCCGCGTAGAGCAGACCGGTGACGAGGAAGAGGATCATGACGCTGCTCGGCCGGCTGAGCCGGAGCCGGCCCTCGTTCGTCGGTGCCGCGGCCGGCTGTTCGAGCACGACGCCCACGCGCCGTACGAGGATGCAGGGAAGGGCCGCCAGACAGGCCGCCAGGGCCAGCAGACGGATGTCCGTCCGGCCGACGGGGCCGGTGGCCAGGGGGCCGAGGATCGCACCGATGCCGAACACGGCGTTGAGGCGGTTGACCATGACGATGCTGTTGTCGCCGAAGCCTTTGGCGAAAGCCGTGTTCAGGGTGAGCACCATGCCGCCGTAGCCGACCCCGGCGACGGTGGCGGCGCACAGGTAGGAGGCCCAGTTGGGGCTGAGTGCCATGCCGGCGGTCGCGGCGGCGAACACGGCCAGCAGGACGGTGATCGTCGGTCGGGGCCTGGCCCTGCGGCCGAGCAGGCCTATCGCGGCGGTCGCCGCGAGCGCCCCGAGGTTGTAGCAGGAGACGATGCGTCCGACCGCGTGCCCGGAGCCGAACTCGTTCTTCAGGTAGGGCAGTGACGCCCCCAAGGACGCGGTGAGCGCGCCGAGGACGAAGAACACACAGAACGCCGAGACGACCGTGGCCCTCGCGAGGTGCGGCACGGGCTCTGTCGCGCCGGCGGGAGACTCGGGAACGGCGGCCGACGCGGCCTGTGACCCGATGGCCGGTTCAGGCATGGGCGCCCGCCCCGGCCGCGGCGATGACGATCGAGGCGTCGAGCCCAGTGAGCGTCAGCCCCCCTCCGCCGCGGGCGACTCCGACGCGCAGACCGGTGAAGTCCGGGACCACGGCCACGGCGCCCGCCTCGATCAGTTCGTCCCCGCCGATGCCGACGCAGACGGCGCCCGCCGACACGGCCGAACGCACCCCGCTGACCGAGTCCTCGAAGACGAGGGTGCGCTGCGGCCGGACGCCCAGTCGCCGGCAGGCCGCCAGGTAGGGGTCGGGATGCGGTTTCCCTCGGGTGACGTCGTCCCGGGTGACCTGGACGGCGAACACCTCGAGGAGGTCCAGCCGGCCGAGGGCGTGCTCGATCTTGCGCGCCCAGCTGCTGGTGGCCAGTGCCAGGGGAACGCTCCTGCCGGCCAGCCCGGTCGCCAGTGCGTCGGCGCCGGGCACAGCCGGGTAGGGGGCCTCCTCCTCCAGCTTGTCGACCTCCGCCCAGATCGCCGACCGGTCGCTGTCGGAGTGGTCGGGGAACAGCAGCCGAACGGTCTCGGATCCGGTTCGTCCGTGCACATGCCGTTCGAGGTCGGCGGACGTCAGTGTCCTGCCGTGCCGCCGTGCGACGTCACGCCAGGCGTTCTCGATCACGGGTTTGGAGTCGATCAGGACCCCGTCCATGTCGAAGACGACGGCATCGACCTCGTACGGTTCACCGGCTGCCAGCTGCATTGCTCTCCTCACCCGCCTGTCGCGGTGTCCGGTCGGCGATGGGTCGTCAGAACGTCATGTCGTCCATGAGGTCGTTCGCACCGTCCTTCCACACCAGGTACACGTCGTCGACGAGCAACAGGTCGACGATCTCGTCCCGCAGCGGGTCCAGGGCGTCGCGATGCGACCCCACGATAGGTTCTTCGTGCTTGTTGAACGACGTGTTGACGAGCGCTGCCTGTCCGCTGCGTTCAAACCAAGCCAACAGCAGGCCGTGCAGGAAGGGGTCGTCCGCCCTGCGCACGATCTGCGGACGAGCGGTGTTGTCTACGTGCACCACGGCGGGGCACGCCTTGGCGAAGTTCTCGTGGCAGTCGTAGGTGATGGTCATGAAGAGGGCCGAGGGCTGGTCGGGCGCCCAGCCCCGGTAGCAGTCCGGAGCCAGTTCCTCAGCGGTGATGGGGGCGAACGGCATGAATTCGGTCCGGTTGAGACGCTTGTTCAGCCAGTCGTTCATCGAGGGGTCGTCGGTGCGGTAGATGACGCTGCGCCGGCCCAGCGCGCGCGGGCCGAACTCCATGCGGCCGCGGTGCACACCGATCACTTTCTCCTTTTCCAGCGCCTGCACCAGCAACTCCTGCAGACCATCGTCGACTCGGCGGAAACGGAGCTCGGGATAGTCCTGGAGAAGTTGCTCCAAATGCCCCTCTGAAATGGCGGCGTCCGGGCCCAGCGCCATGGACGGAACCCTGTGCCGCTTGCCGCTTTCACGGTAGGAAACAACTGATGCCGACTGCAGGGGAAGTCCTCCGTCACCCATCGGGGGCAGAACGTAGACGTTGCGGACGCCCGGGGTCTCGAAGATGCGCTGATTCAGCTTGACGTTCGCGAAGACACCGCCCGCCAGGCAGACGTTTCCGCTCGGCACCTTTGCGATGTGCCGGGCCACCACCGCGCTCAGCAGGTTTTCCACGTGCGTTTGTGCGGCGGCGGCGACGTCGGCCGGTTCGTGCTTCGAGATCTCCTCCAGAAGTTCTTCGGAGTATCCCTCGTAGGAGGGCTGGTAGTAATCTCCCGTCCGCGCCCTGATAACGCCGTCCTCAGTGATGTCGATCATGCTCTGCATCAGGGGAAGGAGCTTCTGGGGATCGCCGTTGGCGGCCAGCCCGGTGATCTTTCCCTCGTGGCGGTTCGGCTTGAATCCCAGCAGCTTGGTGATGCGACCGTAGAAGTAGCCGAGGCTGTCGACGGAGGTCTCCCGCTGGAGCACCTCCTCGCCCCCCGGGGAGCAGTGCGTCACGGTGAGGGACTGGAAGTCGCCCCGCCCGTCGCAGGTCAGGACCAGCGCCTCGTCGAAGGGCGAGCAGAGGAAGGCGGCGAGGCCGTGGGACTCGTGGTGGTCCACGTAGACCGTCTTGCCGCGCAGCCCGTTCTTGTCGACGAACTCGTCGAACTCGGCGCGCTTCGCCTTGTCGTTTCGTATTTCGTCGGACACCCGCTTGCGCAGATGGACGATGCCCTCGGGCCGCTTCTGCGCCTCCTCCGAAACCCGGTCGATGTACAGGAGAAGGTGCTTGTCCGCGTTGAATCCAGCGGCCCATCCGTAGGCGACGCGGTCGATTTCCTCCAAGGAGGTGCCGGCCTCCCGTAAGACGTACTCGATGGAACGGGTCGGCCAGGTCTTGTGGTCCTTCACCCTGGTGAACCGCTCCTCGCTCACCGCTGCGACGATTTCTCCGTCCCGGACGAGACATGCGCCGGCAAGGTCGTTGTTGGTGATGCCAAGGATCTTCACATTGTTCCTTTCGAAGGATTCTTGGGGACCGAGAATAGATGCGAATTCCCCGGATTCCTCGGTCGGCGACGATGCTAAGCAGATCGTCCGGGATTCGACAACGTCGGGATCGCTTCCCGGCCAACCGGGCCGCGCGCCAGAAATACGCCGTCGACCACGTTCGCGTTAACCTCGATTTCGCGTCATGGTCAGGTCACGGAATCGGCTGGCCATTTCCTGTTCACGGCCGACGACGGGCAGGCCGTCGTCCCGTGTCACATCGGGAAAGGGGCCGGGCTCCGGTGCTCCGGATCGGGCCCTGTCGTCGCCTGAGCAGGGACATCCGCTGGTCAACTCCGGTTCGGGAGTCGAGCGGACCGGTCGAAGACGGCCGCGGCGTCATGAGTCTAGGGCCGGCGGCGGCCGGTGAACAGGCCGAGATGCCGTCAACGGGGTTCCGGCGCAACGGTTTTGACCGGTCAGGGGCAGGCACGAGCGGCCGAACCAGCAGGTCCGGGGGCCGCACCCACGTCACCGGGGACCCAGTGGCTTCGGTCGCACCATGTTCCGGCCATTCCCCGCCCCGTCCCGGCCGGTCGATCACACCTCGACTTGGCCGACTCGGTGCTCTTCGGATTCGGCGACCGCCCGAGGCGAGACGGCGGCGACGCGGAAGAGCCGAAGGTCCTGTGACCCTGCACGACCAGGGGCCGGCACCGGCCCGCGCAGGGGCGGAAGAGTCCCTTTGCAAGGTCTACGGCGAGTGGGGCAACAGGGTGCAGGCAAGGTCCCGGCAGGGAGGCGGCCCCAGACTCGTCGGCATCGGCATCAGCATCATCAGCAATGGTCGGCTTCGGTGTGCGGGGCCGGCGGAGAGTGGGTAGGACATGACGGAGTTCCCCGTGGCCGCTGCTACCGCGGACGCCGGCCGCGTCGGGGTCATGGAGTCACCCCGGATCGAGCTGCGCAGCGACATCACCGTCGAACTCGTCGACAGCAGCGCGAGCGATCTCGCCGTCGTGAAGGCGGCGCGGGTGTCCACCGCCGGTGAAGACGCCAACGACGAGCTCTACGACGGCGGTTCGACCCGCGGGTTGATCCGCTACCTCATGCGCAGCCGTCACGGCAGCCCCTTCGAGCACAACTCCATGACGTTCCTGATACGCGCTCCGATCTTCACCGTGCGTCATCTGATGCGTCACCGGACGTGGTCCTTCAACGAGGAGAGCGCCCGGTACCGCGAGGTCGGGCCCTCCTTCTACGTGCCCGACGCGACCCGCCTGCTGCGGCAGGAGGGCAAGCCGGGTGACTACCGCTATGTCAACGGCAGCACGGACGACCACCAGCAGGTGCTCCGGTCCACCACGCGGGCCTACGAGGTCGCCTTCGAGGAGTACCAGCGTCTGCTGGACAGCGGCATCGCGCGTGAGATCGCGCGTCTGGTCCTGCCCGTCTCCACGTACAGCGTGCTGTACGCCACCTGCAACGCGCGAGCGCTGATGCACTTCCTCAGCCTGCGCACCCACCGGCCCGACGCGGCCTATGTCTCCCACCCGCAGCGGGAGATCGAGATGGTCGCGGAACAGATGGAGACGGCCTGGGCGAAGCTCATGCCGGTCACCCACGAGGCGTTCACCGCCTTCGGTCGCGTCAGCCCGTGACGCGGCCTCGTCCCCTTCCCCTGGGGGCCGGACCTGCCGGTCCCCGTCCCCTCCTGGAGGACTTTGTGCTCGAAGTCAACGGTGGCAAGCGGATCGCCGGATCGGTCCGCACCTCCGGTTTCAAGCACTCCCTGGTCACGTCGGCAGCCGCGGCGGTCGCAGCGGACGCCGACGTGGTCCTCGACAACTGCCCCGACATCGTGGAGACGGACGTGCTGGCACGCGTCTTCACGACACTCGGCGGCCGCGCGCGGTTCGCCGAGGGAACGCTGACGCTCAACGGCTCGGGCATCGAGCACAACGTGCTCCCGGCCGACCTGGTCAGCTCGATCCACGGGTCCCTCTACCTCGTACCCGGCCTGGTGGCCCGCATGGGATCCGTACATCTGCCCGCCAGCGGCGGCTGCCGCATCGGTGAGGGCCCGAAGGGCCGTCCGGTGCGCCACGTCCTGGACGTCATGGAACGCTTCGGCGCGACCGGCGAGGTCACCGCGGACGGCGGACTGAAGGTCAGGGCCGCCCGGCTGACGGGCTGTGAGATCGACCTGCTCGACTACACCCGCAACAGGGCGCTCATGAGCGGTCCGCTCTACGGGGGCGCCACGAAGACGGCCCTGCTGACCGCGGCGGCGGCCGAAGGCGTCACCACCCTGCACCACCTCTACCCCAAGCCGGACGTCGTCGCCCTCATCGACGTCCTGCGGGAGCTGGGCACCGACATGACGCGGACCGGCCCGGAGACCCTGGTCATACGCGGGACCGGCGCCGGCGCGCTGCGCAGGGACGTCCGCTACACCCTGCCGCCGGACCTGATCGAGGTCATCACCTGGATCTGCGCGGCCGTGACCGTCGGCGAGGGGGCGGTGCACATCACGGGTCCGGGCATGGACCGGGCGGTGGCGGCCCTGGCGCCCGAGTTCGACGTGCTGCGGCGCATGGGCGTGGTGACCGACCACGAGGCGGACATGGTCACGGCACACCCGGCCGAACGGCCGCTCAGTCCCGTGGAGGTCCTCGCCGCCTCCCGGGGCGTGTTCAGCGACAGCCAGCCCTTCTTCGCGCTGATGGCCGGCTACGCCGAGGGGGCGACGCTCATCAGCGAGGCCGTGTGGGAGCACCGGTACGGCTACGTCCCGGGTCTGACCGCGCTCGGCATGGAGGCCGTCCAGGACGACTACGCCCTGAGGGTCGACGGGGTCCGGACGCCGCACCGCGCCGGACAGGACCTGACGGCGACCGATCTGCGGGCGGCCGCGGTGCTGTTGCTGGCCGCGCTGGCGGTGCCGGGACGGACCGTGCTGCGCAACACGCACCACCTCGACCGCGGGTACCGCGACATCGTGGGTGACCTGCAGGCGCTGGGCGCGGACGTCGCCCCGGCGTCCGCCTCGGTCGGCGTCGGCTGATACACCGTCGCCAGGCGCGCGTGGCAGGCCCGTTCACGGGAACTGCGACGCGCGCCGTCAGGTGCGGGAGCCCTCACGGGTGTGGCCCGCCGGCGGCATCGAGCGCAGCCATCGCCTGGCCTGTGCGGTGGTCCGCAGACGGACCACGGGCACCTCGGGGTGCCGGGCGAAATAGGCGGCGGTCTCCGCCCGTCGTGTCCCGTGCTGGGACCACGCCCAGCGCACGGGGTGGCGGGGGGAGAACAGCAGCGCGCGCCAGGTCTCGGTGTTGCCGTGCCACAGGGGGCGCCGGAACAGCACGCGCGAGAGCGACCTGCGGACCACCCGGTGCATCACCGTGTGCCGGGGCAGGTCCAGCCAGACGAACAGATGCGTCCTCGCCGCCAGCAGATCGCCGACGATCCAGTGGTACTGGGCGTCGCACACCCAGGCCTCCGAGGCGGTGAACCGGGCCACGTCGTCGGTGAACTCCGCTCTGCGCGTCCAGTGCGGGCCGTGGTAGAGGGCGTCCATCTCGATGTGGGGTATGCCGAGTCGGCGTGAGAGGGCTACGGCGAGCGAGGTCTTTCCGGCGCCGGAGATCCCGGCGATCACGATCCTGCGCGGGTCTGCGGGCTCGGTCATGCGGGGGTGTCTCCTTCGCCGCGTCGCGGGATCAGGGCGGTCAGTACGGCTGTCACGCCGCCGAGCGCGACGAGCGTCAGCCACAGGACGGCGTTGCCCGCGGTGAGCAGGAAGGCGCCCACGGCGGGAGCGAGTACGGCGGCTGTCCCCCAGGCCAGTTGGAAGGTGGCGCTGTAGCGGCCCTTGTGCTCCGCGGGCGCCGCCTCGTTGGCCAGGACGGTCATCACGGGTGCGAACAGGGCGTCGGCCACCGCTCCGGCCACGGAGGCCCCCAGGACCACGGGAACGGCCCATCCCGGCGTGAGCCGGTCGGCGGGCGCCAGGAGCAGGAAGGCGACCGCGAACACGAGGCAGGCGAGCCGCAGCGGGCGCAGCGCGGAACCGAGCCGTCCGTAGTAGCGCACGGACGGCTTCTGTGCGAGCAGCAGCGCCGCGGAGCCGGCGATCAGCGCGGCTGCCGGAAGCCAGGGCGGCCCGTGCAGGACGTCGAGCGCCACCAGGGGCAGCATCACCGTCAGGCTGTCCGTCATCAGCGCGAACGCCAGCTGTGTCAGGCACAGCAGCAGAAAGGGGCGGTCGGTGAGGGTGCGGCGCCAGGCCGGTCCCGGGGTCGCGGGTGTCTGCCCCGGTCCGGCCGGGGCGGCGGTGCGGCCGGGCAGCCGGACGCCCAGCATCAGCAGGGCGGCGGCGAGGAAGGTCGCTCCGTTCAGCCAGGCGATCAGGTGGAGCCGGTCGGGGTGTCGCAGGAGCGCGGCGCTCAGGATCACGGCGAGGCCGGCGCCCGCCATCCAGCCGACGGTGCGCAGCATGTTCTGCGTGCCCAGCACGGGCAGGAGCTCGCCCTTGCCGACCACGCGTTCGAGCGCCGGGGTGTTCGCCGTCCAGAACAGGCGCTCGCACGCCGCGAGCACGGCGGCCAGGGCGACGAGCTGCCACACGGAGGTGATCAGCGGGTAGGTCAGGAAGACCGCGCCGCGCAGCACGTTGCTGAGCTGGACGAGCGGGAGAGCCCCCCAGCGGTCGACCAGGGCGCCGCCGAGGGGGCCGGTCAGCAGGCCGATGAGGCCGCCCGCGGTGAGTGCCGCGCCCGTCGCGTCCAGCGGCATGTGCTGTGCCCGGGTGAAGAAGATCAGCGCCAGGGGCGTCCAGAGTCCGTTGCCGACGGCGTCGGCGAACAGCGCGGCCAGGTACCACCGTTGGGCGCGGGGGCGGTGTACGGGCGGGCGGTGTCCCGGCCGGGTGGAGGCGAGGTGCATGGGGCGTCCAGGGGGTCGGTGGTGGAGCCGACCGGTGGCCGGCGCGGAGGGGGTGGCGTCCGCGGGGTTCGGCGCCGGCCGGGCCGGGTTCGTCGCGAGCCGGGCGGGACGACGCGGACGCGGTCCGGGGACGGCGGCGCGTCATGGGCTCACGGTGGTGCCGGTGCGCCGTCCGGTCAGCAGGTGCTCGCGCACCGCGTGCGGGACGCGGCCGTCGACGATCCGCGCCGTCGCCACCCCGGCCCGCACGGCCCGGCTGCAGGCCTGGACCTTGGGGATCATTCCGCCGGCCAGCCGGGGCAGCAGCGCGTCGGCCTCCGCCGCGGTCAGCCGGCCGAGCACCTCGCCCTGTCCCGGCCGCCCGGGGTAGAGGCCCTCCACGTCGGTGAGCAGCAGCAGGGTGTCCGCGCGCAGGGCGGCCGCGAGCACCGCCGCGGCGAGGTCGGCGTTGACGTTGCGGACGCCGCTGCCGTCGGCGGAGCGGGCGATGCTGGAGACGACCGGGACCAGACCGGCGTCCAGCAGCGTCCGCAGCAACCGGTCGTCCACGTGGACGATGTCGCCGACCAGGCCGAGGTCCACCCGCTGCCCGTCGTGGAACACCGGCCGGTCGGCCGCCGTGAAGGTGTGGGCGTCCTCGCCGGTCAGGCCGACCGCCAGCCGGCGCTGCCGGTTGAGCAGGCCGACCAGTCGGCGTTGCACCTGGCCGGCCAGGACCATCCGGACGACTTCCATGGTGGGCGGGGTGGTGACCCGCAGTCCGTGGCGGAAGACCGGCTGGATGCCCAGTCTCTTCAGGTGGGTGTCTATCTGCGGGCCGCCGCCGTGTACGACGACGACCCGCGCGCCGGCGTCGCCGAGCAGGGCCACGTCCTCGGCGAAGGAGCGGCCGGCGTCGCCCGCGTCGAGGACGGAGCCGCCGCATTTGATCAGCACGGTCCGGCCCGCGAGCGGCTGCGCGGGTGCTGCCGGGTCCGTGCTCACCCGGTGGCCGCGCCGCCGCGGTGGTAGAGCACGCCCTCGCTCCAGACCCGGTCGACCTTGCCCCAGGCCATGGCCGAGGCGGCGTCGGGGAAGAAGCCGCTGCCGTTGAGGTTGGCGCTGGTGTTGCACAGCACCGGCACACCGCTCAGCCGGTGGTAGGCGGCGAGGATGCCCGCCAGCAGCCCGTCGTCGTCCGGACTCACGGTCTGCAGACGCGCGGTGCCGTCCAGGTGCACGACCGCGGGGATCCGTGAGGTCCAGCCGGGCCGTACGGCGTGGTCGTACAGCATGTGGGGGTCCGGCGTGCCCGGGTCGAAGATCTCCGGCGCCTCCTCGACGAGGCAGATGGGGGCGACGGGACGGTAGTACTCACGGCCCTTGACGCGGTTGAGGGTCTCCTTCATGGCGGCGTCGGTGGCCGCGGCGAGGATGCTGCGCCCGCCCAGCGCGCGGGGGCCGAGTTCGGCCCGCCCGTGCAGCACCACCACGGGTTCTCCGCTGGTGTGCAGCACCCGGGCGAGTTCGTCGGGCGAGCAGGGGTAGGCGGTCCAGCCCCGCGGCGTCTCGGTGGTCGGGGTCAGCGCCGGTCCCAGCCGGGTGTGCCACTCCAGGGCGGGGATGGTGTCCCCGCCGCCGATCGCGCCGAGCACGGCCGCGCCGATGGCGGATCCCGCGTCGTTGGGGAAGGGCGGGACCCACATCTGCCGCACCCGTGGCATGGCGCGCAGTGCGCTGTTCCATTTGATGTTCAGTGCGCATCCGCCCGCGAAGCACAGGTTCCACGGGCCGTCGCCCTTCCAGGCCCGGATCCTGGCGTCCAGCCGTTCGAGGAGCAGGTTCTGGAGGAACTCGTGCACGCTGGCCAGTACGTCCTCGTCGGACACGGCGAAGGGCTGCACCTGTTCGCGCACGGTGCGGAAGAACTCGTGCAGCGGCGGCATGGAGGGCTCGAAGAGGCTGCCGAAGCCTCCGACGGCTCGGGCGTGCGCCGCGGCCGCCGGGGACGCCTCGTTCTCGTAGTGGTCGTGGAAGACCGAGCCCAGTACCTCGAGGACCGCTTCGCTGGGCTTGCCCAGGGCGATGTACGCCATCAGTTTCCCGGCGACCGACAGGTCGTCGACGTTGGCGGACTGACGGTCGCGGCGGAACGGGCCGAAGTGATGGCCCGCGGTCGCGTAGGTGTGACCGATCAGGGGGAAGAGGGATCCGCCGTTCTCCACGCCGGCGTCCGGGTCCACCCAGTACAGGCGAGGGAACATGCCCCCGTCCCAGACGAGCACGAAGGCGGGTTCGCCGCGCCGGGCGAACGCGCTGGTGCAGTAGGTGCTCAGCACGTGGCCGGCGGCGTGCGTGTGGCTGGTGTAGGGGTGGGGCACGCCGTCGACGGTGAAGGTGCCGGAGACCGAGGGGCGCAGCAGGTCGGGCGAGGTCCGCGATTCCCGGTAGGGGCCGACGACCAGTTCCAGCGGCTGTCCGCGGTCGGCCGTGTCCACCGTCCCCGTCTCGTCGCCGTCCCAGCCGTCGACGACCCATGCGTCGACGTCCTCCATGCGGTATCCGTGCTCGGCGAGGATCGCGGGCACGATGCCCAGGTCGCCGATGGCGCTGTAGCGCGGGTTGTTGGCGAGTTTCTCCATCTCCACGCTCAGCACGAGGCGTCGGTCGTCGACCAGCGCGACAGCACCGTCGTGAGTCAGTTTCAGGCCACACGTGATCATGAGCGTTCAGCTCCTTGCCGAGTCGGGGTGAAGGCGGGGGGTGCGGGGCGCGGGGCGACGGGGCGCCGGTACAGGTGCGATCCGCGGCCCGGTGGGAGCAGGTCGGCCCATACGGCGGGCATGTGCTGCGGCTCGGCCCGGGTGAAACCGTGCCGGACGAACCACCGGCCGCTGTGTTTGGAGGCCGCGAGGAGGAAGCGGCAGCCGCCGAGGGCGGCCAGGGCGTCCGCGCGCTCCACCATCCGGCCGCCGATGCCGTGTCCCTGGAGGTCGGCGGCGACGCAGAGGTTGTACAGCAGCAGGTCCTCCCCCAGCCGGGTCAGGCCGACGCATCCGATGACGCGTGACTCGTGCACGGCGGTCAGGTAGTCGCCGATCCGGCTGCGGAACTGCGCACCGCTGCGGGCGACGAGCAGGTCGTCGGCGACGAAGGGCTCGGAGAGGCGGGCGATGCCGGGGGCGTCCGCGGCCAGGGCCGGGCGGACGACGACGTCCTCACGCATGGCGCCGGGCGAAGCCGAGCCCGAACGGCTGGTCGGTGGGCATGATCT
This sequence comes from Streptomyces sp. NPDC037083, assembly GCF_055606485.1. Classification (NCBI taxonomy): domain Bacteria; kingdom Bacillati; phylum Actinomycetota; class Actinomycetes; order Kitasatosporales; family Streptomycetaceae; genus Streptomyces; species Streptomyces sp. NPDC037083. The sequence continues at coordinate 816,299 of NZ_JBVJSQ010000003.1, read as the reverse complement.
CGATCATGTTGACGTTGACGTGCGGGGGCCGCGACAGACACCACAGGACGGCGTCGGCGATGTCGTCCGGGGACAGCGGGCTCACTCCGTCGTAGAGGCGGTCGGCCCGCTCCTGGTCGCCGTCGTAGCGCACGAGGGCGAATTCCGTGCGGGCCATGCCGGGCGCGACACAGCTGACCCGGACGCCGGTCCCCTCCAGGTCGGTGCGCATGCTCAGGCTGAGCTGGTGCACGAACGCCTTGGTCGCCGCGTACACGTTGCCGCCGGCGTAGGGGTAACTGGCGGCGATGGAACCGATGTTGACGATGTGACCGCGTCCGCTGCCGATGAGCCGGGGCAGCAGCAGCGCGGTGGTGTGCAGCAGTCCGCCGACGTTGGTGTCGACCATCTGGCGCCAGTCGTCCACCTTCGCGGACTGCACCGGGCCGAAGCCGCGGGACAGCCCCGCGTTGTTGACCAGGCCCACCACCGGGGGGCAGTGGGGCAGATGCTCGTCCAGCGCGCGTTCCAGCGCGTCCAGGTCCGTCACGTCCGCCACCGCGGGCAGCACCCGGCCCGCCCCGCCCCGGTCCGCGAGTTCCTCCAGCCGATCCGCGCGGCGGGCCACCGCGATCACCGTGTGCCCTTGTTCGGCGAGCCGCTGCGCGGTGCGGCGGCCGAAGCCCGACGACGCCCCGGAGACCACGACGGTCCCGAGTTCCTGACTGCTCACGTGCCCCACCTCATGCAATCGTCTTCTGTGCGGTGCCCTGGCGCCGGGTGACGGCATGTCACATGGGGTCGTAGCTCATCAGCAGCATGTCGCGGGTGCCCTCGCCCAGCGAGGGATCGGCCACGGACACATCCGCGACGCCGTGCCGCACCCGGGGGTCGTCGCCGAAGAAGGAGTCGAGGCACTCGGTGAAGACCTTCTCGGTGATCAGCTCGTGGTCCGGCGTGTACACGCTGGTCTTGCCGCCGCTGATGTTGTGCCGGTTGAGCATGTGCAGGCTGACGTAGGTGCAGCCGTCGCGGTGGACGCCCTCGGGGGTGGGCCGGCCCAGGACGTCGTCGCGGGCGACGATGCGCACGCAGTGCACCTGCACGGCCCACTGCTCGACCTCGGGCAGCGGCAGGCGGCCGACGTTGAAGTCGATGAGCGCGGCCAGGAAGGCACCCTCGCGGACCTCGTCGGTCAGTTCCTCGTACTTGCGCCACTGTCCCCCGGCGAAGGCGTTGTTCTCCACGGTCTGGAAGTAGCCCGGGTTGTCGGCGACCAGCAGCTCACCGGTGGCGGGGCGGTAGGTGTAGCGGGTGTGCCGCCGGTAGCGGTAGTGGCCGCCGTCCGGCAGGTACGGGTCGGCCGGCAGGTCGTCGTAGGAGGCCATGAGGGTCTTGAGGCTGTCCTGGAGGGCCGCCGGAACCCGCATGTCGCTGCCGGGGATCAGGGAGAAGCCGGTGCGGACGAGGTCGCCGGTGATGTCGGCCGGGCTGGAGAGGGCGGCCGTGGGTCGGGTGAGCACGGGAGGTTCCTTTCTGCCGCCGTGAGGCGGGCTGTGCCGTTGCGGGCTGTGCCGTTGCGGGCTGAGGGTTGGTCAGGGGCGTGCGAAGTGGACGAGCAGCGCCCGCCGGTCGTCGGGGCAGCCCTCGGACACCGGGGGGACGCCGTGCCAGGAGTCGTCGGAGCGGACCAGCACCACCGACGTCCCGAGCAGCGGCAGGACGCGCTGTGCGACGTCGTTCATGTCCGGTCCGCGCAGCACGTGCAGGTCGCCCTGCCACTCGCTGCGCCAGGTGTCGTTGAAGTAGAAGAGATGCGTGACGGCCTTGTCGGGGCGGTCGGTGTGCGGTTGGATCCAGCAGCCGCTGGAGTACCGCGTCATACGGGCCTCGACGGTGCAGCCGGCCAGGTCGGCGCCGGTCAGTTCGACCAGGGCGGCCCGGTAGCCGTCGGAGGTCACCTCGTCGACCAGCCGGCGCCACACGTCCGGCAGGGTGACCACGGCCTCGCGGTGCTGCCGGCCGCCGCTCACCAGGGTCCGGTTGTGCATGAGGTAGTGCTTGCCCCGGCCGTTTCCGGGCCGCCGTTCGCTGCGCACGAACCCGTCGGCGGCGAACCCGTCCTTCAGGGCGCGCGCCGTCCCGTCGTCGTGGAAGGACCGCTGGACGACGGCGTAGCGGTACGGGTCCTGCTGGAGCTGCGCGTTCCGCAGGGCCTGAAGGTCAATCAGCGTCATGTCGTTCTCTCCTCGGGGCGTGTTGCTCGAAGACCCGCCGCACCGCGCGCAGCCGGGTCTTCGGGGACAGCCCGTGCTGCCGTTCCAGGTAGCGGGCGACGCTCTCGTGTTCGTCCTCGATCCCGGTGATCAGGCTGCGCATCGTCCAGGCCGGGGACGCGGTGCGGACCTGGAGCTCTTCCAGGGATCCGTCGTAGGACCACTGGGGCCGCGGGTCCCCCGGCCTCAGCGCCCGGTAGGCGCGGCCGGTGAGCGCGTAGTCGCCCACCACCGCCGCCAGCCGCACCCCGAGGCCGCGCAGGGTCAGCGCGCTGACCACCCCGGTGCGGTCCTTGCCGACCGTGCAGCAGACGTAGACGGGGTCCTGGTCCTGTTCGGCCAGCAGGCCGATGATCTCCACGGCCACCGGGGCCGCGAGGGTCAGCATGGAGCGGTAGTTGAACAGGTAGGCGCTGGGCGGCGGGCGGTGCACGCCGCGGATACGGGACATGTTCCCGCCCACGGGCCGGCGCAGGAGTCGGGCGCGCATGCCGGCCGGCCCGTCCTCGATGCCCTGCTCGAAGGAGGTGCGCAGATCGACCACGGTGCGGATGCCCAGGTCGTCCAGTGCGGGCGCCGTGCGGGGTGAGGGGGCCGGGCCCCGGTAGAGCACGCCGGGCCGCAGCCGGGCTCCGTCCGGGCCGGGCAGTCCGGCGCTGTCGCGGACGTTGGGCAGGCCGGGCAGCGCGACGGTGCGCGAGCCTCCGGTGGGACGGGCGGCCGCCGCGGGGGGCTGGCCGGGCGGGCGCGGGCGGGCTCCGGTGGTCACCGTGACACCGCCGTTCCGTGCCGTCGCACCAGCAGGTCGGTGACGCGGTCCGCGGTGGACCGGTCGGTGACCGCGATGCGCACCGCGGCCGGGCTGTCGGGGGTGCTGGGCACGGCGCGCACCACGAATCCGTGTTCGAGGAGGTGGGCGGCCGTGTCCGCCGCCTCACGGGGCGAGGCGACCTGCCAGGTGGCGAAGTTGCCGCCGCCGGCGAGGGCGCGCCAGCCGGGCAGCGCCTGTTCGACACCGCGTAAGAAGTGTTCCCGGACCTCCCTGACGCCCGCCCAGATCTCCTCGAACAGGGGCTGCTCCCGCAGACAGGCACGCAGGAGGGCGACCGCGATGCCGGACACCGGTCCTTCCGGGTCGAGGTCGAGAAGGGGCCGGACGGTGTCCGGGTGGGAGCTGAGCACGGCGATGCGGGCGCCGGACAGGCCGAAGCACTTGGAGAAGGTGTTCACCCGCACCACATGGGGCAGGTGGGGGCGGCCGGTCACCGTCTCGACCTCCTTCTCCCCTCCTTCGGTGAAGGCGAGGTAGGCGGTGTCGAGGACGAGCAGACTGCCGTGGTCGGCGACGGCGCGGGCGAGGGACTCCAGTTCCGCCCGGGCGTGGACCTGGCCGGTGAAGCTGTGCGGCTGGGTGACCACGACGAAGGCGGGCGGGCCGCCGCGCAGCCGTCCGGCCAGGTCGGCGAGGGAGAACCGGCCGGTGTCGGGGTCGGGCGGAACCGTGTCGAGCTCACACCCCGCGATCCGTGCGAACTTCTGCCAGCCCTCGTAGTTGGGATGGTGCAGGACGATGCGCCGGGCCGCGGGGAAGGCCCTCACCAGCATCCCCAGGCCCGGATCGCTGCCCGCGGTCAGCACCAGTCCGTCCGGGTCCGCGTCCAGCCGGTCGGCGAGCTCGGCGTAGACGTCGCGCAGCACCGGGTAGGTGAGCACTTCGAGGGGGTCCAGGCCGGCGAGTGTGCGCCGGTGCAGGGCCGCGGCCCGCGCGTCGAGCAGGCCGCAGCTCTTGAGGTTGACCTCGCCGGGCCGGCGGGTGCGGCGGCTGCGGTAGCGGCCGGTGCTCGGCAGCAGGAACGGCGACCGCGGTGTCGTCCCCCCGGGTTCCTCGTCGCGCGGCCGGTCCGGGTTCACGAGGCCCCCAGCAGCACCGGGTCGCCGTCCGCCCCGGCCGCGCGGGCGGGGATCTTCTCGAAGACGGCGGTCACGTCGGGCTGGGGGCCGAAGACCAGTTCGTAGGCGTCCCGCAGTTGCGCCGGGTCCAGGTCGTGCGTGCCGGGGACGAACAGCTGCCGGTTGAAGGCGGCCATCTCCTCGTCCGTCAGATCGGGACGGGACGCCTCCCAGGGCGCGTAGACGGTGGGGCGGGCCCGGCCGCCGAGGGCCTGGACGGTCGCGATGGTGTGCCGTACCCCCTCCACGCTGGTGCCCGGCAGCCCCACGATGACGAAGCAGTTCAGTTCGACGCCCGCGGCCGCGCACCAGGCGGCCAGGTCCTCCAGGTCCTGTCGCGACTTGTGCTTGGACCGGGGCAGGGCGCCGTGCCCGTCCGGGTCGAGGGTCTCCAGACCGACGCTGATGCGGACGCACCCCGCCCGTCCCATGGCCCGCACGAGTTCCTCGTCCAGGTGGTGCATCGTCGTCGCGCACTTCCACGGGAACCGTGCGCCGTCGGCGGTGAGCCGTTCGCACAGTTCCATGGTCCAGCGGCGGTCCAGGGTGAACGTGGGCGCGTAGAAGGCGACGTACTCGAAGGAGGCCGCGCGGAAGGACTGTTCGATGTAGTCGACGGTCCGGTCCACGGTGAGCCGGCGTTCCTTGCGGCCGAAGATGGGGTGGACCTCGCAGTAGGAGCAGCCGATGGGGCAGCCGCGGGCGGCCGGGACGACGAGTTCGCGGCGCTGCGGGATGCCGCAGAACTTGTTGGCGTCGTCGTGGTAGAGCTCGTCGTAGCGCTGGTAGGGGATCTCGTCCGGGGTCGGCAGGTACCAGTCCTCCGCGGGCAGGACGGCGCCCGGCGCGGCCGGTGCGTGCCAGGTGCCGTCGGTGTGCCGCAGGTGCACGCCCGCCGCGGTGCCGGCGTCTCCGCCGAAGACCCGCAGGGCCGCCAGCACCGCCGCCTCGAAGTCGCCGTTCTCGGCGACGGCGTCGATGTCGAGCTGCTGGAAGAACAGCGGGTTGACGCCGCTGAGCCGGCCGAAGGTGACGATGGGGGTGTCGGGGCTCAGCGCTCGGGCGTAGCTGACGAAGCGCCGCAGGCCGTCGATGCCGTCGAAGTCGTTCATGACGGCGATCGCGTCGTAGCACCGCTGGAAGAGGTCGTTGCCGATGTCCTTCCAGGTCCTGCGCAGCACGGTGGCGTCGAGGACGGTGACCTCGCTGTCCGGCAGGGCGGTGCGCAGGTGGCCGGCCACCTGGTAGAGGGCGAGGTGGTGGCCCGCGTTGAAGTAGCTGAGGACCTGCGGGGGCCACACGACCAGGATGCGCGACCCCGGTGCGAGTGAGGCCGCTCGGCCGGCGGGCGTGACGTGCTCAGACATGGAGGGCCCTTTCGCGTGTGTCCGGGCGGACACGGTGGACGGACTTGAAGCGGTCCGGCACGGGGTTGCGCCTGTCCTGCCAGACGACGGCGGACTCCCACCACGTCTCGACGGCGAGGAGTTCGGCCGCTGTGTCGGGTCCGGTCAGCGAGACGACGATGTCGGCGACGGAGGAACCGAGGGCGGTGGCGGGGTCGTAGTGGCGCCCCTCCTCGCCGGTGGCGGTGTATTCGAGGGTCTGCGGCAGGGGGCACTGCCGCGGCAGGTGGCGCAGCGTCCCGTGGGCGGGCGGGAAACGCGCGTAGCCCTGACGTCGTCCGGTCGCGCGGATCGTCACCTGGTCACTGCGCCCGGCCTGGCCGAGCAGGCTGGCGCCGTGCAGGTGCACGCCGAGGGTGTCCTCGTGCGTCTCGACCATGCGGGATCCGCCGGCCCGGCAGGCGGTCTCGCACACGACGAGCCGGTCGTCCGGGGTGTGGAAGAACTCGACCTGGAAGGCGCAGACGCCCGGTACGGCCGGCATGGTGGCCACCACTCGGGCCGCGGTGTCGCGCAGGCGCGGGGACATCGGGTCCTCGTCCGGCATCATGCCGCTCATCCCGGGGGCGTCGTACGCCACGGAGAACCAGTCGGAGTACGGCTGGTAGGACGGCTGTGCCAGGACGATCCGCCCGTCCCGCATCAGGCCGTTGACGTGGTAGAAGTCGCCCTCCACCCAGGCCTCGGCGAGGTCGGGCGGGTCGGTGCGGCCGGCTGCCCAGTCGGCGGTGAACGCCGTCAGCGCGTCGCCGTCCCACAGCACCCGGGTGCCGTTGGAGCCGCCCGACAGACGGCGTTTGACGACCAGCGGGAACCCGGCCTCGGTCGCGAAGCCGGTCAGGTCGGCGGGCGAGGTCAGACGGCGCATCGGGGCCACGGGGATGCCTGCGGCGGTGAGCAGGCTCTTCATCGTGTACTTGTCGCGGTAGGCGGTGGCGCAGGCGACGTCCTGGCCGGGCAGGCCGAGGCGCTCGCGCAGTGCGGCGGCCCGCAGGACGTCGCGTTCCCCGGTGGACAGGATGCGCTGGACGCCGAAGCGTCGACACAGCGCGACCAGGTCCTCCTCCAGGCCGGGCCGTTCGAGGCTGCTCACGAGGTGCAGGTGGCGGAAGCTGCGCGCGAGGTCGGGGAAGGCGCTGGCACCCAGTCCGCTGCGCGTGCTGACCACGATCAGTTCCTGCCGGGCCTGCGGGAACCATTCCGGCACGCGGTGCAGGATCGGCTTGTTGTTCAGGACGAGAAACACGGGAAGTTCCTTTCGCCGGGCGCGGACCGCTTCAGGCGCGGCCGTCGCGCAGCGCCTGTGCGTACGTCTCCAGGGCCCGGGACCAGTTCGCGGCGTACTCACGGACCGCGGTGAGGAACTCCTCGGCCTGCTCGTGGTCGGCCACCAGCCGTGTCATGCCGGTGTCCTCGTCGCTGACCTGGGCGGCGTGCATGGTCTCGGCCTTGATGTGGGAGTCCACCCAGGCGAGGTCGTCGCGGCCGCCGAACAGGGCCGTCCCGGGCACCTCGACCTTGGCGTACAGGCGCCGGAAGCCGACGGCGATGTCCAGGGCGATGTCCTCCACCACCCGCAACTGCACCGCCGCGCCCAGGGGGTGGGCGGCCAGGCGGTCCATGTTGCCCAGCAGGTCGGTGACCGCCTGGGGCAGCGCCGCCGCCGTGTGCCTCGCCTCCTCGGCGACATGGGCGGCGACGGGCTTCAGGACCGTGTCCTCCCACCAGATGTAGTGGATGCCGGCAGGGCCGCGGGGGGCCACCTCGCGGAAGGCGGGCGCCGCGTTGTCCAGGTCGTCGCCGATGACCTGGTAGACCGTCTGGAAGGCGGCCAGCAGGTCGTGGGCGGGCGCGTCCTGGCTCTGGAAGCGGCGTGCCATCACGCCCAGGCCGGAGAGCGTGGTGAACATGAACGCCTTGGTCATGGCACGCCACCGGTGGGCGATGGCGAGCGCGGCTTCGGGGGTGACCCGCTCGGCCCTGCGGGCCTCGCCGAAGAAGGAGTTGTCGGCCCGCCGCAGCCGTGCGGCGTCGATCTCCTTCCCGACGCGCGCGTCCAGGTCTTGTTGTTCCGCGGCGGACAGGGCCAAAGCGTTCACGATCACACACTCCAAAGGGATGGGGCCGGGGCGGGCTGAGCGGGCCGGTGCCCGCCGGTCACACGCCCAGCCGCTCCTTGACGTCGGCGAAGAAGGCGATGTGCCGGTAGTCGCGCGCCTGCGCGTCGTAGTCGGTGTACGAGTTGGTGAAGGCGAGCATGCGGGCGGTCACGGAGGTGACGGGCTCCTCGTGGATCCGGCTCTCCATGCGCTGGATCTCGCCGAGGAACTCCCGCAGGACGGCGACGATGTCGGAGGCGACGTGGATGACGCCGTCCTTCACCTTCAGGCCGCCGTGGCTCTCGCAGTAGTTGAACAGCAACTGCGAGGCGACGGCGTCGTAGTTGGGCCGGGGGATGCCCTCCACGGCGTACCGCAGCAGGCGTTCGGCGAGGATGAACTGGGCCGCCAGCCGCGCCTGTTGCCGGGGCAGCTTCTCGTCGTCCTCGCAGGCGAGGACGCCGGAGACGTCGACCCGGAGTTCTTCGAGGCCGGCCAGCGGTTTCTTCTTCTTGGCGGGCAGGTACTGCGGGACGGGCATGTCGCCCTGCCGGTGGTGGTACTCGTGGAGCCTCACCCACCACGAGGACGCCTGCTCGACCTGTTCGTCGGTGATGCCGTGCAGCAGCGGGAAGCTGTCCGGCGCCGTCACGGCCTCGATCATGCGCCGGGTGATGCGCAGGTGGCGCTCGACGAACTTGTCGATGAAGTAGAAGATCATGTCGTCCGGGCCCTGGTGGCCGTCGAGCTGGTTCTCCGGGAACAGCGCGACGACCACCCGCGACCCGAACCCCTCGGTGGCGCCGGTGATGTTGACCGGCAGGGTGTTGCTGGCGTACCGCTCGGCGAGGTGCGGGTCGGTCGGCAGGGTCTCGTACGTGAGGTAGTCCAGCGAGAGCGACGGGAAGTAGGAGGCGTCGAAGAGGGAGAAGACCTCGTTGTCCCGTCGGCTGTTGATGTGTTCCTTCGTGGCCCGGAGCACCTGTCCGGGCCGGAAGGCGCGCAGGTCGGAGGCGAGCGCCTGGGCTATCGGGCGGTGGCGCAGGGCGGGTGACCGCTCCAGCCGGTCGGCCAGGTCCTTGAGGAATTCCGGGTCCCGGAAGGACGTACGGTCGCCGATCTGCCGCCGTAAACGGTTGACCTCGGCGAACACCGGGCTCATGTCGTCCATAAGTTCTCCTGCGGCGGGCGCTCAGTCGGTGCTGTAGCGGTCGACATGCTCGAACCAGTACTCCAGCTGCACGGTGAGCCGGGTGATCTCCCCTCCGGAGTCGACGCGGGACACGGCGTGCCAGGACTTGTCCGTGGGCGGGAAGGCCAGCAGCTGTCCGGGGCGCGGGGGGAGCCGGAAGACGTGGTCGTCGTCGGGGTCGCCGCTGAAGTGGACCTCGAACTCGCCGCCGGCGGTCGTGGGCCACTCGGGGTTGAGGTAGAGGATGGCGGTGATGGCCTTGTCCGCCTTGTCCTTGTGGACCGAGATGAAGTCCCCGTCCACGTGGGTGTAGACGCCGATGTCCTGTGAGAGTCCGTGCAGGTCGATGCCCGTGCTCTTGGAGAGCCAGGCAGTGAACTCCGCGCCTGACAGGTCGTCCAGCAGGGAGCGCCAGACGGCCGGCAGCTCGCCGGATGCCTTGCTCCGCTGGTTGTTGACCATGAGGTAGAAGAGGTTCATCCGGTACTGCTTCTCGTGTGCCGGATCGACGCGGGAGATCGCGGCCGTCCTGTTGACGGGCGCGGTCGCGTACAGTTCGGTCACCATGTCCTTGGTGAGCAGCCCCTGGGCGAGGTGCAGGGTGAACGGGGCGTCGACGTGCAGGACCGGCGAGTCCTTCCGAAGCATGAGGTCAGCTCCTTCTTTCGGGCTTCGAGTAGCCCAGTGCGAGGGTGAGCAGAGAGCCGGGGGCGTCCTGGGCGACGGGCGAGACCGAGTGCCAGGAGGCGTCCGAGGGGACGACGGTGTAGAGGCTTCCCGGCACAGGCCGCACGGAGCGGGCCGGGGCGTCCGCCCCGGGCGACTCCCACAGGTCGTAGGCGCCTCCGCCGTTCTCGGGCCAGTGCTCGCTCAGGACGAGTACGGCGTTCATCGCCCGGTCGGGTTTGCCGCGGTGCACGTTCCGGTAGTCACCGGGGTCGCGGAGCGACACGTTCACCTCCAGCGCGGCGCCCTCCAGGTCCACGCCGGTGCGGGAGGACAGCCAGGTGCGGAAGGAGTCCTGCACCACCTCGCCGACCAGTTCGGACCAGGCCGGGGGAAGCTTCTCGGCCTTCGGCGTGTACCGGCCGTCCTGATACACCGTCATGAGCCAGAGCCGGTAGTGCTTGTCGAACTCCGGGGCCTCTTTCACCGCGCGGATGAACTCGCTCATGGCCGGTGGTTCGGCGTTGAGCCGGCGCAGGTCCTCGGGGTCGATCAGATGGAGTCCGGTGTGGTGCACATGTGGTTCCGCGTGGGTGACCACCTGGGCGCTGGCTCGTATCACGGTCGCCTCGCTGGAGTCGGGGCCCCGGCGCGCTGCCCGTGGGCCGCGGGGACGGGGCGCCACCGGCGGTCGCCCGGTGGTGATCCCGAGTCTGCGCCGGGTGCCTTGCCGATCTCTCGCCCGACCGCTGGCCGTGTCCTTGCGGGGGTCCTTGCGGTTCCCCTTGCAGCTCGCGCCCGGGGCGTCACTCCGGATGGTGCGGGGCGCCCTCCAGACGCAGGCGTGCCTGCTCCGCCTCCGGGTGTCCCATGTCGTCGAGGATCCGCACGGCCTGGCGCCACACGAAGACGGCGGTGATGTGTGCGCCCAGCGCCTCGTGGGTGTCTCCCAGGTGCAGGAGGGTGTCGGCCTGGAGGTAACGGTCGTTCATGTGCCGGTACAGGGTGAGCGCCCGCCGGTAGCAGTCCAGGGCCTCCAGGTGGCGGCCCAGGTGGTGGTGGGCGAGCCCGAGGCTGTCCCACGCCGCAGCCTCGCCGTTGACGTCGCCGATGGCCCGGTGCAGCGAGACAGCCCGGTCGCACCAGGTGATCGCGCGTTCGTGGTCGCCGAGGAGGATGTGGGTCCAGCCGACCTCGTTGAGGACGACGGCCTGACCGCTCAGGTGCCGGATGCCCCGGTAGAGCTCCAGGGCCTGGTCGTAGTGGCGCAGGGCGTCGGCGTGCAGGCCCTGGCCGTTGGCCAGGAAGGCCATCTGGCGGTGGGTGCGGGCCTGCCCTGGGGCGTCGCCGACTCCGGTGAACAGGGTCAGGGCCCGCCGGAGCAGGGCGTCCGCCCGGTCGTCCTCGGAGAGCCGCCCGCAGGCGAAGCCCAGCGCCCGGCACGCCTGCGCCTCCCGGAGCGGGTCCTTCAGCGAGACGGCCGCGTCCAGGGCCGTCTCCTGGACGGCGATCTGGTCCTGCCATCGGCCCTGCCGGTCGAGGTGGAGTTCCAGCGCCTGGGCCAGCAGCCAGGCGTGCTGCGGGAAGCCCATGCGCTGCGCGTACGGGACGGCGGACAGCAGGACCGGCAGCTCGCGGTCGAGCCACGCCATCGCCTCCTGTCGTCCCTCGACCGGTTCGGGTACGACGCCCGGCGCGGCGTCGGGTTCGAGCGGGGCCTCGATACGGTTCGGCATGAGTGCCTCGGCAGCCGCGTACGCGGTGTGCAGGCAGTGGTCGAGCAGCCGTCGTAGGGCGAGGTGCCGGGTGTCCTCGTCTTCCAGGTCGCGAACCTGTTCGAGGGCGTGGACCTTCAGCAGGTCGTGGAAGGCGTACCGGTTGGAGGCCGACCGGGTCAGCAGGTGGGCGCCGTTCAGTGCGGCCAGCAGCGACCTGACCCGGCGCTCGGGCACAGCGGCGAGGCTGGCCGCGGCCGCGGCGGAGATGTCCGGGCCCGGGTGCAGTGCGAGCAGCCTCAGCAGCCGTGCCGCGTGCGGACCCACACTGCGGCAGGACCAGGAGAAGACGGTGCGCAGGTCGGTGTAGCGGTCTTCGCCGGCGAAGCCGTCGAGGCTGTCGCGGTCGTCGCGGAGCGCTGCGGCGACGGAGGCCAGGGGCAGGTCGGGCTGGGTCGCGGCGTGGGCTGCGACGATGGCCAGGGCCAGGGGCAGCCGTCCGCACAGGTCGATGATCTCGTCGACGGCCGCGGGCTCCGCGGCGGTGCGGTCCTGGCCCACGTGGCCGGCGAGCACCTCGCGGGACTCCTCGCGGCTGAGCAGGCCCAGGGTGAGCGGTCGCGCCCCGTGGGTGGCGACCAGGCCGCGCAGCTGGGTGCGGCTGGTGATGACGACCAGGCAGGAGGAACTGCCCGGCATCAGGGGCCGCACATGCTCGGAGTCGAGGGCGTTGTCCAGGAGGATCAGGATCCGCTGACCGGCCAGGAGGCTGCGGTAGAGGGCGACCCGCGAGTCGGTGTCCGGGGGCAGGTCCCTGGCGGGGACGCCGAGGGCGGTCAGGAACGAACGCAGCACCTCGGCCGCGGGCACGGCGGACTCGCTCACGTCGAACCCGCGCAGGTTGACGTACAACTGGCCGTCCGGAAACCGGTGGGCGAGCCGGTGTGCCACATGCACGGCGAGGGTGGTCTTGCCGACGCCGGCCATCCCGTCGATGGCGCTGATCACCACGGAGGCGGTTGCCGGGCGGCCGCCGTCGAGCTCGTCCAGGAGCTCGGAGAGGCGGGCGAGTTCGTTCCGGCGGCCCACGAAGGTGCGCAGATCGGGCGGCAGTTGGGTGGGGCGCACGGCCGGCGGTTTGCTCTCCGGCGCGTTCCGCCGGCGCGGCTCCGCGGCGTCGGCCGCCGGCCGGCGGTCGCCGCCGGCGCCGGTGCCTGCGCCTGCGCCTGCGGTGGGCGCCTGCACCTGACGCAGCAGACGGGCGCGGACGGCGCCGAGTTCCGGCCCGGGTTCGACGCCGACCTGGGCGGCGAGCCGGGCGCGCACCGTGTCGTACAGGGCGAGCGCCTCGGCCTGCCGGCCGGTGGCGGCCAGCGCCTGGACCAGACGGACGTGCAGGGACTCGTCCAGGGGGTGCAGCGCGACGGCGCTCTGCAGCAGCGGCAGCACCGGTTCGGGCGCGCCCGAGGCGAGCATGAGGTCGGCTCCCTCGCGCAGCACGGCCAGGTGCTCGCTGTCGACGGCGAAGAACGCCGGGTGGCTGCGCATCTCCTGCGGGACGCCCGCCGCGGCCTCCCCGCGCCACAACGACAGTGCCTCGGTGAACAGTTCGACGGCGCGGTCGGGGTCGCCGCCGGCCTGGGCGGTGCGGGCGCGCTGTGCCAGCTCGCGGAACCGCAGCAGATCGAGGGCGTCGGCGTCGACGTCGATGGCGTAGCCGCCGACGCGGCGCACCAGCAGCCTGCCGGGAGCGCGTGGCGGAAGCTGTGGTTCCAACAGCTTCCGCAGATTACCGACATGCCGGTGGACGATGTTCACCGCACTGTCGGGCGGGCCGCCGGGCCACAGGGCGTCCACGATCCTGGACAGGCTCACGGGCTGTCCGGCCTGCAGCAGGAGCAGGGCCAGCACCGCCCGCTGCTTGGGCGGCCCCGGGGGCAGTTCCGCACCGTCCCGCCAGATCTTGATGGGGCCCAGGACCCCGAAGGCGATGTGTTGATCCATGTCTTCCCAGAAGCCCGGCCCTGCGGCCGGCGAAACGAAAATGCGCTGATCAGAGTGTATGTGGCAGCGTGTGCGGCGGGCCGTCGCCGCCGAGCGGAGGGAGGCGTTCCATGGCTTGTTCTCACCGTCAGTGCATCGTCACTCTTTCCGCACAGGGGCATGTGTACTCTGCTCGCCGCACGTACGGAGCGAGTGAAAGGCATATGCACCTGGTATGACGTACGCAACGGAAGTACAACGGCCCCGGCCCGCGACGGCGAACCTCTCACTCGAAGCATTTGGCGTGATGACGGCACGGCGCGGCGGCGAGCAGGTGCATCTCGGGCCGCCGCGGCACCGGGCGGTCCTCGGGCTGCTGATGCTGCGTCTGGGGCAGGTGGTCCGCGTGGATCAACTCGTCGACGAGTTATGGGGCAACAAACCGCCCCGCCGGCCCCACGCCACACTCCAGACCTACATGTCCCATCTGCGCCGGGCCTTGACGTCGGGTCACGGCAAGGAAGGGGGGCCGGCCCCGCTGCACTACCGAGCGCCCGGCTACGTCCTCGCGCTGGACGCGGAGGCCATCGACCTGTGCCGGTTCGACGAGATGGTGTCCCGCGGACAACAGCACGCCGTCGAGGGCCGGTTCGGTGACGCGCGCGAGGTGCTCGACTCCGCGTTGCGCCTGTGGCGGGCCGATCCCTTCCTGGATCTCACATCGTACGAGCCGCTGGCGGAGGAGAGCGCACGGCTCCAGCATCTGCGCACGGCGGCCGTCACGGCCCGCGCCGAGGCCCTGCTGGCCCTCGGCGAGGCGAGCACCACGGTGGAGTCCCTACGGCGGGAGGTGATCCGCTTCCCCTCGGACGAACGCATCGTGGCCGCCCTGATGACGGGTCTGTACCGGCTCGGCCAGCAGACCGAGGCGCTTCGGCTGTACGACCGTACGCGCACGCAGTTGTCGGAAGAGCTCGGCGTGGCGCCGGGAGACGACCTGCGACGCGTCCACCTGGCCATCCTGCGGCACGAACTCGGCAGCACCCCACCGGCCGGGCAGCGGATCGAGGTGCGGACCAGGCCGGAGCGCGAGACCCCGCGCGAGGAGAAGCGTCCGGAAACCGACGGCGTGCACGGCCGGGCCGTCGGCCCCGCGACGCCCGGCTCCGGACCCGGCGAACACACCACCGTGCGGCCGACGGACACCGCCGCCGCGCCCGGTCGGGCCCCGGACCCCGCGTCGCCGCTCCCCCTCTTCGAAGGGCGGGAAAACGCCCTGGCCTCGCTGCGCCGCTCCGTCACCGCCGCGCTGGAGGGCAGCGGACACCTCACCGCGGTCGTCGGCCAGGCGGGGGTGGGCAAGACCGAGTTGCTGGCCCGGGCCACGGCGCACGCCACGCGGTGGGTCGCCGGTACCCGGGTGGTCCGGGTGAGCTGCCGCACCGCCGAGGGCATGCCGGCCTGCTGGGTGTGGCACCAGGTGCTGCGCATGCTCGCCGGCCCGGACACGCCGGCGGGCGACAACCTGCCACAGCTGTGTCCCGACAATGCGATGACAACGCTGTCCAACCCGCAGGAGAGGGCGAACGCCGACCGCCGCGAGATGACGCAGCAACGCTTCCTGGCCCACGACGCGTTGAGTGAAACGATTCTGCGCCACGCCGGCGACGCTCCCCTCCTGCTCGTCCTGGAGAACGTGCACCGGGCGGACCGCCCCACGCTCGACGTCCTCGCGCTGCTCAGCGACCGCACGCAGGGCCGCGCGGTGAGCGTGGTGATCAGCGTCCGGGAATCCGGTGTGGGAGCCGGCGCCGAACCCGACGGGCCGTTGCAGGAACTGCTGGCCGATTCCCGTACGGACGTCGTCCACCTCGACGACCTGTCCGAGGAACAGGTCCAGAGCCTGGTCGCGGCCCAGGGCGGGCCGGGCCCGGCCACGGCCGTGGTGCGCGGGCTCTACGAGCGCAGCGGCGGCAATCCCTACCTCCTCGGCCAGTTACTGGCGCACGCGGGCGGCGCACGCTCCCTGCACGGGGCGCGCGCGGCGCGCCAGGTCCTCACCGAAATTCCCACCGGCGTGTCCAGCATGCTGCGCCGCCGCCTGGCCGGACTGGCGCCCGAGGTCCTGCGGGCGCTCAGGGGATGCGCGGTGCTCGGACCCGAGGCCGGTCTGTCCCTGCTGACCAGCGTGCTGGGCGACACCGCCCCGGGCACCCGCGCCGTGGAGGAGGCGCTGCGCACCGGCCTGCTGCACCGCGACCGCGACCACGCCCGCAAGCTGGTGTTCCGCTACGGCCTGGTGCGGGACGTACTGCTCGACGAGATGAGCGACCAGGAGCGTTCCGACCTGCACGCACGGGCGGTGGGCGTGCTCGGCGCCCAGGACGACGGCCATCCCGCGGCGGCCTCGCGCCTGGCCCACCACGCCTGGCAGGCCGCGCTGACACTGCCCCCGGACCAGGTGCTGCCGCACCTCGTGCGGGCCGGCGAACAGGCCGCCCTGGAGAGCGGATACGACCGCGCGCAGACCTGGTTCCGGCGCGCGTACGCGCTGCTCACCTCCGCCCCCTCGGCAGGCGGTTCGACGGCGCAGGCACTGCATCTGCGCAAGCGCATCCTCCAGATCGCCACCGTCACTCGCGGGTACGGCGACCGGGAGGTCGTGGCCGAGTCCCAGCGGATGCTCAGCATGTCGTCCGGCATGGTGCAGGAGCCCGCGCTGGTGTTCTCCCAGTGCATGGCCCAACTGGTGACCGGCCACCGGCAGGAGAGCGCCCGCCGCGCCCGGCAGCTGCGCGTCATGGCGCAGCACGCCGACGCCCCGGAGGCCCACCTGCACGAACGGCTCGCCCACGGCATCCTGCACCTGCCCAGCCGCACCTCCGAAGCGTTGACCGCCCTGACGGAGGCGGAGCAGACGGCCGGGAACCTCTCCCCCGCCCGGCTCGGGCAGCTCGCCCACCACACTCAGCACGACCCCCGCTTCCTGGCCATGAACCACCGAGTCCTCGCCCTGTCGCTGCTCGGCGCCCAGGACGAGGCGCTCGCCCTGGCCCAGGAGCTGCTGGCGCTCACCGGCTGCGAGGGCACCCCGGTCGACCGGGCCAGCGCCCACTACTCCCACGCGCTGGTCGCCGCCCTCGCCGAGGACGCCGACGCCACCGCCGCCTCCGCCGCCGAGGGCCTGCGGATCGCCGACACGCACGGCCTGCAGCACTGGGCGGCCCTGCTCAAGGTGTGCCGCGGCTGGGCGCAGCACCGGCTCGGGACGCCGGGCGCGCTCGACGCCCTCAAGGCGGCGGTGACCGATCTGGGCGCCCGGCAGCTGCGCATCCGACTGCCGCTGCACCTCGGCCTGCTGGCGCACGCCCAGTACGACGCGGGGGCGGTCGAGGCCGCACGGGCGACGCTGCGGCGGGCGGCCAGGGAGATCAGGGCCGGCGGCGAGGACGCGTACCTCAGCCCCAATCTGCCCTTCAACCGGCTGCCGCGGCTGCAGTCGCCGCTACCGCCGCGTGGCTGCAGCGATCCGGCGGAGCGTCTGGCCCGCGTGCCCGGGCCTTCCCGCCTCTGACGAAGTCCCGGCTCGCAGCCCGGTGCCGGACCGGTCCGGCGCCGTACCGCGAGCCGCCCCTCGCACCGAGGTTCACCCACGAGAGAGGCCTGCGCACCGATGACCCCCCACTTCACCGACGGCACGGCGACCGAGCCCACGACCGAACCGCCGCTGTGGGCGCTGCACCGCGAACTGCTCGGCTCCGCGATCCGCACCGACCTCACCCACGCCTTCCACCCCGGCCAGCCGCACGCCGCCGCCTTCCCCGACGAACGTCGCGAGACGCTCTTGGCCACGGCCCGCGGCGACGCCTGCGACCTGCACGTCTACACGCTCGTCGGTCAGTGGGGCACCCATGTCGACCCGCCCTCCCACTTCGTGAACGGGGCCCGCACGCTCGACGAGATACCCGTCGACGAGATGATCCTGCCGCTGGTCGTCCTCGACATCAGCGACCGGGTGGCCGCCGACCCCGACGCCGTACCCACCCTCGACGACGTGAGGGCGTGGGAAGCGCGCAACGGCCGTGTCCCCGACGGGGCGTTCGTCGCGCTGCGCACGGACTGGAGCAGCCGCTGGCCGGACGCGGCGGCGATGGCGAACAAGGACGCCGACGGCGTGAGCCACTGCCCGGGCTGGTCGGCCGAGGTGCTGCGTCACCTGGTCGAGGAGGCGCACGTCACCGCGATCGGCCACGAGCAGGCCGACACCGACCCCGGTGTCGCAGCCTCCGCGGGCGACTTCGGCCTGGAACGGTACGTCCTGGAGCACGACCGCTGGCAGATCGAGCTGATGGCCGGCCTCCACCGGGTGCCCGAGGCGGGCGCCCTGATCGTGGCGGCCTGGCCCCGGCCGAAGGCCGGATCGGGCTTCCCCGCAAGGGCATTCAGCCTGCACCTGGCGGACTGAGCCGGGACGGGGGGCCGACGGGACGGGGGCCGGTCGGTCGACGGGACGGGGGCCGGTCGGTCGACGGGGGTCAGGTCAATCGACAGCCGAAGCGCGCAGATGGACTATTTCTTCCGCCGAGGGCGACTGATACGGCGAATTCCCACGCGCCGCCGTCTCCGCACACCACCTGCCGCGCACCTACGCCGACTGGCGCACCCCCTGGCGTATGAGCGCACTGTCGGCAGGCCCTCCCCTGTCGAGGGTCCGGTCCGCGTCGGCCCAGGACCGAACCCGTCCGATCGGCCGGGTCAGTCCGTTCGACCGGGTCAGTCCGGCCGGCCCCGTCGATCCGATCGGCTGGGTCGAGCGGCAGTGTCGGGCACGGCGTCGGTCGTCGCCCAACTCGGCGGCGGCAGTTTCCTCGATCGGTACACACGTACGAGGGCGTCACGGGCCTGCTCGGCGCCCTCCGCGGTGATCCGGTAGAAACGTCGGCGTGGACGGCCTTCTTCCTCGTGGACGGCCGGGTCCTCCCAGGTGCTGTCGACCCAGCCGGTCTGTTCCAGGCGGGCCAGGATCGGATAGATCGTGCCGGACGGCAGTCCCGCCAGCTCGCACAGTTCGAGGCCGTAGCGCCGCCGGGCGGGGTCCTCCAGGAAAGCCCGCAAGACCAGTTGGGTCTGCAGGGTCATACGCGGTACACCCATACTCGTACTCTACATAGCCCATCAAGCGGCGGCAGCGGGCTGCATCAAGATCCGGCCACCGCGCAACCGGTGACGGCCGAAACTCGTCCATTGCTCCTGAGCCGACTAGGCTCGCGGAGATCTCGTACGAGCAAGATGGGGGACGAACCATGAACCTGACGCCGCAGAAGAACCGCCACAGACCGAGCGCCGTCCGAGCGGTCGCGCTGAGCGTCTGCGCCGCGGCGGCGCTGGGCCTCACGGGCTGCTCCGGCGGCGGCACGGGCAGCGCCGGCGGTGACGCGAAACCGAGCGCGACGACGTCGAGCGGCACCGGCGCGTCCAAGGGCGCGGACGCCGGCACGGCGAGCAAGAAGCCTGCCGCGACGGCTTCCCCGAGCGCGGGCGGCGGCGTCACGTCCCCCACGGTCGTCCCCGTCGCCTCGAAGCCCCCGGCTCCCGCGCCCACGGCGACGGCCTCGGTGAGCGCCGAGGGCGACGGTGACGCCTGCGACCACAAGATGCCCATCTCCCCCGACGAGATCGCGGTCTACCGCTACACCCCGGAAGGGGGATCCCTGAGCCTGATCGTCAAGCACGGCAACTGGGGATGCGGCTCCCCCGACTCCGACGGCGCACCGTTCGAGACGGTCGGCAAGGAGACCTTCATCCCGATGGATCAGGCCGCGTACGTCACGGTGACCAACCCCATTGTGGAAAGCACCGAGAACCAGCACATCGGCGTCCAGGAGTTCCTCGACTGGCTCGAGGCGCACCCGAACTCGGGGCTGGTGTTCACCTACCACCTCGGCGCCGACGGGGCCATCGACCGCCTCGACGAGGTCTTCACCCCCTGAGGCCCGTATCGCGCGGCCGTGCCGGCTGAACCGCGTCGGACCGGTGAACGCCCGCCCCGGCGGCCGCGCCCCCCTTCCGCCCTGACACGCCCCACGTGGTGGCCACCAGGGCAGACCTCCTCATCGACGAGGAGACGTCGCCCGTATGCACACGCCCGGTCAGCGCTCCGCCGTCCGTGAAGCCGTCCCTGAACCGGCATGGCCTGGCCCCTCGCTGTCGCGCGCGTCCGACAAGCCGACGACGCCCACGGCCTGTTGGGGCGCGGTCGGTGCCGCGAACAGCGCCTGGACGGTTTCGGTGACCAGGTCGCGCAGCCAACCGTGGGCGCGGTCGTCGTCGTAGCGCTGGCGCCACAGCAGGTACAGCGGGACGGCGGGCATCGGGAGCGGCAGGGGCAGGGCGACCAGGCCGAGTTGTTCCCGGGCCGCGCGGGTGACCGCGTCGGGAAGGGTGCTTCGCCGTCTCCCTCGCCCGCTGACCCCGGCGGCACCGTTCCGCCCGTTCACAACAGCGCATCGTGCAACGGGTAGGTAGTCCAACGCCCACGACTCGCCCGCGGACCGTCCACGACTCGCCCACGGCCGCCGACGCCTCGGGGTGTGCCTCTCATCCGCGGTATCGGGCCGTCAATCCGCCGAGTCTCGCCGGCGCCCTCGGTGGGCCGCCACTCGTCCCGAAGATCGAGGGGCATACGCTTTTGCATATGGTTGAGCATCGAATGATCGACGTGAACGGGATCCGGCTGCACATCGCGGAGGAGGGCGAAGGTCCTCTGGTCGTCCTTCTTCACGGCTTTCCGGAGTGTTGGCATTCCTGGCACCACCAGTTCGGCCCGCTGGCCGCCGCGGGCTTCCGCGTGGTCGCCCCCGACCAGCGTGGGTACGGGCGTAGCGATCACCCCGGGGACGTGAACGCGTACAGCATCCTCCACCTGGTGGGTGACGTCGTCGGGCTGATCCATGCGCTGGGCGAGGAGCAGGCGTACGTCGTCGGTCACGACTGGGGCGCGCCGGTGGCCTGGCACACCGCGCTGCTTCGGCCGGATGTCGTCCTGGGGGTGGCGGGGCTGAGCGTGCCGCCGCCGTTCCGGGGTGCGAAGCCTCCGCTCGCCGCCATGGAGAAGATGTTCGACGGCCGGTTCTACTGGAACTACTTCAACCAACCCGGCGTTGCGGACGCGGAGTTCGCGAAGGACACCCGCACGACTCTGCGGAAGTTCTTCTACATGGCCTCCGGCGACACGCCCGACGCGGGCGAGGGGAAGCAGCCGCTGATCGAGCCCGGGCGGGGTTGGCTGGAGACGATGCCCGATCCCGAGGTTCTGCCGGAGTGGTTCACCGAGACGGACCTGGACGTCCTCACCGACAGCTTCGCCGAGGGCTTCACCGGCGCGCTCAACTGGTACCGCAATCTCGACCGGAACTGGGAGTTGACGGCGGCCTGGCAGGGGGCGGTCGTGAGTGTGCCCGCGCTGTACGTCTACGGGGACCGCGACGCGGTGCCCGCGTTCCCGGGGACGCCCGAACTCATCGCGTCGCTGCCGGAGTTGATGCCGTCGCTGCGGCGCGCGCCGGTCAGGCTGGAGGGGTGCGGACACTGGACGCAGCAGGAGCGGCCGGCGGAGGTGAACGCGGCGCTCGTGGAGTTCCTCACCGAACTCCGAGGCTGACCACCCGCCGCGAGGCCGCTCCCGGCAGTGCGGACTCCTGCGCTGCCGGCAGCGCCCCTCGGCGCGTCCACGGACTGCGTCCTGTTCAGGAGAAGTCCCGCATCCGCCGACGGCGGCGAGCGGGGCTCGGCGACCGTGCGACGCGGGCAGGCGCCGCCCGACGGCACGGGCGGCGCCTGCCTGCGTCGGGCGGGCTACTCGACCTTGGCCCAGTCGAGCGTGCGCTCCACCGCCTTCTTCCAGCCCGCGTACCCCTCGGCCCGCTGGTCCTCGGACCACTGGGGCTCCCAGCGCTTGGACTCCTGCCAGTGGGTGCGCAGTTCGTCGGTGTCGCGCCAGAAGCCGGTGGCCAGACCCGCCGCGTAGGCGGCGCCGAGCGCGGTGGTCTCGGCGACGACCGGACGGCTCACCGGTACGCCCAGGACGTCGGCCTGGATCTGCATGCACAGGTCGTTGGCCGTCACGCCGCCGTCGACCTTCAGCACGTCGAGGTGGACACCGGAGTCCTGCTCCATGGCCTCGACGACGTCGCGGCTCTGGTAGCAGATGGACTCCAGGGTCGCCCGGGCCAGGTGACCGTTGTCGTTGTAGCGGGCCAGGCCGACGATCGCGCCGCGGGCGTCGGAGCGCCAGTACGGAGCGAACAGGCCGGAGAAGGCGGGAACGAAGTACATCCCGCCGTTGTCCTCGACCGTGCGCGCCAGCGCCTCGCTCTCCGCCGCGTCCTTGATGACCTTCATCTGGTCGCGCAGCCACTGGACCGCCGACCCGGTGACGGCGATGGAGCCCTCCAGGGCGTAGATCGCCGGGCTGTCGCCGAACTGGTACGCCACGGTGGTGAGCAGACCGTGCTGCGAGCGGACCAGCTCCGTACCGGTGTTGAGGACCAGGAAGTTGCCCGTGCCGTAGGTGTTCTTGGCCTCGCCCGGCGCGTAGCAGACCTGTCCGACCGTGGCCGCCTGCTGGTCGCCGAGCACACCGGCGATCGGGATGGCGGCGCGCAGCGGCCGGGAGGTGCGGGTCACGCCGAACGCCTCCCGGTGGGAGGACGGGCTGATGGTGGGCAGCATCTGCCGGGGGATGTTGAAGAAGCCCAGCAGCTCGTCGTCCCAGTCGAGGGTCTCCAGGTCCATCAGCATGGTGCGGCTGGCGTTGGTCACGTCGGTGGCGTGGACGCCGCCGTCGGGGCCGCCGGTCAGGTTCCACAGAACCCAGGCGTCCGTGTTGCCGAAGAGGGCGTGACCTTGTTCCGCCGCCTCGCGGACGCCGTCGACGTTCTCCAGGATCCACTGGATCTTGCCGCCGGAGAAGTAGGTCGCCGGCGGCAGGCCCGCCTTGCGGCGGATGACGTCGCCCTGGCCCGAGCGCTCCAGTGCCGCCGCGATGGAGTCGGTGCGGGTGTCCTGCCAGACGATGGCGTTGTAGTAGGGACGTCCGTTGCGCGGGTCCCACACGACGGTGGTCTCCCGCTGGTTGGTGATGCCGATCGCGGCCAGGTCCTCGGGAGCGAGGTTGCCGTGCCGCAACGCGTTCTGCATCACCGAGTTGGTGCGCTCCCAGATCTCCACCGGGTCGTGCTCGACCCACCCCGAGCGCGGAAGGATCTGGGCGTGCTCCAGCTGGTGCTTCGCCACCTCGTTCCCGGAGTGGTCGAAGATCATGAATCGGGTGCTGGTGGTGCCTTGGTCCACCGCGCCCACGAAGTCAGCCATGGGTTGCCGCCTCTGCTGTGGGTGTCATTCCTCGGGAGCCGGAACACGGCCGGGAGGCTCCGGCTCCGCCGTCGGCAGGAACCGACCGATGAAGGCCTTGTAGAGGCCGGCGCCGAGCAGTCCGCCGATCAGCGGACCGACGATCGGCACCCAGAAGTAGAGATTCCCGTACTGATCTCGCCATGCTGTGCCGTAGCCCGTGAAGAAGCTGGCCAGTCGGGGTCCGAAGTCACGTGCCGGGTTGATCGCGTATCCCGCGTTGGTGCCCCACGCCATGCCGATGGCCACGACGATCAGACCGACGATGAACGGGGCCAGGTTGGCGCCCGGCGGAGTGTTCAGCAGGTCCGTGACGGCCAGGATCAGCAGGAGCAGGATCGCGGTGCCGATGATCTGGTCACGGAACGCGCCCCACTCGTGGACCGGCAGGTTCGGATTGCCGTTGGCGGGGAGCGTGGAGAACACGCCCTGTGTCTTGATGGTGTGTCCGGGGTCGGCCTTCGCCAGCGCCTCGGTGTAGTTCCACCGCACGATGAGGGCCGCCACGAAGGCGCCGGCTGTCTGGGCCACCACATAGGGGGCCACCTTGCGCCACGGGAAGCCCTTGAACGTGGCCAGGGCGACCGTCACCGCCGGATTGAGGTGGGCGCCGCTCAGTCGGGCCGCGACGTAGACGCCCAGGGTGACGCCCAGGCCCCAGGCCCAGGCGATGCTGTCGTGGTTTCCGAGTCCTCCCGGTGGCGTCGTGAGCGCTCCACCGGCGACCACCTGGGCCACCACGCCACAGCCGAAGAGGATGAGAATCATGGTGCCGGCGAACTCGGCCGACACTTCGCCGACCAACCCGGACCTTTTGAATCGCTCAGCCATGGAAGCCCGCTTCCCGCCGGCACGGAGCCGGCACATCGAATGCTCGAGCTCTCCCGTACAACAGCATAGGGGGATCATGGACTAATCGCACAAATGGGATTAGTCCTCACCAAAGGCGTTGCACAAGTGCAGCTGATCATCTGGCCCGAACGCCTTTGACCTGCTGTTTTCCCCGGCGAGGGCGCGGGTGGGCGAAGCGTCGACTGGATGCTCGCGGGCCGGGAAGCGGGCACCGCCGCGGCGCGGGGCGTTCCCTACGGACGCCCTGACGCCCCGGCCGCGGTCAGAGAGCGATCAGCAGGAGGAGCAGCACCAGCAACGTGCCCGCCGTGAGCAGCGCGCCCAGGACGGTGAACAGCAGGTCGACCGTCGTGACGTCCCAGCCCTGGATCTCGAACCGCCGGGGGTTGTCCGTGTCGTAGCGGACCACGACGCGGGCGCCCACGCCGAAGGCGCCCGCGATGGAACCGCGGCCGAACCTGGACGCGTACTCGCACGCGCGGCCGTCCCGGGTCGTCCAGGCCGCGACCGGGAAGCGGAGGGTGACTCCTTCGCTGTCACGCATGACGTCGTGGCGGACGATCCGTCCCTCGGCGGTGACACCTGTGCGCCGCAGCGCGCCGGCGCGACGGAGTCCGTACACGCCGATCCCGAGGAAGGCCGCGCCGATCACGAGCGGGATGAGCGAGAAGAGCCATTCACGTTCCATGTGTGGTGCGACGCGTGAGAGGGGTCGCCGGTTGCGCGGCTCGGGCCCGCGACCCGCCCTTGCGCGCGATGACGACGTCGTGGGTTCCCGCACGGGCTACGGGCCCCCGACCTGCTGGGACCGGCGACGGGGCTACGGGCGGGGTCGTGTCAGCGTGGCCAGCTTCGTTCCGACGGCGTCGGCCTCGGGCATGCCGCATTCGGTGTAGAGGGCGAGCGCACGCTCGTACCTGCGGACGGCGGCGGCGGTGTCGCCGAGCGCGTGGTGGGCGTCGCCGAGGCCGCCGTGGGCGCGGGCCTGCTGACCCGGGTTCTCGATGTCCTCGGCGATGACGAGGGCGTCGGTGTGGTGGGCGAGGGCGTCGGCGGACCGGCCGGCGGCACGGGCGGCCTCGCCGAGCCCGTTGAGCGCCCTCGCCTCGCCGTCCCGGTCGCCGTTCCGGCGGTACAGGGCGAGCGCCTGCCGGTGGCACTCGACGGCCTGTGCGTGCTGGTCGCGCCGGGTGTGGATGACGCCGAGGCTGTGCAGCGCCCCGGCTTCGCCGTAACCGTCGCCGACCTCCCGGAACAGGGCCAGGGCTTGCTCCTGATGGCCGGCGGCCGCACCGAGAGCGCCCAGGCGCGTTTCGACCGTGCCGAGGTCGTTGAGCGCATGGGCTTGCAGGTAATGGTTGCCGGTCTCGCGGAGCAGGGTCAGGGCCTGCCGGAGATGGTCGGCGGCCTGTCCGTAGCGGCCCAGCTGCCCCTCCACGCTGGCGAGGTCCTTGAGGGCGATCGCCTCCCCCGACCGGTCGCCGGCTCCCCGGTACAGCGACAGGGCCTGTTCGAGGTACTCGACGGCCGGCAGGAAGCGGCCCAGTCGTTCCTCGACGAGACCGAGGTTGACCAGGGCGCGGGCCTGCCCCGTCGGATCACCGGTCTGCCGGAACAGCGTCAGCGCCTCCTGAAGGCGCCGGCGGGCCGGTTCGTGCCGGGCCAGCTGGTAGAAGGCGGTGCCGAGGCCGAGCAGGGCCCGCGCCTCGCTCCCCCGGTCGCCGATGCGGCGCGCCGCGTCCCGGGCGTGACCGTGCATCGTGAGGCCGTCGGTGTGGTGGCCGCTGATGAGGTGGCGGTACAGGGTGAGGGAGAGCCGGATGGCGTGGGTCGGCCGGCCGTGGCCGGCGGTGTGGGCGGACATCGCCGTCAGACACGGTCGCTCGGTGTTCAGCCAGGCGCGCGCGGCCTCGGGATCGGACAGGTCGGGTACAGGGGTGGCGGGTTCGGGAACGGCGGGCCGTAAGTGGGCCTCGGCCGGGTGGAGGCAGTTCATGGCGGCGGCCGCGGTGACGAGGTAGTGGTCGAAGAGCCGGTCGAGCGCCGCTTCGCGGGCCTTCGGCCCGTCCTCGGCGGTGGCGAGGCCGGTGGCGTAGGCACGCAGCAGGTCGTGCATGCCGAAGCGGGCGGCGTCCACGCGCTGGACCAGGTGGGCGCGGGCGAGGACGTCGAGTGCACGCCTGGTGTCCGCCAGGCCGCTGCCGGTCAGCGCGGCGGCCGCATGAGCGTCGAGGTCGGGGCCGGGGTGCAGGCCGAGCAGCCGGAAGGTACGCGCCGTGGCCGCCGGCAGCTGCCGCAGCGACCAGGAGAACACCGCGGCCACGGCGGTCCGGGGGTCGCCGTCCGCGTCGAGCACGTCCAGTCTCCGCTGCCGGTCGGCGAGTTCGGTGACGAGGTCGGTCAGCGGCGTGGCGGGGCGGGCAGCGGCGAGTTCCGCGGCGACCCGCAGCGCCAGGGGCAGTCGGGCGCAGTGCGCGGCGAGGGCGTCGACGGCGTCGGGCTCGGCTTCGGCGCGGGGGCCGATCAGCCGGCGCAGCAGGGTGCGGGCGGCGTCGGCGGGCAGCAGGTCGAGGTCGAGGCGGTGGGCGCCCTCCCGCGCGACCAGCCCGGCCAGGCTGTCGCGGCTGGTCACCAGCACCGCGCAGGAGCCGGTGCCGGGCAGCAGCGGACGCACCTGCTCGACGGTGGCGGCGTTGTCGAGCACGATCAGCATGCGCCGGCCCGCGACCTCGGTGCGGTAGCGCGCCGCCCGGTCGTCCGCCTCCAGCGGGATGTCCTGCCCGGACACCCCGAGTGCGGTCAGGAACCGCACCAGGGCGTCGGGGGCCGTCATGGGCCGGTCGGGGTCGTAGCCGCGCAGGTTCACGTACAACTGGCCGTCCGGGAAACGGTCCCGCGCCCGGTGCGCCCAGTGCACCGCCAGGGCCGTCTTGCCGACGCCCGCCGTCCCGGACACCGCCGAGACGACCACCGCGGCAGGCCGCTGCGCAGGGGGGACCAGGATCTTCTCCAGTCGGGCCAGTTCCTCCTCCCGGCCGGTGAACCCCACTGCGTCCATGGGGAGTTGCGCGGGCGTCACTCTGGCCCGCCCGGCCCCGGCGAAGGCGCCGGGCGGAGTGCGAGGGACCGCCGGCGCGGTGCCTGTACCGCGCAGGATCGCCTGGTGTTCGCGGCGGGCCTCGGCTCCCGGGTCGGCGCCGAGCTCTTCGGCCAGCCGCTTCTGCAGGGCGGCGTAGCAGGCGAGCGCCTCCGGGTCGCGCCCGGCGGCGTGCAGCGCCCGCATCAGCGCGACCGCCAGCGGCTCGACCAGCGGGTGCTCGGCGACGAGGACCGACAGCGTGTCGACCACCACGACATGGCCGCCGACGCGCAGTTCGGCGTCCGCCCAGGCCAGGACGGCGCCGATGCGCTGGTGCAGCCAGCTCTCCCTGGTGCGTGCCGCCCAGTCGCCGGGCAGTCCGGCCAGCGGCTTGCCCTGCCACAGGCTCATCGCCTCCCGCAGCGTCGTCACCCGCGCCGCGTCGGAGCAGTCGGCCTGACGGGCCCGCGTGACGAGACCGCGGAAGCGGTGCGCGTCGACCAGGTCCGACGGGATGTCGAGGCGGTAGCCTCCCGAGCCGCGCAGTAAGGACGGCGCGGTGGGCCGGCCGTCGTCGCCGCCGGAGAGATGCGGGGCCGTGTCCACGAGGACACGGCGGATACGGGCGATGTGGGCGTACAGGGTGGCGCGCACCTGCGCGGGAGGGTCCTCGCCCCAGACCCGGTCGATGAGCGTGTCGGCCGCCACCCAGCGGCCCGCGTCCACCAGCAGCGCGGCCAGGACCGTACGCCGTTTGGCGGGCCCCAGGTCCACCGGCCGGCCCGACACCCATAACTCCACGGGCCCGAGCAGCTGAAATCCCGTCACGCCGTCACCCCTGCCCCACCCTGCGCGCGTCGCCCGTCGCCGCCGGGCGTCACCCAACCACCTGGCCACCTGCGAGGCAAGGTTCAGGCAAGCTTCCCGGCCACCTCCCCCCGCCACCGTGTGCACGGCACCAACCGCACCACGGACGACTTCCGTCCCGTGGGCGGCGCCCCGAATGATGGAGGAACACCGAGTATGAAGCGGATCCTGGCCAAGGCCGGCATCGCCCTGGGCACCGTGGCTCTGGCCACCTCCGGCGCCCTCATCACCGCCGCCCCCGCGAACGCCGCGTGGTCGGACTGTCCGTCCGGCGGCCTGTGCGCCTACCTCGGCGTCAACGGCTCCGGCGACCCCGGCGTGGTCTACGGCGACAACAGAAACCTCCTGCAGTACAACAAGTTCAACAACGCCGAGTCGCTCTACAACAACGGCAACAGCTGCAACGTCCGCCTCTACTCGGGCACGGGCTACACGGGCTCCAGCTACGTGCTCGCCCGGGGCTACTTCAACGGCTCCCTGGCGAACACCGTGTGGTGGCACAACGTCGCCTCGAACGACTGGTGCGTGTGATCACATCCAAGGCGCGGCGGACGCTCCTCACGGTGCTCCTTGCGCTGACCGCGGCCGGCTGCTCCCTCGAGGGGGAGTCCGGCCGCGGGCCCGTGGCACTCGACGTCCGTCCGCTGTCGGGTGCCACGGCGTTCAGCCACGCCGACGCCGTACGCCTGCACGACCGTGAGGAACGCGCCGTCGCCGCATGCAT
This sequence comes from Streptomyces sp. NPDC037083, assembly GCF_055606485.1. Classification (NCBI taxonomy): domain Bacteria; kingdom Bacillati; phylum Actinomycetota; class Actinomycetes; order Kitasatosporales; family Streptomycetaceae; genus Streptomyces; species Streptomyces sp. NPDC037083. The sequence continues at coordinate 788,100 of NZ_JBVJSQ010000003.1, read as the reverse complement.
GAGCTCCCGCGGCCAGCAGTACACGGCGCAGCGCCGGACCGCGTCCGCGCGCAGCGAGGAGACCAACCCCTACGGGCTGCTCACCCCAAAGAAGGCGGCCCAGGACGGGTACGGGATCGTCGGCGAGTACCTGTACCGGCGGTCCGCCCCTGTTCCGGCCGACGAACCCCGCGAGGCCGCCTGGCAGGAGGCTCTGACCGGCACACCCGCGCACCGGGTGAGTCTGCGGCTGCCCGACGGCGTCAGCCTGCAGTACTCCACCGACGGCTGCGTCGCCCGGGCTCGCGCCGCGCTGTACGGGGCGGACTGGAACACCGTCGAGCCCGTCACCGTGGGGCTGGCGAACCGTGTGATGGGCGCCGTCGAGGCGGACTCCCGCTACCGAGACGTCGTCCGGCGCTGGTCCTCGTGCATGACGAAGGCGGGACATCCGGCGAAGGATCTTCAGGCCCCGCGGAAGGCCGTCGACTCCCGCCTCGGGCAGGCCGCGTCGAACGAGCAGGCCCTGCGCGCACTCGGCCGCGACGAGATCGGCACGGCGCGCGCCGATGCGGACTGCCAGGCCGGCACGGGACTGTCCGAAGTCGTACGGGATGTGCAACAGGCAGTCGAGAAGCGCCTGTTGACGGCAAGCGACAGAAAGACCGTGGCGCGCTACGTGGCGGACAAGCGCCGGGCGCTGTCCACCGTGTCCGCGTGAGCGACCGGTCTCCCAGGCTCGATGCGCAGGTGCTCGGGCCTGCCGACGGACGTCCGTGAGGAAGGGTGAGGGACGGGGCAACCCTCTCCCCGCCTCATGGGTCACACATGCGTCACCCGTTCCATCTGTTTACATGTGTTTCATCTGTTCGACCTGTGTTCCACTGGTCCTGAAGGGGCCCCACTTTCCGTGATGACTCGTACCCGGCTGACCGCGCTGGCCGCGACGGCCGCCCTCGCCGCCACCGGCGACCTGATCGCCGCCGTCCCGGCCTCCGCGGCGGTCACCTGCGCCTCTCCCGTCTGGAAGGCGCAGTACTTCGCCAACTCCGCATTCAGCGGCACGCCGAAGCTGACCGCCTGCGACTCCGCCATCGCCGAGAACTACGGGTACGGCGACCCGGCCGGCGTCACGCTGCCCAAGGACAACTTCTCCGTCCGCTGGTCCCTCACCCGGGACTTCGGCTCCGGCGGCCCCTTCCGGCTCTCCGCCGCCACGCAGGACGGCATGCGCGTCTACGTCGACGGTGTGCGGAAGATCGACCTGTGGAAGAACGTCTCCACCACCGCCCGCAAGAGCGTCGACCTCACCATCCCGGCCGGCAAGCACACGATCCGCGTGGACTACGTCGCCTGGACCGGAGTCGCCCAGGCCTCGTTCACGTACGCCCCGCGCACCGAGGCCGCCGTCGACACGGTGAGGCCCCTGGCCCCGACCGGCCTCACCGCGGCGTACCGGCCGGACACCACGAAGACGACCCTGCGCTGGGCGGCGAACAAGGAGATGGACCTCGCCGGCTACCGCGTGTACCGCCGGCTGAGCACCACCCAGTGGGCGAAGGTCAGCGGCTCGTCGCTGCTCACCACACCGTCCTTCGTGGACGCCACGCCCGCCACGGGCCAGACCTTCCTGTACGAGGTCCGCGCCGTCGACAAGGCGGGCCGCGAGTCCCTCGGCAGCCTCGACGTCACCGCCGTGACCGTGGACCGCACGGGCCCCGCGGCGCCGGCCGGTCTCACGGTCGTCGGCGACGCGTGGTGGGCCACGCTGGCCTGGCAGGGGGTCGCCGACGCCACGGCGTACGAGGTGTACGCCGCCCCCGCGGCCACCGGGCCGTTCGAGTTGCTGAACACGGTCACCACGACGTCGTACCGCACCGACGCCCCCATGAACACCGCCCGGTACTACCGGGTCCGTGCGCTCGACGCGCTCGGCAACCCCTCGGCGTACGCCGCCGTCACCGGCGACGGCGTCGACCGGACGCCGCCGCGGATGTCCCCGACCTCGCTCAGCTCCCTCGTCCGGGCCGACTACACCGAAGTCGAGTGGAGCCAGCCCGACGGCTTCTACGAGGACTTCGACAACGGCGGGACCTACCACGTCTACCGCTCGCTCGGCAGGACCCTCGATCCGACCGCGCTCACCCGCGTCACCTGCACCGAGGAGAGCGACGAGGCCAGCAACGGCGGCATGTGCCACGACGTCGACATGCCGGCGGGCACGTATGTCACGTACGCGGTCGCGGCGGTGGACCCGGCCGGCAACGAGTCGGCGCTGTCCGCCCCGCTCGTGGTCCGCACCGGTGACGTCGTCGCACCCGGACCGGTCACCGGACTCAAGGCCACCCCGCGCGCCGACGGCGTGCTGCTGAGCTGGGCGGCATCGCCCGAGGACGACGTCGAACGCTATGTGGCCTGGACCGGCGTCCGGCAGGCCGACGGCACGGTCAAGTGGCTCACGTCCACCTCCTGCCGGGAGGGCACGAGCGACCCGCTCGCGGTCCTGTGCGGCGACCTGCCGGACGGTGAGACGCATGTGTACGCCGTCGTCGCCAGGGACCGCTGGGACAACGCACTGCCGCCGAGCGACCCGCAGGTGACGGCCGTCGACGCCACCGAGCTGGACGTGCGGCCGCCCGTGACGGTCACCCGGGACTGGGAGCTCGGCGGCCTGGGGCACGGCTCGGTGATCGGCGGCCCCGCCGAGAACGGGCCGTCCATCAGCTGGCGGTGCGACAACGCGGCCGAGTGCGAAAGCGTCGCGGGCTACCGGATCAGCCGGTGGAACACGGCGACGATGACGTACGAGCCGTTGCACGCCGGGCTCCTGCCGGCGGAGACCCGCGCCTACACGGACACCACGGCCGCACGGGGGACCACGCACTTCTACACGCTGGAGGCGCTGCGCGCCGACGGCAGCGTCGCGGGCACCTACGCGTGGAGCTGCGTCTTCCAGGACCGCGTCTAGTTGTCAGCCGAACCCGGTGGGCGATGTCGCAGCACGCGACGCGCCCACCGACGCGATCTCGTACGACGCGATGGAGTACTCAGCCCTTCGCATCGCCGGTGCCACACACCTCGCGGAGTTGCCTGAGGTGTGTCAAGCCCGAGACGACCTCGGCGGTCGGCAGTCCGAAGCCAGGGCCGGGCGTCCCGCCGGAGCGCAGTCACGCCGCCGGCCGTCAGCTACCGGCCTCGCGGTCAGAGGGCGGCTGTAGGCACCTGTACGGCTGTACAGGTCCCTACACGAGCCGACCGGCCCCAGAGCAGGTGGAGACGCTCTGGGGCCGGTCTTCATCCGACGTCAGGCAGGCGTGATGTTCTCCGCCTGCGGGCCCTTCTGACCCTGGGTGATGTCGAAGGTGACCGCCTGGCCTTCCTGGAGCTCACGGAAGCCGGAGGCGTTGATGTTGGAGTAGTGCGCGAAGACGTCCGGTCCCCCGCCGTCCTGCGCGATGAAGCCGAAGCCCTTCTCGGCGTTGAACCACTTCACAGTTCCGCTGGCCATGCTGGTGCCTCCCAGTCGCTGTCGGGAACCGCACCGCGCGGCCCCGGAGGTGATCGCCCTGGTCCAGCCCTACACAGCAAAACGCCCGCGCCATCGCGCGGGCAGGAACTGCGAACCACGACATCTGACACCGACGCTACACGGCGAAAGCGGCCACCACCAGAGAGCAACGGCCTTGATCCGCCGTCAAGGTGGCTCCGACCGCACCGGCTTGGCCGACGGCGATCAGCGGTCGCGGCCGAATCCTGCGGCCTCCTCCGGAGTGGAGGCCCGAACCCGGTGACTGAAACATGTGGGTGTGGTGTTGCTCCGGACGGGTCGGCTCCGTCTGCCTGCGTGACTCCTGACCCGGAAAATGCCGGGCGTGCGGCAGGACAGCTGATGAAGGATGGGGGCCATGCCGGCCTACGTCCACCGTGTGACGAAGTACGACCCCGCCGACCGTGACGAACACGGGCACTACACCGGCTCCGCGGACACCACCAGCGACCACGGCGAGGTCGAGGCGGCCTACCTCCAGGCGGTCGAGGCGTTCGCCGACGAAACCGGCGTTGCCCACCTGGCCATACGCGAGCCGGCGGTCGCCTCGCTCGCGCACTTCGGGCTCGAGACACCGGTGGACGCCAACGGGCTGAGGGGACTCTTCCCGCCCGGTCCCGGCGCCTCCGTCGAGGCGGCTGTTGCGCCCGGTTTCCACGACGGCGCGCTGGTACCGCTGCGCGCCGGGCTCGAACTGGTCCGGGTCATGCTGCGCGACAGCGGGGCCTGGTGCCGGCTGGAAGCCGAGGGTGTGTTCGCGGTGCACGTGGGCTGGGACCAGTACCTCTACATCGGCAGCAGCAGACCGTGCGAGGCTGCGCTCGCCCGCACCCGTACGCTCGGGCTGTTCGCCGAGCGCCTGGCTTCCTCTCCCTACGACGTCGACACGGAGCCGGCGGAGGAAGACCTTCCACGGCCCGGTGACGACGACTTCTGGAACGGCCTGCGCCGGGCGGTGGCCACCGGCCGCGCCGGGGTCCTGGAAGAGACGCATGTCATGGGCGCCACGCGCTGGCACCGGCTCACCTGCGAAACCATCGACGCGGTGCGCGCCGGCCTGGCTCCCCGCGCTCGTCTGGCCGTGTGGCCGCCCCTGTCCTCCGACCTCGATGCGGTCCTCGGCTCGTTCCCCGCCGAGGGACTCGTCGAAGGTGTCTGGCAGGACGAGGAGGGCCGCATTCAGAGCGTCACGTGCGAGGAGGAAGCGTACCCGGAGCTCGTGTCGCGGATGTCCGGCGCCGCCGCTGCCGCACTCCTCTCGGGATGTGCCGGTGAGGACATGCCTGTCCTCACCGCCGTCATGCCGGACGCCGACGGTGTGGTACGGGCACGCTGAACGGGCCGCGCCCCCGCCGAGGGCGCGCCGCCCGACGGAGCGGTCAGGCGGCGCGGCAGAGTGCGGGCCGGGCGGTCGGCGCCGGGTCGCCAGTCGCGGTCACCAGCACGGGACGGGCGGTGCCGACGGCGGCCGCGTCCTGCGCGCGGTTGCGCGTGAAGACGACCAGCCGCAGCACCACGAACCGCGCGACGCCCGCAAGTGCGGAAGCGGACAGGTAGACGACCTGCTCGAGCACCGCGCCGGGCGCCGCCACCAGCTGCTGCAGGGCCAGCATCGCCACGCAGGTGACCGCGTACGCGGCCGCCGCGGATCCGGCCGACTGCGCGTGCTGACGCCAGGTCGCGCGCCCACCCGCGCCGAAGGTGAAACGGGCGTGCAGTTCGGTGGCGAGGAGCGTGCAGGCAGCGGTGACCAGGGCGTTGGCCAGAGCCCACGGCATCCAGGAAGCGAGGGCGGCCACGGCGAAGCTCGAGGCGAGCCCGACTCCGCCGCCACAGAGCACGAAGCGGGCGAAGGCGGCGAAGGCTCCCGGTGCCGTCTGCGGCCGGCTCTGCACTGTCTCCACGGTCCCCACCCCTTTGACGCTTCGTCTGCGACACACGCGCCCCCGGACGGTGAGACCGTCGGCTCGTGATTTCCAACTTCGGAAACGCTACGTTGCGTTCAAGGAGCGTACAAGCTATTTATTGCACTTGAGTGGAGAACATGCACTTGGGAGGCATAATATCGTTGCAACGATCCTACGAGGTAACGCAACGCACGCCTCACGTTGCCGTTGCAATGAACTGAGGTGAATGCTCGAGGTGAGCCCACCCGAGGACGGCTTCTCGCGCCGGGTCGGTTCTCGTCGGCCGGACTCAGGCCCGCTCGGCCGGAACGGACGTGGCCAGGAGCGCTCGCGTCGCCTGGTGTCGGGGGGCGGTGAACACCTCGACGGTGGGGCCGGACTCCACGACGCGGCCCCCTTCCAGCACGGTGACGGTGTCCGTGCGATCGGCGACGAGGGGCAGGTCGTGACTGATGAGGACCAGGGTCGTGCCGTGCCGCTCCCGCAGGTCCGCCAGCAGGTCCATGATCGCCCGCCCTGTGGCCGTGTCCAGCGCGGAGGTGATCTCGTCGCAGATCAGGACCTCGGGGTCGGCGGCGAGTGCTCGCGCGACGGCGACCCGCTGACGCTGCCCCCCGGACAGCTCGTGCGGGTAGCGGTCGGCGAACGCCGGCGGCAGCCCGACCTGTTCGAGAAGGCCGGCGACCCGCTCCCCGACGTCACGGGCCGCGCAGCGGCAGTGCAGGCGCAGGGGACGGCCGACGGCGGCGCCGACCGTACGGCTGGGGTTGAGCGCACCGAGCGGGTTCTGTGTGACGAGCTGGATGCCGCGCTGTTGTTCACGCGTCCGGCCGCGCAGGCCCGTGCTCAGTGCGGCGCCGGCCAGGTGGACCGTTCCGGAGGCCGCACGTTGCAGTCCCACGACGGCCCGGACGAGGGTGGTCTTGCCGGAGCCGGAGACGCCGACGATGCCGGCAGCCGAGCCGGGGGCGACGGTGAGGCCGACGTCGGTGAGCGCCGGTGTTCCGCGGAAGGAGACGTGCAGGCCACGCACGTCGAGGGCAGGTGAAGTCGCCCCGACGGAAGGGGGGTTGGAGGTCTGCGGCCGTGGGTGGGCGCTGATCCCTGCGGCAGCGCGGGAGGTGGACGCCGCCGGGCGCGGGGCGGGCAGGTGGGCGCCGGGGGGCGTGAGGTCCACGACGTCGTCGGCGAACCGCTCGACGACCTGCGGGTCGTGGCAGGAGAAGGTCACGGCGAGGTGGTGTTCGCGGGCGAGGTGCCGCAGCAACTCGGCTATTTCGTCGCGGAGTTCAGGATGCAGCCCGGCTGTCGGCTCGTCCAGGAGCAGGATGTCGGGGCGACGGGCCAGGGCCCGGGCGAGTGCGACGCGGCGTTGCTGTCCGCCGGAGAGGGCGCCGGGGCGGCGGGCAGCGAGGCGGCCGTCGTCCGGGAGGCGTACCTCGGCCAGCAGGGCGGCGACGGCGTCCGGGCTCCGGTCCGTGGCGAGTTCGCCGACGAGGGTGCGGACTCGCATCCGCGGATTCAGGTGCGAGCCGGGGTCCTGGCCGACGTGGGCGAGGCGGGTGCGGCGCAGGGCGCGCAGCTCGCGTTCGGGCAGGGCGAGGATGTCGTGGCCGAGGACGTCGACGTGCCCGGCCGTGCGGGCCGTGCCCGGCGGCAGGAGGCCGGTGATCGCCCGCAGCAGCGTCGTCTTGCCCGCGCCCGAGGGGCCGGTCAGGGCGACCAGACGGCCGGGGCGCAGGCTGAGCGAGGCGTCCCGCAGCAGGAGTCGGCCGTCCGCGGCGCTGACGGTGAGACCGGTGACGCTGACGGCAGGCGTGTCACCCGGCAGCCCCCCGGATTTCGCGTACCGATCACGCGCATGGCTCACAGGACGGTCACCGCCTTCCGGCCGGTCTGGGGGGCGAGGGAGGCCGCCGCGAGGTTGACGCTGAGGGCGAGCAGGCCGACGGCGATGCTGGGGGCGACGACGGACCAGGGGTTGAGGAGGATGCCGGAGGAGTTCTCGCGGATCATCAACGCCCAGTCGGCGGCGGGGGGGTGGGGGCCGACCTGGAGGAATCCGGCGGTCGCGACGAGGTACACGGCGGCGACGAACCGCAGGCCGAACAGGGCCAGCAGGGTGGCGCGCAGGTTGGGCAGGATCTCGCGGACGACGAGGTACCAGAGCCGTTCGCCGCCGGCCGTCGCCGCTTCGACGTACCCCGCTCCGGCGACCGCGGCCGCCGCGCTCGCCGCGAGCCGGACGGCGTACGGCACCCCGAGCACGACGGCCGCGGCGATGACGGCGAGACGGCCTCCGCCGGGCCAGGACAGGGTGACGAGCAGGATGCCCAGCACGGCCGGCAGCAGCATCAGCACGTCGCAGGCGCGCTCCACGAGCCGTCCGACGAGCGGCCGTACGGCGCCGATCGCGCCCAGGACCGCGGCCGAGCCCGTGACGAGCACCGCGACGAGCAGCGACGACAGGACGAGGTCCCGTCCGCCCGCGAGCAGGCGGCTGAACACGTCCCGGCCGAGCTGGTCTCCGCCGAGCAGGGCACCGTGGGCGCCGGCCTCCGCGTAGGGGGCGGTCACCGGGGCGTCCAGGGCGTGCGGGGCGATCCAGGGGCCGATCAGGGCGAGCCCCGTCAGCACGAGGGCGGGCAGGACGCGCAGAGCGACGCCCTTGCGGAAGCGTGGGGCGGCGCCCCCACGGGCGGTCTTCTCGTTCATCGGCGGACTCCCGTCGCCGCGTCGCGGACCAGGTCGGCAAGGAGCAGGACAACGGTGATGACGACTCCGGACAGGGCCGTGACCCCGGCGATGACCGGGCTGTCGCGGTCGGTGACCGCCGAGGCGAGCACCGAGCCGATGCCGGGGTAGTTGAAGATGGTCTCCACGACGACCGCGCCGCCCAGGAGCATGCCGGTGGAGGTGGCCAGGCCCGCGGCGACGGCGGGCAGCGCGCCGGGCAGGACATGGTGGGTGAGGACGCGTCGGGGCGGGAGTCCGTCGAGTACGGCGGTCTCCACGTGCGGGGCGCGGGCCTCGTCGGCGAGGGCGGCGCGCACGATCCGGGTGTTCCACCCGACCTGCGGGACGGTCAGGGCGAGAACGGGCAGGACGAGCATGTCCCAGGAGGCCGGGGCGCCGTCGGCGTCGGTGAGGGTGACCGCGGGCAGCCAGCCGGTCCACAGGGACAACGTGAGGACCAGGGCGACGGCCACGACGAACTCGGGCAGGGCGAGGATCGCGGTCGCGGCGCCCGACACGGCCCCGTCGAGGCGCCCGCCCGGCCTCAGGGCGGCCCAGCAGCCGAGCGCGAGGGAGAGGACGGCGGTGAGCAGCAGGGCGATCCCGCCCAGGAGGAGGGTGTTGGGGAACGCGGTGGAGAGCAGGTCGGTGACCTTCTCCCCGCGGGCGGACGTGCCGAGGTCGCCGGTGGCCAGTCCGGTCATCCAGGCCCCGAAGCGTTCCAGGACCGGCCGGTTCAGGCCGAGCAGCTCGCGGCGCGCGGCGAGGTCGGCGGCGCTCTCACCGCGCTCGGAGGTCGCGTTGGCGGCATCGCCCGGCAGCAGTTCGACGGTGCCGAAGACCAGTGCGAGCAGCAGTGCCAGCAGGGCGAGTCGCTTCAGCAGCGTGACGCCGACGCGCGCCAGGAGCAGGGCTGCGCCGTGAGCCGGCCTGCTCCGCCGAGTGGGCGCGGAGGAGGCCGGCGCGGTGCTCGCGCGGGTCAACGGGCCAGCCATGCGCCCTCGAGTTGAACCCTTCCGTATCCGGGCAGCGTCGGCAGTCCGCGCACGTTCGCCCCGGCGAGGTCGATGCCGTCGGCCATGCCCCACAGGAGGTAGCCCGACCCGTCGTACTCGATCTGCTGGAGCTGCTTGAGCAGTTGGGTGCGCCGGGCGGCGTCGGCGCTGCCGATGGCCTTCTGGTAGGCGGAGTCGAACGCGGGGGACTTCCAGCCGGCCTCGTTCTGCCCGCTGTCGGAGACCATGGTCTTGCTGGCGAAGAAGACCACGGAGTCGTTGGTGCCCCAGTAGGTGGTGTAGAGGTCGCCCTTGAGCCAGGTCTTCTCCCAGAAGACGGCCGACTCCTGCTTGACGACCTTGATCTTCACCCCGGCCTCGCGGACCTGGGAGACGAACAGGGTGGCCGACTCGGCCAGGCCGGAGATGTCCTCGGTGGTGAGCAGTTCGTACGTCTTGGAGGCGTCGAACTTCGCCTCCTTCAGAAGTTGTCGGGCCTTGGCGAGGTCGCGGGTGCGCTGCGGGATGCTCTTGTCGTAGGCGGGGTCGCCGGTGCCGAGGATGTCGTTGGCGACGGTGCCGTAGCCGGAGAGGACCTGGTCGACCATGGCTTCGCGGTCGACGGCGAGGCGCAGCGCCTCGCGGACCCTGGGGTCGGCGAAGGGGCCGTCGGCGGTGCGCATGACGATCGGCATCGCCATGTCGTTGGGGCGGCGGACGGTCTGAACGTCCTTGCGGGAGGCAGCGGTTCGGGCGGCGACGGCGCCGACGTCGGAGGCCAGGTCGATCTGTCCGGCCAGCAGCGCGTTGGCCATGGCCTGCGGGCTCTCGAAGATCTTCACCTCGATGGCGTCGAGGTGCACCTCGCCGCCGTACCAGCCCTCGTTGCGTACCAGGCGGGCGTTGCCGGAGCGGAACCAGTCCAGTTTGAAGGGGCCGGTTCCGGGGGCCTTCGCGATGTCCTTGTCGGCGGTGCCCTTGGGGACGACGAAGGTCGTCAGGCGGGTGAGCAGCGGAAGTTCGGCGTTGGCGTAGTCGGAGACCAGGACGACCGTGCCGGTGCCCTCGGCGGTGATGTTCTGCGCCTGGATGCCCGGCAGACGGGAGGCGCCGGAGGGGGTGGCGCGCAGTCGCTTGAGGGAGAAGACCACGTCCTCGGCGGTGACCGGGGAGCCGTCGTGGAACTTCGCGCCCTCGGCGATCCTGAACTTCCAGGTCTTGAGGTCGGCGGACGGCTCCCAGCTCGCCGCGAGCCGGGGTGCGGTGTTGGGTCTGGCGCCGGGCACGGTCAGCGTGTCGTATACGAGGCTGAGGATGAGGTAGTCGCTCTCGTTGGACTGCGTGCCGTGCGGATCGCGCGTGACGGCTCCGGCCCGGCCGAGGGCGCCGACGCGCAGGGTGCCTCCCTTGCGGGGTTTCGCGGAGCCGCCGGTGGCGGACCCGGCGGGTTCGGCGTCGGCGCCGCCGCAGGCGGCCAGCAGGGCGGTCGCGCCCATGGCGCCACCGGCCCACAGGATGTGACGTCTGGTCAGGTCCACGTCGTCCTCGATTTCACAGGGCGGCTCAATTGCTTAGGTTTGCCTACCCTGAATTACACACCGCACACAAGAGGGTGTGCAGCGTGATTTTGATCAACTTAGGTAAGCCTTGCCTACTCCCTGTGTGCTGGCTATGTTTCCGATCGGCTACCAGGCCCCGCCGCCACGGGGCCACCGCCCGCCCTCGACCGCACCGGAACGGACGGTTCACCATGCCGACGGCAGCCACCACCGCACGTCCCCTTCACCCCGACGTCGTGACGGAACTGACGTCCACGGCCCGCACCCTGCTCGTCGCCTTCGACAGCGACTCCACCGACCCGGCACTGCTCGCTCGGATCCCCGCTGCCGCGGCTTCTTTGAGCGAATCGGTCCGGCACGCCTGCCGCCCCGTCGACACCCCGGAGGGACTGTTCGTCCTGCGCGGCCTCCCGGTCGACGACGAGGCCATCGGCCCCACCCCCGCCCACTGGTCGGCCGCCGGGAACGGCGGCGCGCTCCACGACGTGGTCCTGCTCCTGCTCTCCACGGTGATGGGAACGCCCCTGGCGTGGGAGGGCCAGCAGGACGGCCGGTTCGTGCACAACATCGTGCCCTCGCCGGGGCACGAGGCGGAGCAGACCGGCGCCAGCAGCAACGTGCTGCTCAGCCCGCACACCGAGGACGCCTTCCACCCCGGCCGCGCCCATCTGCTCGTCCTCGGCTGCCTGCGCAACCACGATGCCGTCGCGACGACGGCCGCGAGCATCCGGCAGGTCCGACTCCACCCCGACGACGTGGACTTGCTCAGCAAACCGGTGCTGCCGATCCTCCCCGACGACGCCTACGCCCAGGCACAGGACTACGACGGCGCCCCGCTGCCCGTACCGACCCTCTGGCAGTCGCCGACCGGCCCGACGCTGCGCTTCGACCCGGCCTACACGCCCCTGGACGAGGCCTCCGACGAACACCGCGCGGCCTACGCCCGGCTCGAGGCCGAACTCGCCCGCGTCTCCGTCGCCGTGGCCCTCACGCCAGGGGACGTCCTGGTCGTGGACAACGACCTCGTCGTGCACGGCCGGGTCCCCTTCCGGGCCCGCTACGACGGCACGGACCGCTGGCTGAAGCGTTCCTCCGTGCGGGTTCCGGGCCGACGCACCCGTCCGCAGTCCGAGCGGTCCGAGCACGGCTACGGCCAGGCGGCCGTGGAGGCGTTCGCATGACCGGCACCGACAACGACCACAGCCGAGACCCGGGGAGCACCATGCCGTCCGACGACACGACCCTGCGCATCCTCAGCACCAGCGACATGGCCGGCATCGACATCACGCTGCCCGACGTCGTCTCCGTGGTGGAGCAGGCATACCGCACACTGGCCGAGGGCAGGTCCGACAACCCGCGCAAGCTCACCGTCGCACCGCAGGACGGCCACTCCGTCGCCTACGCGATGCTCGGCCGCGACGGGGCGCGAGGCGTGGTCGCGGTGAAGACGTCGTACAAGCACGGACTGCACGAGGACCGCGACAAACAGCACTACTACACCACGCTCACCCTGTACGACGACGAGAGCGGGCTGCCGGTCGCCATGCTGGACTGCGGCCGGGTGGGCGCGCTGCGCACCCCGGCGGTCTCGGCGCTGCTGGCCCGCGAACTGGCCCCGCCCGGCGCCCGCACCGCGCTCGTCATCGGCACCGGCACGCAAGGTCGGCTCGCGCTGCCGTTCCTGCTGACCGCACTGCCCGACCTGGAGCGGCTGACGCTGTTCGGCACGCATCCCGACGGCATCCGAGCGGTGCGCGAGCAGTTGGCGGCCCACTTCCCCGAACGCGAGCTGGAAGTCGTGACCGACCTGCGGGCGGCAGCGGGGAACGCCGACATCGTGCTGGCCACGGCTGGCCCCAACACACCGGCGTCCGTGGACGCGGAGTGGCTCAAACCCGCGGCGCTGTCCGTCCTCGTCGGCTACGGCATCGCGCCCTCCACCCTGCACCGGGCCGACCGCGTGATCGCCACCAGCGCCGCGCAGATGCGGGTCACCGGCACCGACATGGCCGACGCGGACGGCCGGCTGCGCGACGTGGACGCCGAGTTCCCGGACGTGCTCGCCGGGCGGGCCGCGGGGCGCACGGACCCGGGGCAGCGCGTCTTCGCGTACAACAGCGGGCTCGTCGTCACCGACATCGCCCTCGGGCACCGGTTCGCCCAACTCGCCCTCGCCCAGGGGCTGGGCACGGCGGTGCCGCTGTGGAAGTGACGACGCCGCTCGCCTCGCACACCACCGGTGAGGTGCGCGCACTGCTCGCCGACAGGCTGCTGCACGAGTTGAGCCACGGCCTGGGCGGCCCCTACCACGTGTTGTTCCCGCGGTGCTTCGACGCCAACGCCGCGGCATTCCGTGAGGTGTTCACCGAGGCGGACGTCGACGGCCGGGTGTACTACGCCAAGAAGGCCAACAAGGCGGCCGTCTACGCCGAACGGGCAGCCCTGGCCGGCCTGGGCGTGGACGTGGCGAGCCACGGCGAGCTGCGCGAGGCCCTGGCCGCCGGGGTGCGCGGCGAGGACCTGATGGTGACCGGCCCCGCCAAAGCGGACCAGCTGCTGCGCGTCGCCCTGCTCCACCGAGCGCTCATCGCCGTGGACGCACTCGACGAACTCGACCGCCTCCAGACGCTCGGCCGTGAACTGAGCCGCACCGCCAGGGTGTTGCTGCGCTGTCTGCCCCCGGAGCAGCCCCACAGCCGCTTCGGCCTGGACGCCGACGAACTGGGCGACGCCCTGCACCGGTGCGCCGAAGGGCCGGTCGACATGGAAGGCTTCAGCTTCCACCTCTCCGGCTACGACCTGCGTCAACGCATCGACTTCGCGGCCGGGTTGATCCACCACTGCGAGCGCGCCAGGGAACTCGGCCTGCGCGCCGACCGGATCAGCATCGGCGGCGGCTTCGCCGTCGACTACGTGGACCGGGACGACTGGCGGCGGTTCGAGCAGAGCCGGCGTCCCGAGCACTTCCACGCGGACAGGACCTTCGGGGGCTTCTACCCGTACCACTCCCCCGTCGCGGGCGCCGACGCCCTGCGCGCGATCCTGGCGGCCACCCCCACCGGGGAGGACACCACTGTGGCCGGGCTGCTGCGGAGGGCGGGCGTGGCCCTCCTCGTCGAACCGGGCCGCGCGCTGCTGGACCAGGCCGGGTTCACGGTGTTCCGCGTGCAGGGCGTCAAGGAACGCGACGGGTACGCGGTCCTCACCGTCGACGGCAGCAGCCTCAGCCTGTCGGAGCAATGGTTCGACAGCGAGTTCCTGCCGGATCCGGTGCTCCTGCCGGACCGGACGAAGCCGGTGGCCGACGCGGGGCCGTACCCGGCGTGCGTGGGAGCCGCGACCTGCCTGGAGTCGGACATGCTGACCTGGCGCAAGATCCCCTTCCCCATCCGCCCGGCGCCCGGCGACCTGCTCGCGTACCTCAACACGGCGGGCTACCAGATGGACTCCAACGAATCACCGTTCCACGAGCTCCCCCTGCCGCCGAAGGTCGTCGTCGAGCCCTCGGCTTCCCGCCCGCGCTGGCGCCTCGACCGCCACCCCCACTGAGGAACCACAGGAGCCCCCTCATGGACGACCCCCTGTACCGCCCGCCCATCGTGCGGCAGGTCTCCGAACTCATCGGCGCCACACCGCTGTTCGAGCTGTGCCGGACGGAAAGCAACGCCCGCCTGCTGCTGAAGCTGGAGCAGTTCAACCCGACCGGCACGGCCAAGATACGCATGGCCCGGCGCATGGTCATCGACGCCGAGGAGCGCGGACTGCTGCGCCCCGGCGGCCGGATCATCGAGTCGACCTCCGGCAACACCGGGCTCGGCCTGGCCGTCGTGGCCGCCGAGCGCGGCTACACCTTCACCGCCGTCGTCGACCGCCACGCGGCCGCCGACAAGCTGCGCGCGATGAAGGCCCTCGGCGCGGAGCTGGTGTACGTCGCCGAGGACGGGGACGAGGAACTGGCCACCGCCGCCCGCGAGGAACTGGCGGAGAAGATGGCCGCGGACTGCGACAACGCCTACTTCACCGAGCAGCACAACAACCTGGCGAACGGCGTGGGCTACCACCCGGTGGCCCGGGAACTGCACGCCGCCCTGGACGGTCGTGTCGACGTCCTCATCGGCGCCGTGGGCACCGGCGGCGGGCTGTTCGGGACCGGGGGCCCGCTGCGGAAGTCGGTGCCGGGGATGCGCATCGTCGGCGTGGAGCCGAAGGGCTCGATCGCGTTCGGGCCGCCCGCCCACGACTACCACCAGTCGGGCACCGGTACACCCGAGGGTGCGACGATCGGGGCGATGGTCGACTACTCGCTGCTGGACGAAGGCGTGAAGGTCGGCGACGTCGAGGCGTTCGCCACCGCACGGGCCGTGGCCCGGCGCACCGGACTGCTCATCGGCGGCTCGGCGGGCGGGGTCGTGTACGCGGCGCTGACCCGACTGTCCTCACTGCCGCCCGCCACGACCATGGTCGCATTGGTCAATGACGGCGGGGAGAAGTACATGGACACCGTCTTCGACGACGACTGGATGACCGCCCGTGGCCTCCTCTCCCCTCAAGTGGAGCGCGAGGTCGACGAGTTGCTGACCAAACTCCGCCGCCCAGCGGCTCCCGAATCCCCCCAGGAAACACACTGATGCCGCCCGCCCTCGCCCGACTGCTCACCGACGGCCGCGCCCTGGCCACGCTCGCCGTCCCGCTCGCTCTCACCCAGCTCGCCCAGGTCGCGCTCACCACCACCGACACGGTGATGATGGGCCTGATCGGCACCGAGGCCCTGGCCGCCGGCGGCCTCGCCATGGTGATCTTCAACCAGTTGCGCACCATGGGCGTAGGCCTGGTCACCGCCGTCGGCAACCAGGTCGCCGCGGCCGACGCGCGCGCCGAGTCCCACGGCACGACGGCGGGCGCCCAGGCGGAAGCCGCTCACGAGGAGGTCCGGGACCTGGTCCGGGCGAGCCTGCTGCTGTCCACGCTCGCGGGGCTCGCGGGAGCGGTGCTGATGGTGGCGATCGGACACGCCGTGGTGTTCCTCGGCCAGGACCGTGACGTCGTCGACGCGGCGACGCCCGTGCTGTACACGATGGCTCCCGGCCTGGTGCCCTGCCTGTGGTTCCAGGCGATCCGCCAGTTCACGGTCGGCATGCGCCGCCCCCAGGCCCTGCTGCGCATCACGATCGCCTCGATCGCCGTCAACGCGGGCCTCAACTGGGTGTTCATCCACGGCACCTGGAGCCTGCCCGAGCTGGGCCTGCCGGGCATCGGCCTGGCCACGACCTCGGTGTACGCACTGTCCTTCCTCGCGCTGTACCGGTCCGCCCGCCGCGACCCGCGTCTGGCCCCGCTGTTGTCGCTGCGCGTCTGGAAGACCCGCCCGGCCACCCTGCGCCGGCTGACCGCCCTGGGCGCGCCGATCGCCGCCACCTACGGCTCCGAGGCGGGCTTCTTCTCCGTCGTGGCCCTGCTGGTGGGCAGCTTCGGCACGGCTGCGCTGGCCGCGCACACCGCCGTCAACCAGCTCGTCTACATCGTCTTCCAGATCGCCGTCGGCCTGTCCCACGCCGCCTCCCTCGGTGTCAGCCGCCAACTCGCCCTCGGCAACACGGCGGCCGCACAGCGGCTGAAGTCGACGGCCCTGGCCTGCGCCGCCGCCGTCATGGCGGTCGTGGCGGTCGCCTACGTCGCTCTGCCGGGCCTGGTGCTGGCGCCGTTCTTCGAGGGCGACAGCCGGACCGCCACCGACCTCGCGACGAACCTCCTGCTGATCGCCGCGGTGCTGCAGTTCTTCGACTGCGCCCAGAACATCGGCGTCGGCCTCCTGCGGGGGCTGGAGGACACCAAGGGCGGCTTCCGCATCACCCTGGTCGGCTACTGGCTCGTCGGCCTGCCCGCCACCCTGCTGCTCGGCTTCGCCGCCGGCTGGGAGACCGTCGGCATCTGGCTCGGCCTGCTCACCGGCCTCGCCACCACCGCGCTGCTCCTGCTGCGCCGCTTCCGTCGCAGCGTCCGGCTTCGAGAAGCGCCCGCCGCGGTGGCGGCGCGCTGAAGGAGGACGGCGGCTCCGTAGCCGCCGTCCTCGGCCTCGGACCCGGACCTGGCCCCCGGGCCTCGTCCGCGACGGTCCGAACGACGCGTCCCGCAACCGTCGTTGTACCGAGCTCAGGCCCCTGGTTCCGCCCGATCCCCGTCCGGCACCCCGTAGCCGGGCACGGACGGCCATCGGACGGTCAGCACCACCGACTCTTCCTCCGCACGCCATGAGTGGTCGACTCCGCGCCCCCACACGACGTAGTCACCCTGGTTTTCCAACAGGACGCTGCGGCCCGGCAGTTCAACACGAAAGCGACCGCTGACGAGGACCAGCAGCGCTGTGCGCTCCTCGCCCTTCACCCACTGCGCACGCTCGTCGCCACGCGGATGGACGCCCCATTTGATCTCCACGGCCTCGCTGTGCCGCGGATCGCCCACGTCCTTGAAGTGCCCGAGAAGCCATCCCCGTTCCAGTGCCGCGTCCTCGCCCGCATTTCCCACGTACACGCTGTCGTTCACGTGCCTGGACGCTAGCAGTCGCCGCCTATGCGGTACCGGCGTCGTCGACGAAGCGGAGCAGCACGGCGGCTTCCGCGCGAAGTCGCGCGGCCCGGTCGGCGTGCGCGGGCGCGGTCAACTGCGCCGCCACCTCCAGTCGCTCGGCCGCCTCGGCCCGCACGACGTCCACCGCCCTGTCCTCGCTCAGCTCATGCCGTGCCGCTTCGGTGGCGCCGACACCGACCGGCGACTGCTCGAGGGCCAGGCCGCGCAGCTCGGTTTCGCCCACGGGCACCGCCTCGGCGTTGTCCAGCGCGGCGAGTGTCGAGCGCAGGGCGCTCACCGCGGCCCTGTCACGGGCGCGCATCGCTTCCGGCAGTGCTTGACGCATTCGAACACGTACAGACATGCCGGTGACCTTATGGCGGCGCCCCTGGGCCCACAACGCGTTTACGTCCGGCAGTGAACCTGGCGCCGACGGAGGCGCGATCAACGACTCGTCGACCGGCTGAGGAGCGATTTCCGACTCGTCGCCGGCTGAGGCACGATCCCCGCCGTCTCCGCCGTCCCCGTATGCCCGGCCGGCCCGCCGTCCCCTGTGTTGTGCCCGCTCACACTCCTTCGCCGTCGGCCACCGCCTCGGGTTCGTCGGAGAGCTCCTCGACGAGCGTGGCCGGACGCCGCACCACGAGACGCTGGACCTCGTACGCCATCTCCTTGACGTGGGGCTCCGGCGCCGGATGGTAACGGCCGGCGCACACCGACAGGTTGACGATGAGATAGGCGTGCCAGGACCGGCCCACGCCCCGGCGGTCGGCGAACACCCGTTGGCCGTTCACCCACCAGACCACGGACCGCCGGCCGAACTCGACGCGCAGGTCGACCCACGCACCCGGGCCGACAGCTGGGTCCCGATAGTAGAGGTTGCCGCCGCGGACGTGGTTGGTGAGCTCCAGGAGGTCGGCGTTGTCGGGGTGGTACTCGAAGACGTCGATCTCCTGACCGCCGTCCCGCCAGGTCCAGATGGCGGGCCAGGCCCCCATCTCGGACGGCAGTGCGACCCGCGCCTCGAGGACGTCACCCGTCCTGACGGTGAAGTCCTCCTCACTGCCCTCGGTGGTGAGCAGGCCCGTGTCCCACCGGCCGTCCTTGCGGCGGGTGGCCCGGAAGACGCCCGAGCGGCTGTACTCGGGATCCGCCGTCAGGTAATCCAGTTTGTTGTCTCCGGGGTTGACCGGTCCGCCGTTCGGATACGCCCACGAACGCCCCGCCACCCATTGACGGGTGGACGCGAAGTCCGCGGTGAAGACGATCTCGGCTTCCGAGTCGATCGCCTCTGCCGACGGTGTGCCGTCGAATGCAGGATTCTCCATACGCGGATGCTGCTCCGCATATGACTTCGGCATGCAAATGCCAGTAAATCAGTGGAAAGTACAACTCGGACGAGTGAACTCGTCTCAACGAAACCCGAATTCCCGTCCGCGCGGACCGTTCCACGGTGGGCGGAGAGCCACGCCACCACGAAAAACACGTTGGCCGGTTGGCCGCCTGGCTGCGACGATGCCCCCGCTTACCCAACGGAGGACGTTTGTTCGTTTTCGTGTGCGCGGGGTGCGGCGCCAGACTGACCACGTCGCTGTCCCAGGTCGCCCTGCCGGTCCACGCCCATCAGAAGTACGGGAACGGGATTCAGCTTCCGGTACTCATGGAGCCGGGCACGTTCGCCGTGGACCCCGAACCCTGGGGGCCGCCGTGGCGGCAGTGGGACGAGATCGACCCGGAGGAGGCGGCGGCGCGAGGCATTTACGCACCGGTGTACGCCCTGTCCGACGGCGAGCCCGGCGCGATCGTCATCGCTCCCGGAGACTCCCGCGGCACCCTGCTGATTCCGGAGACGAGCGGCGGCTACTGCTGCGGCCTCGACGGGGGCGACGGCCCCAACATGGCCTGCGAGGCGTGCGGCCTGCCGGTGGCGAGCAGAATCGACGACTGCTCCCTGTGGCAGGCGGTGTGGCTGGCCCCGAGCGCAGTGCGCCGACGCCTCGTCGACGATGTCGCACCCCTTTCCTGGGCGGAGCTCATGGCGCAGACGAAGGGCACGCCCCCCTTCGAGCCGATCGGCGCATGGGGGTCGCGGCTGGGGCTGCACTCCTGGTGGTCGTGGAGTCCGCAGTGGGAGGCGGCAGCAGGCCGGGCGCTCGCCCACCTCTTGGCGGCTTCGGAAGGACGGCCCGTGACCGTCCCGGACGGCCTGACCGAGGAAGTGTTCCAACGCGCCCTCGGCGCGCTGCTGCCCTCCGGACAGCCGGCGCGGCGCGCCGTCCTTGCCGGACCAGGACTGCCCGCCCCCGACGAGGACGCCGACATCCTCCTGGTGCCGACGCATCCGCAGACCGGGCTGACATGGACCCCGGGTCGCCCGGCCGCCCCGGCACACTCCGTGCCGCTGCCGTTCGGAGTGTGGCTGTGGCTGGCCTTCCCCGAACCGCACCTGTCCGCCCCCGCGTCGGGCGGCATGCCCGAGGGCGTCCTTCGCGACGACCCGCCCGCACCGCGACCGCATCACCTGTTCCGGGCCGACTCCGGAACGTTCCACCACACACTGGTCCGACTTCCGGCCGTCCGCAGCCCATGGCTGCGCGAGATCCTCGCCGACCTCACGCCGCACATGCGCGCCGGTCTCTTCTAGCCGACCGTGCTCCTTCGGCTGTCAGTGGTGACGGTTAACGTGATCTCATGAGTTCTTCCCTCAGCGTGTACCTGCTCGATCCCAAGGCGGCGCGATCCCTCGTCGGCTCCGGTGACGACCAGTTGCTTCAGGTCATCCGCGACAGGTTCGGCAACGACCTCGCCTCGGACGACAGTTGGTTCTCCTCCGACATCGCGGACGGTGCCCCCACCGCGTACGAGGCGCTGCAGGCCGTGGTGCACGGGGGGCCTTTCCACGAGAACCGGCAGTACGCCTTCCAGTACGGCTACGCCTACAAGCGCCTGTGTTCCCTGACGGGTTCCTTCCTCGACAACTCGTGCTTCAGCCCGTTCCGGGGCGACTGGCTGGAGGTCGTCGACGAGGGGCTGCGGGCTCTGCGCATCACCGCGGTCTCGGTGGCGGAGTTCGGCCGGTACGGCGGCTTCCCCGATTCCGTCCCGACCTACGACCTGCCGCGCAGCGGTGAGTGGTCGCACGATCGGTGTCTTCAGGCGCTGGAGCAGTTCGAGCAGACCAAGCGGGACGGCCACGCCCCGCCGCTGGAGACCGAGGTGGTCGACGCCGTCATGGACGTCATCGGCTGGCTCCGCCAGGCGGAAGCGCGCACCGACTTCGGCGTCGTGGGCTTCGTCTCGTGAGCGCCTGTTCCTGATTCCCCGTACGCCGTCCGGCCCGGCCTGAGGGACAGGCCGGGCCGTACTCAGAGGTCGGCACCGGCCGTACTCAGAGGGTCGGGAAGATCAGGCTGAAGAAAAGCCACAGCAGCACGGCCCAGAACGCTGCCGCGACCAGCGAGACGAGCAGGGAGCTGCGCCACTTCAGCACCAGGAACGGGAACAGCACCAGGGCCGCCCAGTGACCGGCGACGTCGATCGACATGCGGGCGGCCTCGCTCAGGGTTTCCGCGCGTCCGGCGGCGATACGGCGAAGCAGCCGCTGGGAGACGAACCCGTACACGCCGAAGACCACCGGGAAGAACCACATCGGTGTGACCGTGACCAGCTCGGACTCCGAGAACTCGTCGAACATCACCAGGTAGATGAGCCCGGCGCCCGTGATGCCGCCGATCAGTGCGGTCAGGTAGAGGGCTGTCAGCGCGATCGGCTCGGCAGCTCCGGCCGGCACGGTGACGGGCGAAGCGTAGGGGACGTCGGAGGGCGGAACCCGGACCACCTGGTGGCAGTGGGGGCAGCGCACGTCCTGCCCGGCACGGTCGGCCGGAGCCGAGATCATGTGCCCGCACGAGGCACGGAACTCCACCTGCTGACCTGGATTCATGCGCAGCCCTTCCTTTGCCGCCCACGGCGCCGCTCGATGGCGCTGTCACGCCGGCGGTCCGCATCGGGTTCGATCACAAGCGAGGACGCCGGCCCCGAACGTCCGGTTGCAGGCCGACCCGTGGCCCCGTGACATGCTGGCCCCATGGTTGATCGTGCACATCACACGTCTGTGCGCCGCAGCTACGACACCGTGGCCGAGGAGTACGCGGCCCGATTGCACGACGAGCTCGCCGGCAAGCCGCTCGACCGGGCGCTCCTCGCCTGTCTTCTGGAACAGGCCGCACCAGGAAGCGCGATCGTCGACCTCGGTTGTGGGCCCGGACACGTGGCGGCCTGGCTCGCCGGCAAGGGCGCGCGTACGGTCGGCGTCGACCTGTCCGCGGGCATGGTCGAGGCCGGCCGCCGCCGCTTCCCCCAGGTGGAGTTCCGCGAAGGCGACCTGCTGGAACTCCCCGCCGAAGACGGCGAGTTCGGTGCCGCCGTCGCCCTCTACACCATCATCCACCTCGACCCCGATGACCTGCACCGCGCCTTCGAGGAGGCACGACGGGTGCTGCGCCCCTCCGGGGTTCTCCTCGTCTCCTTCCACATCGGTGAACAGACCCGGCACCTGGACGAATGGTGGGGGCATGACGTGGACATCGACTTCCGCTTCCTCCAGCCCCGGCGCATCACCGGACTGCTCGAAGCGGCCGGGTTCACGGTGGAGATGCACATGGAGCGCACGCACTACGCCCACGAGGTCGAGACCCGCCGCGCCTACCTGATGGCCCGGCGCGCCTGACACATGCCGGGGAGACCTCTCCAGCGCGTCACGGAACGGGTCGTCGGGCCCCAGGGCGGCGGGGAGCAGTCGTTCGGCGATCGGTCACGGCACTGTGTGTGAGGGCGCCGATCGGTCACGGCGTTGCGTGCGAGGGACCGGGCGGTCCCGTCGGGGCTGCCGCCGTCTCCGGGCCTGCCTCACTCCCGGTGCAGTGCGACCTTGAGGGCGCCCGTGCTGGTGCCGTGGGCGAACACCTCGTAGGCCTCCTCCATCCGGTCGAGGCCGAGGGTGTGGGTGACCAGCCCGGAGACGGGCAGGCGTCCGAATCTCAGCAGCTCCAGCAGCCACGGGGTGGAGGACGTGTCCACCTGGCCGGTGCTGATCGTCACACTCTTGCGCCACAGCGACTCGAGGTGCAGCGTGGCCGGTCGGCCGTGGGTCCCGATGTTGGCGATGTGCCCTCCGGCGCGGACGGCCTGGGTGCACAGAACGAAGCCGTCCGGCTCGCCCGACGCCTCGACGGCGACGTCCGCGCCCGGTCCCTCGGACAGCGTGGCGATCATCTTCCCCGGCAGCTCGGCGACGTCGGCCCCCATGCTAGCGGCGGCCTCCAGCCGGGCCTCGGACAGGTCCACCACGATGACCCTGCGGGGTGAGTAGAGCCGCGCGACGGCGACCGTGGCGAGACCGACGGGCCCCGCGCCCACCACGACGACGGTGTCGCCCGGGCCGACATGACCGTTGCGCACCCCGATCTCGTAGGCGGTGGGGAGGACCTCGGCGAGCAGGAGCGCATCGTCGAGCGGGATCGCGGAAGGCCGCCGGCAGGTCGAGTGCTCGGCGAAGGGGACCCGCACGAACTCGGCCTGGGTGCCGTTGACCTGGTTTCCCAGGATCCAGCCACCGCCCCCCTGGCATTGGCTCCGCCTGGTGTCCCGGCACGCCTGACAGCGGCCGCAGGACGACACGGACGACACGATCACCTGGTGCCCCGGGCGCAGACCGTGGACGTCGCGGCCGACCTCCACGACCTCGCCGACGGCCTCGTGGCCGAGGACCGTCCCCGGCTTCACCTCGGGCAGGTCCCCGCGCAGGATGTGCAGATCACTGCCGCAGACGGTGGTGGCGTCGACGCGCACGATCGCGTCGGTCGTCTCAGCCATCGCGGGGTCCGGGACGGTGTCCCAGGAGACGCGTCCCGGGCCGTGGTGGACGAGCGCTCGCACGGTCTCACTCCCTCGCTCCCCCACCTCCACGGTCGCCCCGGCGGAACACCCCGGCAACACGGAGCACCGCCCGTCGGGTACGTCCTGTCAGTCCGGCTCCATGTAGGGGCGCCGGAAGACGGGCGCCTGTCCTGTGCCCCAGGGCCGTACGGCTGCCAGCGCCCGGGCCACCGCGGACTCCAGCGGGCCGCCGGTGTCGATGGCGACGGCCTCGGGCCACGCGGGTTCACGGGCCGCCAGGGCGGCGGCGATGTCGAGGTCGGCGTCGGACGGACCGGAGGTGCGGGCCGTCAGGCGGGCCGCCGTCACGTCGTCCGGGACGTGGCAGCGCAGGGCCACCAGGCCGGTGCAGGCGCGTTCGGCCAGCTGCCGGGCCGCCTCGCGCTGCGCCCCGTCCGACCAGGTGGCGTCCAGCACGACGGACTCGCCGGCGGCCAGCAGTGCCGCCGCCCGGTCGAGGAGGGCCGCGTAGGTCCGCGCCGTCCACTCGGCCGTGTACAGGCCCTCGCCGTAACGGGCCGCCGCGGACTGCTCCGGGGGGATTCCCGCGAGTTCCTTGCGGACGCGGTCGCTGCTGAGCAGGGTGACCCCCAGCCGGTCGGCCAGCGCGGCCGAGAGGGTGGACTTCCCGCTGCCCGGCGGGCCGCCCACGAGGGTCAGCCCGACGGCGGAGGTGCGCAGGTGACGCAGCGTCGCCGAGACCAGCCGACGGGACGTCGCCTGCGCGCCGGGCGCGCCCTGGCGGGCCTGGATCAGGGAGACCTTGGCGCGGACGAACGCCCGGTAGGCGACATAGTGATGCCACAGCGACGCGGGCGCCGGGTCGCCGGAGTACTCGCTGTACTGGGCGAGAAAGTATCCGGCGGCCTCCGGGGCGCCGAGCTGTTCCAGGTCCATGGCCAGGAAGGCGGCGTCGTCCAGGCCGTCGACGTAGCGCAGCCGGTCGTCGAACTCGAGGCAGTCCAGGACGCGGGGGCCGTCGTCGAGGCAGAAGACGTCCTCGGCGAGCAGGTCTCCGTGGCCGTCGACCACCCGCCCCTGTTCGATACGGGACGCGAACAGCGGCTCGCGGCCGGTGAGATAGTCGCGCACCAGCCGTTCCACCTCCGTCACCCCGTCCGGCAGCGGACCGTCCTCGGCCAGCGCGTGCACCTGCGCGAAGCCGTCCTCCCACCGCGACGCCAGGGCGTCGCGCGTGCCCTGCCGGTCCGCGTCCGCGCTGCGGGGCGCGTCTGCGTGCCATGTGGCGAGGTGGCGGGCCACGGACCGCAGCACGTCGTCCAGGGCGGCGCCCTCTCGCACCAGGCGGGACAGGCGCCGGTCCGCCGGCATGCGGCGCATCACGACCAGGGGTTCGGAGGCCTCGGCGTCGGGGCCGCGGAACTCGCCCAGGCCCAGATAGACGTCGGGGGCGAAGCGGCGGTTGAGAGCGACTTCGCGTTCGCACGCGGCCCGGCGCCCGGCCCGCGTCGTGTAGTCGAGGAAGCCCAGGTCCACCGGCTTCTTGACCTTGTAGGCGCGGTCCCCGGCGAAGAACACGATCGCGGTGTGGGTCTCGCGTACCTCCGCGCGGGGCGGCTGTCTCCTGTGATGGCCGGGCTCAGCCATGGGGGACGACGGCGACCGGGCAGCGGCCGTGGTGGATCGCGGCGTGGGCGACGGCACCCAGGTGCGGTGCCACACCGTGGCGCTGCGCACGCCGGCCGACGACCAGCAGCGCGGCGCCCTCGGCAGCGTGCACGACCGCCTCGGCGGGGCTCCCGAGACGGATGGCGTCGGCCACGTCCACCTGCGGGTACTTCTCGCGCCACGGGCGGAGCGCCTTGCTCAGCTCCTTCTGCGCGTCCCGCGTCAGCTCTTCGGCGGCGCCGTGGTCCACTCCCCAGGGCACGCGCGCGTGGAGCGGCACCCTTCGCCCGTGAACGGCCAGGAGCGGAAACTCCCTGGCCGCGGCGCTGTGGAAGGCGAAGTCGAGCAGGTCGTCGCTGGATTCGTGGAGTTTCAGGGCCACCACCACACGGCTCCCGGCCGCCGACCGCGCTCCCTCGTCGCCGGTTTCGGCGCGGACCAGCACCACGGGCCGCTGCGCCCGGGCCACGACCGGCATGCTGACGTCACCCATGAAGTAGCTCTCGACGGACTCCAGCCCGCGTGAGCCGAGCACGATCACCTCGGATTCCGAGGCCGCCTGGAGCAGGGCGTTCTGGGCGTCGTCGGCCACCAGGCTCCCGACGATGGTCAGGCCCGGATGGCGGGCCTGGAGCTCCGCCCGCGCGGTGTGGACGAGACGTTTCGCCCAGTAGTTCTGGTCGACTTCGGAGGAGGCGTGGGCCGGTTCCGGCGTGAGCAGCGGCCACGCGTGCAGCAGGCGCAGGGTGAGCCTGCGCTTCTCGGCCTCGTCGGCGGCCCAGTGGGCGGCGGCGAGGCTCTCGGGTGAGCCGTCGAGGCCCACGGTGACGACTGGCTGCATGGCGGCGGCCTCCGTCTCGTACGAAGCTGGATACGACGGTGGATGACGGTGAACGGGTCCGATGCCGTGCGTGCTCCGGACGTCGTCGACAAAGCCGAGCGCGGTACTTCCCTCCTTCGAGGAGTACCCCAATCCCCTCCTCGGCGCATGTGGAGCCGTGACGGCACCGGGCACGGGCATCCGCCGCGAGAAACCGCTCGGCCGTGTCCCGTCGCGGACGTCCCCGCACGACCGACGGCACCGCAGTCGGCGCAGAGGGACCAGGCCGGCGACCGGTGGACCGGGGCCGGAAGCCGGCCGGCAGGGACCTTCGGCCCCATGCCCCCGGCCCGTCGCCGTTCGACGGTGGGAACAGAAGGTGAGGGACGGCCGGC
Source organism: Streptomyces sp. NPDC037083 (assembly GCF_055606485.1). NCBI lineage: Bacteria > Bacillati > Actinomycetota > Actinomycetes > Kitasatosporales > Streptomycetaceae > Streptomyces > Streptomyces sp. NPDC037083. The sequence goes on along the minus strand of NZ_JBVJSQ010000003.1, from coordinate 762,032 downwards.
GAGTCGCTGGAGGCCCAGTCATGAGCGCACAAGGTTCGCCGTACACATCCGGTCCGCCTTCAGGACGCGGAGATCACGCGGGCAGGGGCGCGAACACCCTGAGACGGAGGTCCGACCGGTTCGAATGCTGGTTCCGCCGCTTCCTGACGGTCGTCCTCGTCCTCGGGCTGCCGGCCGCCGCGGTCAGTGCGGGGCTGGCGGTGTACGAGGCGTCCCTGCGCACCGTGCGCACCCAGACGGCGGAACGGCATCAGGTCACCGCCCGGCTGACGTCGACCGTCAAGGGCGGCGACTGGGCGAAGCGACCGGCGCAGGTCCGCTGGACCGGCGCGGACGGCGTGGTGCGCACGGGAGCGGTCCTCGTGAAGCCGGGAACGTCCAAGGGCACCGCCGTGCGGGTGTGGGTGGACCGGGACGGAACCGTCACCACCGCGCCGACGAGCACGCTCAACGCGACGGCCAGTGGCTGGATGGTGGGCGGTATGGCGGCGTTCGGCGTGGCCGCCGCGTCCGGTGCGGCCTGGGCGGGCATGCGCTTCGTCCTGGACCGGCGAAGGTACGCGCGGTGGGACGCGGAGTGGGACCTGGTGGAACCGCAATGGTCCGCTCGGTTCCACCGGTGACGGACAGCACCGGCCAACAGCCCGGGAGGCGACACCGATGTCGGACGCGACGACCACCGATCTGTACGAAGTCACGATGGTCATGTCCTACCTGCGGGAGGGGAAGACCGGCCCGGCGACGTTCAGCCTCTTCGTCCGCGACCTGCCCGCTGATCGCGGCTTCCTGGTGGCGGCGGGGCTCGAGTCCGCACTCGACTACCTGGCCGGCCTTCACGTCGGCCCCGAGGACGTCGACGCCTTCGCTCGCGCGCTGCACCGGCCGCCCGAGGACCTGGAGCCTCTGCTCGGCCTGACGTTCACCGGCCAGGTGCGGGCGGTGCCGGAAGGACGGATCGTGTTCGTCGGCGAGCCGCTGCTGGAAGTGACCGCACCGCTTCCGCTGGCGCAGTTGGCCGAGACGTATGTGCTCAACCAGGTCAGCCATCAGACGACGATCGCCTCGAAGGCGGCGCGCTGTGTCCTCGCCGCGGCCGGTCGCCCGGTCGTCGACTTCTCCCTGCGGCGAACCCACGGGCCACAGGCGGGCCTTCACTCCGCTCGTCTGGGTGCGATGGTCGGCTTCGCCGGCACCAGCAACGTGGCGGCGGCCGTCGCCGACGGCATACCCGCCGTCGGCACGATGGCCCACTCCTTCGTGGAGGCGTTCGCCTCGGAGGAGGACGCGTTCCGTGCCTTCGCCCGGTCCCACCCCGGCCCGGTGACCCTGCTGGTGGACACCTACGACACCGAGGAGGGCGTCCGCGTCGCCGCCCGCGTTCTGCGCGACCTCGACCGCGGACCCGGTTGCGCCGTGCGGCTCGACAGCGGCGACCTCGCAGCCCTGGCGGTACGCGCCCGCTCCGTCCTCGACGACGCGGGCCTGCCGGACGTGCGGATCATCGCCAGCGGCGGACTCGACGAATACGCCGTCGACGACCTCGTCCGCTCCGGGGCGCCGATCGACACGTACGCCGTGGGCACCCGCGTGGGCGTGTCGGCCGACGCGCCGTACCTGGATTCCGCCTACAAGCTGGTGGAGTTCGACGGCCGCCCGGTGATGAAGCTCTCGTCGGCGAAGGTGACGGCGCCCGGTCGCAAGCAGGTCTTCCGCCGTCCCGGCTGCGCCGACGTGATCGGTCTGGCCGACGAACGGCCCCCCGACGACGGCGTTCCGCTGCTGGAGACGGTCATGCGCGACGGGCGGCGCGTCGGCGATCGGCCCACGCTCGACGTCTGCCGGGGGCGATTCGCCGCGGACCTGGACGGACTGCCCCGGGACGCCCGCCGGATCCGGCGGCCGACCGCGCCGTGCCCGACGGCTTCCGAGTCGCTCGGCGCGCTCACCGCCCGCGTCCGGCGCCATCTCGAGCAACAGCTGTCGGCCGCCTCAGCACGACGACCCCTGACATCGGAGCGCAGCCCATCCGGATCGCGCCGGTCCGCAACGAGGTGAGGAGGAGAACGATGCCGCACACGCCGCAATGGACGGTTCGTCTTCAACTGTTCGAGGACGACGAGGGAACGACGAAAGCACATCTGATCTTGAACACCGGCACCACGGAACTCTCCGGTCACGGGACCGCGCACTGCAGTCCGGCAGACGCGGACGTGCCGGAGATCGGCGACGAGCTGGCCACCGGCCGCGCCCTGAACGACCTGGCCCGGCAGCTGCTGCGGATCGCCCAGCGCGACATCGAGGGCATGGGCGCACCGACGCTGCACGGCCCCCAGGCCACCGGCTGGCTCACGTGACGCGACGCCACCGACGACGGCCACGGCGACGCCGAGGCCGGCCGGGAGGGATGACCAGCCTGCCGGGTCGCCCGCCCCGTGCGGCCGCCCGTCTCACATGGCACGTTGGATACAGCGGCACTCCGAAGGAGAGGGCGGCGACATGAGAGCGCACCTCGGCGATCAGCTCGTCATCGAGAGCACGAAGACCAGCGCCGTCAGGCGCGACGGCGAGATCGTCGGACTCCACCACGAGGACGGAACCCCGCCCTACGACGTGCGCTGGTCGGACACGGACGAGGTGACCCTCGTGTTCCCCGGGCCCGACGCGCACATCCACCACCTCGAACACACCTCCCCGGAGTCGGGTCCGGCAGCGGTGGAGGACACGCGGAGCGGGCCGCCCAGCCCAGGTGACGTCGGCCGGCGCGTGGCCGTCGAACGCCGCAGACGGGGTCTCAGTCGCGAGGAGGCCGCCCGCCGCGCCCGCATGGCTCCCGGCTACCTGGCGTACCTGGAGGAACGCCCCGCCGACCCGAGCATGTCGACCCTCATCAGACTGGCCGACGCGCTGGGCGTCACCGTGACCACGCTGCACGGCGGAGGGATGGATCTGCCACCGGGTCAGGGCCGGGCGCTGCTCCATCCGCAGATGCGCGACCTCGGCCCGGACGAATGCCGCACCCTGCTGTCCACGCGAGGCGTGGGGCGTATCGCGGTGCGGGCGCACGACGGCCGCCCCGCGGTCGTCCCGGTCAACTACGAGGTCGTCGACGACGCGATCGTCTTCCGTACCGCGCCGAACTCCACGCCCGCGGCGGCCGTCGGAACGGAGGTCGCCTTCGAGGTCGATCACATGGACGAGGCCCTGAGCCAGGGATGGAGCGTCCTCGCCGTCGGCCCCGCGAACGTCGTGACCGAGCCCGACGCCGTGCGCAGGCTCACCGAACGCGCCCACACCAGGCCGTGGCCGGGCGGTGACCGCGAGATGTGGGTGTCGATCCGCCCCGCGGAGCTCACCGGCCGCCGCATCACTCCGGCCGACGGGTGACCGCGCTGGCCGGCGCTCGGGCTGAGCGGCCCCGGCTCGACGACTCACGAAGGGGGTTTCGATGACCCGGCCGGCACCGACCGACGCGTGGGTGGCCGCCGTGGTGCGTGCCGCGGTGGCCGCCCCGTCGATGCACAACGCGCAGCCCTGGCGTTTCCGCTATCTCCGGCGCAGCCGCGCTTTCGAGGTGTGGGCCGACTTCGATCGCGCGATGCCGCACTCCGACCCCGACACCCGAGGTCTTCATCTCGGCTGCGGCGCCGCCCTGTTGAACCTGAGGGCCGCCGTCGTCCACGAGGGCCTGCACCCACAGACCCGGCTGCTGCCCGACCTCGGCGACCGGGCCCTCCTCGCGAGCGTGAGTCTGGCCGACCGCACCGACGAGGACAGCGCCCTCGGCGCGCTGTGGCCCGCGATCCAACGACGCCACAGCAGCCGCCGTCCGTTCGAGGAGAGGGACATCCCGAAAGCGCTGCGGGAGGCTCTGGGCGCGGCCGCTCGCGTCGAGGGAGCGACGCTGGCGTTCCCCGCTTCATGGCATCTGTGGCACGTGCTGGAACTGGTGGAGGAAGCCGAGGCCCGCAACGCCGCCGACCTCGGCCGCGACCAGGACCTGGCCCGGTGGACGCGTGTCGAAACCCGGTCGGCGGGCACCGCCGACGACGGCGTCCCCCACTACGCGTTCGGGCCGCGAAAGCGCGGGGGCAGGGCGCCCATGCGGGACTTCGCGGGCCCGCGGCGGGTGGCGGGACGTGACGCGGCGGACTTCGAGCGGAACCCCCAGGTCGCTCTCGTCAGCACGGAGCACGACCGACCGGAGGACTGGCTCCGAGCGGGCCAGGCGATGGAGCGCGTCCTGCTGCTGGCCACCCTCGAGGGCCTCTCCAGCTCCTTCGTGACCCAGCCTCTCGAGTGGACGGACCTGCGCTGGCCCTTGCGCGACCCGATGACCGCGACGGGCTTCACTCAGGTCATGCTGCGCCTGGGGTACGGCCCCGACGGGCCCGGCGCGCCGCGTCGCCCGGTGTCGGCGGTGCTCGACATCGAACCCTGAGCCTGAGCCGCCGTCGAACCCTGAGCCTGGCCGCCGTCGAACCGTGAGCCTGAGCCGTACACGGCCCGCGCCCGTGCCACGCCGCCGCCGGCGCCGGTCAACGGCGGTGCACGGGTCCGTCCGATGCGTCCGACGCGGACCCGTCCGGCACCGGCCCGTCCGGCGCGGCCTCCCCGCCGCTGAGCCGGGACCGCACGCCCACCACGCCCTCCACCGCGCGGACGAGGCGCTCGGCGACCCGGACGAGCGTGGAGTCGTGGACGCGCCCCCGCAGTGTGACGACCCCGTCGTGCACGGACACCTGGATGGTGTGACCGAGCGCGGGGAACAGGTAGGCCACCACCGTGCGGCGGACCTCCTCCTCGATGGCCTCGTCCGACCGCAGGAAGACCTTCAGCAGGTCGCCGCGGCTGACAACGGCCCGCAGCCGGTCCTCGTCGTCGACCACGGGCAGCCGCTTGACGCGCCGGACGGCCATGATCCTGGCCGCCTGGGCCAGGGTGGCGTCCGGGCGGACGGTCACCGCGGGTGCGGTCATGAGCTCCTCGGCGGTCGCCGCCCCCGCCTTGGCGAGTTCGGACAGGTGCTCGAGCTGCTCGGCGCGGGTGAGGTCGCGGTCCCGGTACTCCTCCTTGAGCAGCAGGTCGGCCTCGGAGACCACGCCGACGACCCGTTCGTCGCCGTCCACGACCGGCACGGCGCTGACGTCGACCTGGGCCAGGGCCCGCACGATCTTCTTGAAGGGCGCGTCGCGCCGGACGGCCACCACCGGGATGGTCATCACGTCGCTCACGGTGTGCGGGGTGTCAGGCATGCTGCTGGTCCTTGCGGAGCCGCGCCGGCGGCGCGAGGGGACCGTACCCCTTCAGCATCGTCGCGGCACGCTGCACCGCAACCCGGCGGACGGGCTCCGGCCGGGAGCGCGAGTCCGTATGTCGCGGCGGTGCGCGAGCGGTGCGACGGTATTCACGGGGGCCTGTCTCCTACCGGACGGAAGGCGGTGGCCCGCGATGGAACTCCCGCTGGTCGTCGGCGTCGACGGATCGGACTCCAGTCTGCTGGCGGTCGACTGGGCCGCCGACGAGGCCGCACGCCACGGACTTGCGCTGAGGCTGGTCCACGCCTCCCTGTGGGAGCGCTACGAGGGGGCACGTCCTGCCTTCGGAACCGATCGCCCCTCCGGTGAGGTCATGGCGCAGCACATCGTCGCCACCTGTGTGGAACGCGCCCGGCTCCGCGACCCGGAGGTGAAGGTGTCGGGCGAGATCCTGCCCGCCGACGCGGTGGCCGCTCTGCTGCGCACCGGGGCCGAGTCGTTCGCCGTGGTCACGGGTGTCCGTGGGCGCGGCGAGATCGCCGGGATGCTGCTGGGGTCGGTCAGCCTCACGGTGGCCGCTCGTGCCATGTGTCCGGTCTTCGTCGTCCGTGGCGCCGAGCGCAACCTCCGGGGCTCCTTCGGCCGGGTCGTGGTGGGAGTCGGTGACTCCACCGGCGGCGCGGGCGCCGTACGGTTCGCCGCCCGGGAGGCCGAGGCGCGCGGTTGCGCCCTGACCGCCGTACGGGCCTGGCGCAGCCCGCTGCACGAGCCGGGCTCCCCTCCCGTGGAGTCCCTCCCCGGGGATCCCCGGCACGCGGCGGACGCCGCCGGAACCCCCGAGGCGGCCTCGGCCACCCTGGACGACGCGCTGCGCGAGGCCGTCCGGGAGCATCCCGGCGTCACGGTCGGCAGCCACACCGCCGAGGGCCCCGCCCATCGCGTCCTGCTGCAGGAATCGGCCGACGCCGACCTGATCGTCGTCGGCGCCCTGCGCAGGCACGGTCACTTCGGTCTGCAGCTCGGCAGGGTCGCCCACGCCCTGCTGCACCACTCCGTGTGCCCGGTGGCCGTCGTCCCTCATCGGGTCTGAGGGCAAAGTTCCCGACGCCCGTCGCCATCGTCGTGGCAGACCGCCGGGTCGCGGACGGCGGCGGCCCCGCCACGCGGTGGCAAGGCCGTCCGGCCCAAGGACCCGTCCCGGTCGGGACCGGTCAGCCCATGCGGGTCCTGTCCGCCGAGCGGAGAGTGGAAGCAGGAACGCACACGACATCAGGAGGCGAAAGGCATGTTGCACCGGATGGTGAGCGACCTCATGACCCCATCGGTCGTCCGGGTGGGCAGGGACACCGGCTTCAAGGAGATCGCCAAGCTGCTCGCCGAGCACGGCATCACCGCCGTACCGGTGGTGGACGACGAGGAACGCGTCGTGGGCGTGGTCTCCGAAGCGGACCTGCTCCGCAAGGAGGCCGCACAGCTGGATCCGGCGGGCCTGTTGCCGGTCCTGCGTCCCGGCCGCTCCGCCCTCGCGAAGGCGAAGGCCACGAGCGCCGAAGGGCTGATGAACAGCCCGGCGGTGACCGCCAGACCCCAGTGGACGGCAGTGGAGGCCGCCCAGGTCATGGAACGGCATCACGTCAAGCGGCTGCCGGTGGTGGACGAAGCCGACAGGCTGGTCGGGCTCATCAGCAGGGCCGACCTGCTCCGGGTCTTCCTGCGCGGGGACAGCGCCATCCGGGAGGAGATCTCCGGGGAGATCCTGGTGCGCACCCTGGGCGTCGCACCCGACTCGGTCACCGTGCACGTCGTCGACGGTCGGGTGTCGCTGAAGGGCACCCTCGAACGCAAGTCCCTCGTCCCGGTCGTCGTACGTCTGTGCCAGGGCGTGGACGGGGTGGTCGACGTCACCGCCGAGCTGGCCCACCGGGTGGACGACACCTCGGCGGCAGCGGAGGCCGCTGCGTCGCGCCGCGCCGGCCTGGCCATCTGAACGGGACGGGAGTCGATCGCCATGAGCTCGATGAATGCCATGTCCGACCGTCCGGTCCGGGTCACGGCCCGGCTCGACGCACCGCTGTCCCGCTGGCTGTGGCTCGTGAAGTGGATCCTGGTCATCCCGCACTACGTGGTGCTGTTCTTCCTCTGGATCGCCTTCACCGTCGTCTGTGTGATCGCGTTCTTCGCCATCCTCTTCACCGAGCGCTACCCACGCGCGCTGTTCGACTTCAATCTGGGTGTGCTGCGCTGGAGTTGGCGGGTCGCCTACTACTCGTACGGCGCCCTGGCCACCGACCGCTACCCGCCGTTCAGCCTGGGTGAGGAACCCGGCTACCCGGCCCGGCTCGACGTCGCCTACCCGGAACGGCTCTCCCGGGGGCTGGTCCTGGTGAAGTGGTGGCTGCTGGCCATCCCCCACTACATCGTCATCGGCTTCTTCCTGGGCGGCTGGCACGTCGCCTGGTGGAGCGGCGGCCTGGTGGCCGTGCTGACCATCATCGCCGCCGTGATCCTGGCGTTCACCGAGAAATACCCCCCGAGCCTGTTCGACCTGATCACGGGCCTGAACCGCTGGGTGCTGCGCGTGGTCGCCTACGCCACCCTGATGACGGACGTCTATCCGCCGTTCCGGCTCGACATGGGCGGCGCCGAACCGGACGACCCCGAGCAGTGGTCGGAGCACGTTCCCTTCCCGCCTCAACCGCGGTGACCCGCCTCGACCCAGGTGCCCCGCCTCCGCCCCCGTGACGGCACGCGCTCCACCCCCGTGACGGCACGCGGCCGGTTCAGCCGTCGAACGCCTCCCGGCCCGTCAGGCACCCAGCACGGTGAAGCCGAGACCCGAGAGCTGGGCGGCCAGGGCGCTCACCGTGTCCGGGTCGTCGAAGGCCCCGTTCTCGGGCAGGCTGTTGGCCGACTGGAACTCCTTCACCTTGCCCTGGGTCCGCGGGCCGTCCACGCCGTCCTGGGTCAGGGGCTTGAACCCGAGGGCGAGGAGCGCTCCTTGGGCGCCGAACACGTCGGAGAGGTCCAGGGCGATCTGCTCCGCGGGCAGCCCCTGGGTCTCCACCGTGTCGGCCAGCAGGAAGTGCGCGCGGTCGAGCTTGTTGCGGATGACGATCGTGCCGACGTCGGGGGTGAAGTGGCACTCGTCCGCGGCGCCGGGCCAGTTCCGCCGGGCCACGTGTCCCTGGAACTTGGGGAAGCGGAACCTGGGGCCCATGGCCCAGCACATGCTCAGCGTGGCCAGTTGGGCGTTGGCGGGCCACGACCCGAAGTCGGTGAACTCCGAGCGCCCCGTGAGCACGCTCTCCATCTCGTCCAGTTTCTCGAAGACATGGCGGTCGATCTCGTCGTCGTCGACATGAAGGCTCGTCAGAGGCGGCCGGAAGCTGAGGTGTCCGGAAGCCGCGAGCTCCAGGTGCGACTTGACCGTGTCCCACTCGGCGGCGACCTCGTCGGGCGTGGCGTCGACGTCGGTGCCGTTGCCGAGCCAGCGCAGTCTGCCGGCCGCGGCCAGGGAGGAGGCCCGTTCCTCCGCGGTCGGCGGGGAGTTGTCCCGTCCCGTTTCGTCGATCTTGTTGCCGATGCCCGTGCTCACGTACCCCTTCGTGTCCAGGTACATGAAAGGGACCCGCCCTTCGAGCGGGTCGTTGAAAGTGATCCAGTACTCGCGAACGCTCTGGTGCATGGCGCCGTCCTCCGTCGGGCGTGACCGTCGGTCACGCGGTCGTTCCTGGAGGCCTGCCAAGACACCGGATGCGGTGCGGGTGAGGGCGTGGACGGGGCACGGGCCGTCCGTCGCGGAGCGGCTCGGCAGGTCCGGTCCGAGCAGGCCCGCCCTCCCCAGTCTCAGTGCCGCGTCTGCCCTCTGCAACTCCCCGCCGGACGAGGTCCACAGGGGCGAAGGCGCTGGTCGTCCAAGGGTCTCGGCCATCCGCCGCGTCCACGAGCAGGCCGCGACGACCACGTGTTGACGTCCGGTTGACGCCGGTTCTCCACCCTCGGTCACGACGGCCGAGCCGGCGCCGGTCGGCCCCCACCGCCCCGCCACGGATCATCGCTGCGCCGTCGGCCACGCCCTGGTCCGTCCCGCGGCGAAGCGGGAGACCCGCCGGAGCGCCCGGAGCCTGCCCGGGCGGTCCGCCAGGCAGGCTCCGTCGGCAAGTGTGGGGTCAGCCCTGCGTGCGGGCGGGAAGCCGCCATCCCGGTCGCGGGAAGTGGCAGGTGTAGCCCTCGGGGTAGCGCTCCAGGTAGTCCTGGTGCTCGGGCTCGGCCTCCCAGAAGGGGCCGACCGGCTCGACCTCGGTGACGACCTTGCCCGGCCACAGTCCGGAGGCGTCCACGTCCGCGATGGTGTCCTCGGCGACGCGCTTCTGCTCGTCGTCCACGTAGTAGATCGCCGAGCGGTAGCTGAGGCCGATGTCGTTGCCCTGGCGGTTCTTCGTGCTCGGGTCGTGGATCTGGAAGAAGAACTCCAGGATCGCGCGGAAGTCGGTCTTCTCGGGATCGAAGAGGATCTCGATGGCCTCCGCGTGGGTGCCGTGGTTACGGTACGTGGCGTTCGGGACGTCGCCGCCGGTGTATCCGACCCGGGTCGCCGTCACGCCCGGGAGCCGGCGAATCAGGTCCTGCATCCCCCAGAAGCATCCTCCCGCAAGCACGGCCCTCTGCGTCTGCGCTGCCATGTCGACTCCATTCCTGTCTGTGGCCTCGGCCACCCTGCGCTGCTCGCGCGTACCGTCGGCGTCTCAGCCTTCGTGCCTTACAGCGCGTGCGGGGCTCGAACAATTCCATCCCCTGACGGCCGGCCCGCCGTCGCGGTCCGGGGCGCCGGAATTCAGGACGGCGGGGGGTCGGGGACGGTGCGATCGGCCCTGGCCGCGTCGGCGAGGGCCTGGGCAGCGGCCTCCGCGGCCTGCGCCGTGTCGTCGGCGGCCTGGGCGTCCATGTCGTCCGTGGGCTTTTCGCGGGTGGCCGGAGACTGGGGCAGCACCTCGCTGAAGGCGCGGGACACGCCCTGGAGCGCGGAGGTGATCTCACTGGGGATCACCCAGAAGTTGTTGCCCGGGCCCTGCGCCAGCTGAGGCAGCGTCTGGAGGTACTGGTAGGCGAGCAGCTTGGGGTCGGGGTCGTTGCGGTGCACGGCCTGGAAAACCTCGTCGATGGCCCGGGACTGGCCCTCGGCCTGGAGGATGGCGGCGGTGCGGTTGCCCTCCGCGCGCAGAACGGCGGCCTGTTTGTCGCCTTCGGCGGTGAGTATCTGCGACTGCCGCTGGCCCTCGGCCCCGAGGATCGCGGCCCGCTTGTCCCGTTCGGCCCGCATCTGCTTCTGCATCGCGTCCTTGATGGTCTGGGGAGGGTCGATGGCCTTGATCTCCACCCGGTTGACCCTCAGCCCCCACTTCCCCGTGGCCTCGTCCAGCACGCCGCGCAGCTGGCTGTTGATGGTGTCCCGTGACGTGAGGGTCTTCTCCAGGTCCATGGATCCCACGACGTTGCGCAGGGTCGTGACGGTGAGCTGCTCGACGGCCTGGAGGAAGTTGGCGATCTCGTAGAAGGCCGCTCGCGGATCGGTCACCTGGAAATAGAGCACGGTGTCGATCTCGACGACCAGATTGTCCTCGGTGATGACCGGCTGCGGCTTGAAGGAGACGACCTGTTCGCGCAGGTCGATCACCGGATGCACCCGGTCGATGTACGGGATGACGAGACTGAGGCCAGGACTCAGAGTCCGGTGGTAGCGGCCGAGTCGCTCCACGTTGCGGGCGCGCGCCTGGGGCACGATGCGGACCGCCCGCATCACGGTGAAGACCGCGAACAGAGCGACGATCAGGCCGGCGATCAAGAACGCCGAGGTTTCCATGGTTTCAGTCCCTGGGGTAGACGATCGCGGTGGCGCCGCTGATCTCCATGACGTCGACGGTTCGTCCGGCCGGGATCACCAACGACTCGTCGTAGGCACGGGCCGTCCATTCCTCGCCGTCGATACGGACCCGGCCGCCCAGTCCCGTCACCTCCGAGACGACGTAGGCGCCCCTGCCGACCAGGGCGTCCACGCCGAACCGTGCGGCCTGGGGCTGGAGGACGTGGCGCAGCGCAATGGGGCGCAGGAACAGCACGGTGACCACGGCGACCGCGGTGAAGACCAGGAACTGCAAGGGCAGCGGCAGCCCGAGCGCTGCCGAAACCGCCGTGACCAGCGCGGCCGCGCTCAGCATTCCGAGGGCAGCGGTCAGGGTGAAGATCTCCGCCACGGCCAGCACGGCCGCGACGATCAACCAGATCAGCCATATATCCATTGCACGCCTCTTCCGACCGGTGCGGCACGAAAGGCTGGACTCCTCCCATTGGACCCCGAAAGGAGACAGCAGCGGTAGCCCTCCGTAAGGCCGGGTCCGCTCGGCCGGCCCTGGATCGGCAGGGCCGGCCGGGCGGACCCCGCACCGGGGTGCCGGGATCCTCCTGCCGGTGTCGCCCGCATTCATGACGCGGCCGCGGGCAGCACCACCTCGAAGCGGCAGCCGCCGGGGATGTTGCGCACGGTGGCCCGGCCCTGATGGGCCTCCACGATGCCGCGGACGATGGCGAGACCGAGCCCGGCGCCCGCCGGAGGCGTGCGGGCGTGGGTGCCTCTCCAGCCGGTGTCGAAGACGCGGGGCAGGTCCTCGTCGGGGATGCCGCCGCAGCTGTCCGAGACGGACAGCACCACGCCGTCCGGCGAGCGTTCGGCGGCCACCATCACGGTCCCGTCGGCGGGTGTCCGCCGGATCGCGTTGACCAGGAGGTTTCCCAGGACGCGGCTCATCTCCTTGCCGTCCACCTCCACCGGCAGGGGCTCGACACGGCCGCCGACGAGTCGCACCCCGTGCTCGTGGGCCAGCGGAGACACCCCGGCGAGGGCGTCGCCGACCAGGTCGTAGACGGACATCCGGGAGGGCGACAGGGCGAGCGCGCCGGCATGGATGCGGGAGAGCTCGAAGAGGTCGCCGACCATGTCGTTGAGTCGTTCGACCTCGGTGCGGATCTGGCGCAGGTAGCGGCCGGGGTCGGTGGCGACGCCGTCCTCCAGCGCCTCGGACATCGCGCGCAGGCCCGCGAGCGGGGTGCGCAGGTCGTGGGAGATCCAGGCCACGAGTTCGCGGCGCGAGGACTCCAGGGCACGCTCACGCGCGCGGGACTCGGCGAGCTTCGCGCTGGTGGCCTCCAACTCACGGCTGAGCGCGGCGAGTTCGGCGGTGGCCGGACCGTGGGGAGCCCGGAAGTCGCCGCCGTCGCCGAAGGAGCGGGCGGCCAGGGTGAGTTCGCGGCTGCGGGCGACCACCCAGCGCCCCAGCAACAGCGCGGTGGCGAGCGAGACGGCGGCCGCCATCGCGGCCACCGTCGTCACGACGGACAGGTCGTGACGGGACAGGAACATCGCCTGCGCCACGGCCAGGGTGCCCGCGAGCATCGCGGTCACGGCGACGGCGGCCACCACGGTGAGCGAGGCGGTCAGGGAGCGGCGGCGCAGCAGCCACAGCGCTGCCGCGCCCAGCAGGCCGGTCGTGCCGGCGCCGAGGAAGGCGAACAGGGCGATGAGGAGGGTGTCGCGCATGATCACTCCTCGTCCCGGCCGGCGGAGCCCGCCGGATCGAAGCGGTAACCGACGCCCCACACCGTCTGGATCAACCGGGGGCGGGCGGGATCGTCCTCGACCTTGTTGCGCAGCCGCCGGACGTGGACCGTGACGGTCGACAGGTCGCCGAAGTCCCAGCCCCACACCTCCCGCATCAGGTCCTCGCGGCTGTACGCGCGGCCCGGATGGCGCAGGAAGAACGCGAGCAGGTCGAACTCGCGCAGTGTGAGGGCCAGTTCGGCGCCGTTCTTGGCGGCGCGGCGGGCGACCCCGTCGACGGTGAGTCCGGCCGCGCTCGCGGTTCGCGCGCCCGCGAGGGGCCGCGTGCGGCGCAGCACCGACTCCACGCGCAGCACCAGCTCCCGGGGACTGAACGGCTTGGTGACGTAGTCGTCCGCGCCCACCTCCAGGCCCATGACGCGGTCGTCCTCGTCACCGCGGGCGGTGAGCATGATGACCGGCACGGGGCCGCGTTCGCGCATCCGGCGGCACACCTCGAGGCCGTCCATGCCGGGCAGCATCAGATCGAGCACTACCAGGTCCGGCCAGTGCGCGGCCGCTCCGGCCAGCGCGGCCGGGCCGTCCCCGGCTCGGTCCACGACGTACCCGGCACGCTCGAGGTACCCCGAGACGACCTCCGCGACCGTGGGATCGTCGTCGACGACGAGGACGCGGGCGTCCCCGCCCCCGCGGCGGGCGGATGCGTCCACCGCCGGCTCGTAAGGCTGCTGTTCCATACGGCCAGCCTCGCACCCTGGGCTCGTCCTCGCCGTCCTGCGCGCGTCCGCAGGCGGCGACGTCCGCGTTTCGTAAGAAGCAGGAGTCCGGTATGCGCGTTTCGCGTTCGTAGGGTGAAAGCCGTGATGACCTCTTCCGCACCCGAGGACGTCGACGTCGTCCTCCCCTGTCTGAACGAGGCCGAAGCCCTGCCCTGGGTGATCGACCGCATCCCTCCGGGCTGGCGCGCCCTCGTCGTGGACAACGGTTCCACCGACGGCTCGGCCGGCATCGCCCGGGACCTCGGCGCCACCGTCGTCCACGAGCCCCGCCGCGGCTTCGGCGCCGCCTGCCATGCGGGACTGACCGCCGCGACGGCCGCAATCGTGTGCTTCAGCGACTGCGACGCCTCGCTCGACCCCGCCCAGCTCGTGCCTTTCGTGCGCGAAGTCCAGGACGGCGGCGCCGACTTGGTGCTCGGACGGCGACGTCCGCAGGGCCGGGGCGCCTGGCCCGCCCACGCCCGTGCCGGCAACCTCGCGCTGACCCTGATGCTCCACCGTCGCACCGGCCTGCGGCTGCACGACCTCGGTCCCCTGCGGGCCGCGCGCCGCGAGGCCCTGCTCGGCCTGGATCTGAGCGACCGGCGCAGTGGGTACCCCCTGCAGATGGTCGTGCGGGCGGCCGACGCGGGGTGGTGCGTCACCGAACACGACGTCCCCTACCTGCCGCGCTCCGGCGTCTCGAAGGTGACCGGAACCTGGCGCGGCACCTGGCAGGCGGTACGGGACATGGGCCGCGTCCTGGCGGAACCGCCCCTCGGAGTGGCGGCGGACGACGCGCGGACGCACGGAGGAACCCCTCGATGACCACCCTGCTCGTCATCGCCAAGGAACCCAGGCCAGGACGGGTGAAGACCCGGCTGACACCGCCGTTCACCCCCGAGGAAGCGGCGTTGCTCGCCGAGGCGGCCCTCACCGACACCCTGCGTGCGGTGGCCGCGGCCCCCGTCCGGCGGCGGGTCCTGGTCCTCGACGGGGCGGCCGGGCCATGGCTGCCGCCCGGCTTCGACGTCCTGCCGCAGTGCGCGGGCGGCCTCGACCAGCGGCTGGCCGCGGCCTTCGCCGACTGCGACGGGCCGGCCCTGCTGATCGGGATGGACACCCCGCAGGTCACCCCGGACCTGCTCGCCGTCGACTTCGACGGGTACGGCGCCTGCCTCGGCGCGGCCGAGGACGGCGGCTTCTGGGCGCTCGGACTGGCGAAGCCGGACCCGGAACTGCTGCGCGGGGTTCCGATGTCGACGCCCACCACCGGCGCCGTCCAGCGCGACCGGCTGCTCGCCGCGGGCCTGCGCGTGCGCGACATGCCGAGCCTGCGGGACGTGGACACGTCCGCCGACGCCGAGGCCGTCGCCGCCCTGGCCCCGCTGGGCTGCTTCGCCACGGAACTGGCCCGGCTGCGGACGGCCGGCCGCCGATGAGCACAGCCCAGGAGCCCTCTACGGTCGGCGCGGTGAGGGCGCGGGACGCCTCCGAGCTCTGCTGGTCGGCCGACCCCTACGCCGACGCCCTGCGCGCCGGCCGGGGGCCGCTCTTCCTGCGCCGGGGCGACGGCCGGCTGCTGCCGCTGGACGTCGAGCGCTGGTGCGCGCGGGCCGACGCCGTGGACCGGCAGGTCCTGGACCGCTGCGAGGGCGCCGTGCTCGACGTCGGATGCGGTCCGGGACGACTGGTCACGGAACTCGCCGCCCGGGGCCGGACCGCGCTCGGCGTCGACGTCAGCGAGGCGGCCGTCGCCCACACCCGGGGGCTCGGCGGCCCCGCCCTGTGGCGCTCGGTGTTCGCACCGCTGCCGGGCGAGGGCCGCTGGAACACCGCGCTGCTCCTGGACGAGAACCTGGGCATCGGCGGCGACCCGCGCGCCCTCCTGCACCGGGTGGCCCAACTGCTGTTGCCCGGGGGCCTGTTGGTCGCCGAAACCGTCCAGGGGGACGTGGACGAACGCGCCGACGTCCGCATGGTGCGCGGCACCGGCCCCGGTGGCGCCGCCGGACCCGCCGGGCCCCCGTTCCCCTGGGCCCGGGTCGGCACCCCGGCCCTGCTGCGGTACGCCCTCCCGCTGGGGTGGCGAACCGTCGACCAGTGGTCGGCCGGCGGCCGTTGCTTCGTCACCCTGCGCAGCCGCCGCGCCGTCCACCGCGCGCAACCACCGGACAGGCCGGCGGTGATCGGCCGGCCGCGGGCGGAGCAGCCGTCCGCGGACGGCCGGTGAGTCGGTCGCCGCACCTCTGCGCCCGCACGTCGCCCGCCGGGCATCTGCCGGCGGGCGGCCTGCCGTCGTGTGTCTGCAGTCGTATGTCTGCAGCCGTGTGTCTGCCGTCGTGTGTCTGCCGTCGTGTGTCTGGGGTCGGCAGCAGACCCGGGCGACTCATGACGAAACGCTGACGTCCGGGCACACAGCGGCCTCCGCGCGGCCCCGGCGGCCTAGCGTTCGCCCGTGACCCGTGATCTTCTCCGAGACGTGTACGCGACCGCGGCCGCAGCACTGCTCGTCGCGACGGCCGCGCTGGTCGGCACCGCGATCGAGCGGGAGTACGGCACCCTGCACGTGGGGTGGCCTCCCCTGTACGCCCGCTGGGACCCGCACGTCGGCCCCGGCACACCGGCAGCCGTGGCCGTCGCCATCGCCGTCGTGGCGTACGGCCCGCGACTGGCCGCCCGACTGCCGTGGCGCGCACTGCCGGCCGCCGCCTGGGCCACGGCGACGGCCTGGACAGGGTCGCTGGCGCTGATCGACGGCTGGCAGCGCGGGATCGCCGTCCGGCTCACCACCAGGTATGAGTACCTGCAGGTCATCGGCCGCTTCCAGGACATCCCCGCGGCTCTGCGGGACTTCGACCACCACATCCTGCTCCACTCCCCCGACAACTGGCCCGCCCACGTGGCGGGTCATCCGCCCGCGGCGACGGTCACGTTCGTCCTGCTCGACCGGGCTGGGCTCGGCGGCGGAGGCTGGGCGGGAGTCTTCTGCATCACCGTCGGGGCGTCGGCGTGTGCGGCGGTGCTGGTCGCCGTGCGGGCGCTCGCGGACGAGGCGCTCGCACGCAGGGCGGCGCCGTTCCTGGCGATGGCGCCCGCCGCGATCTGGACGGGCACGTCCGCGGACGGGTACTTCGCGGCGGTCGCGGCCTGGACGGTCGCCTTCCTCGCGCTCGCCGTCACCGGACACCGGCCACGGCTCACCGGGTTCGTCGCCGGGCTCCTGTTCGGCCTCACCTGTTACCTCTCCTACGGGCTCACCCTCTTCGCCGTGATCGCCGGCGTCGCCCTCCTGCTCGGCGGCCCACGACGGGCCCGTCCCCTCCCCTACGTCCTCGCCGGGGTCGCCGTCGTCCCGGCCGCCTTCACCCTCGCGGGCTTCAACTGGTGGGAGGCGTACCGCCTCCTGGTCGAGCGCTACTACCAGGGGGCCGGCGGCATCCGGCCCTACGGCTACTGGGCGTGGGCCAACCTCGCGTGCACGGTCCTGATCGTGGGCCCGGCGACGGTGGCGGGCCTGCGGCGCACGACCGTGCTCCTCGGGACCACCGCACGACGTCGGACAGGCGCCCACGCCGACGTCGCGGCGCAGCTCGGCACGCCGCCCGACCGCCGGGGCGCTGCCGTGCGCGCCGTCTCAGCCCTGCGCCGGCGGGCGGTGCCCGGGCCGGGTGAGCCGGGCGCCTCCCCCGACCTGCGCCTCGCCCTGCTCACCGCCGCCGCGCTCGCCGCACTGCTCGTCGCCGACCTTTCCGGCATGAGCAAGGCGGAGACCGAGCGCATCTGGCTGCCGTTCGCGATGTGGCTCCTGGCCTCGTGTGCCTTCCTGACCCGACCCCGTGTCTGGCTCGCCGCACAGGCCGCACTCGCCCTGCTCGTCAATCACCTGCTGCTGACCGGCTGGTGACACCTCCCGGGGTGTCGCACCCCGCTCGGTGGCCTGCGCTCACGAGGAGCCGCGCTCCCCGGCGCACAGGGCGTCGTCGATCAGCGTGCCGGCCGCCTTCTCCTGGGCCAGTATGTGCTCCAGGGTGTCACCGCGCGCCTCGGACATCGAGACCACGGCGCTGCGACGGCCGTCGTCGGTGACGCCGTTGAGGGTGATGTAGCCGCCGTCCCCGCCCTCGTGGCTCCAGTAGGTCCCTCCGCAGGTCAGGGGGCGCTCGACCAGGCCGAGCCCGTAACGGCCGCCGGGCCACATCTGCTGGACTTCCTCGCTGACGGGCACGGTCTGCTTCATCTCGGCAAGCTGCCGCGGCGGCAGCAGCCGGCCCGCGAGGAGCGCGCGCAGGAAGCGGTTCTCGTCCCGTGTGGTCGTGGCGAACGAGGTCTCGTGGTCCACCGCGACCTGGTCGGTGACGTCCACCCGGGAGTCGGGGCCGAAGAGCTGGTAGGCCCTGGCGTGCGGCCGGGGCAGGGTGGAGGCGGTGCCGGTCCACCGGGTCTGGTCGAGGCCGAGCGGCCGCAGGACGCGCTCCTCGATCTCCTGGTGGGCGGGGTGGCCGGTGGCCTTCTGGATGATCAGGCCGAGCACCACGTAGCCGGGGTTGGAGTACGCCCAGCCCCGGCCGGGCGGGAAGTCCGGTGCGTGGGCCATGGCGCCGGCCACCAACTGCTCGGGGCTGTGGACGTCGTGGCGCTGCCGGTGGTACTCCTCCGGGGTGGTGTACCCGGGCAGGGTGTTGTGGATGCCGCTGGTGTGCTGGAGCAGTTGGCGCACGGTGATCCTGCTGCCGTCGTTGCCGTTGCCCCGCACCACTGCGGGCAGCCAGTGGTCGACGGTGTCGTCGAGGGACAGGGTGCCCTCGGCCTCCAGTTGGAGAACCACCGTGGCGACCAGGGTCTTGGCCGTGCTGGCCATGCGGAAGCGGCCGTCGGGAGGGATCGGGCGGCCGGTGCGCAGGTCGGCCGTGCCGCTGGTGGCGACCGACTGCCGGCCGTCGGGTGCGACCACGCGGGCCTGCACACCGCTGACGCCGAGGGCGTGGATCGCCTCGGTGTTCCGGCGCAGTCGGTCCGCGGCGGGCGAACCCGCGGGCCGGGCGACGGCGGTGGCCGCCGCCCCGGCGACGAGCAGCATGGCAGCGGCCAGTGCCACGGCGAGGCGCGTGCGCGGAGTCGAGGACATGGCCACACGCTAGGTTCGCCGCCGGGACGGGGACGATCCGGCGCACCCCAGGATCGTGCCGGGGGGTATCCCCCCGGCACGGGTCCGTGACCGGTCCGGGTGCACGTCCCGTCGTTCGCCGGTCGGGATCGGGACGTCGTCGAGGGCGACGGGTGCCGGGCGGCCGCGCTCCGCCCGGCACCGTCACGCGGTGATGCCGTGTCGCCGTGATGCCGTAGGGCGGGGATGCCCTACGGCGGTGACGTCGTGCAGCGCAGACGCCGTGTCGCACAGACGCCGTCAGGCTCGGCTACCGTCCTTGCGTTCCCCTCGGCGGCTCATGTGACGGCACACTCCGTGCCGTTGAGGGTGTACGCGTCCGGCGAGGCGGTGTTGCCGGTGTGCGTGGCCTGGAAGCCGACGTCGACGGACGCGCCGGGGGCGATGGTCGCGTTGTGGGGCACGTTCGTGGCCGTCACCCGGCCGGAGGCGGGCGAGTAGGCCGCGTTCCAGCCGCCGGTGATGGTCTGACCGCCGGGCAGGGTGAAGACCAGGGACCAGCCGTCGATGGCGGTGGCGCCGGTGTTGGTGAGGGTGATGTTCTCGGTCAGACCGGAGTTCCAGGCGCTGACGTTGTCGGTGACCCGGCAGGTCGCGGTGCCGGGCGGCGGGGTGGAGCTCTGGAACTGCGTGAAGAACTTCCACACCTCCGCCGGCAGCCAGGTCCTGGAGCCGCTGTCACCGGCGGCGCCGTCCTGCGGGGCGGCGATGTGTCCCTCGTCGAACGCGGCCCAGGCGACCGGATGCCCGGCCGAGCACCCCGAGTAGGTGGTGATCCGGTGCGTGCGGCTGCCCTGCGACGGCTCGGGCGGGTTCTGGGGGGTGCACCCGTTGTTCCTGACGAACGTGTCCCGCAGGGCCCGTCCGCCGGCGATGCCGAGGACGCTGTCCCTGATGCCGTGCACCCCGAGGTAGGCGATGGGCTGCGTGCCGCCGCTGCAGCCGCTGAGCTGTCCGCCGCTCTGCACCGCGACCGCGCGGAAGACGGACGCCCGGGAACAGGCGAGCGAGTACGACATCGCGGCGCCGTAGCTGAAGCCCAGGGCGAAGCGCTGTGTCGTGTCGACGCACAGGTCCGCCTCGATGCGCCTGATGATGTCGTCGACGAGGGTGACGTCCTCGCCGCCGCTGTTGGCCCAGCCGTTGTTGAGGCCCTGGGGCGCGACGAAGACGGCGCTGTTGTTCGCCAGCCGCTGGAGCCCGTAGTAGGCCCAGGTGCCCGTCTCCACGGTCCGGCCCGTCGCGACGTCGGTGGCGGTGCCGCCCAGCCAGTGGAACCCGAGGACCAGCCGGTACGCGTGGTTGCGGTCGTAGCCGTCCGGGACCTTCAGGATGAAGGTCCGGTTCTTGCCGTTGCTCTGGATCGTGTACGTCCCGCTCGTCAGGGTGGGGGCCTTGCCGCACCCCGCGGTCGGGGCAGCGGCGCCGGCGCGCGCGGCGGCCGTGTGGGCGGCCGCGGGCGAGGTGTTCGCGCCGTGGGCGGTGCTGCCCAGCGCCGTGCCTGCCGTGGTCAGGACGAGCAGCACCGCCATCACGGCGCCCCATAAGTGGAAGCTCGGCCCGGGCCTTGTGCTCGCCCCCGCCCCCGTCCTGGTCCGGGTCCTTGTCGTCGTCTTCATGCAACTCCCCTTTCTCTGTGGGGTCTTCGCCATGTGCAGACAGGGGGGCGGGGTCACCGCCGTGCGGTCGCGGCGGCGCCTGGGGTGAACCGCCACCAGTTCATGTTGAGCAGGTAGCCGCTGCCGCCGGTGAACCGGAGGTGGAGGTCCTGGGTTCCCGTCGCTCCGCTGACCGGGCAGGTCACCGTCGTCCAGGCCTGCCAGCCGCCGGTGTTCGGCACGGTGCACCTGCCCACGAGCGTTCCGTTCGGGCCGCCCAGCCGCAGTTCGACGGCGCCGCCGCCGTTGGCCGAGGCCACGCGCGCGGTGAACGAGGACGCTCCGGCCCCGAAGGCCACGCCCTTGACCTTGATGGAGTCCCCGTTGTCGATCCAGCCGACGTTCATCCCTCCTTCGGTGGACGGTTCGGTCTCGATGCCGGACCCCCAGGCGATCGTCTCGGCCTCCTGGCGGACGTATGGGTCGAGCGGGCCGGCCTGCGGGGCGCCCGCGCTCGTCATGGTGATCGTGGGGATGGTGCCGTCCGCTCGGTAGAGGAACTTCTCCACCGCGACCGAGCGGGTGAAGCCGCCGCCGCCCGGCAGTGCGCCGTTGTGGTAGAAGAAGTACGAGTTGCCCTTGTAGTCGACGATTCCCGGGTGGTTGGTGAAGCTGCCGCCCTGGGTGGGCATGACCGTTCCCCGGTAGGTCCACGGGCCGGTCGGGCCGGGCGCCGTGGAGTAGGCGATGAACTCCGAACAGCACTTGGCCGCGAACACCAGGTAGTAGAGGCCGCCCCGTTTGTAGACCCAGGGCGCCTCTTCGAACAGCGTGGGGCGGTTGGCGTCACCGGTGCGGGCGCCGAATCCCGCGGCGGTGAGCGGAATCCTGGTCGGGCTGCCCGAGTAGGAGGTCATGTCGGAGTTCAGCCTGACGTACCACAGGTTCGGGTTGCCCCAGTACAGGTAGGCCTGGCCGTCGTCGTCGACGAAGACGGTCGGGTCGATCTCGCCGTTCTCCACCAGCGGGTGCCCGAGGGCGTCCCGGAACGGTCCGGTGGGGCTGTCCGACACCGCCACACCGATGGCCATCCGCCCGGTCGCCCGGGTCTTCACCGGCACGTACCAGTAGAACCGGCCGTTGCGGTCGACCACTTGGCCCGCCCACGCGTCGGCGGACGCCCAGCTGAAGGTGGCCAGGCTGAGCGGCGAGCCGTGGTCGGTCCAGTTGACCATGTCGGCGGAGGACCACACCCGCCAGTCCTTCATGGTGAAGTAGGTGGAGCCGTCCTCGTCGTGCCCGGTGTAGAGGTAGACCCGCCCGTTGTGCACCAGCGGGGCGGGGTCGGCGGTGTAGACGTGCTGGACGATCGGGTTGTCGGCTCTGGCCGGCGTGGGCCGCACGGCGGCGGGGACGACGGCCAGCGCCAGCACCAGGGCCACTAGCCCGACGACCGACCGGGTGAGCCCCGCGCCGGTGCGGGCCGCCCGGGCCGTGATCATCGTCGTCCCCGGGTGGTGGTGGCCGGCCGGTGATCGCCGGTGGTCGAGGAGCGGGCGCGACTCCCTCACGACCGGCTCCACTTCTGGCCGGCCCGGCCGTCGCAGGCCCACAGGACCAGCGGGGTGCCGTTGGCGGTGCCGGCCCGGTCGACGTCGAGACACAGTCCGGAGTGGGCGTTGCGGACCGACCCGTCGGAGCCGACGGTCCACTTCTGGTTGTTCTGGCCGTTGCAGGGCCAGGTGATGACCCGGGTGCCGTTGACGGTGCCCTGGTTGTAGGCGTCGAGGCACTTGTCGCCGAAGACCCGGATCTCGCCGCCGGCCCATGTGGTCCACATCTGGTTGGCGGCCGTGTGGCAGTCCCAGAGCAGTACGGTGGCCCCGGAGGCGGTGGAGGCGTTGTCCACGTCGACGCAGCGACCGGAGCCATTGCCCCGCAGCCGCGAGGTGGTCGCGGCGAGAGGGCTGCCGCCGGTCACCCGGAACGCGGCCACACCGTGCGCGGGGACGCTCGCCGAGATCTGTCCGGACGTGCTCGACGTGCCGCCCGACCACAGGTCCGTGAGGGTGAACGAGCCTCCCGACAGGCCGACTTGGGCCGCTGTCGTGCTGACTGTCGCGGCGCTGCTGCCCCGGTTGAACAGCCCCACCGCGACCGAGCCGTCGGACAGGGGTTTGGCGAACACCTCGGTGTTGCCGTCGTCACGGACCCTGCGCCCGCCCGCGCCGAGCGAATCCTGGTTCACCGCCAGCAGACGCGGGTTGCGCAGGATCGCGCTCACGTCGGCGGACATGGTGCGGATGTCGTTGCCGGCCATGAGCGGGGCGGCGAGCAGCGCCCACAGGGCGAAGTGGGAGCGGGACTCGGTCAGCGACAGGCCGGGACGGCCGACGACGAGCATGTCGGGGTCGTTCCAGTGGCCCGGGCCCGACTGTGCCGCCAGCGGCGCGGTGACGTCCAGGACGTTGCCGACGCCCATCGGATAGCTGTTGGTGTTGCTGTTCTGCCAGATGTCGAGCAGGTCCTCGGTCGTCCGCCACAGGTCGGCGACCTCGCCCCAGTTGTACGTGGCGCCCGTGATGGCGTGCAGGCTGTTGGGGTTGATGCTGTAGACGATGGGCCGCCCGGTGGCGCGCAGGGCGTTGCGCATGAGCGTGAACCGCGCGACCTGCTCGTCGCGGGTGCCGCTGGAGGAGCACCAGTCGTACTTGAGGTAGTCGACGCCCCAGGACGCGAACGTGGCGGCGTCCTGGGCCTCGTGGCCCCTGCTGCCCGTGGATCCGGGGTAACTCCCCACGGACTGGGCGCAGGTGCGATCGCCGGGCACCTGATAGATGCCGAACTTCAGGCCCTTGCCGTGGATGTAGTCCCCGAGGGCCTTCATCCCGCTCGGGAACTTGGCCGGGGCGGCCCGCAGGTTGCCCGCCGCGTCGCGCTGCGGGTCGAACCAGCAGTCGTCGACCACCACGTACCGGTAACCGGCGTCCCGCATGCCCGAGGACACCATCGCGTCGGCGGCCTCGCGGACCCGCGCCTCGGTGACCCCGCATCCGAAGCTGTTCCAGCTGTTCCAGCCCAGCGGCGGAGTGAGTGCCGGGCTGCCGGGGGCCGCCGATGCGGGGGTTGGGACAGAGGCCGTGACGAACGCGGCGACCGTCAGCGCGGCGGCCGCGAAGAGGTGCAGCAGTCGTCTGCCCGGTGATGTGGGCACTGCGGGCTCCTTTCCGGTTGGGGCGCCGTGGGCTGGTCGCCGACGGTGCCGGGAGGGGCTTTGCAGGTGAATCGCTTGCCGGCGACTGGTGCGTCGGTCCGGGTGGTGCGGGTGGAAAGGCGCTGCCAGACAAGGGATGAACGACCTGACCGAGTCGCCGTTTCATGGCACTACCGCCAGACAAAGCGTTCGAAATTTCGGTCGACTTTCGGATCGCCGATTTCAGGGATGTTAGAGAGGCTCCCGAGCATGTCAACACCTCTCGGCCGGTCAGCCGTTCCACCCCTGGCGACTTCGGGCGACCCGGATGTGAAAAAGTCCCCCACCCGACCAGGCTCCTGAGGGCTCGGGTCGCCGAAACATTTCGGTGCTCACGCCGAATCATGCGAGAGATATTGACGGGAGCTGTCGGCCTCGTATCATCCAGGTTGCTCGACAAGTCGATTTGCGTTCGTAATACCGAACCTCGCGTGACCAACCCGCCGACAGCGCGCCTCCTCGCAGAGAGATCGACACATGGCTATGTCATGCCCTGATCAACCCCTGGGTCGTCGCCGCGTGCTGGCCACCGCGACCGGCCTGGCCGCCGCCGCTCTGCTGCCCTCCGTCCCGGCCCGCGCCACCGCCGCGACGTTCACGAACCCGGTGATCTGGCAGGACTTCGCGGACATCGACGTCATCCGCGTCGGCGCCACCTACTACGCCTCGGCGTCGACGATGCACTACTCGCCGGGAGCACCCGTCCTGCGCTCGTACGACCTGGTGAACTGGGAGATCGCCGGCCACTCGGTGCCCACCCTCGACTTCGGCGCCAAGTACGACCTGAACGGCGGCCGTGGCTACGTCCGGGGCATCTGGGCGTCGTCACTGGCCTACCGGCCGAGCAACAGGACCTTCTACTGGCTCGGCCAGATCGACTTCGCCCGGACGTACGTCTACACCGCCACCGCGGCCGAAGGACCGTGGAGCCGGCTCACGACGATCAGCACGCCGTACTACGACGCCGGACTGCTCGTCGACACCGACGACACCCTGTACGTGGCGTACGGGAACACCACCATCAGCGTGGCCCAGCTCTCACCCGACGGCCGCACCCAGGTCCGCAGCCAGCAGGTGTTCACCACTCCGTCGAACGTCGGCACCCTCGAGGGCTCACGCTTCTACAAGATCAACGGGCAGTACTACATCTTCCTGACCCGGCCCGCCAACGGGCAGTACATCCTGAAGTCGTCCGGCGGCCCCTTCGGTCCTTACACCATGCGGCAGGTCCTCCTCGACCTGCGCGGGCCGATCGCCGGCGGCGGCGTCCCGCACCAGGGCGGCCTGGTGCAGACCCAGAACGGGGCCTGGTACTACCTGGCCTTCGTCGACGCCTATCCCGGCGGCCGGGTCCCCGCCCTCGCGCCGGTGACCTGGACCTCGGACGGCTGGCCCGTCGTCCAGCTGGTCAACGGCGCCTGGGGCGCCTCGTATCCCAGCCCGGCCGTGCCCGCTCCACCCCGCCAGGTCACCCCCATGACCGGCGTCGACACCTTCGACGGGACGACCCTCAAACCGAGGTGGGAGTGGAACCACAACCCGGACAACACCAAGTGGTCGGTCGGCGACGGGCTGACCCTGCGGACCGCGACCGTCACCAACGACCTGTACTGGGCCCGCAACACGCTCACCCACCGCATCCAGGGCCCCACCTCCACGGCCACGGTCGACCTCGACTTCTCCTCGATGAGGGACGGCGACCGGGCCGGACTGGCGCTGCTGCGCGACTCCTCCGCCTGGATCGGCGTCAAACGCGACGCGGGCGTGACGCGGCTGGTGTTGGTCAACGGGCTGACCATGGACGGCAACTGGAACACCACCGGCACCGGCACCGAGGTCGCCAGCGTGACCGTCTCCGGCAGCCGCGTCCGGCTACGGGCGGCCGCGGACATCCGTCCCGGATCGGCACGCCCCGGAACCTTCTCCTACAGCACCGACGGCGCCAACTTCACCCGCCTCGGCCCCTCCTTCTCCCTGGGCAACGACTGGCGGTTCTTCATGGGCTACCGGTTCGCCCTCTTCAACCACGCCACCCAGGCGCTCGGCGGCGCGGTCCGCGTCCCGCGGTTCGAGCTGTCCACGCCCTGACCCGCTCCCACGACCGCACCACCCAACCCCCCGCAACCGTACGAGGAGACACATGAACCCGCTGAAACGGCTCGGCCGCCGCCGAGCCTCGGTGTTATCCCTGCTGGCCGTGACCGCCCTGGTCACGCCAGTGGCCGCGACCGCCGCCCCCGACGCCGTCCGGGCCTCCACCCTCGGCGCCCAAGCCGCCCAGTCGGGGCGGTACTTCGGGACCGCGGTGGCCGCCGGGAGGCTCGGCGACGGCGCGTACACCTCGATCCTGGACCGCGAGTTCAACCAGGTCACACCCGAGAACGAGATGAAGTGGGACACCGTCGAGCGGTCCCGCGGCTCGTTCAACTTCGGCCCCGGCGACCAGATCGCCAACCGCGCGGCCTCACGGGGCCAGCGCGTGCGCGGGCACACCCTGGTGTGGCACTCCCAACTGCCCAGCTGGGTCAGCTCCATCGGGGACGCGAACACCCTCCGCAGCGTGATGAACAACCACATCACCACGGTGGCGAACCACTACAAGGGGCGGATCCACTCCTGGGACGTGGTGAACGAGGCCTTCGCCGACAACGGCAGCGGCCAGCACCGCCCCTCGGTGTTCCAGAACCTCCTGGGCGACGGCTTCATCGAGCAGGCCTTCCGCACCGCCCGCTCGGCCGACCCGGCGGCCAAGCTCTGCTACAACGACTACAGCATCGAGGACTGGAACTCCGCGAAGACCCAGGGCGTCTACCGCATGGTCCGCGACTTCAAGGCGCGCGGCGTGCCCATCGACTGCGTCGGCTTCCAGTCCCACTTCGGCGCCGGCGGGCCTCCCGGCAGCTTCCAGACGACGCTGTCGAACTTCGCCGCCCTCGGCGTGGACGTGCAGATCACCGAACTGGACATCGCGCAGGCGCCGGCCACCGCGTACGCCAACACCGTGCGGGCCTGCCTGAACGTCGCGCGCTGCAACGGCATCACCGTCTGGGGCATCCGCGACAGCGACTCCTGGCGCTCGGGTGAGAACCCGCTGCTGTTCGACCGCAACGGCAACAAGAAGGCCGCCTACCGCTCGGCGCTGACCGCGATGGGCGGAACGCCCGCCGCACGCACCGCGGTCGCGCCCCGGTCCGCCGCCGCGCTGCCCTCCAGTTTCTCGTGGAGCTCCAGCGGCGCCCTGATCGCGCCGAAGCCGGACTCGACCCACAACATCGCGGGGATCAAGGACCCGACGGTCGTCCACTACAACGGCAAGTACCACGTGTTCGCGAGCACGGCGACCGCCGCCGGGTACAACCTCGTGTACCTGAGCTTCTCCGACTGGTCGCAGGCGGGCTCGGCCACGCACCACTACCTGGACCGCACCGCCATCGGCGCCGGGTACCGGGCCGCGCCCCAGGTCTTCTACAACGCACCCCAGCGGCTGTGGTACCTCGTCTACCAGACCGGCAACGCGTCCTACTCCACCAACTCCGACATCAGCAATCCGAACGGGTGGAGCGCACCGCGCAACTTCTACTCGTCGATGCCCGACATCATCAAGCGGAACATCGGCAACGGCTACTGGGTCGACATGTGGGTGATCTGCGACAGCGCCAACTGCTACCTGTTCTCCTCCGACGACAACGGACACCTGTACCGCTCGCAGACGACCGTCGGTCAGTTCCCGAACGGGTTCACCAACACCGTCATCGCGGCACAGGACAGCAAATACGCCCTGTTCGAAGCGAGCAACGTCTACAAGGTCCAGGGCTCCAACCAATATCTCCTGATCGTCGAAGCGGTCGGATCGGACGGCAGGCGCTACTTCCGGTCCTGGACCGCGACCAGCCTCGCAGGCTCCTGGACACCCCTCGCCGCGTCCGAGAACAACCCCTTCGCGCGGTCCAACAAGGTGTCCTTCCCCTCGGGAGCCTGGACCAGGGACATCAGCCACGGCGAGATGATCCGTGCCGGGTACGACCAGACGCTGACCATCCCCGGCTGCCGTCTCCAGTACCTGTACCAGGGCCTGAACCCCAACGCGAGCGGCGACTACAACACCCTGCCGTGGCGGCTCGGACTGCTCACCCAGACCAACTCCACCTGCTGACCGGCTGCTGACCGGCACAGGCCCCCGGCTCACACCGGGGGCCTGACCGCGTGGTGCGGCCGGGCCGGACGGGGGCGGCCCACGGCCGCCCCACCCGACGACGGGCGCCGCCGCGGCGCGGGCGGCTATGCTCGGCGTCGCGAGGCGCCGGGTTCTCGATTCCGCCTGGTTCCTCGATCTCACTGGGCACGGTCCTGGCAGACCGTGCCGGCGGCCGGTGACGCGGCCGCCAGTATCGGTGGCGCTCGCCGTTCCGGGGTCAGAGCCGGGACGGCGGGGCGACCGATCCCGTGCCGCCGGCGGGCAGGACAGCCGGCGCCCGACGCGACCGCGCCCCCGTGAAGGTCCGGGCGAGCGTCCGCGTCGGCGGCTCGTCAGGAACGCACGGCCAGCGGATCCAGGAACGTCAGCACGGAGGCGTCCTCCTCGATGAGCGGGACGAGAGCGGCGTTGAACGGGCCGCCGTACGGAGCCTTCAGGTGCGCCTGGAAGGCCTCCTCGTCCCGGTACACCTCGAAGATCCAGAAGGCGCGCGGTTCGGCCGCCCTGGTGTAGACGTCGAAGGCGATGTTGCCCTCTTCCTCGCGCACCTTCGCGGCGTAGTCGCCGATCAGACGCGCGACCTCGTCCTGTGTGCCCTCGCGGGCGGTGAATTCGGCGAGCAGGGTCTTCTTCACGGTCTCGTGTCCTTGTCGGTCGTCGACGCCGACGTCTGCGTCTGCTTCCGGCGTCTTGATTCTGCTGCTTCTGCTGCTGCTTGCCGCTGCTTCTGCTGGTGAAGCCGTTCACGGCCGTGACCCCGCACTCCCGGGCCGGCGCGGTCGGGAAGCACCGGTCGGCGTCGTCGTCCACACCGTCGACCGGAGATGTCATCGTTGACTTATGTCATCGATGACATCGCGTCGCCCGATGATGGGGGAGATCCGGCCGACGCGTCAACGGCCGGAACGCGACCATCCGGCACGGCCCAACCGTCCGTCACACGCCGCCGGCAGCCGTCAGCTCGGTCAGCTGGTGCCGCCACGGCGGATTGGGACCGGCGACCGAGCAGGTCAGGGCCGCGACCCGGGCGCCGAACCGGCAGGCCTCCGCGACGTCGTCGAGAGCGAGGCCGTCCAGCCGGCCGCCGAGCAGTCCGCGGGCGCCGAGATGGTGCAGCAGGCCGGCGGTGAAGGAGTCCCCCGCGCCGACGGTGTCGACGACCTGCGCGGCCACCGCGGGCACCCGCAGCCGCTCGCCGTCGAGTGAGGCGAGGGCGCCGTCGGAGCCCAGCGTGATCACGACGAGCCTGGCCCCCGCGGCGTGCCAGATGTCGCACGCCTGCTCGGGCGGGGTGCCCGGCAGCAGGAGCTCCAGGTCGTCCCCGCTCAGGCGCAGGACGTCGGTCAGAGCACACCAGTGCGCCAGCCGCTCGCGGTAGACCTCGGGCCGCACCAGCAGCGGCCGGACGTTGGGGTCGATGCTGATGGTGGCCCGCGAGGCCGCCGCCGCCAGGAACTGCTCGACCACCGCACCGCCGGGCTCACGGACCAGCGCGAGCGACCCGGTGTGCAGACAGGACGTTTCGGATATGTCGACCCTTGCCAGCTCGTCCGGAGTCCACTGCCAGTCGGCCGTGTTCTGCGCGTGGAACGAGAACGCGGCCTGCCCGGTGGCGTCCAGCTCCGCCACGGCCAGCGTGCTGGGCTCGGCCGCGGCGACCGCGTACGACAGGTCGACGCCGGACGCCTCCAGGTGGGCCCGGAACAGGCGGCCGAACACGTCGCCCGACAGCCGGGCGAGGAAGCGGGCCGAGGTGCCGAGGCGGGCCAGGGCCACCGCCGTATTCGCAGGTCCGCCGCCGGGCAGCACCCGCAGGGCGAGTTCGTTCGAGGCGTTCGCCGGTTCGGTGAAGGCGTCCGCGACGCACTCTCCCAGAACGGTGATCTGACGCGGGCTCATGGGCTGCTCTCTCTCGGAAAGGCTCGGAAAGACCGGGCAGGGGCGGCACGGCGACACAGCCACTGACCGGCCGCGCGGAGACGACGACTGCGGACGTTGCCGATTTGTGACGAGTGGAAGGCATTGACGTTGCCGGGATGCGGAGTCCATCATCCTCGCCAGGCAGTGTCAACGATGACATAAGTCAACGATGACACCCCCGAGCGGCATGCTCTGATCCCAACCCCGTGCCGCCCGCTATCCCACAGGAGTCGATCATGTCTCGCACCACTCGCCTGTCCTCCTCCCTCCTCAGAGTCGCCGCGGTCACGGGCGTCGCGGCCCTCACCCTGACGGCCTGCGGGTCCGGCTCCGGCTCCGGCTCCTCGAGCTCCGGCTCGGGCACCGTCAAGGTCGGTCTGATCACCAAGACCGACACCAACCCGTTCTTCGTGAAGATGAAGGAGGGCGCGGAGAAGGCCGCCAAGGAGAGCGGCGCCGAACTGTCCACCGCGGCGGGCAAGTTCGACGGGGACAACGCCGGGCAGGTCACAGCCATGGAGAACATGGTCGCCGCCGGTGTGAAGGGCATCCTGATCACCCCGAGCGACTCCAAGGCGATCGTGCCCGCGATCGAGAAGGCCCGCGCCAAGGGCGTCCTGGTCATCGCCCTGGACACGCCGACCGAGCCGGAAAGCGCGGTCGACGCCCTCTTCGCCACCGACAACCTCAAGGCCGGCGAGCTGATCGGCGAGTACGCCAAGGCCGTCATGAAGGGCAAGACGGCGAAGATAGCCGCCCTCGACCTGGCGCCGGGCGTCTCCGTCGGCGTCCAGCGGCACAACGGCTTCCTCAAGGGCTTCGGCGCCACCGAGAAGGACGTCGTGTGCGCCCAGGACACCGGTGGCGACCAGGCCAAGGGCCAGACCGCCATGGAGAACTGTCTGCAGAAGTCGCCCGACATCAACGTCGTCTACACCATCAACGAGCCGGCGGCGCTGGGCGCGTACACCGCGCTGAAGGCCAAGGGCCGGGAGAAGGACGTGCTGATCGTCTCCGTCGACGGCGGCTGCACCGGTACCCAGGCCGTCAAGGACGGCAAGATCGCCGCGACCTCGCAGCAGTACCCGCTGAAGATGGCCGCCGAGGGCGTCAAGGCCGTCGTGACGTACGCCAAGGACGGCAAGAAGGCGTCCGGCTACACCGACACGGGCGTCACGCTGATCACCGACAAGGCGCAGGACGGGGTCACGTCCAAGGACACCGGCTACGGCCTGGAGAACTGCTGGGGCTGAGCCGTCCCGTAGGACCGCCACGACACCGCCACTCCTCTCAGCGGGGCGGTCGGCCCGCCTCCCCGACCGGGGGCGACCGCCCCCCTTGTCCCGGCGGGCGGGGGCTTAGGCCCTCGTCCGCCGACAAGGACATCTGTCTTCCGACAAGGACTTCGCATGACAGCCACGACCACGCCGTACTCGGAGCTCAAGGCACCGACCACGGCCCGCAGACTGCTCACGGCGCCGACCACCGGCCCCCTGGCCGCCCTCCTCCTGGCCTGCGCCTTCTTCTCCTTCTCGACCGACCAGTTCCTGACCGGCGGGAACTTCTCGCTGATCGTGCAGCAGGTCATGGTCGTGGGCACGCTCGCCATCGGGCAGACCCTGATCATCCTCACGGCGGGGATCGACCTGTCGTGCGGGGCGGTGATGGCCTTCGGCAGCATCGTGATCGCCAAGATGGCGGCCGAGGGCTCGGTCCCGCCGCTCGTCGCGATCGCGCTGGGCCTGGCCGTCTGCGGCGGCTTCGGGCTGCTCAACGGACTGCTGGTGCAGAAGATCCCGCTGCCGCCGTTCATCGTGACCCTCGGCATGCTCAACGTGGCGTTCGCGCTGACCCACATCTACTCCGAGGAGCAGACGGTCACCAGCCTGCCCGGCCCGCTCACGGCGCTCGGGGAGACCTTCCCGCTGGGCCACACGGACATCACCTACGGGTCCCTGGTCACCATCGCCCTCTTCCTCCTCCTCGCCTACACGCTGAGCAGCACCGGCTGGGGCCGCCACGTCTACGCCCTGGGCAACAGCGCCGAGGCCGCCCGGCTGAACGGCATCCGCACCTCCCGCCTCACCATCGGCATCTACACCGTGGCCGGCGTCCTCTACGGCATCGCCGCCCTGCTCCTCATCTCCCGCACCGGCGTCGGCGACCCGCAGGCCGGGCAGACCGACAACCTCGACAGCATCACCGCCGTGGTCCTCGGCGGTACCAGCCTCTTCGGCGGACGCGGCTCGGTCCTGGGCACCTTCATCGGCGTCCTCATCGTCGGCGTGTTCCGCAACGGCCTCCAGCTGATGGGCGTCGCCTCCATCTACCAGACCCTGATCACCGGCGTCCTGGTGATCCTCGCGGTGACCGTCGACCAGATCTCCCGGAAGAAGGCCCGATGACCGCCACCTCCTCCCCCACGCCCGTCCTGCAGGCGCGCGGTCTGGTCAAGCGCTACGGCCACGTCACCGCCATCGACGGCGCCGACTTCGACCTGCTGCCCGGTGAGGTCCTCGCCGTCATCGGCGACAACGGCGCCGGCAAGACCAGCCTCATCAAGGCCCTCACCGGAGCGGTGACCCCCGACGCGGGGGAGATACGCCTCAACGGCGAACCCATCACCTTCTCCGGCCCCCAGAGCGCCCGCGCCCACGGCATCGAGACGGTGTATCAGGACCTCGCCGTCGCCGCCTCCATGGACATCGCCTCGAACATGTTCCTCGGGCGCGAACTGCGCCGCCCGGGCGTCCTCGGCAATGTCTTCCGCATGCTCGACAAGAAGCGCATGCGCCAGGAGGCCGCCGAGCACATGGCCGACCTGAAGATCGGCCTGCGCTCGCTGACCCAGTCGGTCGAGACCCTCTCCGGCGGACAGCGCCAGGCCGTCGCGGTGGCCCGTTCCGTCGCCTGGGCCCGCAGCGTCGTCGTCATGGACGAACCCACCGCCGCCCTCGGCGTCAAGGAGTCGGGACAGGTCCTGGACCTCATCCGCCGAGTCCGCGACAAGGGCATGCCGGTCGTCCTGATCAGCCACAACATGCCCCACGTCTTCGAGATCGCCGACCGCATCCACGTGCACCGGCTGGGACGGCGAGCCGCCGTGATCAAGCCCTCCGAGTACTCCATGGCCGAGGTCGTCGCCATCATGACCGGTGCTCTCACCGTCGACGCGGCCGGAGATACTGTCGTAGCGGATTCCGAGGCCGCCAAGGCCGCCGGAGTCCAGGCCACCTGACAGCACAACCACGCTCTCGCAGTTTCCGGCCGAGGCCGCGGCCGGAACCGAGAGCCCTCAGGAGACGGTTTCCTCCATGGCAGCGAACCGCCGCCCCACCCTGGCCGACGTCGCCCGCGAAGTGGGCGTCAGCGCCAAGACGGTCTCCCGAGTCCTCAACGAGGACGGACCCGCCTCCGCGCAGACCAGGGAACAGGTGCTGGCCGCAGTGGCCAAGCTCGGCTTCCAGCCGAACCTCATGGCCCGCAACATCCGCGTCGGCGGCCCCGACACCACCATCGGCCTGGTCATCCCCGACCTCGCCAACCCCTTCTTCGGAGCCGTCGCGCGCTCCATCGAGGACACCGTCCGCGAACGCGGACTGACCCTGCTGATGGGCTCCTCCGCGGACGACCCCGACCGGGAACGCGCCCTGACGGACAAGTTCCTCGCCCGCCGCGTCAGCATCCTGATCGTCGTTCCGTCCGTCGGCGCCGACCACTCCCACCTCAAGCCCCACCGCACGGCGGGACTGCCGGTGATCTTCCTCGACCGGCCGGGCGTCGGGCTCGCCACGGACAGCATCGTCAGCTCCAACCGTGCCGGAGCCCACGACGGCGTCGCCCACCTCATCGCCCACGGACACCGGCGCATCGGCTTCGTCGGCGACCTGCCCCCGAAGCTGTACACCCGGCGCGAACGTCTGGCCGGCTACCGCTCGGCGCTGGAGGAGGCCGGCATCGCGCACGACCGCTCACTCCTCACCAACGCCCACGACCAGCAGGGCGCCGAGGCCGCGACCGCCCGGCTCCTGGGTCTGGCCGACCCGCCCACCGCCCTGTTCGCCGGCAACAACATCATGGCGCTGGGCACAGTCGCCGAACTGGCCCGCAGCGGACGCAAGGACGTCGCCGTCGTCGCCTTCGACGACGTGGCGCTCGCCGAGGCGCTCGAGCCTGCGCTGACCGTCGTCGCCCAGGACGCGGAAGAGCTCGGCAGGGCGGCGGCGACCACCGCCCTGACCCGACTGGACGGCGACCGCACCCGGGCCCGCACCATCACCGTCCCCACCCGCCTGATCGTCCGGGGCTCGGGCGAACTCCCGGCCCGGGCACCGCAGCAGGCCTGAGTCCGGCGCCGGCGCCGGGACGGGTGCTGCCGGGCGTCCGCGCGAGAACGGCTTCGGCCGGCCGACGGGCACGCTCGAACGGCGAGGCGTGTCCGGCCGGTGCGGCCGCCTCCCGTGGTCAGGTCGCGCAGGTCCTCGTGTAGGCGTGTCCGGGCAGCAGCCGTTGCCACCGTCGGCGGTCGACGGGGCCCACCACCCGGCACAGGGCGGCCACGCGGTCGGGGATGACGGTGTCCCACAGCCGGACGGTGCCGTCGTTGCCGGCGCTGGCGATCGTCCTGCCGTCCGGGCCGTAGGCGACGCTCCACACCGCACGGGTGTGCCCGGTCAGGGTGGCGACGAGCCGTCTGCGCAGGGGATCCCACAGCCGGACGGTGCGGTCGTTGCCGCTGCTGGCGAGGGAGCGGCCGTCGGGGCTGTAGGCCAGACCGCGCACCGACCCGGCGTGCCGGGCGAGCAGCCCCGTCACCTGGGCGCGCGCCACGTCCCACACCCGGACGATCCCGTCGTTGCCCGAGCTGGCGAGGGTGCGGCCGTCGGGAGCGAAGGCCACGGCGCGTACCGAGCCGCCGTTGGCGGTGAGGACGACGGTGGGGCGGGTGCCCGCGACGTTCCACAGCCGCAGGGTGAGGTCGTCGCTGCCGCTGACGACGCTGGCGCTGTCGGCGCTGAAGGCAAGGCAGTTGACGAAGTCGGTGTGCCCGGTGAGCACCCGGGCAGGGCTCTTGGCCGGACGGCCGGTGGCCGACGACACCCGCCACAGCCGTACGGTGCGGTCGGCGCCGGCGGAGGCGAGCCATCGGCCGTCCGGACTGAACTCCACGTCGAACACGGCCCGGGTGTGTCCCTCGAGCACCACGGGAGCGCCGCCCGGTGCCGCGACGGACCACAGTCGCACGGTGCGGTCGGCGCCCGCCGAGGCCAGCCATCGGCCGTCCGGGCTGAACGCGACGGCGTAGGCGGCGCCGCTGTGGCCGGTCAGGGAACGGACGCGGGCGCGGCGTGCCACGTCCCAGAGTTGGACGGTTCCGTCGGCCGCCGCTGAGGCGAGCAACCGTCCGTCGGGGCTGAAGGCGGCCTTCCACAGCTCGCTGACCGGGTAGGAGCCGAGCGTGTGCCCGGTGAGATCCCACAGGGCCACGGTCCCGTCGAAGCCCGCGGTGGCCAGCAGGCGCCCGTTCGCCGCGACGGCGACGGCCATCACGTAGTCGGTGTGCCCGGAGAGGGAGTCGACGGCACGGTGGGTGTGGACGTCCCAGCGGACGATCGTGCCGTCGCCCCCGGCAGAGACGACCGTGTGGCCGTCGGGTCCGAAGGCGAGACCGTTCACGTCGTCGTCGTGCCCCGCGAGAACGGCGGTCCGGCGGCGGGAGGCCGGGTTCCACAGCCGTACGGTGCGGTCCGCGCCGCCGGACGCGAGCACCCGGCCGTCGGGACTGAACGCGAGGGCGAGGACGTCGCCGAGGTGCCCGCCGAGGACGGCGGTGGTCCGTCGGGTCCGCGGGTTCCACAGCAGCACTCTGCGGTCGACGCCCGCGCTGGCCAGCCGGGAGCCGTCGGGGGCG
The DNA here is from genome assembly GCF_055606485.1 of Streptomyces sp. NPDC037083. Classification (NCBI taxonomy): domain Bacteria; kingdom Bacillati; phylum Actinomycetota; class Actinomycetes; order Kitasatosporales; family Streptomycetaceae; genus Streptomyces; species Streptomyces sp. NPDC037083. The sequence continues at coordinate 726,363 of NZ_JBVJSQ010000003.1, read as the reverse complement.
TACGCCAGCGCGAGGACTTCGCCGGAATGGCCCTTCAGTTCCTCGGTCTGACGGCCGGTGCGCGTGTCCCAGAGGCGTACGCTGCCGTCCTTGCCGGCGGAGGCCAGGGTGCGCCCGTCGGGCGAGAAGGCCACGGCGCGGACCGGTCCCCGATGTCCCGTCAGGACGGCGGTCTGGCGCCGGCCCGACACCGACCAGAGCCGGATCGTCGCGTCGGTGCTCGCCGAGGCCAGGGTGCGCCCGTCCGGCGAGAAGACCACGGACCGGACGGGCCCGCGGTGGCCGGTGAGGGTGCCCGCGCCGCGCCGGGTGGCGACGTCCCACAGCCGTACGGTGCCGTCGGAGCTCGCCGAGGCCAGCAGGTGTCGGCCGGGGTCGAAGACCACGCTGTTGACCGGTCCGCGGTGGCCGGTGAGCCGCCCGGCGAAGGCGTTGGCCTGGGTGCTGAGCAGCGCACTGCGTGCCTCGGTGGTGGGCGCGGTGCGGTAGGCGGACTCGGCCAGCAGCATCGAGGCCTCCGGCCGGCCGAAGGCCAGTTGGGCCGAGCGTGCCGCCAGCGCCTGCGACAGAGCCGTCCGGCGCTGTTCGTCGGCGGAGATGCGCTGTTCGAGGATGGTCCCGCCGGCGAGGAGGGCCAGGGCGAGCAGGACGGTGAGGACGCCCACTCCCGCGCGCTGCTGACGCACCCGGCGCCGCGTCAGGCGTCTGCGCAGCTCCTCCTCGTGCTCGGAGGCGCGCAGGAACGCGGCCTCCACGGGCGTCGGCACGCTGTCCCTGCCGCTGGGACCGGTCGCCCATTCGCGGGCGGCGGTCAGCCGGGCCCCGCGGTAGAGCAGACCCGGGTCGCGGTTGTCGCGGTCCCATTCCCGGGCGGCGGCGCCCAGTTGCTGGTGCAGGAGCAGATCGGCGCGCGTCGTGCGGATCCAGGTGCGCAGTCGGGGCCACGCCCGCAGCAGCGCCTCGTGCACGAGCTCGACGCGATCGGCGTCCACCGTCAGCAGACGGGCCGTCACCAGTGCGTCGAGAGTGGCCCGTGCGGCCGCCGGGTCCGGCAGCCCGTCGAGCAGTTCGGACGTGGTGCGCGGACGGCGGGAGGCCTCGTTGTCCTCACCGACGCGCACCAGCCGCAGCAGCAGTCTGCGGGCCGCGTCCTGCCGGGCCGGTGACAGTGCGGCGAACAGGTTCTCGGCGGCGGTGGCGACGGAGCCGTGTATCCCGCCCGTCGCCAGGTATCCGGCCACGGTCATGGTGGAGTCGGCGCGCCGCTGCCAGGTCTCCCGCAGGGCGTGCCCGAGCAGCGGAAGCACCCCGGGGCGGCCGGCGGGGGCGGCCGGGTCCGGGCCGCTCCCGGTGGCGGCGGGGGTGTCGGCCGCTCCCAGGTCGCGCAACAGCAGTTCGACCAGCCCCGGTTCCAGGGAGGTCCCCGTCGCCCTGGCCGGACGGACGATGCACTCGCGCAGCTCGTCGGTGGTCATCGCGCCCAGCGCGAACAGCCCGTCGCTGACGACCGGCACCAGGGGCGGGTACTCCAGACATCGTCCCGTGACGTCGGCGCGCACCCCCAGCACCACGGCGAACGCCCCCTGGGACGCGTCCGGTTCGTCGTCGCCGCCACCGCCGGCCAGGGTCGTGAGCACCTCGATGTAGGACCGGCGTTCCGCCTCGTCGTCGCAGAGGGTGAAGACCTCCTCGAACTGGTCGACGATGAGGACGCAGCCGTGCCGCGGCTGCCCGGCGGGGCCCGTACGGAGGGCGGCGTCGCGGGGGGCGGCCCACGCATGCAGGACCGCCACCAGTCGGTGCGCTCGTTCGCCGGGCGGGCCGTCGTCGTGCAGGTGGTCCAGCAGGCCGGCGGGCAGGGCGGTGCGCAGCGCCTGCCGGAGGGCGGAGAGGGGGCGCGCCGTGGGGGTGCACATGACGATCACGCCGTCGGGCTCGGCGCCGGGCGTGCCGTCGGGGTCGAAGGGCAGGGCGCCGTCGGCGTCGAGCGGAAGGGCGCCGTCGGCGAGGGCGGGGACGAGGCCCGCTCCCAGCAGGGAGGACTTGCCCGCCCCGGAGAGCGCGACGACGGCCACCGGTCCTCTGCCCAGCCGCTGGGCGAGGCGCTTGACGAGCGCGGCGACCGCATGCTCCCGGCCGAAGAACCGTCCGACGTCACCCGGACCGAAGGCGGACAGCCCGGGATAGGGACAGTCCTCGGCGTCGCCCTGCGCCGACGGGCCGTCCCGCAGGGCCGGTGGCAGCAGGGCGAGCAGCGCGCCGTCGGCCTCCAGCGCTTCGTCGCACAGCCGTGCGACGTCGCCGTTGACCGGCTTTCTACCTGTCTCGATCTTGCTCAGGTAGCCCTTGCTGTAATGCGTGATCCTCGCCAGGTCCGCGAGCGACAGGCCGCGCGCCAGGCGCAGTTCGCGCAGCGCCGGGCCGAAAGACGAGTGCTGCGGCCGCCGTCGAGCGGCGGCCGACGGGTGCGCCGACCCGCCGTCCTTGTGGTCCATGAGTGCTGTGCCCCCGAGGCCAACGGCGCGCGGAGCGCCGTCTTCTGACGCCGAGTGGTCAGGTCGGCGACCGTGCGTCTGGGGGATGGTAAGCACGGCACGGGGGCAGGGCATGTCGGCACGAGGGAAAGTGACCAGCGTCACATTGGCGGCCGTATGTCTGTCCGATGCACGACGCGCCACGGCCCGCTCGTGACGCCGCTCCGGTACCGAGGGTCGTGGGGTCCGGTACCGGAGCGGCGCGACCGGAGGGCCGACCGGCGAGACCGGTGGGCCCACGCTTCGAGCGCGCCCGTGTGGGCCTCAGGGGGTGCTCGTACGGCTCAGGGGGAACAGGCCCACCGTGGCCCCGGCGGGCGGCGGGGGCCAGGGGTTTCCCGTTGCCTCTCGAGGCGAACGCCGGGAAACGCCTGGCCCGAGGGGCTCAGCCGCGCCAGACCTTGACGTACGTCACCGCGTCGTTGAGCGTGTCGCCGACGTAGGGCACAGAGCGGCCGAAGGTGCCGTTGCCCCTCGGGCCGCTCAGGAAGGCCTTGGTGCATCCGCCGTCGACGAGGAGCGACGACAGGTGCGTGGACCAGTAGCTGTTCGGGCTGAAGCTGTAGCCCGCCGCGTCGCAGGGCCCGGCGTTGCCGTACACCTTGGTGTACGCGCCGCCCCAGTCGGCGTGCTCGGCCCAGGTCATCAGCTCCGTCTGCGCCGCCGCCCGCGGCACGGCCGCCGCGGCCCTGGCGGAGGCGTCCGGACCGTTGAAGCACTGGTGAAGGCTGACGTGGGAGACGCTCTCGCCGGCCTTCACCTCGTCGAGGACGAGGACGCAGTGGGCCGTCGTGGCGGACGTGCCGCCGACGGCGCCCGACGTGGCGAGCGCCGGGCTGCCCACGGCCAGGAGGCAGGCGGCCGAAGCGAGTGCGAATGCGGTGCGAGGCGTGTTCACTCGGATCTCCAGGGGTGTGTCACGGATGTCGGTGGTCGGACGGGAGTCGTGGAACCTCGGGTCGGGGTCGACGGGACCTGCCCGGCGACCGACGCACGGTGCGACGGCCCTGCGGGGATCGACGGTGCTCAGGTTGTCGTCCGAGGCGGAGGACGACCAGGTGTTTCCCGGGGATTTCCCGTTGCCCGCGTCGCGGGCAACGGCCCGCCCCGCCTCGCGAACCGTGCGGCCCACCGGGCGGGGTCAGGCCCAAAGGCCCGATCAGCAGCGGTGGTTGAGTGTTACCGTCACCCGCATGCCCGCACTGGTCACCCCCACCGCTCGGCTCCGGTCCTCATGGCTCGCGGCGTACGAGGAGTGGCCCTCAGGCGCTCACCAGGACGGGACCGGCCTGCGTCTCGCGCCCGGAGCCGACCTGACCGATCCCGAGGCCTTCTCGGCATGGGTCGAGCGACTGCGGCAGCAGTCGGACACCTCGGTCGCGGTGGGAGAGGGGCGCGTGCACGCCACCCACTGGTGGATCGTCGAGGGCGACACCTATCTGGGAGCCATCGACCTGCGGCACCGGCTGAACGACTTCCTGCTCGAGGCCGGCGGGCACATCGGCTACAGCGTCCGGCCCTCGGCGCGCAAACGCGGCCTGGCCACGTGGGCCCTCGGCGCGGTCCTGCCCGAGGCCCGCGCGCTCGGCCTGGACAGGGTCCTGGTCACCTGCGACGACGACAACGTCGGGTCGGCGCGCACCATCGAGCGCAACGGCGGGGTGCTGGAGGACGTCCGCTCCACCGACACGGGCCCCAAGCGGCGTTACTGGATCACTCTGTAGACCACCGTGCCGTCGACGGCCATTCGCCGACGGCCGCAGGGCCGCGTCAGCGGTAGTCCGGGTTGGGTGCGTCGAGGCGGCAGCCCGCGTCCCACTCCGAGCGCTGGTTGCCGTGGGCGGGCACGCCGCCTGAGCGCTTGAGGAGCGCCCCGAGGTGCATGAGGTTCCAGGTCATGAAAGTGGTGTTGCGGTTGGTGAAGTCGTTCTCCGGGCCGCCGGAGCCGGGGTCCAGGTAGGACGGCCCGGGGCCGGCCGGGCCGATCCAGCCCGCGTCGGCCTGGGGCGGGATCGTGTAGCCGAGGTGCTGCAGGCTGTAGAGGATGTTCATCGCGCAGTGTTTGACGCCGTCCTCGTTGCCGGTGATCAGACAGCCGCCCACACGGCCGTAATAGGCGTACTGGCCCTGGGAGTTGAGCAGACCGGAGCCGCTGTAGAGCCGCTCGATCACCTTCTTCGTCACCGAGCTGTTGTCGCCCAGCCAGATGGGTCCGGCCAGTACCAGGATGTCGGCGGCCATCACCCTCTCGTGCAGCGCCGGCCAGGCGTCCGTGGCGAAGCCGTGCTCGGTCATGTCGGGGTAGACGCCGGGAGCGATGTCGTGGTCGACGGCCCGGACCTCGGACGTGCTCACTCCGCACCGGTCCATGATGGCCCGGCTCCTGTCGACCAGCCCCTGGGTGTGACTGAGCTGAGGGGACGGTTTGAGGGTGCAGTTGATGTAGAGCGCGGTGAGGTCGTCGAAGCGGTAGGAGGGGGAAGCGTCCATGCGCGGCAGCGTCTCGCGCGGGTGGCGGTTTGTCCCGGTACGACGCGCCTGCGGGGTCTTACGGAGTGGTGACATGCCCGGCGGGTCACGGTCTCCCGCTCGGCCGCGGGCCTAGCGTGGCCGTATGCGTGTACTGGTCACCGGCGGTGCCGGGTTCATCGGGTCCCATGTGGTCGACGCCCTGCGGGCACACGGCCACGAGCCGCTCGTGTACGACGTCCGGGAGAACCCGGCCGACGACGTGCGCGACCCCGCCGCGGTCGCCCGCGCGCTCGCGGGCGTCGACGCGGTCTGCCATCAGGCGGCGATGGTCGGGCTCGGCGACGGAGTCGCGGACGCGGCGGAGTACGTCTCCCGCAACGACCTCGGCACGGCCGTGCTGCTCGCCGCGATGGCCGGGGCGGACGTGCGGCGTCTCGTGCTGGCCGGGTCGATGGTCGTGTACGGGGAGGGGCGCTACGCGTGCCCGCGGCACGGGGTGGTGCGGCCGGGGCCGCGGGCCGTCGACGACCTGGACGCCGGGCGCTTCGAGCCGCCGTGCCCGGTCTGCGGGCAGGACCTCGCCCCCGGGCCGGTCGCCGAGGACGCGCCCGCCGACCCCCGCAACGTGTACGCCGCGACCAAGCTGGCGCAGGAGCACCTGGCCGCCGCCTGGGCCCGGTCGACGGGCGGATCGGCGGTGTCGCTGCGCTACCACAACGTGTACGGGCCCCGGATGCCCCGCGACACCCCGTACGCGGGGGTGGCCTCCTTCTTCCGCTCGGCGCTCGCCCGGGGCGAGGCACCGTGCGTCTTCGAGGACGGACGGCAGCGTCGGGACTTCGTGCACGTGCGCGACGTCGCCGCCGCGAACGTGGCCGCGCTGGAGGGTGACGCGCCGGGCGGGGCCCTGACGGCGTACAACACCGGCAGCGGCGAGCCCCACACCGTCGGCGAGATGGCGCGTGCGCTGGCCGGCGCGTACGGCGGCCCCCAGCCCGTCGTCACGGGCGCGTACCGGCTCGGCGACGTCCGCCACATCACCGCGGACTCCTCGCGGCTGCGGGCCGAGCTGGGCTGGAAGCCGCAGGTCGGCTTCGAGGACGGCATGCGGGAATTCGCCCGAGCCGGACTGCGCGGCTGATGAACGGCCCTGGCCCGGGACCTGCTTCCCGCGACCGCTCGGGTCGCGGGAAGCAGGTCCCGGGGCAGTCAGTGGGCGGCAGGTGGCCGCCGCTTCGGCGCCCGGTGCAGCCGTAGCGCCAGCAGCAGCGCCGAGACGCCGAACAACACGGCTGTGATCAGCAGCCACCGGGCGAGGAACCCGTCCGGCGACAGTCCGGTGGCCGACCGGTAGCGCCGGTCCGTCATCCCGCTGATCAGCGGGAACCACACGAGCAGGAGCAGGGCGGAGAAGGCGGCCGGTACGCGTACGTACATCGCCCACTCCCGGCGGCCCGCCGCGCCGAGGCCTCCTACGACCGCGCGGTCCACCGCCGCGTACAGCGGCAGCAGGACCAGGTCGTGCAGCAGCGCCGCACCCACCAGCCACAGCGCCACGCCGAACCAGTCGTCGGCGAGGAGACGCACGCCGGCGTAGGCGGCGAGGGCGAACGAGGCGGCCAGGACAAGGAGTTGCAGGGGGCTCCCGAGGGCGGGCCGTCGCGGCATCACAGGTCTCCGAACGTCATCCGGGCCACCCATTTGGTGTTGAGCACGCCGGGCGCGGCAGGAACGATGATGCGCGCCGGGTAGCCGTGGTCGGGGGTCAGGGGCTCGCCGTTGACGTGGAGGGCGAGCAGGGAGCGCGGGTCGGCGACCTGGTTGGCGCGCAGGGCCGCGCGGCGGAAGGCTCCGTGGCGCTGGAGCGACTCGACGAACACGTCCGGGGGGTCGCCGTCGTGGCCGACGAGCGCGGCGAGGTCACGCAGCCGTACGCCCCGCCACCACTGGTCGGACGTGGACCAGCCCTCCACGCAGGCGATGGGCAGCGCCGCGCTGTGCAGAGGGAGCCGAAGGAGCTGGGCACGGCTGAGCCGGACGGAGCCGGTGCGTCCCGTGACGACGAGATGCCAGGCGTCCTCGCCGGTCTCGGCCGCGTCGATGCCGGCGTACGCGGCCGTCTTGTTGATCTGGAAACCGTTCGGGCCGCTGCCGGGGTCGGCCCCGCCGTGCGGCGCGAGAAGGGCCGTGCGCCGCAGCGGGCCGTCGAAGCCCTGTCCCACGGTCGTGGCGAACAGCAGCAGCGAGCCGCCCCCGACGAACCACAGGGCGCCGCGCCGCGAGACGGTCGGGGGGTCCGGGTCCGGGGAGACCAGGTCGTCGGCCTCCTCGCCGCGCAGACGGCGCAGGTTGCGCACCGCGGCGGGGGTCTTCAGGAGGGCGTGGGCGACGAACGCCGCGAAGAACACCCACGCGCCGTAGAAGTGCAGCGGGTAGAAGGAGCCGGGGAAAACGTAGTCGAGCTGAACGTTGAGGACACCGGTCACGAACTCGAACAGCCCGCCGCCGACGAGCAACACCAAGGAGAGCCGCTCCAGCGCGTGGGCGAGGGACCGGGCCGGCGGCAGCACGAACAGCTTCGGCAGGACCGACCACAGCTTGGCCAGCAGGACGGGGATCAGGGTGACGCCTAGGGTGACGTGGACGCCCTGGGTGAGCCGGTACAGCCAGTGCGGGTTCGTCGGCCAGGCGAAGAGGTAGAAGCCGAGGACGCCCTTGTCCGGCGTCTTGTCGTTCACCGGCGACAGGTCCGGGTTGTAGGCGGCGTACGAGAGGAGTCCCGTCACGAACAGCACGGTGATGCCGACGAGCAGGACGAGGCCGAGCACCGCGGTGAACCGGGGGCCGCGCAGGGGGCTGCGCCAGAAGCCGGGTGCGGTGGGAAGGGTCGGGGCGGGCATGTCCCGACGGTAGGCGCGATCACCCCCGGCAGAGGCTGCGCGACCCATGACGAAACGCTGACGTCGTGCCGGGGCGGCGGGACGCGGCGCCGGCCACCCGCCGGTCGGTCAGCCCTTGGTCGCGGCGTAGTAGACGTTGACCGGGTCGCCCTCGATGGACTTGACGTCGATGTTCGTGAACCCGGCCGCCTCGAGCATCCGTGTCGCCGTCTCCTGACCCCACACCGTGCCGAGGCCGACTCCGCCGGTGCTGAGGGAGGTCGTCATGCAGTAGAAGACGGAGAACCCGTACAGCGCGGGCCCGAACGGATGCCCGATGTTCTTCTCCACGCTGCTGGAGGCCGCGATGTCGCCCATGAGGAACGTGCCGTCGGCACGCAGGGCACCGTGGATCGCCGCGAGCGTCTCGGCCGGCCGTGCGAGGTCGTGGATCACGTCGAAGGCGGTGATCAGGTCGTACTCGCCGGTGATCTCCGTCGAGTCCGCCACGGTGTAGTGAACGTTGTCGAGACCGGCCCGGGCCGCTGCGGCGCGCGCCGCCCCGATGCCCTCCTCCGACCGGTCCAGGCCGTGGAAGGAGCTGCGCGGGAACGCCTTCGCCAGGACGAGCGGGGCATGCCCCTGCCCCGTGCCCACGTCGAGGACGTCGACGCCGGCGCGCAGCCGCTGGGCGAGCCCCGGCACGAGGGGCACGATGACGTCCACCAGGGCCAGGTCGTAGACCCGGGCGCTCTCCTCGGCCTGCAGGGCCTGGAACCGCGGATACGCCGAGTGCGGCACCCCGCCACCCTCCCGGAAGCAGCGCACGACCTGCTGCTCCACCTCGCCCATGAGGGCGATGTAGGGCATCATCCCGGCCAGGTTGTCCGGGCCGGCCGCGGTGGTCAGGGACGCGGCGTGCTCGGGCGGCAGCGTGAACGTCTGCCGCTCCGGCTCGTAGACGACGATGCCGCCGACGACCATGCCGCCCAGCCACTCGCGCACGTACCGCTCGTCCAGGTCCGCCGCCTTGGCGATGTCGGCGCTGGTCGAGGGGGGCAGCCCGGCCATCGTGTCGAACAGGCCGCACTGGTGACCGACGCCGAGCAGGAGCGCCAGCGCCGCCTTGTTCAGCACGTCGGCGACCTCGCCGGCGAAAGCCTCCTGCCGGGCGGCGTCGGACACCGCCTGCGGGGTTTCGAAATCCGTCATGACCACTCCTTCGCCGGGCCGCTGTGAGGTGCCTCCGATGTCCGGAAGCCCTGTTTGTCAGCTTATTTCCCCCAGGGAGTCAAGGGCCTTACGGAACGAGAACGCCCGGGTCCTCGCCGCCGCCCACAACTGTTTCGTCGCGGCCGGGCGTCACGGCCAGGGTTCCGTGGGACGCACCGTGTCGAAGGCGAGGCCGCTGGAGCCCTCCCCCGTGCCGGGGGCCTTCTCCCTGCGCACCCAGCTGTGCCAGGAGCCGTCGAACCATCGGGCCAGCACCGGGCGGCGGGTGACGTACACGCCGTCCCGCGGCACCTCCTCCTCGTGCACCCACAGCTCGGGGGTGATCAGGCGGCCCTCGGGGTGTGAGTCCAGACCGGGCGCGGTGAGGTCGGCCAGCCGGAAGCGGATCTCCGCGGGGCGGACCGCCTCCGGGACGAGCGGGAACCAGTAGTCCGGCACGATGGTCTGCACCGCGTACACGGGCAGTTCCCCGGCCACGGCCTGCTCCGGCGGTGTGCCGCGCGCCCAGCGGTCCCGCCGGTCGACCGGTTCGCCCCGGTCGTCGGTGTAGTGGTGCTGCACGGCCCAGGCCAGGTTCGCCAGTTCGTCGCGGGCCAGCATCACGCGCTCCACCGGCTGCCCCGCCTGGCCGCGCTCGGTGGGCAGCACCAGAAGTCCGGACGCCGCAGGATGGTCCGGCTCGGGGCTGTACAGGGTGAACATCGACCAGGCGGGGTCGTCCTGACCGGAGCGCCGGACCAGGTGGTGGCGGCCGAAGACGTCGCGGACCAGGAGCTGGTCCAGGACGGTCAGCGAAGCGGTCGGCACTTCCAGCGGCACGAGGAACCAGTCGTTGCCGAAGACCGTGGCGAACGAGATCAGCAGCAGCCGGCCGGTGTCCAGCGTGGACACGTCCGCCGCCCCGAGGTCGACGCGCGCGTCCTCCATCTCCCAGAACCGGTCGGCCGGCAGCCCGCCGTAACGCACCGTCGAGGGCAGGCCCTCCTCGGTGAACGTGTGCCGCTCCCCCGGCGGCGCCGCTCCGGACTCCGGGTCGGGATCCACGTCCAGGCTGTACCAGTCCAGGCCGTCGCCCTGGTACTCCTCTGCGCGCAGCACCGTCCCGCCGGTGGACAGTTCGGCCGCGTACTCGAAGCGGTGCGGGTCGAAGCAGTCCGGGCCGCGCTCGGCGAGCCGTCCGGCCCACCAGGTCCGCCACCGGGCAGCCACCTCGCCGACGCGCGGGTCGGGGCCGCCGTCGAAGCCGCTCGTGTCCAGCGCCGCGGCCACCGCCACCGCGTCCGGCACCCGGCCGTCGAGCAGAGCGACCAGGCTCGCGTCGGCCTCGCCGGCCTGGAGCCGGTGGGGGGCCACCGCCGTGAGGCCGGCGCCCAGCAGCCCGGCGTCGTCGAACATCCGCAGCAGCGCGGCGCCTCCCTCGGCACGCAGCCACTCGTCGACGTGGACCGGCTCGTCCTCGACCTGGCTGTCCAGGGGCCCGGAGCGCAGGTCGTAGGGCACCCAGTCCGTGCCGCCGCCCGGCCGCCAGGCGTCGATGGGCGCACTGCTGCCGGTCATCCGGACCACCGCAGGGGAACCGGCGTCCTGGGCGGCGAACTCCCCGAACTGCCACTGCCGGGTGAGCAGCCACAGCGGGTCGTGCACCCGGGCCGCCAGTCCGGACTCCACGTCGGCGGTCCGGTGAGTCGGCTCCAGCCGGAAGGGTCCGTCCGGGTCGGTGTTCGGGCGGCGGGTCTCGATCGCGGACAGGGCGCGGCCGGTGGCTCCGTGCGGCGAGATGCGGATGCCGGGGATCAGGTCGTCCAGCATCGGCAGATCGGTGCGGTCGACGGCGCGCAGCTTGGCCAGTTCGAACGTCTCGCGCAACACCTGCACCAGACCGTCGGCCGTCCAGCCGCGCTCGAGGTTCGCAGGCACCGCGACGAGCAGGCTGTGCGGTGCCTTGGCGTCCGGCCGGTCGTAGTGGAAGGCGACTCCGGTCAGTTCGCTCTGCGGCGCGGCCCCGGCGGGCGGGACAGGCTCGGGCGGCGGGGACGGCTGATCCGATCCGGGCAGCAGTTCGATCCATTCGTCGAGGACGACGCCGGTGACGGCGGCGCCCGCGGCGGTGTCGGCCGGGGCGTGCCAGACGAGGTGGGCGGTGGCGGGCGGGCGCGGTCCCGCGGGGAAGACGCCGCCGATCCAGGCATCGCCCTCACGCACGGGATGCTGTGCCGCCCGCAGCGGTTCGGCCCGCCCGGCCCTGGTTCCGGCCAGCAGCAGCGTCTCGTGCAGGGTGCGCACCACCGGCCGTACGGCCGCGTTGCGCCGCAGCCAGTCCTCGAGGTCGGCGCCCGGCAGGTCGCTGCGGCCGGCCGGCGGCGGCGCCGGTGCGACGAGCGCCGGCAGGAGGGGGACGTCCGCGCCGAGCAGCTCGGCCAGCGCCGTGCGGGCCCGGGACAGCCAGGCTTCGGCCGAGTCCTGCGCGACGGGCTGTGCGGCCAGGTCGCGCAGCACGGCCTCGACGGGCTGTCCGGCGACCAGGGGGCTTGCGGCGAAGGCGGCGAGGCGGGTCCGCAGCCCTGCCGTGTCGACCGTGCGGCCGCCCGGTTCCTCGGGCAGGTGTGCGGGCAGCAGTGGCTGGGCGGTGGACAGCAGCGACCGGATCCGGACCGCTCGGCCGTGCAGAGCGCTCCAGCCGGGTCCGGTGAAGGCCACCGCCGTGTCCGGAGTGGCCCCCAGCGCGTTCTGCACCGCCCCGCGCAGCCCGGCCGGTTCGGTGGCGGCGGCCTCCAGGACGGTGCGCAGCGCGCCCAGCCCCAGTCGGTCGGCGGTGAGTTCGAACGGACGGTCGCTCTGCCCGTCGTCCTCCGGGCCGGGGCCGTCCTCGTGCCCGCCGGGCGGCCGGCTCAGCACCCCCGTCAGCGTCCAGCCCGCCGCCGGGCCCAGCAGATGGGCGGTCCATGCCTCCAGGGCGGGTTGCAGCGCGGCGAGCGGATCGCCGGGCCAGCCGGTCGCGGCGGAGGGTTCGTCCGGCATGAGCGCGGCCACCCGGTGGGTCAGCGCGCGGGCGCGATGCGGTGTGCGCAGGACCCGGAAGGTGTCCGGGACGTCCTCGCCGCGGCCGAGGGTGTCGGCGGTCAGGCCGGCGCGGATGGGGTTGCCTCCCACGAGCTGGTGCACGCTCTCGGCGAGCACCACGTCTCCCACCGCGTCCAGGGCGTCGGCGATGTCCTCCAGCAGCGGTGTGACCGCCGCCAGGTCGTGTTCGGGGACCACGGGTGCCCCGTCGATGGCACTGGGCAGGCCGGGAGCGCCGGCACCGGCCCGCGCGAGGGCCATCCCGTCGACGACGTTGCGCGCGGAGACCGCCTCCGCGCTGCGCGCCCACAGGTCCGTCGCGGGCGCCTCCCCCGGTGGTTCGGGCACGACCGGGAGGGGGAACTGGCGGCGGAACCGTTCGACGAGGTGGTCCAGTTTCGCGTCGTGCAGGGCTCGTTCGAACCGGTAGCCCAGCAGGGAGCCCAGGTTCTGGCCCTGCCGTACGCCGCCGAGCAGCCAGCGGGCGACACGGGCGCGGCGGGAGGTGAGGTTGACCGCGTAGGTCTGCTCGTCGGGGTCGCTGAGGAAGCCCGACCGCAGGACGGCCGCGGTGGCCGCGTGCTGCAGCGACGGCGCGTGCACGTAGCCGTCCTCCCGGGAGATCTCGACGGTGGTGTCCACGTCGTCCAGCACGATGTCGAGCTGCTCCCTCTCCTGTGGCGGGAGCAGGTTCTCCACCCAGCCGTAGCAGCCGAACCGGACGCCTTCGACGCCTGACGCCCGCAGGGCGGCCAGCCGCTTGGACGCCAGTGAGGTGACCCAGGCGTCCAGGCGGTGCGAGTGGACGTCGATGACCTCCAGCAGCAGTGCGGGCAGCCGGGTCACCGGGACGCCGGCCAGGGTCCGCAAGGCCTGTTCCAGTCGGGGCAGTGCGGCCGCGGCGCGGGCGGCGGCCGCGACGCGTTGCGCGCGCTCCTGCTCGCCCAGGCCTTCCAGCACCTCCGCCACCAGCGCGTCCACCTCGGCGGGGACGGCCAGCGCCTGACGCAGGGGGTCGTCCGTGCCCTCGCCGCCGTCGTCGCCGGGGAAGGCGGACCAGTTGGGCAGGAACAGCAGCGCGTCGAGCAGCCCACCGGCGTCGGGTGGGTCTTCCGGCGGTGTCTCGTCATCGCCGGGCGGTGTCCCGTCGTCCCCGGGCGGTGTCCCGTCGTCCCCGGGCGGTGTCCCGTCGTCCCCGGGCGGTGTCCCGTCGTCCCCGGGCGGTGTCCCGTCATCGCCGGGCGGTGTCCCGTCATCGCCCGGGGTCCCCTCCTCGTCCGGCGTCTCGCCCTCGGTCGCCGGGAGGTCGAAGAACGTGCTGCGCCGGGGCGGGGTCTCCCGGCCCGAGGACAGCTCCACGGGCCAGGCCCGGTCGTAGCCCTCGGCGTCCAGCTCGCCCGCCAGGAAGGCGCGCGCCGCGGCGAGATAGTCCGCGGTGGCCGCCGCCCGGGCCGGGAAGGCCTCGGGGTCCGGGGTGAGCCGGGTGACGAACTCCGGGATGCCGGTCTCTTCGTCCATGACCCAGCCGAGGGACGTCCACCCGTCGCCGGACGTGGTCCACCGCAGCAGGCCGTCGGGAGGCAGACCGGGCAGGCCCGGCCGGGAAGGGGGCTCGTCACGGGAGGTCTTCGGCACGGCGAAGTCCGGGCCGTCCAGTCGGCGCATGGCCAGCCCGGTCGCCACGGGCAGCCGCTGCAGCGCGTCCACCGCGACCTGGTCCACCGGCTCGCCCGGCCGCACCCTGGGGATGGGGTCGATGGCCTCCTCGTCGTTCACCGCCGCCCGCCAGCGTTCCCGCAGTCGCTGCAGCCAGGGCGCGATCAGGGCGTCGACGTCACCGATGCGCTCGGCGCGCCAGTCGTCCAGCGCGGTGACGGGGAGAACTCCGTACGGCTGGCGGCCGATCCGCAGCATCGGCAGCGGTCCACGGCTGCGGACGTGCTCGGCGAGGTGGTCGCGGACCGCCCGCCACGGCCGTTCGGGCGCGACGACGTGTTCCTGCCGGGTGGCCAGGTCCACCGCGCTCATCGCGGCCTCGGCGAACCCCTGGCCGAGCGTGGGCCAGGTGAGCAGGGTCAGCGCGGCGACGGCCGAGGGATCGCTGTCGGCGGTGCCGGAGCAGCCGCGCAGGAAGCCGGCGTCCGGCAGACCGAGGGCGGCCGCCAGAGCGTCGGCCACCGGTCGCTCGCCCTCCTGCGGGTCGGGATCCGGCCCCGGATACGCGGGAGCCGAGGACCAGCCGGAGCGAGCGCGCGGGGTGTTGTTCGTCGGGGTGCCGGACGGCAGCATGCCGAGCCCGCCGCCGAACCGGTGGCCGTGGAGCAGATCGCGCAGCCGGGCCGCGCCGTCCGCGGCCGAGTCCTCGCGCACGCCGACGACCAGCAGCTCGTCCAGGTGCTCGGTGCCGTCGGGCGGAAAGACGAGCTCGACGCCCATGCCCGCCTTGACCGCTTCGAACCAGTCGGTCTCCCAGCCCTCCTCCTCGTCCCGCAGGAGGCCGATCGGCAGCGGGTCGGGCACGGGGCGGCCGGGCTTGTCCACCACCACCTGGCCGTCCAGCAGACCGAGGAAGCGCCAGCGTTTCGGCATGGCCACCGTCTGCGGCCGGTGTTGCCGCGGGTCGTCGGGGCGCAGGCCGGGCGGCGCGGAGCCGGGGCGGCTGGCGCGCACCGCCCAGGACGCGCGGGCGGGGCGCAGCTCGGTGAGCAGCTTCTGCCAGGCGTCCGGGCCGGGGTCCCGCCAGTACTCGGCGGCCGCGGCCGCCTCGGCGGGGGTCAGTTGGGGGTCGAACGACGAGAGCAGGATGTCGTCCGGGTAGATGCGCACCCGCAGCGTGCTCGGTTCCCACCAGATGGTCTCCACCCGCACCGGCACGAAGGCGATCGGGGCGGTGTTGTCGGCGGCGAACAGGGGCGCGGCTTGCTCCATGGCACGGGTGAGTTCTTCTTCCGCCTCGGGCACCAGGGTGTTCAACCCGTCTGCTGTGCGCTGCAGTTCCGCGTGGGCGGCCTCGGCCTCGACGAGCAGTTCGGGGCTGGGGCGCTGGCCGATCTGGACGGGGTCCGGCAGACCGGCCCGGATGTGCTCCTGCAGGCGTCGCACCACGGCCAGTTGCTCGTCGGCGAGGGCCTGTGCGGCATCGGCCTCTTTGCGTGCCCGCGCCAGCTGCGCACGGGCGGCGAACGTGTCGGTCATGTCCCCGGTGCTCCTGTCCTCGGCACGGTGGCAGTCGCCACGCCGGTCGTCGCCACGGTGGTCAGCCGCCCAGCAACGTGGTGGCCCTGAAAGCCAGTTGGAACGGCTGCTGGAAGGCGATGCGGGCCATGTCGGCCGCGTCGCGGCCCCACACAGCAGGATCGGGCGGCGGTTGCCCGTTCGCGGGCGGGGTCGGTGCGGGAGGCGCCTGGCCCAGGTGGACGCACCCGCCCGCGGCCACTCCGACGCCTTCCCAGGTGAGGTCCGCCCAGGACTCCATCACCGCGGGCTGCGCACCGGAGTCGAAGCCGAACTGGGTGCCGCGCATCGGTTCACGGAACACGAAGAACCAGTCCTCGGCGCGGGCCCGCTCCTCGTCCAGGCCGGCGAACAGGTAGAGCACGGTGGACTCGTCCAGCGCGAGCGGCGTGGCCGGCACGCCGTCGAACGCGGCGGGCAGCCTGCCGCCCACCCCGCGAACGGCGAGCAGTGCGGTGCCGGGGAAGCGGCGCAGCAGCTCCCCGTGCACGAGCATCACCAGGCTTCCCGCGCCGCCGGTGCCCAACCGGCTGCCCAGCGGGGCCTCCGGCGGCCACAGCGCGATCTCCTCCACGTCCGGGTCGTCGCCGGGCCAGAACCGCGCGAACGGCGTGCCGCGCTGGTCGGTGGGGAACTCCCGCCACAGCAGCTCCCGGTTGAACTCGTGGTTGAGCCCGACGAGCAGCGCGGCGACGAACTCGGGGTTCGTCTCCAGCAGGGTCACCGAGTCGGGCGGCAGCGTGCTGATGCCCGGCAGCGCCCACTCCGGCCAGCGGGCCAGGAGTTCCTCGGCGATGGGCACGGTGAACCTCGGGTGGGCCATGACGGGCCGCAGCGGCCGGTCGTCGGTCTCGGCGCGCTCCGCCCAGAAGTCGGCGGGAATGCGGTCGGCCATCCGCCGCAGTTGCAGCCGCGTGGGGCTGATCCGGGCGCGCAGCTCGGCCGGCAGGCCGCCGTCGGGCGCTGCGTCGTCGATCACGCCCATCTGTCTGAGCCCCTGCACGAGGACCGGCTCGGGCCCTTGGCCGTCGGGCGCTTCGCCGTTCACGCCGCGGTGGGCACGGCGCGCCAGTGCGCCGTTGCGGCGGGCCAGCCGGACGAACGAGGTGTCGGCCGTGCCGATCGGCACCGCGCCTCCGGCCGAGGCCAGCAGGCCGGCCAGGGTGGCCGCGGGCGCTTCCGCCTGCGCGGCGGTGACCTTCACCCGTCCGCTCACCGGAGCCATGACGGTGACCAGGTCGGCCACCGGCAGCCGGTCGAGGTGCTTGTGCTTGGCCTGCTCGGCCGCGGCGGCGGCCAGCTCGCCGGCCGCCAGCAGCCGGTTCGCCTCCCTGATCTCCCCGACCTGCTCCCAGGCCCGGGCCATCAGGAACTCCTGCTCCAGCTGCACGTAGCGGGTGCCGAGCGCGGCGGCCACCCTGCGGCGGACCTCCAGGTTGAGCGTGCTCATCCAGCTGTCCGGCTCGGCGGGCACGGTCTGCCGGCCGGTGTGGTGACTGCCGTAGAGCGGCGGGGCGACGGCCACGACGTCCCGGTCCTCGACCGCCTCCTCGCCGGGCGCCCCCTCCTCCTGCCCGTCGCCCGGTGGCACCACCTCGGCGCGGCGCCGCGCCGGGGCGTCCAGGCGCTCACGGACGAGGGCGCGGAACCGGTCCTGGGCGGCGGGGTCGGTCCAGGTCTCGGGAGCGGCGGTACCGGGCGCCCGCAGCGCGCCGTCCATGGCCACGGTGGCCGGCCCGGCGGGGTCCTCGGCGGGCCAGGGGCGCCCGACGTCGATCGTGCGGGTGCCCAGTCCGGCCTCGGCGGCGGGCCGGAAGCGCAGCCGGCGGGCCAGTTCCTCGAAGGTGCCCGCCTTGCCGGTGCGGAAGGTCCACCAGTGGTAGACGGGCAGGTCGACGGTGTCCCTGCCGGCCACGGGCCAGGCGTCCGCCGTGGCCGCTCCCCCGGGCGACGCGTTCAGGCCCGCGTCGCGCCCGGCTGCGGTCGCGGGCACCACGGCGGCGATCCATCCACGGTCCGGCGTCAGCCGGCGCGGGCACACCAGCCGTGCCACCACATCGGCCGAGTGCTCGCGCACCCCCTGCTCCACGAGCCGTTGCACGGTGGCGAAGTCGCCGACTCCGTCGGGCAGGCGCGCCTCGACATGGGCCCACGCCCACCGCTCGTCCGGCGGGGGCAGCGCGGCGACCGGAGCGGTGAGCACCGGCAGCGGGCGCGCGTTGCGCGGCGGGGCCGCTTCGTCCTCGGCCAGCACGATCAGCGCGATCCAGGGCTGCGGGGTGGCCATCGTGGGCGCCGGTCCCGGGGACAGCAGCCAGGGCAGGTCGGCGTGTGCGAGTTCGACACTGGCCAGCACGTTCTCCGCCACGTCGGACGTGCCGGGCGGCGGTTCCTCGCGCAGCACCATGGTGCGGTCGAAGCCGAACACGTCTCCCGGACCGACCAGGGACAGCGTCGGCCCCGCCACCGACGGCTCCTCGCGGCGTCCGGCGACGTCACGGGTGAACCGCACCGCCGTGGGCAGCGCCTGACCGGTGGCCGAGGCGGCGGCGCCGACCCGCGCCGAGGAGAAGAACCATCGCGTGCTCATGTGCGACTCCCGACGGGATCGAGGGACCGTGACGCGCGGCGCCCGCCCGGGGCGTTCATGGGCGCAGCTCCCAGCGCTCGACGAGCTGCAGCGCGGCCTGCGGTTGCGCGAGCTGTCCGCGTACCGCCTCCCAGGCGTCCGCCGTGGCGTTGACCAGGGTGACGTCGTCGAGCAGCGGTTCCAGGGTGCCCGCGGCCGCCACGCTCTGGGTGGCCGGTCGCACCCTGACGAGCGCTTCGGCCGTGCGCCACCGTTGCAGCCGCTCGGCGGCGCTGACCGCGTAGACCGCCTCACGGCGGAAGAGCCCGGGCCAGTCGGAGAACTGCCGTTCGCCCAAAGGGGGTTCGTAACCGGTCTCGTAGCCGTCGTCGACCCGATGACCGGTGCCGAGCCGGATGCCGTCGGTGCGGGCCTGCACCCCGCCTGCGTGACTGACGAACGCGGGCCTGGTGAGCTGTTCGTCCTCGGTGAGGTCGAAATACTCGCCGGGCACGAACCGCTCGGGCAGTGAGGCGAGTTCGGCGGTGGGCCGCGGCGTGCCGAGCGTGACCTCCTTGATCGTCCATGTCTGCGCCGGTACCGGCCGGCGCTCGAACCGGGTGATCGGCACTCCGAGCGGGACCGCCCGCTGGGTGACGCGCAGGACGGCGTCGGGGTGCACCAGACTCCCCTGGTTCAGCTTCTCGTTCGCCGCGGCGGTGAACACCAACGCGGTGCGTTCGGCGGCGGGACGCTCCGCGGCCCAGGCCTTCGTCTGCGCCAGCTCGGTGGTCAGCGCCTCGATCGGATTGCGTCCGGGCTGCTGCGCGACCGCCGGCGGCGAGCCCCAGCGGACGTCGAAGTCCAGCTCGACGTCCCAGAACAGCACCGAGATGCTGCCGGTGCCGAAGGCGTGCCAGGGGGCCGGACCTTCCAAGGTGAAGTCCAGGCCGATGCCGGCCAGTCGGCGGCCGAACGCGCGCACCGCGACGCCGGCCCGTACATGCACCGAGAACGCGAACACCGGGTCGAAGACGAACAGCGCGTCCAGGCCCAGATGGCCCTGCAGGCCGCAGCCGGCGACGGTCGCGTCCAACTGCACCTGGCCGCCGAACATCACCGCGTTGGAGGTGACGGCGAAGTAGGCCTCCATGCGCAGGCCGAAGCCGTTGCCCGGGGCCAGGTCGACCTGGAGCCGGTTGAGTGCGGGCACTCTCGCGGGGCGGGTGTACCGAGGGTGGAAGCCGCCGGCGGACAGGACGAACTCCGGCTTCCGGCCGCCCCGTACCAGCAGGTACAACTCGCCGCGTACGGCCAGTCCCACGATCCACGAACCGGACAGCGACACGAGCAGTTCGACCAGGGGCACCGCCGGCTCGAGCCGGCCGAGCACGCCGGCCTGGAGACGGATGAGCGGCGCCTGCGGGTCGGGCAGGCCGACGAGCAGCCGTCCCAGCAGGACCGCGCGGGCCGGTGCGGGGAGTTCGAGGATCAGCGCGCCGGACAGCGACACCATCCTTCCGCTCCAGGTGAGGCGGACCATCGGTCCGACCAGGTACCGTCCGGCGGCCACCGGGAACGCGGAGCCGAGGGCTCCGATGATCTCCTTGGCGCGTTCCACCGCGCGGTCCGGGAACAGCACGTGGTCGGCGTTGCCGGCGCCGACCAGCTGCTGGAGTGCGGTGATGTCGGCGCGCCGGTTGACGCCGACCAGCCCGCCGACCGCGTCCAGGGCGAGTCCCAGCCCCACTTGGATGCCGGGGGGCGGGAACTGGGCGGACAGCAGCACCAGGAAGCTGGTGGGGGTGTTCCCGTCCGGTGGCCGGAACAGGGCTACGGCCTGCAGGCGCAGCACACCCAGGTCGATCGAGATCAGCCCCGCGTATCCCTGGTCGGCGGTACGCCGGACCACGCCGCCGCCGGACACCGGCGGCAGCTTGAGGTCGGTGCCGATGCTCTCCGGGAACAGCTCGCGCGGCCGCGGGTCGAGGCCGGGGCGGGCCGCCGGGGAGAACGTCACGGGCAGAGCGATTCCGGCGTCGTCCAGGAACACCCGCAGCGGCAGCCCGGGCAGCCCGGCGGTGAGCGACACGGACAGTCCCAGTCGTGGCTCGCCCCCGTCCGAGGTCAGGTGCAGGGCGGCGCCCCGGGTGGACACGCCCGGCGCGTTCAGCCGCAGCGGCAGGGGGATGCGCAGGGCGCCGCCGGCGAAGCACAGACCGTCGACCCGGTCCGCCCTGAGGGTGACGTCGACGGGTTCGGACCCGCCGGCCATCGGGCTCGCCCCGCCGACGCCGACGAGCTTGGCCAGGGCGGCCGGCAGGACGGCGGCGGTGAGCCGGCGCAGCTCGATCCCGACGCCCGTGGGCGCCCCGGGGGCCGCCGTCACGGTGAGGGCGATTCCCTCGACGGCGATCCCCGGCCCGTCGGTCATCCCGGCGGCGAGCCGGCCGGCGCGCCGGAGCTCGACCGTCGCGGTGCCTCCGGGCGGCGCCGGCGGCTGACCGGGGCCGAAGGCGGCGTCCCAGCCCTGCGGAGCGGCGACGGCCGCCTCCGCGCTCCACGACTGCGCGGTCGTCGGCGGCAGGGACAGCGTCGCCCCCGCGGTGACCACCACGTCGAACACGGGCCCGTCCGGGGTCACTCCGAGCACGGCGCGGCCGCCCGCCGGCCCGGAGGGGTCCGTCAGCACCAGCGCCACTCCCAGGGGCGCGCCGGGCGCCCGTCGCCAGCCGTGCAGTCGCAGGGGCGTCGGCGAGTCGGCGGCCAGGTCGCCGACCATCTCCCGCACCAGTTCCACCAGCGAGTTCCCCGCGGGCAGCCGGTCGTGCACGGCGAGCAGCCGTCCGGCGAGCACGGTGCCGGCGGCGGACGGATCCTCGCCGGGTTCGGGCAGTGAGCGGACCAGGCCGTCCGCCGCGTCCCGGGTCAGTTCGCGCAGTCGGTCGGCGACCTGGTGCAGGAGTTCATGCGGGTCCATGGCTCACCCCTGGGTGGATTCGCCGTTGTCGACGACCAGCGCGCGGTTGAAGCAACCGACGCCCAGCCAGCGGCCGTTCGGGCTGAACGTCATCGTCAGCACCTCGTCCTGATCGGTGTTCACCTCGTACAGGTCCTTGCCGTCGAGGTTGAACAGCCGCACGACGTTGTCGATGGAGGCGCTGGCCGCCAGCTTGCCGTTCGGGCTGAACGCCACATGGGTGACGGCCCCGAATCCCGGGTCCGCCGCGCCGGGCTTCAGCTTCGGCGCCCGGCACTTCTCCACCCCGGTCTCCGCGTCCAGGACGCGGGCGAACCCGTCGGAGCCGCCGACCACGGTCCATCGGCCCTTCGGGTCGTACGCCACACAGTTCGGGGCGGTGACCTGGTCGTCGACATCGTCGGGGGTCGGCCACACCTGTGCTCCGCCCTGCGCCTCGAACATCCGGGTGGTGTCGTCGGCGGCGCAGCACAGCACCAGGGACCCGTCGGGGCTGAACGCGACCGCGTGGACGGCGTTGCCCGGCGTCAGCCGGCCGAGTTCGGCGCCGGTGGCCAGGTCCGCCACGCGCGCCGACCCGGCGTTGTGGTGGTCGCCGCCGTGGCGTTCGTCGACGGCGAGCGCGAGCCGGGTGCCGTCCCGGCTCAGGTCCACGTCGGCGATCAGCGGCCGGTCGACGGTGATCCGGCGGGTGATGGTCCCGGTGGCCTGGTCGAGCACGGCGGCCAGTGTGTCGGTGACCGCGATCAGCCAGCCGTTCGGCCCGAACCGCACGGTGTTCACCGAGTTGCCCGGGTCGAGCGGCCCTTCCCAGACGGCCGTGCCGCTCACGCTGTCCCGCAGGAACACCTGCTCGAAGTCGGCCACGGCGAGCCTGCTGCCGTCGGGGCTGAAGGCGATGCCGGTCACGGACCCGTCGACGCTCACGTCGAGCGGGGTGCCGATGCCGATCGGCACCACCCGGAGCAGGGAGTCGCTGCCGCCGCTCGCGAAGCGGGTGCTGTCCGGGCTGAAGGCGATCGCCTGGACGTCGCCCTGATGCTCGACGGTGCGTGCCACGGTGCCCCGCTCACTCATGACCGGCTCCTCCCTGTGGCTGACCGATCGGCGATGGGACGTCGGGGGCGCGCGCCGCCTCCGCGGGCCGTGCCCGGTGCGGTCGCCGACAGGCCGCGGCCGACCGGCGGAGGCGGTCACGGACGTGTCGGGGAGCGCATGGCCGGACGGCACGCCCGGGAGCCGGCAAGCGGGTTGCGCGGTCCTCGGGCCGGTGCGGCAGGACACGGGCGTGCGTCCGCCCGGGCGTCGGCGCGATGCACTGCGGGTACTCGCCCCGCGCGGGGACGGATGGGTTCGCGTCGCCGACCGTTCGCATGTCGCGTCCGCCGCCGCAGCGCATCTCCGATGTCTGCATGCGCTGCAACTCACCAGCGTAGTCGGGATGTCGGGGCTCGCCACTCGTGCGGAGCGAGCACGGCCGGCGGTCGGCGTCGGCGACGAGCACATGACGCATGGCGAGGCCCGCCGAGTGGTGCCACCATGGAAGTGGTGCTGGACACCACTCCCCCCCTCTCCTCTCGCCAGGAGGCGGCCATGTCCAAGCGTCTCGTCGTCTGCTGCGACGGCACCTGGAACTTCGCCGATCAGCCGAGCAAGACCAACGTCGCCAAGGTGGCCCTGTCCGTGCGCCAGGGGTCCGCGGGCGGCAAGGAGCAACGCGTCTACTACCACAGCGGCGTCGGCACCCAGCGGCGGGACCGGCTGCGCGGCGGTGCGTTCGGCGTGGGTCTGTCCCGCAACATCGTCGACGCCTACCGGTTCCTCGTCGAGACGTACGAGCCCGACGACGAACTGTTCCTCTTCGGCTTCAGCCGGGGCGCGTTCACCGCCCGCAGTCTGGCGGGACTCGTGCGCAACTGCGGCATCCTGCGGCGGGACCACGCCGACCGGCTCCCGGAGGCCTGGTCCCTGTACCGCAACCGCATCGAGCATCCCAACGGCACTGCGGCCACGCTGTTCCGGCGCTCGTACGCGCGCGAGACGGACATCCGCTTCATCGGGGTGTGGGACACGGTGGGCGCCCTCGGCATCCCGGTTCCGGACGCCCCCTGGCTCCAGCCGGGGGTGAAGCGCTTCAACCGCCAATGGGCGTTCCACAACACGGACCTGAGCACTTGGGTCAGGGCCGCCTTCCACGCGCTGGCCGTCGACGAGGAGCGCTCGGCGTTCGAGCCGACGCTGTGGCACCAGCAGCCGGGCGCCGACAAGCAGGGCCAGGAACTGAAGCAGGTGTGGTTCGCCGGGGTCCACTGCGATGTCGGTGGCGGCTACAAGGAAACGGGCCTGTCCGACGTCGCCTTGCTGTGGATGGTCGATCAGGCCCGCAGGCACGGGCTGGAGTTCGACGCCGGGGCCCTCGGCGAGGCCGGACCCGAGGTGATGAAGCCTCAGGACAGCATCGAGTTCCAGGTGCGATCGGACGGCGCCGGCACGCTGCACTCCTCGCGTACGGGCATGTACCTGCTGGCCAAGCCGCTGCACCGGCCGCTGGGACAGGCGGTGAACGACAAGGGCGAGCCCGACGGCAACGAGTTCCTGGCCGTTCCCACCAAGGAACGCCGCGACCGGGACCCCGACTACCGGCCGCCGGGGCTGGAGCGGTACCTCACCGGTCAGGACCGGGTGCGGCTGGAGCCGGTGCTGCTGCCGGACCTCGCGGCGGGCCTGCCGCCCATGCCGCCGGCGGCCTCCGGGCCGACGACGCCGACCGACGCGCCCCGGGGACTCCGCGAATCGCCGTGACACCACCGTGCGGCCGACCGAGCGTGAAGGAGATCCCGGATGCTCACCTCAGCGCTCTTCTCCGGCGATCCGCTGCTGGAGGCGATCGCGCAGGACCAGGACCGTATCTCCCGGACCCGGCACCGAAACGATCCCGCCGTGCAGAAGGTGCAGATCGCCCTGCTGGGCTGGGATCCCGACTGCCTGCCGGGATTCGGAGCCGACGGCGACTACGGCGACGAGACCGCCGGCGCGGTGGCCCGGTTCAAGGTCGAGGTGCTCGGGGTCGCTCCGTCCGAAGTGATCGACGACGTCGGTCCCCTGACGGTCCTGAAGCTGGACGAGATGCGGGCGCAGGCGGAACGGCCGCCCGCGCCGCAGGGCGTGGCGCCCGAGGACTGGCTGCTGAGCGCCGCCGAGATGGGCCCGTTCCGCACGCCCGCGTTCACCCTCGACAACCTGGTGCTGTTCTTCGTGGACGCCGAGGCCTACTACGCCACCCTGGCCGCGCGGCTGGACGGCCTGACCGCCGGGGACCGGGTGCTGTTCGCCGGCTGGCGGTTCTCGCCCGAGCAACTGCTGCTCCCGACGGTCGCGGGCACACCGGGAATCCTCGACCGGCTCCTCAAGCTCCGCGCCGACGGGATCGTCGTACGCGCGCTGCTGTACGGCTCGCACTTCTCCACGCTCCCCGTGCGCAGGCCCAGGGTGCCGACCCTGCCGTCCAAGGACAACTTCGATTTCCGGACCGGGCTGGTCGACTCGGGGGCCGAGGCCGTCCTCGACGCACGGGTGGGCGACTTCGGCTCCCACCACCAGAAGTGCGCGGTGGTGCAGGGCGCCGCGGAGGGCCCGTGTGCGTTCGTCGGCGGGATCGACGTCTGCCTCGACCGCTGGGACAACGCCGCCCACGTCGATCCGCCCGTTCGTCAACGGGAGCCGGACTTCCTGGGGTTCAAGGCCTCCCTGCCCGGCTGGCACGACGTGCAGTGCGCGGTGTTCGGTCCCGCCGTCGGCCAGATCTGGCAGAACCTGGTGCAGCGCTGGAACGATCCCACACGGCCCAGCCGCATCGACGCCGCCCCCGTGCCGATCCCCGCGTCGGAGGCGCCGGGACAGCCGGTCGCCTCCGGCACCCAGGCCGTGCAGGTGCTGCGCACCCTCACCTGCAAGGGCGTCTACTCCTTCCTGCCCGGCGGCGAGTTCACCGTGGTGGCCGCCTACCGCAAGGCCATGGGCCGCGCACAGCACTACATCTACATCGAGGACCAGTACCTGTGGCCCTCGCCCGTCGTCGACGACCTGCGGGACGCCGCGGCCCGAGGCGTCCAGGTCATCCTGGTCACCGCACGCGACTTCGACGTGCCGGGGCTGCGCGACGTCCACCAGGCGCTGCGGGCCGAGGCCCTCCAGCGCATCGCCTCCGCCGCCCCCGGGAACGTCCACTGCTTCCACCTGGAGCAGGCGGCGACGTCTCAGCAGATCTACGTGCACGCCAAGCTCATGATCGTCGACGACCAGTACGTCGCGGCGGGCAGCGCCAACCTGAACTTCCGCTCCCACTCCACGGATTCGGAACTGCAGCTCGGCGTCTTCGACACGGAGCTGGTCGACGGGACGATCGGCGGCGCCCCGCACCCGGTCGGCAGGTCCGTCCGCGAGCTGCGCACCCAGATCTGGGGAGAGCACCTCAACGAGGACCCGTCCCTGCACGAGGACGCGCTGGCGGGTCTCGCACGCATGCCGAACTCGGGCGGCAAGACCGGACACCTGGTGAACTTCCCCGTCCCCGCGCAGGTGCCCGCCGTGGACTGGCGCGAGACGCTGCGCGAACTGCTGCGCTCGATCCAGCACATGGACAACTGGCAGTTCCTGGCGCCGGTGGTGTTCGGTCCCCTGGCGCTCCCCATCGAACTGGTCCCGGGCCTGGACCTCGGCACCGCCGCGGACCTCATCCCCGACCCCGAGGAATTCCTGCGCAGGCTCCTCAACCCCCACACCATCTGCTGAACTCCACGGCCCAGACGCCTCGCCGTTGCGGGTGTCTGCCCCTGGTCGACCGACCAGGGGCAGACACCCGCAACGGCGGGGGCAGCTGAGGACAGCTGGAGGCGGCTGGTGTCAGGCGTCCTCGAAGAGCAGGTCCTCGGGGGGATGCGTCATCCTCACGGTCTGGCCGTTCGTGGCCTCGACGACATGGTGCAGGCCCACACACCGCTCGCCCGTGGACAGGATGGAGAAGCGGTCCGCGACGCCGGCCAGGAACGCCGGGAAGCACGATATCGGCATGCTGCCGAGCTGGAGGTAGTCCACCAGACGGCGGAACAGCTTCGGGAGCAGCACCAGGTCGTCCGTCAACGAGGACAGGCCACTGATCTTCGCGCCCGTCGTGGTGACGTCACTCGGCCACAGACCCCGTCCTGCCTCCCGGGCCTCCTTGGCCACGGTGGCCATCTCCGCCCGCAGGCTGGTGAACAGGCTGCGGTAGAACATCGGGAACACCAGTCCCGCGGTGAGCAGGTGGTGATTGACCGTCGTCCTCAGCACGGCGGCGTCCACGTCGATCTCCAGGCCACTGGTCCCGGGGGGCGTTCCCCGCCCTGCCAGGGCGATGCAGCGGCCGTGCACATCGGTGCCGCGGGTGAGCACGAAGCCGGGAACCGTGTCCGGGGTGGTGGCGGTCACGGTCTCGTCCGGGCCACCCTGGACCTCGGTGAAGCCCAGCCAGCTCAAGAGTTCGTCACGTGCGGCGTGGGCGTACTGCAGCGGCTGGTGGACACGGTTCGCGCCGTAGTGCGTCTCGAGAGCGTCGATCGCGTCCAGCCGCAGTTTCGCGCGGCCCGTCGCGCTGTGATCGACGGCGCGGCCCAGCCCGCCGCCGACGAGGTCCCACTGCGCGGGGTCGTCGGCCGTGAAGTGGACCGTGTCCCCGTCCGGCTGCGAGCCCCTGACGTCGTAGAAGCCCTTGATGATCAGCATGGGCATGGCGACTCCTCCGCGGAATCAACGGTGAATGTCTGCAGATTGCGGTGGCCGTAACCCCGCAGATTGCCGTGGCCGTAACCCCGCCCAACGGCTGCCGTGAGCCCCGCCCCTACGGCTGCTCCCGCCCCTACAACTCGTAGTCCCCCTGCTTCACATGGTGCGCTCCCGCGACTGGGTTCGCACCTCGGAACGAGGGGTCTCGCGATCCCGGTCGGAGGCGCCACCAGGGCTCCGCGAGGTGTCCCCGCCTGATCACCGGAAGCCGGATGCGTATCCTGACGATGCCTCGCCGGACCCCGCGCAGCAGCGGTGCCGTCGCCGGCCCCGCGCGGTGAACGGGTGGGCCTTCAGGTACGTCTGCCGGGCCACACCCGGACCAAACCGTCGCGATCGGAGTGCGATGAACACCCTGCCTCTCACCGGCGTCACCGTGGTCGCGTGCGAACAGGCCGTCGCCGCCCCGCTGGCGACCCGCCAGCTCGCCGACCTCGGAGCCAGGGTCATCAAGGTCGAGCGACCCGGGACCGGGGACTTCGCCCGCGACTACGACGAAACCGTCCGCGGCATGTCGAGCCACTTCGTGTGGCTCAACCGCTCGAAGGAGAGCATCACCCTCGACCTCAAGCACCCCGACGCCCAGGACGCCCTGCACCGTCTCATCGAGGGGGCCGACGTGTTCATCCAGAACTTCGCGCCGGGCGCCGCGGAACGTCTCGGCCTCGGCGCCGACGAGCTGCGCGCGCGCCATCCCCGCCTCGTCGTCTGCTCCATCACCGGGTACGGCCCCGACGGGCCCTACCGTGACGCCAAGGCCTACGACCTCCTCATCCAGGCCGAGGCCGGTCTGCTGTCGGTGACCGGGAGCGAGGAGACACCGGCCAAAAGCGGAATCCCCGTGGCCGACATCAGCGCCGGCATGCACGCCTTCTCCGGAATCCTCGCCGCCCTGTACGAGCGCGAGCGCACCGGGGCCGGCGGCATCGTGGACGTCAGCCTGCTCGACTCGCTCGTGGACTGGATGGGCTACCCCTTCTACTACGCCGCCTACGGCGGAACTCCCCCGCCCCGCACCGGCACCAGCCATGCCGCGATCGCACCGTACGGGACGTTCACCGCCGGCGACGGGACCGAGATCGTCCTCTCCGTGCAGAACGAACGCGAGTGGGTCTCCTTCTGCCGTACCGTGCTCGGCCGCGAGGAGCTGGCTTCCGACGAGCGATTCGACAGGGGCAGCCGGCGCGTCGCCAACCGTCAGGTACTGGAGGACTGCATCGCCGAGGTCTTCTTGGGCCTGACGGGCGAACAGGTCGAGCAACGCCTCACCGAGGGAAGGATCGCTCACGCCCGGCAACGCGGGGTCGGAGAGATCGGCGTGCACCCCCAGCTCGTCGCCCGGGACCGGCTGACCGAGGTGGACTCCCCCGTCGGCCCGCTGACAGCCGTCCTGCCGGCCATCGGCCTCCCCGGTCGTCCTCCGCGGATGGGCCCCGTCCCCGCCCTCGGGGAACACACGGACGCCGTCCTGGAGGAACTGGGCTACGACGGCGCCGCCCGCGCCCGGATGCGCGCCGAGTCCGCCGTGTGACGACGGCTCCGGGATCGGGCGCCGCCGTGCTTTGGAGTTCGCCGCGGCCTCATGTCCGCGGGCGCGTCACGAACGGCGAAGGACGGACCGACGAGGTCGGCGGTCCTGTCCCACAGCCGGCCGGCCAGGGCCGCGTCCAGGCCCGCCCTGCCCTGTCGGCGGACGGCCGGAAAGCCCCGGAAGCCGCCCAGGCCGTCCGGCCCGACATAGGAGTCGCCGGGGACGTCCTGGGTCGCGGCGTAGAGCTAGCGAGAGCGCTCCGCGCTCCGGGTCGTTGGTGAGGAACGTCAACCGGTTGACGACGTTCGGACGAGCGCGATCACCTGTTCCTGCTCGCCGGCCACCGCACGGCCTGCCGTGGACTGTGGCTCCAGCACGTGAGCCCCGGGCTGACGCGGGTCATGGACGGCCTGGCCGGAACCACCGCGCGGGTGAGGGGCCCCCTGGGCGAGACGTTGCTGCAGACGCCGTCCGCGGTGACACTGCTCGGCGAACAGACCCGCTACAGCGGCAACGCCCGCAGCGCGACGTACCGGTGGTTCACCGATCCGGCCGCCCGTGAGCCCTCCCACCCCGAGGACCACGACGACAACATCCGGACCGACGCCGCGCTGCTGCGCGCGGCTGTCACCCGGGACGGGCCCCGGCTCCCCCGCGGCGAACCTGGCGGACCTCCTGCTGCGCGTCAGCGGCGAGTTCGCCCGGCTGTGGGAGCGTCACGAGGTGGGCCTGCGGTGGAGCGAGACCAAACGGTTCGTCCATCCGCAGGTCGGACGCCTGGACCTGTGCTGTCAACTCCTGCTCGAGCCGGACCAGAGGCAGTCACTCCTCGTCTTCACCGCCACCCCGGGCACGGTGAGCCACGAGAAACTCGCCCTGCTCACGGTGCTGGGCACGGACCGTTTCGCCCTCGACTCCGAGTGACGGCGCACGTGACGACCGGCGGCCTCCACCGGCTCGCGCCCACCCGCTAGAGTGTCTCGCGTGTCAGGAAACACGTCCTCCAGCTACCGCGACCGCAACTCCACGGCCGACCGGGCACTGGACATTCTGACGATGTTCGACGACACCCAGCTCGTCGTCTCGGGAACCGCCGTGGCCGAGCGTCTCGGCGTCGCGCGCTCCACCGCCTACCGCTACCTGCAGAGCCTCGTGGCCGGCCGCTTCCTCGAAGAGGCCCCGGGCGGAGGCTTCCGGCTCGGCCTGCGTGTGCTGGAGGTGGCCCGTCTGGCCCGCCGCAGCTACGGCCTCTCCGAGGTGGCGCTGCCGTCGATGGGGGCGCTCGCCGAGGACGTCCACGAGACCGTGCTGCTGACCCGGCGGGCCGGGGACCTGGTGGTGTGCGTGGACCGCGCGGAGAGCGCCCGAGCGGTACGCATCTCCTACGAGCGGGGCAGCGCCCTGCCGATCAACGCCGGCGCCTCCGCCCTGGTCCTGCTCGCCTGGAGCCCGGAGGACGAGAGCCGCGGACTGCTGGAAGCCGCCGAGCTGCGCCGGTTCACACCGGCCACCCTCACCGACGTCGACGCCCTGATGGAACGCCTCGGGCGGATCCGCCGCATCGGTTACTCGGTCACCCGCGGCGAACTCGACCCCGACGTGGTGGGCATCGCCGCGCCGATCCGGGACGAGAACAAGCGGGTGGTCGCGGCGGTGAGCGTGGCCGCTCTCGCCTCCCGGGTGTACCCGGAGGCGGAGACGGAGATCGCCCAGAAGGTCCTGGCCACGGCCGGCGAGATCAGCGACCGGATGGCGGTCGTCGCGGGCTGATCCCACCCGCGCCACCCGCACAGCCCCGCGCCGCCCGTACATGCCCCGCACACGCACCGCGCCCGCCCCCGCCCGGGCTCCGGCGCCGTCGAGGAGGGTGGTCAGCCGGGCCAGACGTTCTCGACGTAGTAGCCGGACTCGTTCAGGGCGTTCAGCCAGGCACCGGCCTCGTCGTCCTCGGCGCCCGTGTACCTGCGGTAGACGGCCATGAACGCTTCCCGCACGGCGGGAGCCATGCGGCGCCCGTCGTCGCAGATGTAGACGCGCCCGCCGGCTTCCAGCGCGGCCCAGATCTCGTCGCTCTCCTTGGCGATGCGGTCCTGGACGTAACGGACACCGTCCTGGGGCGCGCGGGAGAACGCGGGCCGCATGCTGACGGCTCCTGCGGCCTCGGCCGCCTCCAACTCCTCGCGGTGCAGGTAGTCGACGTCGGGATGCTCGCAACCGAAGTAACACAGCAGGGTGCCGGTCGACTTGGCGTGGTGGCGGTCGAGGACGGCCCCGCGGAAGGGGGCCAGGCCGGTGCCCACGCCGACCAGGATCACCGGCGCGGAGTCGTCCGCCGGCAGACGGAAGACCTCGCGGCAGGGCAGCACCCGTGCCTGGACGGTGTCGCCGGCCGTCCTGGTCCGCAGGTGGTGCGAGCCGATGCCGCGGAACAGACCCCTGCCGGAGCGGTGGGGCGCGGCGAGCAGCGCCACCATCAGGTCGACCTCACCGGGGGCGGCCTCGGCGGACGAGGAGATCGAGTACTGGCGCGGGCGCAGCACCGGCAGCAGTTCCAGGAATGCCTCGAACGGCAGCTCGCAGGCCCGGTGGCGCTCCAGCAGGTCCAGGACGCTGTGTCCGACGGCGGTCACCTGCTCGCGGAACGTCTCCGGGTCGGCCGAGGCGAGTTCCGCCAGGGGACGCTTCTCGGGCAGGCTGACGGTGTGCTCGGCGAGCACCGCGACCTGTTCGCGGGTGGCCGGATCCTGCAGCTCCACGAAGTCGGTCAGCAGGCGGCGCAGGGTCGGTGGACTGTCGGCCGGCAGGGCGTGGCGGCGGGGGTCGTGCAGCCGGACGGCGCGGTCCAGGCCGAGGCCGAAGCGGTCGGCCACGCGCCGGACGAGGTCGTCCGGGTTGCTCGGGAGCACGGCGAGGCAGTCGCCGGTGCGGTAGGTGACGCCCGCGGGGAGGCGCAGTCTGAGGAAGCGCCTGGACCGGGCGAACTCTTGCTCCAGGTCGACCAGTTCGTAGGAGTCGAGCACCTTCATGGGCTGTAAGCCGTGTCGTTCGGCGGGGCCGCCGATGACCGGATCGGTCGTGTCCTCCAGTGCGACGTGCAGTGCATGGCCCACCAGGGGCGGGCCCGGGCGCTGGGGGATCGGCTCCGTTCCCCGCAGGGTCGCATCGGTCATGAGCGTGCCTTCCCATTCCGCTCCGACTGTTATCGGTTCAACCATACGACCGACGTTGTCACTTGACAATGTCAGCCGATTTCGTTGCCCGATAAAGTCGCTCACATCACACGAGAGAACCGATGAGGACCAGTGGGAACCAGTGGGGACCAGTGGGGATCCGATGGGAATCAGGCGTGACAGCCCAGGCCGCCCCGGGGCCGCACCCGACATGGAGTGCGGGATCCGCCGGGATCCGTCCCTCGGCAGTGCCGAGGGACGGATCCCGGCGGTCATCCACCGAGTCGACAGGTCATGACAGCGGCGGGTACGCGTTCTTCACCAACTGCTGGAACTGGGCCGAGAACCAGCGTCCGGCCAGCGGCGAGTTCGGCAGCGCGCCCGTGGGGTTGTTGCCGTTGCGGGGGTTGCCGCCGTACGTCGGGTCGCACATCCGGTCGAAGCCCTTGCCCTCGTCGTTGGGAATGGCGGCGCTGTTGCCGTCCGACTCCCCCGGCGGCTTGACCCACACGTAGGCGTCGATGCCGGCGGCCGGAGCCGCGGTCGGCCGTTCGCCGATGCCCGCGCCGCTCTGGTTGCACCAGTTGCCGGCGTGGATCCGCCGGTCGATACGGCTGGCGTCGACGTAGCCGTCCACGGTGGTCTGCGCTCCGGGACCGGTGGGCCGGGCGGAGCCGCCCCAGCCGTTGCGCGAGGTGTCGATCAGCATGCCGAGTCCGGACTCGAATCCGGCCGCGACGAGCTTGTCACGCATAGCCTGGGCGAAGGACTGCTCGTCCACGTACTGGTTCCAGTCCACCCACTTCGACTGACGTACGGTCTGACCGTTCACCGTGTCGGTGACCTTGAGGTACGGCTCCTTGGTGGGGCTGTAGTTCGCGGTGTTGACGATGAAGCCGGCCACGTCGCTCACGCTCGCGCCGTTCGACGTCGCGACCTTGGCGAACTCCTGCACCGCGGGACCGAGGTTGCTGTCCCAGCCGAGCCAGCCGTGGTGGCCGGCGTCGATGTAGTTGTAGACGTTCGGGATGGCGCCCAGCTTGTCCAGGGCGTAGGAGACGCCCTTCTCGTAGTTGCCGTTGGCCTTCATGGCGACACAGGCGTCGGTGGTCGTGGCGGTGCCGCCGGCGTTGGTGACCAGGTTGGGCAGCGAGTCGGGCTCGATGACGGTGGCGATCCGCAGGCCCGCGTACTTGGACTCGGACAGGATCGATGCGATGGGGTCGATGTACTGGGACTTGTACTTGTCGAGGTCGTTGGGCCCCAGCTCGCCGTTGGAGGCGAGGGCGGCGCAGTCACGGCCGGGCAGGTCGTAGATGACGATCTGGACGACGAGGTCGCCGGAGCCCTTCTGCTTCAGCGCCTCGTCGAGGTGGGCGCGCAGTCCCATGCCGCCGTTGACGCCGTTGATGGCGACGATCCGGTCGAGCCAGACGGCGGTGGGCTGGTTGGCGATGGCGCTGCCGCCCGGCTCGGCGGCGGCCTTGGCGGACCACTCGGGGTTCACGTACACCTTGGCGCCGGTGTAGGGGTTGTTGGCGCGGTTTCCGTTGCCACCGCCGTCATTGCCACCCGTGCTTCCTCCGGTGCCGCCACCCGTACTCCCGCCGGTGCTACCGCCCGTACTCCCGCCGGTGCTGCCACCCGTACTCCCGCCGGTGCTGCCACCGCTGTCGACGTTGCAGGTGACGCCGTCGAGCGTGAACGTGGCGGGCACGCCGTTCGTGCCGCTGTAGGAGCCGTTGAAGCCGAAGCTGACCGAGCCGCCGCTGCCGAGACCGCCGTTGTAGCTCTCGTTGGCGACGCTGACGTCGGCGCCGTTCTGGGTGACCTTCCCGTTCCAGAGATTGGTGACCTTCTGGTTGCCGCCATACGACCACTTCAGCGTCCAACCGGACTTGGCGGCACCGTTGTTGGTGATGGTCACCGCGGCGGTGAAGCCGGTGTCCCACTGGCTCTGCACCTTGTAGTCGACGGCGCAGGGGATGGCCGAGGTGGCGGCGCCGGCCTGGCCGACGAGCAGTGCCGTCCCCGTCGTCCCGGCGACCAGCGCCAGGGCGGTGAGCAGCGATGTCCTGGTGTAACTCATGAGTGCGGGTTTCCTTCTCTCGATGGGGCCTTGCGAACGGAGGGCGCGCGGAAGTCGCGCAGCCCGACGCACTGAGCGGTGGCTGGGCCGCCGCAGGCTGAGTTCAGGGACGGACCGGAGGAGCGGTGCCGCGCGATCCCGGGCCGGCCGGACAGGACGGCTCGCGGTCCTCGAACCGCTTCACGCCGCGGCCGACGACAGGGTGCGCCCCCCTCTTCGGCACGCCGCCGCGTACGGCACGGCTCACGATGGCGCGTACGGCACGACTCACGGCGCCGCGTACGGCGTCGGCGCGAGCGCGCTCACCAGCGCCCTCGTACGGGGTCCGGCCCGAGGCGCCGCAGCCGGGTCGGCACGTCACGAGCTCCGTGGCGCTGGAGGTCGCCCGGTCCGGGTGCTCCGCGAGCGGGTACTCACGGGAGCCTGGTGGTGTCTCGCAACGCCGGCCGCCGAAGCGCAGCTGGACGGGGCGTGCTCCCTGCCCGTGCCGACGGGCGCGACCGCCAGAGGCGCGTCCACGGTGCACGCCGTCCCGTGGGGTCCGGATGTCGATGGTGCGGAATTGCTCGTCGGCGTCACGGTCGTCGACCGGCTCGAAGCCCTGGAAGCCGCTGTGCCACTGGCTGGTGACGGTGTGTCCCACGGTGCACGCGGCCGTGGTTCCCCGGGCCGAGAACACCGACAGGGCCGCGCTCGGGACGAGCGCGTCCGGACCGTCGCTGACTAAAAGTACTGAATGCGGGGGGTGTCGCATGAGCGAGTCCTTGCAGTTTGGCGCGTCGCTACGGACGCGTCGACTGATGGAACCGCTCCCACTGGTGAGGAGGAAGTTAGCGCCAACTGCCGGGGTTTCATAGTGCCCTTGCGAAATTTTCGCTCCCGTCGGCCCAGTTCGAACTTTGAACTCCGAACATCTTGACCGCGCACGCCTTCATCCCCACGATGGGAGCGCTCCCACTGGATTCAGGCCTTGGCATCTCTCCGTGAGTCGCGTGACGCAAGGAGGAACAGCACATGGATCCCGGACGCAAACGCAGGACCGTACGGCGGGTGTGGACCGCCGTCGCCGCCGCGTTCGCCCTACCGCTGTCGATGCTCGCCACCGGCACGACCACCGCGAACGCGGCGACCGTGCAGTGCAGCGTCGACTACAAGACCAACGACTGGGGTTCCGGCTTCACCGCCGACCTCACCATCACCAACCGCGGCACCGCCGCGATCGACGGCTGGACCCTGACCTACGGCTACACCGGCAACCAGAAGCTCTCGAACGGGTGGAACGGCGTCTGGTCCCAGGCCGGTCAGGCCATCACCGTCAAGAACGCCCCGTACAACGCAACCATCGCCCCCGGCGGCGCCGTCTCGGCGGGAGCGCAGTTCAGCTACAGCGGCAGCAACGCCGCCCCGACCGGCTTCGCGGTCAACGGCACCAGCTGCGTCGGCGCCCACCAGCCGCCGATCACCGTACTGACCAGCCCGGCCGCCGGCGCGGTCTACTCGCGGGGTGACGCGGTGCCGCTCGCGGCGACCGCCGCGGCCGCGGACGGCGCGAGCGTCAGCAAGGTGGAGTTCTACGACGACACCACGCTGCTGGGCACGGACACGAGCGCGCCCTACACGCTCTCCGCCTCTGGTTTGACCGTGGGCAGTCATTCCCTGCTGGCCAAGGCGTACGACAGCCTGGGCGCGTCGGCGGAGTCCACCCCGGTCGGCATCACGGTCGCCGCCGGTCCCGCCGTGGTGGCCTCGACCAGCCAACTCGCCGTCCAGCAGGGCAAGTCGGCGACGTACGACGTGAAGCTCTCGACCCAGCCGTCGGCCGACGTGACGGTGACGACCGCCCGGACCGGCGGCAACACGGGGCTGTCCGTGACCGGCGGGGCGTCGCTCCTCTTCACCCCGTCGAACTGGAGCAACCCGCAGAAGGTGACCGTCACGGCGGACTCCTCCGGCACGGGGGCGGCGACCTTCGAGTCGACGGCCGCCGGGCACGGCAAGGCGACGGTGACGGTCACCCAGATCGCCGCGGCCAAGGGGTACGACGCCCGGTTCCTCGAGCTCTACGGCAAGATCACCAACCCCGCGAACGGCTACTTCTCCCCCGAGGGCATCCCCTACCACTCGGTCGAGACACTGATCGTCGAGGCCCCGGACCACGGCCACGAGACCACGTCGGAGGCGTACAGCTACCTCCTCTGGCTCCAGGCCATGTACGGGAAGATCACCGGCGACTGGAACAAGTTCAACGGCGCCTGGGACATCATGGAGAAGTACATGATCCCCACCCACGCCGACCAGCCGACCAACTCGTTCTACAACGCGTCCAAGCCGGCCACCTACGGGCCCGAGGAGGACACGCCGGACCAGTATCCGACCGCGCTCGACTCGTCCGTGCCCGTCGGTTCGGACCCGCTCGCCGGTGAGTTGAAGTCGACGTACAACACGGACGACGTGTACGGCATGCACTGGATCCAGGACGTCGACAACACCTACGGCTTCGGCAACACGCCGGGCGGCAAGTGCGAGGCCGGACCGACGGCCACCGGTCCGTCGTACCTCAACACCTTCCAGCGCGGCCCGCAGGAATCGGTGTGGGAGACGGTTCCGCAGCCGACCTGCGACGCCTTCAAGTACGGCGGCAAGAACGGCTACCTGGACCTGTTCACCGGGGACAAGTCGTACGCCAAGCAGTGGAAGTACACCACCGCCCCGGACGCCGACGCGCGTGCGGTGCAGGCCGCCTACTGGGCCGAGACATGGGCGAAGCAGCAGGGCAAGGGCTCGGCCGTCTCGGGCACGATCGCCAAGGCCGCCAAGATGGGCGACTACCTGCGCTACGCCATGTACGACAAGTACTTCAAGAAGATCGGCAACTGCGTCGGTCCGACCGCCTGCGCGGCCGGCACCGGCAAGGACTCCTCGCACTACCTGTTGTCCTGGTACTACGCCTGGGGCGGCTCCAACGACACCAGCGGGGGCTGGGCCTGGCGCATCGGCTCCAGCTACGCCCACAGCGGCTACCAGAACCCGCTCGCCGCGTACGCGCTCAGCGCCGACGCCGACCTGAAGCCCAAGTCGTCGACCGGTGCCGCCGACTGGGGCAAGTCGCTCCAGCGGCAGCTGGAGTTCTACCGCTGGCTGCAGGCGGACGAGGGCGCCATCGCCGGCGGCTCGACCAACAGCTGGGCGGGCCGCTACGCGACCCCGCCGGCCGGGAAGTCGACGTTCTACGGCATGTACTACGACCAGCAGCCCGTCTACCACGACCCGCCGTCCAACCAGTGGTTCGGCTTCCAGGCGTGGTCGATGGAGCGGGTCGCCGAGTACTACCAGCAGACGGGGAACGCTTCCGCGAAGGCGATCCTCGACAAGTGGGTCAAGTGGGCGCTGTCCAAGACCACGATCAACCCGGACGGCAGCTACCAGATCCCCTCCACGCTCCAGTGGTCGGGCCAGCCCGACACCTGGAACGCGTCGAGTCCCGGCGCCAACAGCGGACTCCACGTGACCGTGGCCGACTACACCAACGACGTCGGCGTGGCCGCCGCGTACGCCAAGACCCTGACGTACTACGCCGCCAAGTCCGGTGACGCGAAGGCGAAGTCGACGGCGAAGGCGCTGCTGGACGGCATGTGGGGCAACTACCAGGACAGCCTCGGTGTCGCTGTTCCGGAGACCCGCACCGACTACAGCCGGTTCAACGACACGGTCTACGTGCCGAGCGGCTGGAGCGGCAAGATGCCGAACGGCGACACCATCAACTCGTCCTCGACGTTCTCCTCGATCCGGTCCTTCTACAAGAACGACCCGGCCTGGTCGAAGATCGAGGCCTACCTGAAGGGCGGCGCCGCGCCCGTCTTCACGTACCACCGGTTCTGGGCCCAGGCGGACATCGCCCTGGCCATGGGCTCGTACGCGGAACTCCTCGAATAGTCCCCGCCGGCGCTCCGTGTACGCGGCCCCGTCACCTGACGACGGGGCCACCCAGCCGGGCGGCCCCCACTCCCACGGGGGCCGCCCGGTCCTCGCACGCGATTCCCCTACGCAAACAGGAGGCGCCACAACCGGGGCAAGCGTTTTCCACCCTCGACCATCGGCGACGGACACCCATACCCCCCTACTCGGGACGGGAGCGCTCCCAAATCAGTGCGCTCAGAGCGCTCCCCCGATCCTGTGCCCCTGGTGAAGGCATGTGCTCTCCCGCCTCCGGCCGGTAAGATCGGTGATCTCGTGGGGGAGGTGGCCATGGGCAGACGACGCCCGGAGACACCGACGCTGGAGGAGGTGGCCGCCCACGCGCGGGTGGGAAGGGGCACGGTCTCCCGCGTCATCAACAACGCGGCGGGCGTGAAGGAGTCGACCCGTCGCGCTGTACAGCGAGCCATCGAGGAACTGGGTTACGTGCCCAACCTCGCGGCCCGCTCGCTGGCCGGGCGGCGCGCCGACGCCGTCGCGCTGGTCATGACGGAGCCGGACTGGCGGCTGTTCGCCGAGCCCTTCTTCTCCGAGATCGTCCGCTCGCTCGGTGACGCCCTGACGGACACCGGGATCCAGCTGATGCTGACCCTGGTCCGCTCGGACGCCGAGCGGCAGCGCTTCCTCGAGTACGCGCGCGGTGGCCGGGTCGACGGAGTCCTGCTGATGTCCGTGCACGCCGGCGATCCGCTGCCGGACATGCTCGCCGACGCCCGGCTGCCGACCGTGCTGCTCGGGCGCCGCTCGGGCGAGGAGTACGTCAGCTATGTCGACGCGGACAACATCGGCGGGGCCCGCAGTGCCGTCTCCCACCTTCTGCGCCAGGGCCGCAGAGTGATAGCGACCATCACCGGGCCGCTCGACCTGTACGCGGCCCAGTGCCGTTTGCGCGGCTACGAGGAGGCCCTGGCGCTGGCGGGCCTGGACCACGAGCCGACCCGGGTCGCCGAGAGCGACTTCACGGCGGAGAGCGGACGCCACGCGATGGCCGAACTCCTCGAACGGTACCCGGACATCGACGGCGTCCTCGCCGCCTCGGACACCACGGCCGCGGGAGCCCTGGAAGCGCTGCGCGCCGCCGGGCGCCGGGTGCCCGAGGACGTCGCCGTGATCGGCTTCGACGACTTTCCGCTGGCTCAGCGGACCGAACCGCGACTGACCACGGTGCGGCAGCCGATCGAGGACATCGGGCGCGCCATGGTCCGGCTGCTCCTGGAGGAGATGGAGGAGGGGGCCGTCGCCTGGCGTCACGTCATCCTCCGTACGGAGCTGGTGGTGCGCGAGTCGACCTGACCGGGCCGACCGACCCGCCCGGGGGAGCGCTGCCCCGAACCGGCGCGCCATGCCTCGTCGCCCTCGTCCGGCCCTGCGTCCGGCCTGCGTCCGACCTGCGTCCGCGAAATCGGTGGGGCGGCTTCATGTCCGCAGTCTTGTCAGGGAGTTGAACCGTCCCTACAGTCCCTGCCGAACCCACTTTTGGGAGCGCTCCCATTCACAAGGTTGCGGGAACCTTCCGTTTCCCCCCCACCCTCTGAAGAGGATCCGCATGCGTCCATCACCCCACCATGCCCACCGTGCGCGTGGCCTGCTCGGCGCGCTGCTCACCTCGCTCGTCTCACTCGCCGCGCTCTTGACCACGGCGTCGGCGGCGCAGGCCGACACCACGATCTGCCAGCCCTTCGGTTCGACGACCATCCAGGGCCGCTACGTCGTCCAGAACAACCGTTGGGGCACCAGCGCCACCCAGTGCATCGCCGTCACCGACTCGGGATTCAGGATCACCCAGGCCGACGGGTCCGTGCCCACCAACGGCGCCCCGAAGTCCTACCCGTCCGTGTACAACGGCTGCCACTACACCAACTGTTCGCCCGGCACGAACCTCCCCGCCCAGCTCCGGAGCATCTCCTCCGCGCCCACGGGCATCTCGTACGGCTACGTGAACGACGGGGCGTACGACGCCGCGTACGACATCTGGCTCGACCCCACGCCCCGCACCGACGGCGTGAACCGGACCGAGATCATGATCTGGTTCAACAAGGTCGGTTCGGTGCAGCCCGTGGGGTCCCCGGTGGGCAACGCCAGTGTGGCCGGGCGCGACTGGCAGGTGTGGTCCGGCAACAACGGCCAGAACGACGTGCTGTCGTTCGTGGCGCCGTCGGCGATCAGCAGCTGGAACTTCGACGTCATGGACTTCGCCCGGCAGGCCGTCTCCCGCGGACTGGCGCAGAACAGCTGGTACCTGACGAGTGTGCAGGCGGGTTTCGAGCCCTGGCAGAACGGCGCCGGCCTCGCCGTGAACTCGTTCTCCTCCACCGTCAACAAGGGCTCCTCCAGTGACCCGGGCAACCCCGGCAACCCCGGCGGCTCCACGGCCTGCAAGGTGACCTACGGGACGAACGTCTGGCAGGGCGGCTTCACCGCCGACGTCACCGTCGCCAACACCGGCTCCTCCTCCGTCAGCGGCTGGAAGCTCGCGTTCACCCTGCCGTCCGGGCAGCAGATCACCAATGCCTGGAACGCGAACCTGTCCGCGTCGTCCGGGGCCGTGACGGCGAGCAATGTGTCCCACAACGGTGAGATCGCGGCCGGCGGCCAGGTGTCCTTCGGGTTCCAGGGCTCCTTGAGCGGCGCCTTCGCCAAGCCCTCCGGCTTCAGCCTGAACGGCACGGCCTGCAGCACCGCGTGACGCATGGTCACCCTCCGGGGGCTCGCCCGGCCACTCGCGCCGACGACTCGCGCCGGCCGGCGAGCCCCCGGAGGCCGCACGGCTGCTCCCCCGCTCCACAGCGTTGCCCCCCTTCGTCGAAGCCGACGCCGGGCTCGAACCGGGCTTCGTTCCCGGTCGAGCCCGGTCGACGGCTGGTGCGGAGGGGGCCGCTGCCGGTGGCGGGGTCAGTGCCGTGCGAACTGGACCCGCGTCGGCTGCACCGCTTCCGGACGCAGGGCCGTCCCGTTGACGGTGAGCCGTTCTCCGTAGATGTCGGTGAGCCTGATCGCGCCGCCGCACCCGCCGCCGTCGGGAGAGAGGAAGTAGTTGTAGGCGGTGCGGGTGAGTTGGCGCCAGCCGCTGCCGGTGCGGACCTCCAGCCGGGCGAGCGGGTTGCGGTGGCCGATGGCCTGGATCGCGCACCAGTAGGGGTTGGAGCCGGTCTTGTAGCGGATCGAGATCGTGTCGGACGTGCTGGGGCTCAGCAGACGCCAGGTGATCGCGAGCCGGCCGGTCGAGGTGGGGGCCAGTTTGGCGAAGGCCTGTTCGCTGAGGTCGAGTTGCCCGGGCGCACAGGGCAGCGGGCATTCGTTGGTGATCCGCACCGTCACGGTCGCTCCGTTCGCCGCGCGGACGAACACGTACGCTCCGCAGGCCTTGGACGTCTCGTAGTCGGTGGTGTTCATCGCCGCGATCATCATGTCGCTGCTCGGTCCGTACGAGCAGGCGCCGTCCCCCACCCCGGCCTGATAGACCGTGGCGACCCCCTGGTAGGTGACCTTGGGCCGGACGCGGACGGCCAGGGACGCCGTGGCGGGAGCCTTCTTCGGGGAGGCCGGCGACGACGACGGCGACGCCGACGGTGTCGCCGAGGCCTTGGAGGTCGTGGCGGTGGCCGACGGGGTCGCGGAGGCGGCAGACGGGGAGGCCGAGGAGGGCTTCCTGGGCGGCGACGCCGGCGGGAGCGTCTCCTGGGAGTTGGCCACGGCCGTGGCCGGAGCCTGCCCCGCGTCCTCCTTGCGGTCGGGTTGCATCGTCATGGCCAGGCAGACGAGAAGACCGGTGACGGCCAGCCCCGCAGTGGTGCCCACCATCAGCCCGCGTCTGCGCCTGCGACGCCGCGCGGCCTGGCGTGTTTCTTGCATGTCCATCCGTTCGGAAGAGCGTGTCGGTCTTGCACTGCTCAGTGGCCGCCGGAGGCGAAAAGGTTGCCGCGTATTTTCCTGTGGGTCGGATCCCGGGACGTCCGCAGCCGGATGGGGGCGCCGGCCGGGGGCGCGGCCACGTCCGCGCCCCCTCGCCGGGCGGCACGGGCCGGGGCGGCGGGGCATGGGCCCGCCGCCCCGGGGGCCGCTCAGCCGATCTTGGTCATGTTCCACTGCTGCGGGGAGCCGCCGTTGGGGGTCCACTGGATGACCTGGGTGTTGTCCGCGCTGTTGTTGGCGTTGTCCAGCGCCTTTCCGCTGTGTCGGTTGATGAGCCGGAACGCGCCGTTGCCCAGCGCGGTGACGGCCCACTGCTGCTGACGACTGCCGTTGTCGGACCGCTGCACCATCACTGCGCTGTCGGAGGTGCTGTTGTTGTCGTCGAGGGCCTTGCCACTGCGGACGCAGACCAGCTTGTAGTAGCCGTGGCCCAGGTCGGTGACCGTCCACTGCTGCGGCGAGCCGCCGTTGGCGGTCCACTGGATGATCGGGCTGCCCTCGTTGCCGATGTTGGCGTTGTCGAGAGCCTTGCCGCTCTGGGCGCAGATCAGCCGGTAGACGCCGCCTGCCAGGACGGCCGGCATGCCGTTGACCTCCACACAGACCACGGAGTCGTTCGCGTTGGGCGCCGTGCCCGGCACGCTGACGTTGATCTGCCCGCCACTGACCCAGTAGTTGAGGTTGGTGCCGGGGTTGTTCATCAGGTACACGCGGTTGATCGTGTTGTACACCGCCGGGATCTGCAGGGTGCCGCCCGTGGGCCAGTTGAACACGTGGGCGAAGAGCTTGCCGTTCTTCTTGGTGATCTTGCCCCAGGACGGCTCGGTGGCGAAGGGGCTGCCGCTGGTGCCGTGGACGCTGTCGCTGTGGGTGGCCATCCACGAGGCCAGGCCGTTCAGGACGGTCACGGATCCGGGCGTCATGGAGCCGTCGCCCTTGGGGCCGATGTTGAGCAGGTAGTTGCCGTCCCGGGAGATGACGGTGACCATCTCCCGGATGATGTCCTTGACGGGGCGGTAGAGGCCCTCCGCCCAGTCGGTGTAGCCCCAGTTGCCGTTCATGGTGGCGCAGGTCTCCCACGGCCGGTCCATCGGCTCGGCGGGAACGGTCTGCTCCGGGGTGATGAAGTCACCGAGGCCCTGATCACGCTTGACACGCTCGTTGATGACAAGACCGGGCTTCTTCTGCATCAGCCAGTTGTACAAGTCCTGACCGTCGGACTTGGCCCACCAGTCGCACCAGTCGCCGTCGAACCACAGGATGGCCGGGTCGTAGCGGTCCAGCAGTTCCTGCAGTTGGCCCTTCATGTCGTTGATGTAGCCGGCGCGGGCCGCCGGGTCGATGGTCGAGTCCCAGTTGCCGGGACGACAGGTCTGCGAGGGGTGGTTCCAGTCCATGATCGAGTAGTAGAGCCCGAACTTGATGCCCCGGTTGGTGCACTCGGTCTTCAACTGGGCCAGCAGGTCGGGCTGGAAGTTGCCGTAGTCGTGGAGGTTGTACTGCTTGGTCCCGGTGGTGTCCTTGAAGCCCGCGACGTCGGAGTCCCACATCGCGTAGCCCTCGTGGTGCTTGGCCGTGATCACGAGGTACTTCATGCCGGCGTTCTTGGCCAGTTCGGCGATCTGGGCGGCGTTGAAGGTCGACGGGTTGAACGGCTTGCTCACATTGTTCTGCCAGTCGGACTTGGTCCAGTTGTTCTGGCTGAACTCCCACTCGCCCTTGCCGTAGTAGGAGTAGGACCCGAAGTGGATGAACATCCCGAACCGGGCCTGGTACCACCAGTCCAGCTTCGCGTCGACGGTGTAGGCCTCGGCCGTGGTGGGCCACAGGGCCTGCGGCAGACCGAACGCCACGGTACCGCCGGCGAGAGCTGCGGCCTTGATGAGGGAACGCCTGCTGAGGGGAGCGGAGGACATCGTGCGGCTCCTGGAAGGTGAAGGACACAAGGTGTCGGTGACTGCTTGTTCGCGACACCGCGCAACGGCGGAATACGGCGGCTCGTGTCCGGCCGAGCTCACGCTCCCACGGACATCGGATGTATTAACAGCCACAGGGGCACCTCGTGTCCAGCGCCGGAGTGGAGAATTCCGAAAGTCCCCGTTCACGCCCCTGCGGCTCCATAGGGCGCGAGGAGACCTCGGAGGTATATTGCGGTCCGGTTGAGGGCGGCGACGGCGAACACGGCGTCCGCCGCGGCCGGCGCCGGGCCGAGAACGGGTCGAGAACCGGGCCGAGCACCGGGTCGAGCGCCGTGGCGGTCCTCCGACGGCGGGACGAACCGGAGCCCCGGCCGGAGGCAGTGCCCTCGAGCCGGGGCCCGACGGGAGGTCCCGCGGGGTGCGCGCCGGTCAGCGGACCCGTTCGGTCCCCCTGGACTCCCTCTCATGGGCCTCCTGGGCACGCGTGCCCTCGGCCTCGCAGGTCGCCTCCGCCGCGTGGGCTTTCCGGAGACCGGTGCCCTCGACGTCGAGATCGGGCAGGACACGGCCCAGCCAGGCGGGGAGCCACCACGCGTGCCGGCCGGCCAGGGCGAGGACCGCCGGCACGAGGGTCATGCGCACGGCGAAGGCGTCGATGGCCACACCGGCGGCCAGTGCGAAGGCGATGGGCTTGATCAGGGCGTCGTCGAGGGGGAAGAACCCGGCGAAGACGGTGAACATGATCAGTGCCGCCGCGGTGACGACCCGCACGCTGTGCCGCGCGCCCTCGATCACGGACCGGCGCGCCCTGCCGGTGTGGACCCATTCCTCCCGCATCCCCGAGACCAGGAACACCTCGTAGTCCATGGCGAGCCCGAACAGCACGCCGATCAGGATCACCGGAAGGAAACTCACCACGGGACCGGTGTGGGCCAGGCCGAAGGCGTCCGCCAGCCAGCCCCACTGGAACAGGGCGACGACCGTGCCGAGCGAGGCGGCCACCGACAGCAGGAAGCCGAACGCGGCCTTGAGGGGGATGACCAGCGAGCGGAACACCATGGTGAGCAGGATCAGGCTGAGGCCGACGACGATGGCCATGAA
Source organism: Streptomyces sp. NPDC037083 (assembly GCF_055606485.1). NCBI lineage: Bacteria > Bacillati > Actinomycetota > Actinomycetes > Kitasatosporales > Streptomycetaceae > Streptomyces > Streptomyces sp. NPDC037083. The sequence continues at coordinate 681,885 of NZ_JBVJSQ010000003.1, read as the reverse complement.
CGGCAGCAGGGAGTCGCTGAGCCGGTTGGAGACGTCGATGTTGACGGCGGTGGTGCCGGTGACCGCGACGGAGGCTCCGGTGGTCTCGCGGATGCCCGGCGCCGCGGCACGGATGTCGCGGACGAGCCTGTCGGTGCGGGGACTGTCGGGACCGGTCTCGGGGACGACCTGGATGACGGTCCGTGCGGGGTCGCGGGTGGGCTGGGGCGGCAGCACCGCCTTGACTCCCTTCAGGTCCCGCAGCTTTTGTGCCGCCCGAGCACCCGCCTGTGCGCCGGATCCGCGGCCGGTCTCGGTCAGCACCAGGAGCGGGCCGTTGAAGCCGGCGCCGAACTTGTCGCCGACCACGTCGTACGCCTTGCGCTCGGTGGAGGCGACCGGCGCCGAGCCGTTGTCCGGCAGGGCGAGACGCAGATCTGCCGCCGGCAGGGCGAGCACGGTGAGGAGGCCCACGACGGCCAGGACGGTCAGCAACGGCTTGGCGACGGCCGCCTTCACCCAGCGCGCGCCCAGAGTGGGCTTCGCGGTGGATCCGTCGGGGTCGACGGCTCGCCGGGCCGCCTTGCTGCCGGGCCTGGGGGCCAGCCGGGCCCCGGCGAATCCGGCGACGGCCGGGAGCAGGGTGATCGCGGCCAGGACGGCGACGAGGACGGCCCCGGCGGCCCCGAGGCCCATCGTGGTCAGGAACGGGATGCCGATGACTCCGAGCGCGGCCAGGGCGATGATCACGGTGCTGCCGGCGAAGACCACCGCACTGCCGGCCGTGCCGTTGGCCAGCGCCACGGACTCCTGCGGGTCCATGCCGCGAGCGAGCTGCCGACGGTGGCGCGAGAGGATGAACAGCACGTAGTCGATGCCGACGGCCAGACCCAGCATCAGTGCGAGAGTGACGGCCGTGGAGGAGACGCTGACCGCCGGGGCGAGGGCCAGCAGCCCGGTCAGCCCCACGGCCACCCCGATCAGCGCGGGCAGGAGCGACATGCCGGCGGCGAGCAGCGAGCCGAAGGTGACGACGAGGACGAGCAGGGCGACGGCGACGCCGATGATCTCCGACGGGCCGATGTGGACGCCGTTGCCGCCGAAGACGCTGCCGCCCACATGGGTCCTGAGCCCGCTGCGCTGTGCCGCTTCGGCAGCCTGCTCGATCGCGTCCAGCGACGAGGCGCGCACCTCGGCGCGCTGCGCGTCGTACTGCACCTGCACGATCGCGGTGGTCCGGTCGGCCGAGACGGCGCCGGAGGCGTCCGGGCCGATGACGGTACTGACCTGGGGCGCCTTCGCGGCCGCCGACTCGGCTTCGGCGATGACCGCCCGGTAGGGCCGCTCGGTGACGCGATGGCCCTCGGGGGCGACGAAGACGATCTGGGCCCCGGCTCCGGACGCCTCGGGCAGTGTCCTGCCGAGCGTGTCGAGCGCCCGCTGCGACTCGGTCCCCGGCACGGTGAAGCGGTCGTCGAGCTTGCCGCCGAAGACGCCGACGCACGTGACGAGCGCGGCCAGCACCACGAGCCAGATGCCGAGCACCAGCTTGCGGTGACGGTAGGCGCCGCGGCCCAGCCGATGGAGCAGGACAGCCATGACTGACTCCCAGAAGTGGGTGAGGGGATTCGCGGTCGTCTCGACGCGGACGCGGACGCGGGCGACACGGGCGCACCGGGATCGGGCGACTCGCGCGGCCGAGCGGTTGCGGGCACGGGGGGTGGCCCGACGCCGCGGTCGAAAGCCGCAGCGGCTGTCGGAGCCGCTGCGGTCATCTGACTTTATCAGGTGCTCAAGTCAAGTGAACTCGTCGGGCCTATTACTTGGCTCACTCCGCCCTACATATCTGCCCTGATCAGGGGTTTCATTCAAGTCAATCGACCAGATCAATCGACCCGACCTATCGACCTTGTCGACTGACAATGTCATCTGTAGGGTGAGGAGCACGCAACACCACCGAGGGCAGGAGTGATCATGAGCAGCACGCGGACCGCGGACGTCATCACGGCACGTCAGAGCCGCAGGGCGGACGCCGTGGTGATCGGGGCGGGGCTGGCCGGTCTGACCGCGGCACGGGAGCTCGTCGCGGCGGGCAAGTCCGTGGCCGTCCTGGAGGCCCGTGACCGGGTCGGCGGCCGGCTGCTGAACCACGATCTCGGCGACGGCCAGGTCACCGAGATCGGGGGGCAGTTCGTCGGCCCCACGCAGGACCACATCCTGGCGCTGGCCAAGGAGGTCGGTGTGGACACCTACCGGGCGGCCGTCCCCGGCGAGACCGTCTACGTCCGCGACGGCAAGGCCAAGCGCTTCTCCGGCCACACCCCGCCGGACCTGCTCGCCCTGCCGGACATGGGCATCGCCCTGGCGCGCATCGCCAAGGAGGCCGCCACCGTGGACCCGACGGCCCCGTGGCGGGCCCCGCGCGCCCGTGAACTCGACGCCATGACCTACGAGACCTGGCTGCGCAAGGCCGAGATCACCGGCGACGCCGTCGACATGATCAGCCTCTTCCTCAACTCGGCCTACGGCGGCGAGGCGCGCGACGCGTCCGCACTGTTCAGCCTCTGGTACGTCGCCACCTTCGGCGACGAGACCCACCCCGGCACCATGGAACGCGGCACCCGCACCACCGGCGGCGCCCAGGACAGCCGGTTCGTCGGAGGCTCGCAGCTCGTCGCCCAGCGGCTGGCCGAGGAACTCGACGGCCGTGTCCACCTGTCCGCCCCGGTACGGCGCATCAGCCAGGACTCCACCGGCGTCACCGTCGTCTCCGACACCGGGGACTGGCGGGCCGACCGCGTGATCGTCGCCGTCCCGCCGCTGCTCGCCGCGCGGATCGTGTGGGATCCGCTGCTGCCGCCCCAGCAGGACCAGCTCTACCAGCGGCTGCCGTTCGGCACCCTCATGAAGTGCGTCGCCGTCTACGACAAGCCGTTCTGGCGCGAGGACGGCCTGTCCGGCATGGGCCTGCTGCGCGGCGGCTCCCCCATCCGCGAGATGTTCGACAACACCCCGCCCGACGGCGGGCCGGGCGTCCTCATGGGCTTCCTCGGCGGCCGGGAATGGCGCAAGTGGGCCCACCGCCCGGCCGCCGAGCGCCGCGGGGCGGTGCTGCGCTCCTTCGCCCAGGTCGTCGGGGACCGGGCCTTCGACACCGTCGACTACGTCGAGCAGGACTGGACCGCCGAGCAGTGGACCCAGGGCGGCCCCACCTCCGTCGCCGCCCCCGGCGTGCTCGGCGACTTCGGACCGTGGATGGGCCGGCCCTTCGCCCGTGTGCACTGGGCGGGCGCCGAGTTCTCCCCGTACTGGAACGGCTTCATGGACGGCGCCGTCCGCTCCGGCCGGCACACCGCCGCCGAAGTCCTGGGCCGGGACTGACCACCACGAGCACCGCCGAAGACACCGACAGACGAAGACACCGACAACAGACTCCGAGAAAGGCAACACCGCGATGAACACGTACGTGGTCACCGAGCAGGCCGTCGTCAACGCACCCGTCGGACGCGTCTGGGACGTCGTCTCCCGCACCGACCGGTACGCCGAGTGGGTCGCCGGAGCGATCGAGGTCACCGACCACCACGGCGTCGCCACCGTGGGCAGGACCTACGCCGAACGCAACCGCACGCTCGGCCCCCTGAAGACCGACTCGGTCTGGACGGTCAGGGAGATCGAGCCCTTCAAGCGCCGCGTCGACACCGGCACCGGATTCGCCCCGCTCCAGAACGTGACCAGCGTCTTCGAGTTCCGGCCGTCGCAGAGCGAGGACGGCCGGGAGACCACGGAGATGGTCTACCAGGTCGAGTACGCCATCGGGCTGGGGCCACTGGGCGACCTGCTGAACCGCGTCCAGGAGCCGGGGATGCGGGCCGCGATGCGCGCCTCCATGACCAACCTCGACCGGTTGCTCCGCTCGGAGAACTCGACCACCGCCCGCTGACGGGCGAACCCGGATTCGCCCTGGCCGGGCGGCAGTTGCAGGTGAGCGGCGACGGACAGTGCACACGGTGTCCGTCCGAGGAGAAGGTGAGTGCGATGTCCCCTGCCCCCGGCGCGGCAGAGCCTTCCGGGACCAGCCGCAGCACGTCGGCGACGATTCAGCCGAACATCCTGCGCTATCTCGTCGTGGTCGCCGACGACCTCGGTGTCGATCTGCGCCCCCTGCTGCGGCAGATGGGACTCGACGAGACGGTCATGCGCTCCGCCGCCCTGCGGGTGTCGTACCGGCAGGGCAGCGCGGTGATCCGCCGTGCGCTGGAGCTCACCGGCGACGAGCGCCTGGGGCTGCGGGTCGGCGCGGCGCAGCACCTGACCGCATGGGGACTGGTCGGCTTCGCCCTGATGGCCGGTGACACACTGCGGCACGCCATCGAGACCGGGGTGAAGTACCAGAACCTGTCCGGGACGATGGTGGTGTGGTCGGCCGGGGCGAGCGAGGAGGACGACGCCTTCGAGCTGCGCGCCGATCTTCCCGATCCCGCCATCGACCCGGCCGTGGCATCCTTCCTGGGCGAGGAGGCGTTCGCCGCCGTGGTCACCCTCTCCCGGCTGGCCGTCGGTCCCGGTTTCGCGCCGAGGGCGGTGGAGTTCTCCTTCCCCCCGCCCCGCCGGCCCGGTCCGGCCGAAGGCCCGTACCGGGGCGCGCACGACGGCTCGTACGAAGACCTGTTCCGCTGTCCGGTCCGCTTCTCCGCCCCCGCCAACCGCATGGTCATCGACCCCGAGTGGGCCCGCACCCGGATGCCCGGACGTGATCCGGTGAGCTACGCGTCGACGCTGGAGACGCTCGACGCGCAGATGGCTTCCCGCCGGGACCAGCAGGATCTGCTGGAGGTGCTGGAGATCTCCGTCGCGCAGGGCCTGCCGGCGGTGCCGTCGTTCAGTGAGCAGGCGCGGCGGCACGCGACGAGCGAGCGGACGCTGCGCCGTCGGCTGGCCGACTGCGGCACGACCTACGAGGCACTCGTCGAGGGAGTGCGCCGGGAACGCGTCGAACAGCTGTTGCTCCGCCCGGAACTGACACTGCGCGACATCGCCCGCCGGGCAGGGTTCTCCGACGAGCGAGCACTGCGCCGCGCGGTGCGCCGCTGGCACGGCGCCTCCCCCGTGCAGCTGCGGGCGCGGATGCTGCGGGCGGCGGGGCGCACGCCGTGATCTGCCGGACGTCGCGCCGGCCGGTCGCCGGCCCGGGTCAGCGGGTGCGGATCCAGATCGTCTTCTCCCGGGTCCACTGTCCGAAGGCGTCGGTGGACTTCTCCACGCCGCCGAATCCCGACTGCTTCCAGCCGCCGAACGGCGTGGTGATGTCACCCTCGCTGTAGGCGTTGACGGAGACCACGCCTGCCTCGATGCCGTGGGCCAGCCGCAGCGCGGTGTCGAGGTCGCGGGTCCAGACCGAGGCGGCGAGCCCGTACTCGGTGGCGTTCGCCCGGCGTATCGCCTCGTCCTCGGAGGCGAAGGTCTGGACGGTGACGACCGGGCCGAACAGCTCCCTGGTGAGGACGTCGCTGCCGTCGGGGGCCCGGGTGATCACGGTGGGCGGGTAGTAGGCGCCCCGCGGAGGCAGCCCATGGGGCAGTCCCCCGGTGTGGATCTGCGCTCCGCCGGACCGCGCGGCCTCCACGGCTCCGGACACCCGGTCGAAGGCTGCGCGGTCGATGAGCGGCCCCATCCGGGTGCGCGGGTCCGCCGGGTCACCGATGACGAGGTCTCGCGCCGCGGCCGTGAACCGCTCGAGGACCTCCTCCGCGATACTGCGGTGCGCGAGGATCCGGGAGCCGGCCGTGCAGTTCTGTCCCATGGTCAGGAACGCGGCCTCGATCATGTCGCCGATGAGCTCGTCGCCGAAGGAGAGCGCGTCGGCCATCAGCACCTGCGGGCTCTTGCCGCCCATCTCCAGCGACACGCGCTTGAAGTTGCTCTCGGCCGCGTCCTTGAGGATGCGGCGGCCCGTCGTGGTGGACCCGGTGAAGGAGAGCGCCCCCACCAGGGGGTCGCTGGCCAGGGCCGCCCCGGCCTCCGCGCCGTACCCGGGCAGCACCGTGAGCACCCCGTCGGGCAGGCCGGCCTCCGCGGCGAGCGCGGCCAGGTGGAGGGCCGAGCGCGGGGTCGCCTCCGCCGGTTTGACCAGCAGACAGTTGCCCGCGGCCAGGGCCGGCCCGACCTTCCACGCGGTCATGGCCAGCGGGTAGTTCCACGGCAGGATCGCCGCGCCGACCCCGACCGGTTCGCGGCTCATGAGCCCGAGACCGTCCGGGCCGCCCGGCGCGACCCGGCCGAAGACCTTGTCGGCCGCCTCCGCGAACCAGCGGACCGACTCGATGGCGCCCGGTACGTCGCCCGTACGGCACTCCGTGATCGGCTTGCCCGCGTCCTCGCTGTCCAGCCGGGCGAGGATCTCGGCGTCGCGTTCCATCAGGCCGGCCAGCCGCAGCAGCACCGCGCCGCGCTCCCGGGGCGGCAGCCGCGACCACACGCCGGTGTCGTGGACCTGCCGGGCCCGCTCGGCGGCCTTGGCGACGTCCTCGGCGCTCGCGGCGGGCAGGGTGGTGATCGCCTCGCCGGTGGCGGGGTTGACGACGTGCAGCATCCCGTTCGCGGTCACGCGTCCTCCACCAGTTCCCAGCGCCCGTCGGTCCGGCGGGCCAGTCCGCGTCGGCGGAGCTCCTGCAGATAGCGCGCCATGCCGCGCTCACCGCGCTTGCGGAACAGCGGGAAGGCACGGGGCAGCAGGTTCGGCGTGAGCATCGCCAAGCGCACCAGACGGGACTCGCCCGGCTTGGGGTAGGCCTCCAGCCGAGGCCTGTCCAGCAGGCTCACCACGGCCGCGACGACGTCTTCGGGCTGCTGGGGCGGATCCTGGAACTGCAGGGAGTTTCCCCCGTCCACGGCCTCCTGACGCAGCATCCGGGTGTCGGTCGCCGACGGCAGCACCGACCCGGCCAGAATGCCCTTGCTCCTCAGGTCGAGCCCGATGGCCAGCATCGCGCCCCGCAACCCGAACTTGGAGGCGGTGTAGATCGGGGTCTCGCCCAGCGGGAAGATCCCGCCGAGGGAGACCGTGGTGACCACTCTCGCGTCCCCGGAGGCCCGGAGAAGGGGCACAGCGATCCGGGTCGCGACCAGCGGTGAGGTCAGGTTCAGGGCGATCTCCCGCTCGATGCTCTCGACGCTGCGGACGTCGAAGCGTTCCGCGCTGGTCATGCCCACGTTGTTGACGAGCACGTCGAGACGGCCGTGTTCCTCCGCGACCGCCTCGAACAGCCGCTCCACCTGGGCACGGTCCGTCAGGTCGCAGCCGACGCCGGTGTGCCCGGCGCCCGGAAGGTCCGCGGCCACCTTCTCGGCGCGCGTCCCGTCGATGTCGACCACGACGCAACGCGCGCCGCCGGAGGCGAAGCGACGGCACAGCGCGCTGCCGATGCCGCCCGCGCCGCCGGTGACCAGCATGATCTTGCCGGTGAAGTCGAACCCCTTCATACCGCCGCCCCCGTCCGGCCCAGGGACCGTGCCTGCGGAGGCCGGCCCTCGGTCCGCCAGCCCATCGCCGCCGCGACCTTGCCCAGGTACCTCACGAAGGCCGCGCTGTCGACGTAGCCGGTGTGCCGGGGAGAGTCGACGAACTTCAGCCCGCCGGAGAGGTCGGGCCGGTCGGCGCGGATCATCCGGGCGAACCGCTCCGCGTTCGGCAGTCGGTGCCGTGTGTCGGAGAGGTACCCGGCGATCAGCTGCGCCTGCATGTCGAAGAGCTGGTAGGCGCCGGAGTTGGTCTCCACGAAGCCGATGCCGAACAAGCCCTCGTGCTCGCGTGAGAAAGCCGACAGGTACAGGTCCGGGTGCTGCTCCTCGCCGAAGTACCGCTGGGCGACCGGCACCCTGTGCACATAGCCCGTGGCCAGCAGGACGAGATCGAAGTCGTCGCTCGTGCCGTCGGTGAAGTGCACGGTCCTGCCCTCGGTGCGGGCGATCCCGGGCCTGGCGGTGATGTCGCCGTGCTGGAGGTGGTGGATGAGCAGCGAGTTGACGGCCGGGTGGGTCTCGAACAGTCTGTGGTCCGGCTTCGGCAGGCCCAGCCGCGCGGGGTCGCCGTTGACCACCCGCAGGAGGGCGCCGAAGATCCTCTGCGCCAGCCACATCGGCAGGTGCGGCCCGCTGTCGGCGAGGGTGTCCACCGGCCGGCCGAACAGATGCTTGGGAATGAACCAGTAGCCGCGTCGCATGCTGATCACCGCGTGGTCCGCGCTGCGGGCCGCGTCGCACGCGATGTCGCAGCCCGAGTTGCCCGCGCCCACGACCAGGACCCGCCTGCCCCGCAGTTCCTCCGCGCTGCGGTAGCCGACGGTGTGCCGGACCTCCCCGCTGAACTCACCCGGCAGTTCGGGGATGTTGGGGTGCCACTGCGAGCCTGTGCACACGACGACCTGCCCGTGCACGCTCCTTCGCCCGTCGGCCCGGGTGACCGTCCAGGTGCCGTCCGCGTTCTTCTCGACGTCCTCGACCTCGACGCCGAACTCGATGCGCCCGGTCAGCCCGTAGGCGTCGGCGAAGGACCGCAGGTACGACAGGATCTGCCGGTGGGGCGGGTAGTCCGCGTAGTGGTCGGGCATCGGGAATCCGCCGAATCCCGACAGGGTCCGGCTCGAGATGAAGTGGGCCGACTCGTACATGGGGCTGCCGGGATTGTCGATGTCCCAGATGCCGCCGGGACCGGTGTGCCGCTCCAGGTGTGTGTACGGCAGGCCCCGCTCCACCAGGGCCCTGGCGACCGCCAGCCCGGCGGGGCCCGCCCCGACCACACACGTGTCCAACTGGCTTTCCTTCACGGGCCTGCCTCCTCGTTCGTCCCGTTTCACGGGCGTTGGAGGAAACGTATGCACCCGCGGCGCGGCGGGAACTGACCCGCGCGGCCACGGACCGGACCTCAGCGGCCGCGCGCCACGGCCTCCGCCGGCGCAGGGCCCAATGTGCCGGGGCGACCGCTACCGACCGGCCTTCGGACACGACGGCGAAAGCAGACATGCCATGTCTGACCAGAAATCCGAGGCGTGATACCCCCTATATCGGTCAAAGGGCCGTCCGTACTTGGCATTTCATCCCTCCACACTGTTGACATCCCGGTGTTGCATACCGGAACTTCGTGCGTAACATCTGGCGCCCCAGACCCGTGAGTGCGGGGGCCGTGTCCTGTGCACTCGGCGGGCATGCCCTGTCACGTTCCACCCGGCCGGAAACATCCGGCTCCCTGGAAGCGGGCCCGCGGCGCCGAGACCACCGAGCTGGGAGTGAGTGCATGCCGTCAGGAAACCTGTCCCGCCGCACGCTGCTCGGGGCCGCCGGCGCCGCTGCCGCCGCGACGGTGCTGCCCGTCGCGCCCCCCTTCTCGGGCCTGGCGTCCGAGGCGGCGGCCGACTCCCAGACCGGTCTGAGCAACCTGGTGAACATGCGGTTCGGCATGTTCAACCACTTCAACATGGGGACGTTCACCAACGAGGAGTGGGCCGCCCCGAACCAGAACCCCGCCCTGTTCGCCCCCACGGCCGTGGACTGCGCTCAATGGGCGGCCGCCGCCGCGGCGGCGAAGATGAGCTATGGCGTGCTGACGACCAAGCACCACGACGGCTTCTGCCTCTGGCCCACCGCGTACAACGACTACAACGTCGCCAACAGCCCCTATCGGCAGGACATCGTCGCCCAGTACGTCGACGCCTTCCGGGCCAGGGGCCTGAAGGTGGGCCTGTACTTCTCGATATGGGACCGCAGCTACAGCGTGCAGGCGTACGACACCCGGCACGGCGTCGCAGCCGACCAGGTGATCGAGCCCCGCGACCTGACCTACATGCTGAACCAGATCACCGAACTGCTCACCGGCTACGGCACGATCGACATGTTCGTCACCGACGGCTACGCGTGGCAGATGGGCCAGCAGGCCGTCTCCTACCAGCGGATCCGCGAGCACGTGAAGTCGCTCCAGCCGGACATCGTCATGATCGACCACGGCGGGCTGTCGGTACCGTTCCTCGGCGACGCGATCTATTTCGAGGAGCCGCTGGGCATCACCTCGCCGGCCGGGAACACCTACGCCTCCATGCAGGGGCAGACGATCAGCAACGGCTGGTTCTGGCATCCGTCCACACCGACCGAGAGCCTGATGAGCAAGGCGTCGGTCCTGTCCCACCTGGCGGATCTGGAACCGAAGTACACCTCCTTCATCCTCAACTGCCCGCCCAACCGCAACGGCAGGCTGGACGCCAACGTCGTGGCGCGGCTCGCCGAAGTCGGGGCGGCGTGGAGCCCCGACGGTTCCCGGGCGCCGCTGCCGACGCAGATGCCACGGGCCGAGCACCCCGTGACCCCCGTCAGTGCTTACGCCACCGGATTCCATACCGGCGAGGGCCCGATGAACGCGATCGACGGGCTGAGCGACAAGGGCTTCGAGACCTGCTGGTCGACCTGGGGACTGTCCCCGTCCCTGCCGCACTCGATCACGATCGACCTGGGCGGGGTGTGGAGCAACGTCTCCACCCTCGAGTACCTGCCCAAGCAGTGGAACCGCAACAACTCCACCGACGGCGACATCACTTCGTACACCGTCTCGACCAGCACCGACGGCACGGTCTTCACCCAGGTCGCCGCCGGTACCTGGGCCGGCGGCCATGTCACCAAGGTCGCCGAGTGGAGCGCGAGGAACGTCGGGTTCGTGCGGATCCAGGCCACCGCCGCCACCGGCGGATACGCCAACGTGGGCAACGTCCGGATCGGCGGCAGGTCCGCCAGGCCCGTGCTGGTGTCGCAGGTCCTGCCGGGCAACGGAACCGTCTACCGACTGGTCAACCGCAACAGCGGCCAGGTGGCCGACGTGAGCCGGAACGACACCGCCAACGGCACCGACGTCATCCAGTGGCCCTGGCAGAACCAGGCCAACCAGAAGTGGACGTTCACCGCCACCGGCGACGGCTACTACAAGATCAAGAGCGTCAGCAGCGGCAAACTCCTGGAGGTGGCCGGCCTCTCGCGCGCAGACGGCGGAAAGGTGGGCATCTGGTCGGACGACAGCGTTTTCCAGCAGCACTGGGCCGTGACGCCCACCGGTGACGGCCACTACTGCCTCACCAACCGCCTCAGCGGACTGTCGCTCGACGTCGCCGGAGCCTCGACCGCCAAGGGCGCCGCCGTCCAGCAGCTGACGTACAGCCGGGCGACCCGGCAGCAGTGGCAGATCCTCGCCGTGTGACACACCGGCGGCCCACCGCGCCCCGGCAGCGGTGAGCGCCGCCGCCCCGCCACCACCGCCGTCCCACCGCCTCCGCCGTCCCGCCCGGCTCCGCCGGGCCACCGGCCTCTGCCGGGACGCCGGCCGGGGCGGGCGGCGGAATCACTCCGGCTCCTGTCGACGTCAAGGCGGGCCGGCCTCGCGCTCAGCCCGCCTTGACGCCGACAGCGGTGGGGTCGAGCCGGCCGTCGGCGAGCGCCACCACGGCGGAGACGAGGGCTCGCAGGCAGATCTGCTCGGCCTCTTCGTCGGGCAGCGACAGGTGCTGCACCACGAGTCCGTCGAATCCGGCGAGGAAGTGGCGGGCAAGGGTCTTCGGGGGCTGGGCGAGCGTCTGTCCCGTTCGCTCGGCCGCCTCGGACACCACCCTCGCCGCGACCTCGGTCACGTCACGGTAGTGACCTTGCAGTGCCTCGGTGAGAGAAGGGGTGCGCAAGGCGAACATCGTCAGTTCCGTCAGCAACTGGTGGCTCGCCGGCTGCTCGCGCACGGTGTGCCACAGCGCGCCCGCCAGGGTCTCGACGGTCGCCTCGAATCCCCCCGTCTCGGGAGTCGCCTGCTCGACCTGCGAGATCAGCTCCGCGGTGAGCTTCTCCATGACGGCGCGGTACAGCCCCTCCTTCGTGCCGAAGGTGTAGTGCACGGTGGCCTGGGCCACGCCGAGCTCGGCCGCGATGGCCCGGGTGCTTCCGGCGGCGACACCCTCCCTGGTCATGAGGTCGATGGCCGCTTTGATCAGCTGGGGGCGGCGTTCAGCCGCGGAAACGTGAGCCATGAAGGGATTATATCGACTTAGTCCATCGATCAAGTTGAGCGACCAGATGACCGTCAGGCAGCCCGGACCGCGGGCGGGCGGAGTCGAGCGGGCGTAGCGGCCCGCCGGCTCACGCAGGTGGTCGACGAGTTCCGCGGGCTCCGTGACGTCGAAGTCGAAGGCAGGCCGCCTGCCGGCGAGGCGCCGCGGTCCGTTCGGCGCGCCTGGGCGGCCCACGTCGGCCCTCGGCCGGCCCTCGCCCCGCCCGCGCACGGCCCGACGTGGCCCGGACGGCTCGAGGGGCCCGTCCGTGGAGAACGGCTCCGACGCTGTTGACGACCTCGAGCACGCCCTGAGCTCGCCCGCGTACCGTTGGCGCCCGCGACAGGACCGCGACGCCGCCCCGGGAAGGACGCCCGTGACCAGCTCTCCGCAGACCTACTGGGAGCCGCTGTGGTCGGGCGGCCGCCGCTACCGTCGGCTCGCCGACGCCGAGTTCGCACTGCTGGCCGAGCACCTCGGCCCCGGCGAGGGGCGCCCCGCTCTCGACATCGGCAGCGGTGACGGCGCCCTGGCCCGCCACCTGCACCACGGGCTCGGCTACCGCACGACCGGCCTCGACTGCGCGCCCAGCGCCGTCGCCCTCGCCGCCGCCCAGGACATCGCCCCCGGCGCCGGACCGACCTGGCGATGCGCGGACATCACCACCACCGACCTCGACGCCTTGCCGGACCCGTCGTACGCGGCCGTCACCTGCCGCCTGGTCTACCGGTGGATGGACGACAAGCCCGCCTTCCTCGACCGTGTGCGCCGGCTCCTGGCGCCCGGCGGGTGCTTCTGGGTCGTCGCCGAGATCGCCGGCCGGCGCGGGGACGGCGACACCCTCAAGGGGCTGGGCATCACCGCCGCCGAAGCCGAAATCCTCACCGCGGGCTGGTCGGTCGTCCGCACCGCCGACCTCGACGTCCTGCGGTGCGACGCCCTGCGGCCCTGAGCTCCTGCGCGGGAGGGGGCTGCGCCTTCCCGCGCCGGGATCAGCGGCGGCCGGACGTCTCCCGGCCGACCCGGTACAACTCCTGTGAGGTGGCGATCAGTTCGCGTCGCTCCTTCTTCGATCCCACCATCGGCTGGGAGCCGTTGAGGGACACCTGGGCGCTCTCGGGCAGGAAGCGGACGGTGAGCAGCCCGATGGCGCCGGCCGCCATGAGGTAGAACGCGGGCACCATGTCGTTTCCGGTGACGCTGACCAGCGCCTCCGTGACCAGCGGGGTGGTACCGCCGAACGCGGCCACCGCGAAGTTGAAGCCGATGCCCATGGCGGCGTAGCGGACGGCCGTGGGGAACAGCGCGGGCAGCGTCGCGGCGCTCGGCGCGGCGAAGCACGCGAGCAGGGTGGACAGGATCAGCACGCCGAGGATCGGCGGCCAGGTGCCGTCCATCTTGATCAGCAGGAAGGAGGGCACGGCGAGCAGGATCATGCCCGCCGCCGCGTATCCGTAGAGGGGGCGCCGGCCGACGTGGTCGCTGAGCCGGCCGAGGAAGGTGATCAGCAGCACGATCCACACCATGCCCACGAGCACGAGCACGTCCGCGGAACTGCTGGAGCGTCCGAGGGTCTCGGTCTGATAGGTCGGCAGGAAGCCCGTGACCATGTAGTTGGTGACGTTGTAGAGCAGGACCAGTCCCATGCAGATGAGCAGGGCGCGCCAGTGGTCCTTGACGATGGTCCTGAACTCGGTGCCCGCCGACTCCTTGGCGAGGCTCTGCTCGTGCTCGTCGAGCTGCTGCTGGAAGGCCGGCGACTCCTCGAGCTTGAGACGCATGTAGAGACCGATGACTCCGAGCGGTCCGGCGATCAGGAACGGGATGCGCCAGCCCCACGACAACATCTGCGCGTCGCTGAGGGCGAGGTTCAACGTGGTGACGAGGGCGGAGCCCAGCGCGTAGCCGACGAAGGTGCCGAAGTCGAGCCAGCTGGAGAGGAACCCCCGGCGACGGTCGGGCGAGTACTCGGCGACGAAGGTCGTGGCGCCGCCGTACTCGCCGCCGGTGGAGAAACCCTGCACCATGCGGGCGAGCAGCAGCAGGATCGGCGCGGCGATGCCGATCGTGGCGTAACTGGGGATGAGACCGATGGCGAAGGTGCCGACCGCCATCATGATCATGGTGGTGGCGAGTACCTTCTGCCGGCCGAGGCGGTCGCCGAGCGGCCCGAAGACAAGGCCGCCGAGCGGGCGTACGACGAACGCGGCCGCGAAGGTGGCGAAGGACGAGATCACCTGCGCGGCGGGCGACGCTCCGGGGAAGAACACTTTCCCGATGGTGGCGGCGAGGTAGCTGTAGACGCCGAAGTCGAACCACTCCATGCAGTTGCCGAGCGCCGAGGCGCCGACCGCGCGCCGGAGCAGTGGCGGCTCGACGACCTGCACGTCCTCGTCGCGGAAGGGACGCTTGGTGCGCCTCAGCCTGCGCGCCAGGTCCTGACGGACCTGTGCCGGCAGACCGGCGATCTCGATCGGCCCGGACCGCGGCGGTTCGGGCTGCCCGTCGGTCAGTACGTCAGCCACTGCTGTTCCTTACCCGTCTTGCGTGGAGTGACCTGCGCGCAGAGTGAGGCGCTAGGTGCTTTCTGTGCGTAAGGACTCTGCTGCCCGCTTTCTCATCACTCACGCAGTGACCGCGGACACGCCGCCGCTCCCACGTCCGGCCGCGGGAAGCGGGGCGCGACACACGGCTCGCAACCTGGTGCGGGGCAGCTTCCGGAGGCCGGCCCGCACCCGGGCGTTCGCTTCCGTTCAGTCCCGGTGAGGGTCCCGGACGAGCTCGTCGACGGCCTGCGCGGCCCTTTCCGGCTGCGCCTCGAACCAGTCGCCGAGATGTTCCCGGACGGCCTCTCCGACGCAGGCGCGCACGTCGGCGCCGCCGAGCAGCCCGCGGATGGGGCCGAGGAACTCGGGACGGTCGAGTTTCACCGAGACGACCGCCGTGAGGGCCTCGTCGATCCGGTCGGCTCCGGGACCGGGGTCGGCCGCCGTCAACAGCCCCCGCCCGCGCGCGTACGCGGTGACCGCGGCCGCCACCCCGTCACGGAAGCCGTCCACGTGCGTGCCGCCCTGGGGAGTGCGGAGGCCGTTGGCGAAGCCCCGCACGCCCTCCCCGCGGCAGCCGCCCCACAGCAGGGCCACCTCCATCGTCCCCGACATCCGCGCGTCGTCCCGCTCGAAGCCGATGACCTCCGGGCTCAGGAGCGACCCGGCCTCCGCGTCGAGGGCCGCCACGAAGTCCCGTACGCCGTCCGGGAACCGGTACCGCACCTCCCGGGCTCCTCCGGCGGGGCGTTCCTCGGTCACCGAGATCGCCAGCCCCCGGTTGAGGAAGGCCAGTTGCCGGCAGCGCTCCGCCAACGCGGAGAACGAACACCGCGTCGTCTCGAAGATCTCGGCGTCGGGCAGGAAGGCGACGGTCGTCCCGCTCCCCGCCGCGGGCCCCACGGCGACGGGCGGGGCGAGAGCGACCCCTCGGGCATGCTCCTGGACCCGGCGCTCCCCCTCGCACCGCGTCTCGGCCGTCAGCCGGCTCGACAGGGCGTTCACGACGGCGAGTGTCACGTCGAACTGGCTCACGGCCGCGACATGCCGGCCGGCGGGTCCCGGCACGCCCCCGTAGAGGCTCGTCAACAGCGCTTCGAGGCCCGGGCGAACGGAGTCCTCGGCACCCTCGAAGGGAATCCCCGGCCCGTCGTCCGCCACTCGTACGCCGCCGTCGCGCGTGAGTGTGACGTCGACGCAGCCGCCGCCCGCCGCCAGAACCGCGTTCACCGCCCGGGCGACGACCGCGAACACCATGTGCAGCGGGCCGCGTTCACTGGTCGATCCGACCCACATCCCGGGCCGTTTCCGAACGGCTTCCAGGCCCTCCAGCACCTCGATGTCGGCAGCGTCGTACTGCATGCCCCGCCCCTTCATGAAGACCCCTCCCACAGGCGTCCAACAGATCTCCACAGCCTACGAGGAATCCACTAAAACACCAGGTCAGAGGGGTTTCGTCGAGGGCGCGAGCGGGCGGGTGGAGGCCTGCCGGGAGGGCATCGGCCCAGGGACCGCGAACCGTCTCCCTCGGGTGTCCAGGGCGCCACCGAGGCCGCGTACGACCTCTTTTCGAGCGCCCCTGAGGCCACCAATTCAATGACGTGACGGCCAACTCCTCGGCCCGTAACGGATCTCGTCTCCGCTCGCGTCACGGATCCCGTCTCCGATCGCGTCGCCGGTGGGCGAACTGATCACGATCGTGAAGTAGGTCGCACACCTGGGGTTCGAGTTGCGGGCGGGGGTGGTGCGCGTGTTCGGATGAGTCGATGCGCACCCCCCACCGCACAGACCCGCATCTCCGTTCCCACGACAGCTCCATGACGTCCCGCAACCCGTACGAGGAGCTCGGCGCCCTGGACGACGGCCCGCTGGACGACGGCCCCCTGGAGGAGTTCCCCGGCGACGGCGCCGGCGAGCAGTGGACCGAGCGGGAACAGGAACCGGAGTGGACCCCGCCCGTCCATCGCCGCGGCGGCCGGCGCCGGAAGGGCCGTTTCGCCGGACTGCCGCTCGCGGTGAAGGCCGTGGTGGGCCTGGCCGTTCTCGCCGCCTTCGTCGCCCTCGGCGACCGCTGGGCGCTGCTGTACGCCGAACACAGGTCCGCGGACGCCCTCAAGGACCAGCTGGGCCTTGCCGCCGCTCCCGAGGTGGAGATCGGCGGCTTCCCCTTCCTCACCCAACTCGCCGGCAAGCGGCTGGACTCGGTGCGGGTGACCGTGCCGGACGTCGCGGCCGACCGGGTGTCGCTGGCGAAGGTGTCGGCCACCGCGCACGACATCCGGCTGGACGCCGACGGGCTCACCTCCGTGCGCGGAGCCCGTGTCCCCCGGCTCGACGGCGACGTCCTGCTGTCCTTCGCCGACCTCAACCGCGAACTCGGCGCCTCCCAGGTGGTGTTCACGGGTGAGGGCCGTGACCGGGTCCGGGCCCGCGGCACCCTGCCGGTCGCCGGACACGACCTGCGCCTGCGCGCCGAGGCCACGATCCACCGCCAGGGCGAGCGGGGCGTCGCCACGGAGATCGGCGGCATACGCCTGGACATCGGGGAGCTGGCCACCTACCGACCCGGCACGCGCGCCTCGGAGGGCCTGCACCTGACGCCGAAGGCGTCCGCCGACCTCGCCCGGGAGACCCGCAAGGCCAAGGCGCTGCTCTCGGTCCCGGCGATCGTGCGGCGCATGGGGGTGCCCGAGACGGCCGTGCGGGAGGCCCTGAGCGACGACGGCAAGCTGGCCGAGCTGAGCGGCTCCCCGCGCTTCGCCCGCCAGGCCCAGAGCCTCAACCTCGTCGACCTGGCCCTGGACCATCCCGAGGTGCTCCGCCGCCTGGGCCTGGACCCGGAGCTCCTCGACGCCCTGTCCCGGGTCACCCGCCCGGCCCTCGCCGACCGGCTGTCGCTGGCCTTCGAGCTGCCGGAGCCGAAACAGGGCGACGTGCGGCTGCGGTCCGTCCGTGTGGAGAAGGACGGCATCCGGGTCCGGCTCGCGGGCTCGGGGCTGGCCGTGGGCAGCTCGTGACGCCGGGTGCCCGACGCGGATCCGACACCGCCCACGCGCTGCTCACCCGGCTCAGCCGGCGACGAACTCCGGCTCCCAAGGCCGCGGCCCCACGCCGTGCTGCCAGCGCAGGAGGTCCTGGCCGTCGACGCACACGATGCCGCACTGCTCGGCGTACTCGACCGCGGGAGCGGTGAAGTCGCTGGTGGTGACGACGACGGCGACGTCGGCCTCGTGCACGGTGAAGCACGTGCCGCCGAACCGCTGCATGTCCTGGGAGCCGACTCGGTTGGCGTCGCAGTACCGCTTGCACTGGATGACGACCGAGCGCCCGTCCGGCGTCCGCGCCACGACGTCGGCGCCCAGGTCGCCGGCCCCGCCCACGACGTCCACGTCGAGGCAGCCGTCCCGACGGCACAGCTCGGCTATCGCCTGCTCGAACTCGTCCGGGTCCAGCGCCTCGTAGGCGATCTCCTCGGTGTCCGCGGACACGTCGTCCACGGGGTCGAGGAGGGCGACGGTGCGCTCCGTGCCCGGTGTGCCGAGGTGACCGTCGCCGGGCCAGGTCCCCGCCGCGACCGGGGCGGCGGCCGGAGCGGGGGTCGGCGTGTCGAGCGCTTCGACCGCCGTCCGGGTGGCCTCGTCCAGAGCTTCTGCGGCGCGGCGGGCGATCTTCGCCGCCGAT
The DNA here is from genome assembly GCF_055606485.1 of Streptomyces sp. NPDC037083. NCBI lineage: Bacteria > Bacillati > Actinomycetota > Actinomycetes > Kitasatosporales > Streptomycetaceae > Streptomyces > Streptomyces sp. NPDC037083. The sequence goes on along the minus strand of NZ_JBVJSQ010000003.1, from coordinate 663,614 downwards.
GTCCGCCGCCTTCCGCGACGGCCCGCCACGACGACGCCGGCGCCCACGAGGACGAGCGCGACGGCCCAGGCGGGACGGTGCACGGCAGCGGCCGTCGCGGTACGGGCTGCCGTCCCCACCACCGTGAGGAGCACCGCGAGCAGGGCGAAGTACAGGGCCGTCGACCGGAGTTCGAACCGGCGGGAGCGGCGCGCGGTGCGTGGGACACGTGCGGGTACGGCCATGGTGATGATTCCTCCCCTGGGACATCAACGAAGATCAAGTTGCGTCTGCCCAGGCGGGGGAGGTTCTACCGACCCGGTGTGATCACCCGCGTCGCCGGCGGGGGCGCAGGACCGCCGCGCAGGACCGGCTCGGTGAACCGGGGACGACTCGGGCCCCCGAGCCGATGGCACGGGAACCCGAACCGACGCTCGGCAGGACAGTTGAACGTGCAATGTCACGCCCGGCCCCGGGCCCGTGGCAGGTCCCGGCCCGACCGGTACGGGCTCGTCCCACCCCGGCGCTTCGTTTCCGGGCGCTGGGGCAGTCGGGAAAGCGGGCACCGCTCAGCGGCGTGCCTCCAGCCGACCAGGGAGATCAGGGCATGGAAGGAACGGAGCATTCGGACACCCACGGCAAACGGCCCCCGGCAGGCCCCGTTCCGGCGCTCACCGCGGCATTGGAAGCCATCAAGACCGGCGCCTATGTCGTCGACGAGCAGGGCCGCCTCATCGCCGTCAACTCCCGTGCCGAACAGTCCCTGGACCGGGCCGCCGGGGATCTCCTCGGCCATGACGCGCACGACCTGCTGCACCGGGACTCCCACGGCCAGCCCCTGCCGAGGACCCAGTGCCGCATGCGGCAGGCGTTCCACGCCGGACGCACCGCTCAGGCCGAGGAGGACTACTTCGCACGCCGGGACGGTTCCCTGCTGCACATCTCGTGGCTCATAACCCCCTTCGACGCGGGTGACGGGGAACGCGGCACGCTCGTCCTCTTCCACGCGCGACGCCCGCCGGAAGCCGACCTGCGACGGGAACCGTCGGCGACGCTGCTGCCGGAACTCGAACGGCTCGCGCTGCTGGCCGCGACCACCACCCAGCTGACCGCCACCCTCGACGTCGAGGAAGCACTGCGCAGGCTGGTGGGCCTGGTCGTGCCCCGGCTCGCGGACTGGGCCGTCGTCGACCTGATCACCGAACGCGACGAGGTGTGGCGGACCGTCGTCGTCGAAGCGGACGGCGGCGCCCTGGTGCATCACGACGAACTCCAGGGGCCGATGCCGCCGATTCCGGAGGAATCCCCGATGCCCCTGTCCAGGGCCCTGCGCGGGGTCGCTTCGACACTGGCCGGCCCGCAGACCTACCAGGGTCCGCCGGACTCCGGCATCGCGGTCGAACAGCGCCGCCTGTTCGACGCCACGGGCATCCACTCCGCGGCCATCGCCCCCATCCGCAGCACCCGGGCGGTCCTCGGGGCCCTGACCCTGGGCCGCGCGAAGCAGCCGGGCGACTACAGCACCGTCGATCTCCCGCTGATCGAGGACATCGCCCGTCGCGCCGGACTCGCGCTGGACAACGCGCGCCTCTACCAGCGCCAGCGCAAGGTCGCCGAGACCATGCAGAACCACCTGCTGCCCCAGATGCCGCGCGTGCCCGGCCTGCAGATGGCCGTCCGCTACCTGCCCGCGCCCGATGCCTCGCAGGTGGGAGGCGACTGGTACGACGCCTTCTCCCTGTCCGACGGCGCCACCGCGCTGGCCGTCGGCGACGTCGTCGGCCACGACCTGGAGGCCGCGGCCGGCATGGCACAGGTGCGCAACATGCTCCGTGCCTACGCCTGGGCCCTGCACGAGCCGCCCAGCCGGATCGTCGACCTCCTCGACGAGGCGGTCACGCACATCACCGACGTCGCCATGGCCACCCTGATCCTCGCCCGGATCGAAGAGGTCGACGACGGGCACTGGAAGCTGTCGTGGACCAACGCAGGTCACCCGCCGCCGCTGTTGATCAGCCACGACGGACTGGCCGAGTACCTCACCGGCGGCCACGGCATCCTCCTGGGCACGGGAGCCCGCAGGCCCCGCACCGACGCCACCGTCCTGCTGCCGCCCGGATCCACGCTCCTGCTGTACACCGACGGTCTGATCGAGGAACTCGGCCACTCCCTCGACGAGGGCCTGCACCGACTGCGCCGGCACGCCGCCGCCCTCGCCCACCGCCGTCTGGCTTCCTTCACCGACCAGCTGCTGCGCCGGGTCCGGCCCGCCGCCAATGACGACGACGTCGCCCTCCTCGCCCTGCGGACGCCCACCCGGAGCTGACCCGCGCCCCACGGCAAAAGCCCGTCCCACGCGTCGGGAGGCGGGCTTCCGTCGCGAAGGCGGTCAGGAGCGGACGATCCGGCGCACGTTCTCCACGGCCCCGCACCCTTCCTTCAGCTGACGCTCCCGCTCCGCCAGGAACTCCCCGCCCAGCTCCTCCCGACGCTCCATGGCGACGTTCTCGCGCGCCCCGTTGAGGATGGTGCGCTCCTCCTCGTCGGCATGATGGCTGACGGCCTGCACGAGCTCTTCCAGCTTCTCGTCCCACTCCTCGGAGCCGACGTCGTCGACCTCCAGAAGCTCGAGGAGCGCCTTGTTGCCCTCCTCGTGCTCCTCCTCACCGTGCTCGACCTCTTCGTCCTCGATCTTCTTGTAGCGCTTGAGGGCGGGGTACACCTTCGCCTCCTCCGCCAGAGCGTGCGCGATCAGCAGATCGGCGAACTCCCGCAGCGCGGCTGCCCGGTCGGCCTCCACACTGCGCATCAGACGAAAGAGATCCTCCATTCTCCGGTGATCCTGGAGAATGAGTTCAACGACGTCTCGTGTCTCAGCCATGGGAAAGGCATCACTTTCGTACGAGGGAACCTTGCCGGATCCGACTACCCCGACCCGCATTCTTCAGTGATCCCAGTTCCGTGGCAGGTCGCGACACAGCCTTGAGGGCGGAAACAGGACGATGGGCGACCGTGCCACCTGATCACGTGAACAGGCGCGAGACGCGTGCCGGAGGGGGCCCGGCCGGCCACGCGGGAGCATGCGCGCGGGCCGGTCTGTTCGCAGTGGCCGGCACCGTGCTCGCGGCCTTCGGGCACCTCACGGTCGCCGAGGGCCAGGTGCCGTGGCGGCTGCTGGCCGTGTTGCTCGTGGCCCAGTTCTCGACGGTCTGGCCGCTCGCGCGCCGCGGCTACGCGCCGGTCACGACCCCCGGGGTCACCCTGGCGATGCAAGGGGTGCTGCACCTCGCGCTGTCGTATGCGGACGGCGACGCCTCGACGGCCCTGGCCGGGCACCCGGGGCACGCCGGGCAGCCGGCCGCCGCCACCGGGGACGGCCACTCCTGGCATCACGCCGGAGCGGCGATGATCACGGTCCACACCGCCGCCGCTCTGGCGGTGGGCTGGCTGCTGCACCGGGCGGACGTCCGGATGGCGGCGGCGCTCGGCACGCTCCGCACTCTCGCCGGGGCCGCCGCGGCCGCTCTGGCCCATGTGCTGCCACGGGCGGTCGCCGACGCGGACGGGGCGCCGCCCCGGTCGCCGCGCCGTCGGGCCGGCGTCACCGATGGGGTGGCGGCCCGGGGACGGGAAGGAGTACTGGAGCACGCGGTGGTGCGCAGGGGCCCACCGCGACGGGAGCACCTCCAGCCCTTCACCGGCCCCGGTGTGCGCGGGGCCGTCTTCTTCCCCCGTCAACAAGGAGTTCCCCTGTGTCCACGCCCCTGCCCGCGTCCACCCGACCGACGCCCGCATCCACCCGACCGACGGCGCGCGCCGGCCGTCGTCTCGTCGTCGCCTGCGCCGTCGCGGTGACGGCCACGCTCGCCCTGGCCGCCCCCGCCGCCGCGCACGCGGAGGTCGAGGCCGACAAGCCCCAGGCCCTGGCCGAGAACGTCACCCTGAGCTTCGTCTCCGAGGCCGAGTCCGACACCGCGGGCTTCACCGCGCTGCGCGTCGTCCTGCCCGAGGGCATCACCGCCGCCGACATCACGCTCGAAGACGCCCCCAAGGGCTGGAAACTGACGGCTGCCGCGGACGGCTACACCCTCGCCGGCCCGGCTCTGAAGGCCGGGGTCGACGCCGAGCACAGGATCAGGGTCCGGCAGCTGCCGGACGCGAAGGAAGTCGCGTTCAAGACCGTCGAGACCTACAGCGACGGAGAGGTCTCCCGCTGGATCGAACTGCCCACCGACGGCAAGGAGCCCGAGCAGCCCGCGCCGCTTCTGAAGCTGAAGGCCGCGGCCCCGGGCGCCAAGCCGGTCAGCCCGAGCCCGACGGCGACGAACAGTGCGACGCCCGGTTCGGCCGCGCCCACTCCTTCCGCCGCCGCGAGCGAGTCGGACGCCGCACCTGCCGCCGGTGACACGGCGGCCGACGAGGACGACGGCATGTCCTCCGGCGCCCTGGCCGGTGTGATCGTCGTCGCCCTGCTCGTGCTCGGCGGCGGGGCATGGTGGCTGGTCAAGCGACGGGCTGCCGCCTCCTCCGGCGGGAACTGACGCCCGACGTCGGTGCCTCGGGGCGGCTCCTGCCCCCCCGAGGCGCCGACGCGAGGCGCCCGCCGAAGGGGCCGAACCGCGTGCTGCCGTGAACGTTCGCGAGTCGCCCGGCGTCACAGTGGCAACCGACCCGAGGGAGTCACCATGACCGCCGGCCCTTCCCGTTCCCGACGCGTGGCCACGGCCACGCTGCTGTGCGCCGTTGTGTCCGCGACCGCGGCCTGCGGCTCCTCGCCGTCCGCGGGATCCGCGGAGACCGTGGGAGCAGGCGGGTCCAAGAGCACCTGGGAGGAACCCGCCTCGTACTCCTACACGTTGACGTCGACCACTCAGGTCCTGGCCGGGACGTTCCGGGTGGAGGTCCGCGACGGCAAGGTGGCGAGGGTGACGGGACTCGACGTGGACAGCCGGCGGCAGGCGCGGGATCTGCACGGCGAAGTGCCCACCATCGGAAAGCTGTTGAAGACACTGGAGCAGGCCCGCAGCGAGGACGCGCACACGGCCGCAGCGGACTACGCCGCCGACGGGCGCCCCGTGCGGATCACCCTGGACTGGGACGAGAACTCCATCGACGACGAAGCCCTGTACACGATCAGCGCCTACGAGCCGACTCCCGCCGGGACGACGGCTCCCGGGGGGACGGCGACGTCCGGTTGACCGCGCCCGGCCGTGTCAGCGGTGCCAGGCCGGCAGGGGGTGGCGCCGTTCCCCAGCGCCATCCGAGGTGGCCGACGTGGCGGGCGCACCGGCTCGCGACCGTGCCGAGGGCGTCGGACAGAATGGGACGGCGACACGGCGGAGAGACGGAGGACCGGTGGACGGATCGAAGGCCACCTGGCGCAACACCACCCACGACTGGGCCGGCGCCGTGGACCTGGACCACCTCTCCCGCATTCGCCGGGATCCGGCGACGTTCGCTGCCGGCGGTCCGCTGCACCTCGTGCTCGAGGTCGTCGCCTACGCCGCGGACGAGGCCGCGGCCCGGGGCGGGGGACACTGCGTGGTCACCGAGCACCCCGACGGCTCGGTGACCGTCGCCGACGACGGGCGAGGCACCGACACCCGCGTGGACGAGCGCGGCAAGGTCGTGAAGAAGCCGGTCATGGCGACGAAGGACCTGCGCTTCTTCGACTCCCCGGGCACCGAGCTGCTGCCGGACGGCCACCCGCGCCGCGGGATGTCGGTCGTGGCGGCACTCAGTGCGTGGCTGATCCACACCAACCGCCGCCTCAACGGCGCCTGGACCCAGCGCTATGAACACGGCGTGCCCGTGACCGGCCTGACCCCTGTCGAAGCGGACGGAACGACCGGAACGCTGGTCAGGTTCCTGCCGGTCGCGTCCCTCGGCGCGCCGGGGCTGCCGAGTCCGCGCGACGCGGAGGCGTGGCGCTCGTTCTGGCCCGGTCTGGAGATCCGTTTCGACCGGACGTCCCCGGAGGGTGCGACGAGTCCTGGGGCGACCTGACGGCCGGACGTCCTGAGCCCGGTGGCCGCCGTCGCAGCGCGGCCGCACGGGAAAGGCCGTAGCCGCGCCACGCCTGTCGGCCGCGGAGCGGGGCACACTGGAGGAGCGCACACCCTGCTTCGTCAGGTGGCCCGGTGACGGGCTCCCCGAAAACGCGCAGGTGCTCGCCGCCCCTGACCCGCAGCGGTGCCACCAGGAGGAGTGATGACCTCACCCCGCGCCGCCCCCGCCCCGTCGTTGGCCCCTTCCGGCCGGGGCCAACGGCAGCGCGGCGTCCGTCTCCTCGAGCGCCTGCTCGGTCGGCGCCCCGCTCCGGCCCGTCCGCCGCGCCCCGCCCAGCTGCAGGCACTGCTCACGGTGCTGGAGGAGGCGGTGGCCGCCCAGCCACTCGCCGACGCGGCGGTGGCCGCGTGTGGTGAGCCCGGCCCGGTGCCGGGCCCGACCGCACGGGCCTGCGGCGAGGCGAGCTCGGCCCTCCTGCGTCTGCGGGCCCGGCTGCTGGAGCTGCCGCTCACCGACGTCGGCCTCATGGAGGCCCAGGCGTACGCGGGGCGGCTGCTCGCCTACGACCAGTGGATGGTGCGTCAGTCGGCGGACCTGGCGTACCGGGTCCATCGCGACGCCCGCACCGAGGCGGCCCGGCTGCAGCTGAACGGCCTGGGACGGCCGGCGGACGAGCTGCGGCGGCTCCGGGATTCCCTCAAGGGGGAGCAGGGCACCCCCTGAAGCGGCGCCGGCGCGAGCCGAGCGGCAGACGACGCGCCCACCCCGACGTGTTGGTTCACGCGTGGGAGAGGGCGAATGAGACGAGGAAGCCGCACACCGTGATCAGCCCGATCGCCAGGTGGGCGTCGTTGAACGCTTCGGGGATCATCGTGTCGGCGATCATGGCGAGGATCGCCCCGGCCGCCACCGCGGTCACCGCGGCGATCACGGCGGGCGAGAACGAACCGACCACCGTGTAACCGAGGACGGCCGAAACCGTGCCGGCCGCGGCGATCGCCGCCCAGACGCCGAAGACGTACCCCTTGGTGCGGCCGGCCCTCTTCATCCCCGCCGAGCTGGACAGCCCTTCGGGGACGTTGCTGATGAAGACCGCGGCCACCGTCACCAGGCTGACCGCGCCGCCGTTCAACAGGCTGACGCCGATGACCGCGGACTCCGGCACCCCGTCGAGCAGAGCGCCGAGCGCGAGCGCCGTCCCGGAGCCGCCCTGCTCGGCCTCCGAGGGCTGCGCCGCCGACCGCTCGTGCCCCGAGCGCTTGCGGTGCCGGGCGCCGTGCCGGGCCAGCCACACATTGCCCCCGGTGTAGGCCAGCGCCCCGACGAGTGTGCCGACGGCCGCGGGAGTCAGGCCCGCCTCCTCGTACGCCTCCCCGACCAGCTCGAAGGACACCGCCGAGAGCAGCACACCGGCGCCGAAGGCCATCACCGTGGCTATCACCTTCTGCGGCACCCGCAGCCCGTACCCCAGCGCGGCTCCGAACAGCAGCGCCGAGCCCGCCACCAGCCCCCACAGTCCAGCCTGTACGACGTCAGCCATGTCGCCCCGTCTACCCATTCCTGATGTGGATCAACGGGGCGACCCCGCGCGGCCGTGAACCCGCGAGAACGGCCACCGGCCGGATCCGCGTCGGCGTCGCCGACCCGCTCCGGCACAGGGCATCGACGGCCGGGAACGGACGACATGCCGTGGCCGGCTACTCCACTCGTGTGCGACAACCGCCCGTTCGGGCGTGTGTCGGCCGCGCTGGGCCACACGGACCACCGGCGGTCGCGAGGATGACCGTGATGCACACACGGGCGGCGGACGGACCGCGAACATCGGGAGAAAAACGGCTGTGACGATTCTGAACGACCCGGAGCGATCTGCTGCCGCCGCCTATGACAGCGAGGTGCCGGTCAGGGGCAGACAGCCCGGCAAAGTCGTGGTGACGTGGCTGACCACCACCGACCACAAGACCATCGGCACGTTGTACCTGACCACGTCCTTCGTGTTCTTCCTGATCGGCGGCGTCATGGCGCTGCTCATGCGCGCCGAGCTGGCCCGGCCCGGTCTGCAGATCGTCTCGCCCGAGCAGTACAACCAGGCGTTCACGATGCACGGCACGGTCATGCTGCTGATGTTCGCGACGCCGTTGTTCGCCGGCTTCACGAACTGGATCATGCCGCTGCAGATCGGCGCTCCGGACGTGGCCTTCCCCCGCCTGAACATGTTCGCCTACTGGCTGTACCTGTTCGGCTCGTCGATCGCCGTCGGCGGCTTCCTCACCCCGCAGGGGGCGGCCGACTTCGGCTGGTTCGCCTACACCCCGCTGTCGGACGCCATCCACAGCCCTGGCCTGGGCGGCGATCTGTGGATCATGGGTCTGGCCTTCTCCGGTTTCGGCACCATCCTCGGCGCGGTCAACTTCATCACCACGATCATCTGCATGCGCGCACCCGGCATGACGATGTTCCGCATGCCGATCTTCACCTGGAACGTGCTGCTGACGGCGGTGCTCGTCCTCTTCGCCTTCCCGGTCCTGGCCGCCGCGCTGTTCGCCCTGGAGGCGGACCGCAAGTTCGGCGCCCACATCTTCGATCCCGCGAACGGCGGCGCACTGCTGTGGCAGCACCTCTTCTGGTTCTTCGGCCATCCAGAGGTGTACATCATCGCCCTGCCGTTCTTCGGCATCGTCACCGAGGTCATCCCGGTCTTCTCGCGCAAGCCGATCTTCGGATACATGGGTCTCGTGGCCGCGACGATCTCCATCGCCGGTCTGTCCGTGACGGTGTGGGCCCACCACATGTTCGTCACCGGCGGGGTGCTGCTGCCGTTCTTCTCCTTCATGACGTTCCTCATCGCCGTCCCGACCGGCGTGAAGTTCTTCAACTGGATCGGAACGATGTGGAAGGGCTCGCTGTCCTTCGAGACGCCGATGCTGTGGGCGACGGGGTTTCTCGTCACGTTCCTCTTCGGTGGTCTGACCGGCATCATCCTGGCCTCGCCGCCGATGGACTTCCACGTGTCGGACTCGTACTTCGTGGTGGCGCACTTCCACTACGTCGTGTTCGGCACCGTGGTGTTCGCGATGTTCGCCGGCTTCCACTTCTGGTGGCCCAAATTCACCGGCCGGATGCTGGACGAGCGCCTGGGCAAGGTCACCTTCTGGACGTTGTTCGTGGGTTTCCACGGCACCTTCCTGGTCCAGCACTGGCTGGGCGCCGAGGGCATGCCGCGTCGGTACGCCGACTACCTGGCCGCCGACGGGTTCACCGGCCTGAACATGATCTCGACGATCAGCTCGTTCCTCCTCGGCCTGTCGATGCTGCCGTTCCTCTACAACGTGTGGCGGACGGGCAGGTACGGCAAGCCGGTCGGCGTCGACGACCCGTGGGGCTTCGGCCGCTCCCTGGAGTGGGCCACCTCCTGCCCGCCGCCGCGCCACAACTTCACCACCCTGCCGCGCATCCGTTCCGAATCCCCGGCGTTCGACCTGCACCACCCCGACATCGCCATGGCAGAGGCCGAGGCCCACGGGATCCGCTGAAGACGCGACGGAGGCAGCGATGAGCGAGGTGGCGAGGCAGGGAGCCACGACAGCCGGTCTCGGTGACGAAGTGGAGGGGTATCTCCTGTGGCAGGCCACCATCGCGGTGGCCGAGGAACGTGCGCGCACCTTCGTCCAGCCCATGGACTGGCTGACCAGTTCCCAACGCGCCGACGTCGAACAGCGATACGTCACCGACAGCCTCCACCACGCCCAGCAGGACCTGGAAAGGATCGCGGCCCGGTGTCGTTCACTGCGTGCCGAGTACGAGCAGCGCTACCGAGAACTGCGTCTGCGCTGTGTGGGGTGCGCCCTGGCCGTCGTCGCGTGCCTCACCTCGGTCACCGCCGCCGCCCTGTCGCTGACCCGGTGACCCGGTGAGCCGCTGACGCGGTGGGCCCCCTGAGCCGATGATCCGGTCACCGGGCCTCGGTCACCGGGCCAGGGGGCCACGAGGGCGGCGGCGGGGGTAGATCCCCCTGCCCCTGCCCACTGCCCCCTGCCCCCGTCCTACTGCTGGACGGCGGCTTCCGTGGGGAGGTGGTCGGCGACCAGGGCGGCGAACTCGTCGGGGGCGGCGAGGCGGATGCCGAGGGTCTCGGCCTTGGCGCGCTTGGCACCGGCCCCCTCTCCGGCCACGACCAGGGTCGTCTTCTTCGACACGCTCGACGAGGAACGGCCGCCGGCGCGCTCGATGAGCTCGTTCATCTGGTTGCGGCTGAGCTTCTCCAGCGCCCCGGTCATCGCGCCGGTGACGACCACGGTCATCCCGGCCAGCGGGCCGCCCACGCCGTCCCCGGCTTCCGGACCGTCGCCCGCCGCCTCGGCGTCGCCGTCCGCGGCGGCCGCGCGCGGGCTGGGCGCAGTGGCGCCGGGCTCGGTCATGTTCACTCCGGCCGCGGCCAGTTTGTCGATCAGCGGGGCGAGCTCGGCGAGTTCGGCGACGATGGAGCGAGCCTTCTCGGTGCCGATGCCCTCGACCTGCCGGATCGCCTCGGCGTCGGCGGCGCGCAGCTGGTCCATCGTGGCGAAGTGGCGGGCGATCCGGCGGGACATGGACCGTCCCGTGCCCCGGACGCCGAGCGCGCAGAGCACTCTCGACAGCGGCTGTTCCTTCGCCGTGGCGAGCGCGGCGAGCAGTTTGTCGGTGCTGGTCTCCCCCATCCGCTCGAGGCCCAGGAGCTGGTCGCGGGTGAGGGTGAACAGGTCGGCGAGGTCCGCGACCAGACCGGCTTCGACGAGCTGCACGACGCGGGTGTGGCCGAGGCCTTCGATGTCGAGCTGGTCCCGTCCGGCGGCATAGGAGAGGGAGGCGACGAGGTGGCAGTTGCGGCCGCTCTCGCATCTCCAGCGCTGTTCGCCGGTGTCTATGCCCGACCCGCAGCGCGGGCACGTCTCGGGGAAGACGATCGGCTGCTCGTCGCCGGTGCGCAGGTGGGCCACGGGGGCCTCGACGCGGGGGATGACGTCGCCGGCGCGGTACACCATGACCCGGTCGCCCAGGCGCAGGTCACGGCGGGTGATGTCGGCCGGGTTGTGGAGCGTCGCGTAGGTGATGGTGGAGCCGTCGATCTCCACCGGCTCCAGGACGGCCCGGGGGGCGATGATGCCGGTGCGGCCGACGTTCCACTCCACCGCCAGCAGCCGGGTGATCTTCTCCACGGCACGCAGCTTGAAGGCGATCGCCCAGCGCGGGGCCCGCGAACCCGATCCGGCGGCCCGCTGGTCCGCGGCCAGGTCCGCCTTGACGACGATCCCGTCGATCCCGAAGGGCAGCGAAGGGCGCAGGGCGGCGATCTGCGCCACGCGGTCCAGGACCTCCTCGACGGTGCCGGCGGTGATGCCGGGCACCGCGGTGGTGGCCGTGGTGTTCACGCCGTAGGCGGCCGCCCGGGTCATCAGGTCGCTGTGCGCGCACTCCCCCAGCGCCTCGGCCAGCGCGGGCTCGGTGTCGGCCAGCGGCAGCAGCCCGTAGCCGAAGAACGTCATGGGCACGGTGTAGGCGCGTTCCTTCGCCCGCAGGGTGCCCGCCGCGGCGTTGCGCGGGTTCGCGAACGGCGCTCCGCCGTGTGCGGTGCGCACCTCGTTGGCGTGCTCGAACTGGCCGGTCGTCATGAGGACTTCGCCGCGCACCTCCACGGTGACCGGCTCCGCCAGCTCGTCCGGCAGGCCCTCGATCGTGCCGATCGCGTGCGAGACGTCCTCCCCGGCCGTCCCGTCGCCCCGGGTGATCAGGCGTGTCAGGCGGCCGCGGGTGTAGCGGGCCGCGATCGCCAGACCGTCCAGCTTCGGTTCCACGCTGTAGCGCTCCGTCTCCCGGCCTGTGCGGCGGGCCAGCGAGACGGTCCAGGCCGTGAACTCCTCCGGTGAGAACACGTTGTCCAGGCTGAGCATCGCCGCCGTGTGCGGGACGTCGCCCTCCACCGCGCCGCCCGCCACCTTCCCGGTCGGGGAGTCGGCCAGTACGTGGTCGGGGTGGTCGGCCTCCCATGCGGCGATGGCGCGGACCAGCCGGTCGTAGGAGTCGTCGTCCAGCACCGACGTGCCGGACTCGTAGTAGGCGGCCGACGCCTTCACCGCGTCCTCGACCGCCTGCGCGTAGGCAACGGCGTCCGCAATCACTGCACCTGGTGTCGTCATGTCCGACATCCTGCCTGCCACCACTGACAACGCCCGGTGCCGCGGCCCGGCGTCGATCGCACTATCTTGGCGCCCATGCAGTCCTACACGATCGGCCAGGCGGCGCGGCTCCTCGGCGTGAGCCCCGACACCGCACGGCGGTGGGCCGACGCCGGCCGGGTGGCCACTCATCGGGACGAGGGCGGACGGCGCCTCATCGACGGCCGGGATCTGGCCGCCTTCTCCGTGGAGCTGGCCGCGAGCGACGCCGCCGGCGAGGACGCCCCCCACACCTCCGTCCGCAACGCCTTCCCCGGCATCGTGACGGCCGTCAAGCTCGGCGATGTCGCGGCCCAGGTGGAGATCCAGGCGGGCCCGCACCGGCTGGTGTCGCTGCTGACGCGGGAGGCGGTGGAGGAGCTGGGCCTGGAGGTGGGCGTGGAGGCCACGGCGCGGGTGAAGGCGACGAACGTGCACATCGACCGGGCCTGAGAGCGCGAGGGGAGCGGCGGCCGGCACCGGTCGCACGGCCGCCGGCTGCCCCCGCACGCCACTCGCCCCCGCACCCCCATCGCCCTCGCCCTCGTCCTCACCCTCGCCTTCGCCCTCGTCCTCGCAGTCGCAGTCGCAGTCGCAGTCGCAGTCGCAGTCGCACCGAGCTTGAGCCGATCTCGCGCCGGCACCCGACGCCCCGTGCGAACGCACATGCCATGCAGATCGATCATCTTGCGGGCTTGTGCGATGCGACTGGAGATTTTCCCTCGCATGTGCGGCAGTATCATCGTCGCGGCGCACGGTGATTGCCGTGCCCATGTCGACCCACGTGGTCGCCGAGAGACCGCAGAGGGTCCGCCAGGACCACAGGCGCCGTGTCCGTCAGGACCGAAGAGGGAGTGGACCAGTGATGACCCGTACCGCGTGCCGGACCCCCGGGACCCGCCGGACCCGCCGGACCCGGCGGACCCTGCGGGCAGCCGGTGCGGGAGTTGCCGCGCTGCTGGCCCTGGGCGCCTGCTCGTCGTCGGACGGCTCCTCGCCGAAGGCGTCGGACTCCTCCTCGTCCGCGTCCGCCTCGTCGTCGGGCAAGCTGTCCGGCACGGTGACCGTGTTCGCCGCGGCCTCCCTCAAGGAGAGCTTCACGACGCTGGGCAAGGAGTTCGAGAAGGCCCACCCCGGCACCAGGATCACGTTCAGCTTCGGCGGCAGCGACTCGCTCGCCGCGAGCATCACCGGCGGTGCGCCGGCGGACGTGTTCGCCTCGGCCAGCCCCAAGACGATGAAGATCGTCACCGACGCCGGCGACGCCTCCGGCACGCCCGCCACCTTCGTCCGCAACCAGCTCGAGATCGCCACCCTGCCGGGCAACCCCCACAAGATCGCCTCTCTCGAGGACCTCGCCAAGTCCGGCCTGAAGGTGGTCCTGTGCGACCAGCAGGTGCCGTGCGGCGCCGCCGCGCAGAAGGCGCTCGACGCCGGCGCGCTCAAGCTCACGCCCGTCTCCTACGAGCAGGACGTCAAGGCGGCCCTGACGAAGGTCGAGCTGAAGGAGGCCGACGCGGCCGTCGTCTACAGGACCGATGTGCGGGCCGCGGGTGACAAGGTGGAGGGCGTGGAGTTCCCCGAGTCCGCCGACGCCGTCAACGAGTACCCGATCGTCCGGCTCAAGGACACCGACAACGCCGAGGCCGCCGAGGCGTTCATCGCGCTGGTGCGGTCGCCCGAGGGCCGGAAGGTCCTGACCGAGGCCGGGTTCCTCGAGCCGTGACCCCACTCGACAAGTCCGCCGCCGCCACCGACACCGATCGGAGCGCGCCGCGTCGTCGGCGCGCCCGGACGGGCGGCGGGGGCCGAGGCGCGCCGCTGCCCCTGCTGCTGCCCGCGCTGATCGGCCTGGCGTTCTTGATCGTGCCGCTCGTCGCCCTGCTCGTCCGGGCCCCGTGGCGCAGCCTGCCCGAGCAGTTGACCAGCGCCGAGGTGTGGCAGGCGCTCCAGCTGTCCCTGGTCTGCGCCACCGCGGCGACCGCGGTGAGTCTGGTCGTGGGCGTGCCCCTGGCCTGGCTGCTGGCCCGGGTCGAGTTCCCCGGACGCGGTCTCGTGCGGGCCCTCGTCACCCTGCCGCTGGTGCTGCCGCCGGTCGTCGGGGGTGTGGCCCTGCTGATGGCGCTCGGCCGCAACGGCGTGGTGGGCAGATGGCTGGACTCCTGGTTCGGGATCACACTCCCCTTCACCACCGCCGGGGTCGTGGTCGCCGAGGCGTTCGTCGCCATGCCGTTCCTCGTCATCAGCGTCGAGGGCACGCTGCGCGCGGCCGACCCGCGCTACGAAGAGGCCGCCGCCACGCTCGGCGCCTCCCGCTTCACCGCGTTCCGCCGGATCACCCTTCCGCTGATCGCACCGGGCATCGCGGCCGGCGCGGTACTGGCGTGGGCCCGGGCGCTCGGGGAGTTCGGCGCCACGATCACCTTCGCGGGCAACTTCCCGGGCCGTACCCAGACCATGCCGCTGGCCGTGTACCTGGCCCTGCAGAGCGACCCGGAGGCGGCCATGGCCCTGAGCCTGGTCCTGCTGGCCGTGTCCGTCGCGGTGCTGGCCGGTCTGCGCGACCGTTGGATGACAGCAGGGGGATGACAGCAGGTGGAGGACCGCAGGACGATCGCGCCCCGTGCCGCCGGCTCCGACAGCCGCCGCGAGGCCCTCGCGGAGGGCCTCGACGCCCATCTGGTGGTCGAGCGCGGTGCCTTCCGTCTCGACGTGCCGCTTCGCGTCGCGCCGGGCGAGGTCGTCGCCCTGCTCGGCCCGAACGGCGCCGGGAAGACCACCGCGCTGCGGGCGCTCGCCGGGCTGACACCGCTCACCGGCGGCCGTCTGCGGCTGGACGGCAGGGCGCTGGAGGGCACTGCCCCGGAGGCCCGCCCGGTCGGCGTCGTCTTCCAGGACTATCTGCTCTTCCCGCACCTGACCGCCCTGGACAACGTGGCCTTCGGGCCGCGCTGCCAGGGTGCGACGAAGGCGCAGGCCCGGGCGCGGGCCGCCGAGTGGCTGGAACGCCTGGGTCTGGCGGATCACGCCGGCGCCAAGCCGCGCAAGCTGTCCGGCGGGCAGGCGCAGCGCGTCGCGCTGGCCCGGGCGCTGGCCACGCGCCCCCGGCTGCTCCTGCTCGACGAGCCCCTCGCGGCGCTGGACGCCCGCACCCGTCTGGACGTGCGCGCCCAACTCCGCCGCCATCTGGCCGAGTTCGAGGCCGTCGCCGTCCTGGTCACGCACGACCCGCTGGACGCGATGGTACTGGCCGACCGTCTGGTCGTCGTCGAGCACGGCCGGGTGGTCCAGGAGGGCGCCCCGGCCGACATCGCCCGCCGTCCCCGTACGGACTACATCGCCCAGTTGGTCGGGCTGAACCTGTACCGGGGCGAGGCCGACGGGCACCGGGTCCGCCTGGACGCGGGCCCGTCCATCACCACCACCGAAGTCCTGTCCGGCCCGGTCTTCGTGGCGTTCGCGCCGAGTGCGGTCACGCTCCACCGGTACCGTCCGACGGGCGTCAGCGCCCGCAATCTGTGGCGCTGCGAGGTCGCGGGTCTGGAGACCCATGGCGACCAGGTCCGCGCCGACCTCGCCGGGGAGCTCCCTCTCGCGGCGGACCTGACGACGGTGGCCGCCGCCGAACTCGATCTGCACCCGGGCGCGGAGGTCTGGGCGGCGGTGAAGGCGACGCAGACCCACGCGTACCCCGTCTGAGAGGGCCGTACGCGGCGCGACGGGGCGCGGCGGAGCCTCAGGCGCGGGCCAGCTCGGCGTTCGCCCGCTCCGTGACCAGGGTCAGCACACGGCCCGCGGCCTCCAGGTCCTCGGCCGGGACGCCGGCGTACAGCCGGGCGGAGATCCGGGCGCTCTCGGCGCCGGTGGTCTCGACCAACTCCCGTCCGGCGTCCGTGAATCGCAGCCGGGACGCCTGCGCGGGGTCCTCCTCCAGCAGGTGCGCGGACGTCAGCTCCTGGACGACGGCGCGCACGGCCGACGGGTCGATCTTCAGAGAGCCGGTGACGTCGACGACGAGTGCGTCGCGGTCGACGGAGCCGCCCGCGAGCGTGACGGCCCGCAGCGCCACGCTCTGGTGGAACGTGACGCCGTGGCGGGTCAGCACGCCCTCCAGGAGGGCACGCGCGGCGTAGTGCGCCAGAGCGATGACCCGGCCGTTCACCGTGGGTGCGAGGGTGGTCATGGCTGCTCCTTCTCGTTTCGGGCCGCTGTTCGACTCACCCCACATACATTACATGGCTACTATGTACATGGCTACTATTTTCGGGTGCCGTCGCGCAGTGGGGCGGCGGTCCTCGCCGTGATCTCATCGAGGGTGACGCCCGGCGCGGTCTCCAGCAGGACGAGCCCTTCGGGCGTCACGTCGAGGACGCCGAGGTCGGTGACGACGCGGTGGACGCACCGTTCGCCGGTGAGCGGCAGGGTGCACTCCCGCAGGATCTTCGGGGTCCCGTCCCTGGCCGTGTGCTCCATCAGCACGATCACCCGGCGGGCGCCGTGGACCAGGTCCATCGCGCCGCCCATTCCCTTGACCATCCTGCCGGGGACCATCCAGTTGGCCAGGTCGCCGTTCTCCGAGACCTGCAGGGCGCCGAGCACCGCCGTGTCGATGTGACCGCCGCGGATCATGCCGAAGGACAGGGCCGAGTCGAAGAAGGACGCCCCCGGCAGCACGGTGACGGTCTCCTTTCCGGCGTTGATCAGGTCGGGGTCCACCTCGTCCTCGGTGGGGTAGGGGCCGGTGCCGAGGATGCCGTTCTCCGAGTGCAGGACGACGTGCACGCCCGGCGGGAGGTGGCCGGGGATCAGGGTGGGCAGGCCGATGCCGAGGTTGACGTAGGAGCCGTCGGTGAGCTCGGCGGCGGCCCGGGCGGCCATCTGGTCACGGGTCCAGCCGACCCGCGTGGGGATCGCGGTGCTCATACGCGTACGGTCCTCTTCTCGATCGGCTTGTCGGCGGCCTGGGCCGAGGTGAGTGCCACGATCCGCTGGACGAAGACGCCGGGCAGATGGACCTCTTCCGGCCTCAACTCGCCTGGTTCCACGAGCTCTTCGACCTCGGCGACGGTGATCCGGCCGGCTGTCGCGGCCGGCGGGTTGAAGTTGGCGGCGGCCCGGCGGAACACCAGATTGCCGTGGCGGTCGCCGCGCCAGGCCCGTACCAGGGCGAAGTCGGTGGTGATGCCGTGCTCCAGGACGTGCGGGCGGCCGGCGAACTCCCGGATCTCCTTGGGCGGCGAGGCGACGACGACCGAGTCTCCCCCGCCCTGCGGCCCCCCGGAGGCGTACCGCCAGGGCAGGCCGCCGCTGGCCACCTGCGTCCCCACGCCCGCCGGCGTGAAGAACGCGGGAATGCCGGCGCCGCCCGCGCGCAGACGTTCGGCGAGCGTGCCCTGCGGGACCAGCTCCACCTCCAGTTCGCCGGACAGGTACTGACGGGCGAACTCCTTGTTCTCCCCGACGTACGAGCCGGTCACCCGGGCGATGCGCCCGGCGGCCAGCAGCACGCCGAGGCCCCGTCCGTCCACCCCGCAGTTGTTCGACACGACCTTCAGGCCGCTCGCGCCCTGGTCGTACAGGGCCCGGATCAGGGTCTCCGGCACGCCGCTGAGACCGAAGCCGCCGACGGCGAGCGACGCGCCGTCGAAGACGTCGGCGACCGCGTCCTCGGCGCTCGCGCTGACTTTGTTCACGAAGGTTCCTTCCAGCCGGAGTTCATGCGCATCGGGTTCTCCCCTGCCGGGCCGCTCACGCGCTCTGCGCGCGCAGCGCGTCCGAGACGGACTTGACCCCGCCGTGCGCGGTGAGGCCGCCGTCCACGGGGATCTCGGCGCCGGTGATGAAGGAGGCGTCGTCGGAGAGGAGAAAGACCACCAGGGGGGCGATCTCGTCGACCGTGCCGGTGCGGCCGAGCGGGGTCTCGCGGATGTTCGCCTCGCGGAAGGCGGACGCCGCGGAGGCCGTCATCCCGGTCTCGATGAAGCCGGGGTGGACGGTGTTCACGCGGATGCCACACGGGCCGAGCTCCGTGGCCGCCGCCTTCGACACACCGCGCAGCGCCCATTTGCTGGCCGTGTACGCGACCGGATAGTGCCCGGTGAGCGCGGCGGTGGAGCCGACGTTGACGATGGAGGAACCGGGCGGCATCAGCGGGGCGAGGTGCTGGATGCCGAGCAGCGGGCCCGTGACGTTGACGGCGTGGACGCGGGCGAAGTCGTCGGGGCGTACGTCGCCGACACGGGCGCGCCAGGTGACGCCCGCGTTGTTGACCAGGCCGTGGACCGCGCCGTACGACTCCCGCAATTCCGCGGCGAGTTCGGCCCACTCCTGGTCGCTGGTGACGTCGAGGAGCCGGCAGCCGCCCCGGGGTTCCACGTCGGTGGCGATGACGCGGGCGCCCTCGCGGGTCAGGGCCTCGGCCTCGGCGGCGCCCTGGCCGCGGGCGGCGCCGGTGACCACGACGACCCTGCCGAGCAGCCTCTTGGGGTGCAGGCCGGTCACGGGCGCTCCCGGGTGCGTCGGCGGGCCGGCGGCACCGGGACCGGATCGGCCCCGGCCACCACGGTGTTGGAGACGGTTCCGATGCCTTCGACCGTGAGGGTCACGGTGTCGCCCGGCTTCAGCGGCGGCGGGTCCTGGCGGCCCCGCACGCCCCACAGTTCGGCGAGGCAGCCGCCGTTGCCGCAGGTGCCCGAGCCGAGGACGTCACCGGGGCGGACGAGCGTGCCGCGCGAGGCATAGGCGACCATCTCCTCGAAGGTCCAGCTCATGTTGGACAGCAGGTCCTCGCCGACGACCTCGCCGTTCACCGACGCGGTGAGGGCGAGCCGCAGGAAGCCGTCCGCGTCGCGGTACTTCTCCAGTTCGTCGGCGGTCACCAGGTGGGGGCCCAGGGTGGCGGCCGTGTCCTTGCCCTTGCACGGGCCGAGGCGGACCTGCATCTCACGGGACTGGAGATCACGCGCGGACCAGTCGTTGAAGATCGTGTAGCCGAGGATGTGCTCCCGGGCCCGCTCGGGGGTGAGGTCGCGGCCCTCGGCGCCGATGACGGCGGCGACCTCCAGCTCGAAGTCGAGGACGCCACTGCCCGGTGGCACGGGGACGACGTCGTGGGCGCCGATGACCGCGTAGGGGTTGGTGAAGTAGAAGGTCGGGGCGTCGTACCAGGCTTCGGGCACCCCGCCGGCGCCGTCCACGGACCGGCGTACACCCTCGACGTGTTCCTCGAAGGTGACGAAGTCCCGCACGGTGGGCGGCTCCAGCGGCGGCAGCAGCCGCACCTCGGACGCGTGGGGGCCGGCCGGGACGTCGAGGGCGGCGGCGCCGGCGTCGAGCAGTGCCGCGAGGCCGCCGCCGGAGCGGATCAGCTCCGTGAGCGAGCGCAGGCCCGGAAGCGGATACAGGGTGCCGTCCTCCTCGACGACGGCCACACGGCGTTGTTGCTGATGTTCGTAGGCGGCGAGACGCATGCGCTGCTCCAGGCTCCGACGAGGGTCGGGGACGGTGAAGGGTCCGGGGACGCGGCGAGGGGAGTCAGGGCGGTGACCGGGCCGCCGCGCCCCCGGAGTGCTGGGGATCAGACCGGCGGGGCCACGAAACAGCCGCGGTCGACGTCGTTGAACGACTCCTTGGCGACCAGCTCGTTCATCGGGTTGGCCGTGCCCCACTGGTCGGCGATCTCGGGCTGCGAGAAGTCGTAGACGTGGGGGTGCCAGGTGTCCTCGTCCAGCAGCTCCAACTCGGTCGTGTACTCGACCGTGTTGCCGTGCGGGTCCAGGAAGTAGGTGAAGGTGTTGTCGCCCGCCGTGTGCCGGCCCGGGCCCCAGAGCTTCGTGTAGCCCGCCCTGATGACCCGGCCGGAGCCGCGCATGTACTCGTCGAGGCCGCGCATCTCGAAGGAGACGTGGTGCAGGGAGGTGTGCGGGCCCTGGGCTATGGCCATGGAGTGGTGCTGGTTGCTGATCCGCATGAAGTGCATCGCCTCGCCCATGCGCGGATGCATGAGCGTGTCGGAGAGGCGGAAGCCGAGGTGGCGCTCGTACCACTCCCGGGTCCGGTTCAGATCCGGCGAGTTGAGGACGACGTGCGACAGCTTGACCGGGATCGACTCCTTCTCCTCGATCCTGCGGTGCCGGCGTGCCTCGACGTCGGCGGAGACCTCGACGGTGCGTCCGTCGACGTCGAAGAAGCGGAAGCCGTAACCCCCGCCGGGTGTCTCCACCTTGCCCGGCTGGGAGACCAGCCGCACTCCCCCGGCGAGGAGTTGCTCGGCGAGCGTGTCCACGTCCGCGGCGCAGGCGGCGCCGTACGACACGAGGTCCAGCCGCTTCTCGTCGGACTTGCGCAGCCGGACGACGTACTGTTCGGGGCTTCCCTCGGCTGCCAGGAAGGAGACGCCGGAGTCTTCGGCGACCTTGGTCAGGCCCCAGACGCCCGCATAGAAGTCGAGCTGCTTGTCGTAGTCGGGCACGGCGAGGTCGACGTGCCGCAGATGGGTGAGCAGACGCATGATCTCAGTCCTTCAGCAGGAGGGCGGCGGCATTGCCGCCTCGTACGGCGTGGAAGTCCGATTCGGGCAGCCGGGCTGCGCGCAGCGCCCCGACGGGGTCCTCGGCGCCCATGTCGAAGGGGTAGTCGGAACCGAGCAGCACCCGGCCGGGACCGACCGTGCGGACCAGCTCCCGCAGGACGTGGGGGTCGTGGACGAGCGAGTCGAACCAGATCCGTCGGAGATAGCTGCTGGGCAGGTGCGCGCAGCCGGCGCCCGCGTCGGAGCGGGTCTGCCAGGCATGGTCGGAACGGCCGATGTGGGTGGGGAGGTAGCCGCCGCCGTGCGCGGCGACGATCCTCAGCTCCGGATGGCGGTCCAGCACCCCGGAGAAGATCAGATGGGACAGTGCGACGGCGTTCTCGGTGGGCTGGCCGACGGTGTTGGACAGGTACCACCGGTCCAGGCGCTCGTCGAGGGTGCAGCCGAACGGGTGCAGGAAGAGGATCGCGCCGGTCTCCTCGGCGCGGGCCCAGAAGGGCTCGTAGTCCGGGTCGGACAGTTCCCTGCCGGGTGCGTGACTGGAGATCTCGACGCCCGACAGGCCCTGTCCCAGGGCGTGTTCGAGGGCGCGTACCGCCTGCCGCGGGTGTTGCAGCGGGACGAGTCCGAGACCGCGCAGCCGGTCGGGCGCCTGCGCGCAGTGTGCGGCCGTCGCCTCGTTGGCCAGTCGGTGGGCCTTCTCGGCCGTCTCCTCGTCCGCCCAGTAGTGGTAGTGCGAGGGGGACGGGCTGACCAGCTGGACGTCCACGCCCTGCGCGTCCATCGCGGCCAGCCGTACGGCGACGTCGGTCAGCCTCGGGATGCGCTCGCGCACCATGGGGCCGTTGACGGCCAGGGCCGCGGGTCCGTTGCGGCGGGCGTCCAGCGCCCGGGCCTCGGCCAGGCCGGGGTGGCCGGCCACCAGGGCGTCGACCTCGGGGAGCAGGACGTGCGCGTGGACGTCGATCGTCGGGGCGGTCACGGCAGGTCCCGCAGAGGGTTCAGGGTGCGGGCGATCAGCCCGGGGACGTCGGCGTCGCGCATGCCGTCCATCTGCCACTGCCCGAGCTGCACCGACGCCTCGACGACGGAGCGCACCCGCGGGATGCGGCGCTCGTAGAAGGCCTGGAGCAGCTCGCCGTCCCAGTCCCGACCTTCGGCGCGGGCCGTGGTGAGCATACCGGCCAGCACGGAGGCGTCCTCCAGGGACATCGCCGCGCCCTGGGCGAGGGTGGGCGGGCAGCAGTGCGCGGCGTCGCCGATCAGCACGATCCGGCCGCGGTGCCAGGAGCCCTCGACCAGCAGCCTGTCGAACCAGGTGTAGTTGACCTTCGCCGGATCGGTGATGTGCTCGGCGATCTCGGGCCAGACGCCTCCGTACGCCCGCGCCAGGCCGCGCATCTCGTCCGCGTACGACTCCCGCGGGATGGAGGCCCGGTCGCGGCAGGCCTCGACCAGATAGGCGTAGATGGTGCTCTCACTGGTCGGGCAGTATCCGGCGATGTACGACGGGCCGCCGTAGGCGAGGTCCGTGCGCGTGACGGCCGCGGGGCGCGGCGCGGGGGTGCGCCAGATGGCCATGCCGGTGGGCTCGGGTTTGTCGGCGACGCCGATCGCGGCGCGGGTGGCGGAGTTGAGGCCGTCGGCGCCTATCACCAGGTCGTAGCGGCCTGTCGTGCCGTCGCTGAAGCGTACCGAGACGCCGTCTGGGTCCTGGTCCAGCGCCTCGGCGGTGGTGCCCAGGCGGACCGTGGCCCCCGAGGCGCGCACCGCGTCGATGAGGATCTGCTGGAGCCGGGGGCGCTGCATGCCGATGGTGGCCGGGAGGTCGTCGCCGCCGGTGCGCGTGTCGTGCTGGACGTGCAGGACGGTCCCGTCGGGGGTCGTCACGCCCAGTTCCCCGAAGGCGAACCCGGAGGCCTCCACCTTTTCCCAGACGCCGAGTTCGCGCAGGACGCGCAGCGCGTTGCCCTGGAGGGTGATGCCGGAGCCGGTGGTGGCGTTCCAGTCGGGCTTGGCCTCGATCAGGTCCACGTCGACGCCGGCCCGGCACAGCAGGATCGTCACGGCGTTGCCGGAGGCGCCGCCGCCGACGACGAGGGCTCTTCGCGGTGCTGGGGTCATGGGGAACTCCTTTGTTCCGCCGGTCACTTGACGGCGATCGGGTTGACCGGGGAGCCGACGGCCCCGGTGATGGGCAGGGGCGCGGCGGTGAGCCAGAAGTCGTACACGCCGTCCGCCGCGCAGTCGGCGGCGAGCGCGTCGGGGTCCCACATCTCGCCGATGAGCAGGCCCATGTTGGGGATGGCGACCTGGTGGAGCGGCTGGAAGGCGCCGTCGAACTCGTTCGGCCGCACCTCGAAGCCCCAGGTGTCGGTGGCGATCGCGGCGATCTCGGTGCGGTGCAGCCAGCCGGCCGTGGTGAACGACAGCCCGGGCGAGTCGCCGCCCGCGTAGCCGCCCCAGCCCTCGCGGCGGGTGCGCGTAAGTCGTCCGGTGCGTACGACGACGATGTCGCCGCGGCCGACGACGACCTGGTGCGCCCGGGCGGTCGCGGCCAGGTGTTCCTCGGTGATCGCGAAGCCGTCCGGCAGCTCGCCTTCGTCACCGATCACGCGGCCGACGTCGAGGAGGACTCCGCGCCCGGCGACGTACGGGGCCATGTGCTCGATGCCGGTGACGAGGTCGCCCTCGGAGGTGACGACCTTCTCGGCGGGCCGTCCGTTCCACGCCCTGCCGTGGTCGAAGATGTGCCCGAGTCCGTCCCACTGCGTCGAGCACTGCAGGGGCATCGCGATCACGTCGTCGGCGCCGCCGAAGCCGTGCGGGAAGCCCTGGTTGCCCAGCACCGCGTCCGTACCGGTGTCGAGCATGGTGTGGACGGGGTTGGTGCGGCGCCGCCAGCCCTTCTGCGGGCCTTCCATGTCGAATCGCTGCGACAGCGAGAACCCGGCGCCGCGCCGTACGAGTGCGGCGCCCTCGCGACGCTTGGCCTCGTCGAGGAAGTTCAGTGTGCCGAGCACGTCGTCCTGGCCCCAACGCCCCCAGTTGGAGCAGGACTTGGCGGCCTCGGCGATCGCGCCCTCGGGGTCGGTGCGGTCGAGGGTCATCGGGGCGCCTCCCCGACACATCGGGTGCGCTGCGCGCCGAGGCCGGTGATCGACCCGTCCATGACGTCGCCGTCCCGCAGCAGTCGCCCCCAGTGCATGCCGTTGCCGGCCGGGGAGCCCGTCAACACCAGGTCGCCGGGGAGCAGTCGGGCGGTCTGCGAGGCGTACGACACCAGTCGGGCGAGGCCGAAGAGCATGTCCTTGGTGGACTCGTCCTGCATGGTCTCGCCGTTCAGTTTCAGCGTGACCCGCAGGTCGCCCGGGTCGGCGATCGAGTCGGCGGGCACGATCCACGGGCCGAGCGGTGTGAAGCCGGGGGCGTTCTTGCTGCGCAGCCAGTCGGTGCCGATGGCCTTCATGTCCCGGCGGAAGACGGTGGCGCGGTCGGTGAGGTCGTTGGCGATCGTGTAGCCGGCGATGTGGTCCAGGGCCTGCTCCACGGAGACCCGGTGCGCGGGCCTGGAGATCACTGCGGCCAACTCCAGCTCCCAGTCTGGCTGTTGCGCCCAGGCGGGAAGGACGACGTCGTCGTACGGGCCGGTGACGGCGCTCGGCAGGCCGATGAACACGTACGGCAGGTCCTCGGCCGCCCTGCGGTCCATGATCGCGGCGATCTCGGCCCGGGCCTCCTCGGCCGGACGCGGATCGTCCGGCGCGCGGTGGGCCATTTCGAGATCGATCACGTGCTGCCGGTAGTTGGCGCCGGACTGGAAGACCTGACGCGGCTCGACGGGAGCGTGCACGCGCAGTGGCGCGAGCGGCTGCCAGTCGGCGTCCGCGCTCACCGCGAGCTCTCGAAGGCGGGGCAGGACCGCGTCCCACCGCTCGAAGATCCCCCGAGTGGTCAGGGCCGGGTCGCCGAGTGCCGTGCGAAGATCCAACGCACGTTCCTCGGGAGTCACGAGTGCGGGGAAAGAAGCCTGGTCAGGCGCGGAGAGGGTGGCGAGGGCGAAGGGTCCGGAGAAGGACGTGGCAAGGTCTGCGGGTTTCACGGGAATGTCCTCCAGATTGCGGTGCGACTAATCTGGCCTCCCCCGCTCAATCTGGGAAATAGATTCTTCGGATGTCGATCATCAGCCTCGTGAATACCAGTAGGCGAGGCGGCCCCTCTCCTGGAGGCGTTGTGCACCTGTCCGGCCTCGATCTCAATCTCGTCCTGTCCCTGCGGGCCCTGCTGGAGGAACGCAACGTGACCCGCGCGGGACAGCGGGTCGGGCTCAGCCAGCCCGCGATGAGCGCTGCCCTGGGCCGCCTGCGCCGTCACTTCGA
Organism: Streptomyces sp. NPDC037083; assembly: GCF_055606485.1. NCBI lineage: Bacteria > Bacillati > Actinomycetota > Actinomycetes > Kitasatosporales > Streptomycetaceae > Streptomyces > Streptomyces sp. NPDC037083. The sequence continues at coordinate 638,529 of NZ_JBVJSQ010000003.1, read as the reverse complement.
CGACGACCTGCTCGCCCGCGTCGGCGGCCAGTACGAGTTGACAGCCCTCGGCCGGGCTCTGCTCGACCGCACCGCTACCGCCTGTGACCTGCTGGAACGCGTCTTCAGCAGCAGAGCCGACTTCATCGCGGGCAGCGAGGAGCACGAGTTCACCCTGCTCGCGTCGGACTATGCCGTCACCGTGTTCGGCGCCGAACTCGCCCGGACCGTGCACGCCGAGGCGCCGGGCGTGCGGCTGCGCTTCCAGGGGACCTCGGCCGACGTCACGGAGGACACCGCGACGCTGCTCAGCACCGTCGACGGGCTGCTGATGCCGCACGGCATCATCGGCGGCTTCCCCACCGTCGAGCTGTTCACCGACCGCTGGGTCTTTCTCGTCGCCGAGACCAACGACGAGGTCGGCGACCGGCTGGAGATGGACGACCTGGCGCGCCTGCCGTGGGTCACCTACCAGCGCACCTACGACGCCCCGGCCGCCCGCCAGCTGAGCATGCTCGGCATCGAGCCCCGCGTCGAGGTCTCCGTCAACAGCTTCCAGGCCCTGCCCTTCCTGGTCGCCGGCACCCGCCGGATCGCCCTGGTGCAGCAGCGTCTCGCCGAGCGGCTGCACGGGGTGGCCGCCGTACGGATGATGCGGCCGCCCTACGAGGTGGTGCCGGTCCAGGAAGCACTGTGGTGGCACCCGGTCCACACCCACGACGCGGCCCACATCTGGCTGCGCGAGACCGCCGCCCGGGTCGGAGCCGAAGTGGCCGCGTCGGAGCCGGGCCAGGTCTTCGCAAAGGCGCCGGCGCCGACCTCCTGACGGGCATGGCCGTGCTCGCCCGGGACGGCCCCTGCCGCGTCGCGGCTACGGACGCAGTTCCACGGTGATGTGCGGGGACAGAGCGCGCAGGAAGTCCGGCGCGTCGAAGACGCTTCCCGCGGAGGCGACGCCGACCGCGTGGGTGCGTCCGGTGAGGACACGCTCGAGCGCTTCCACCACGAGGGGCGCGGTGACGGCGTAGATGTCCCGGCCGCGGGCCACGGCGCGCCGCTCGTCGTCGCCCGAGCGCACGACGACGTCGACGAGGAAGGTCTGATCGGAGCGCCCGCGCTCGTCGACCGCGACCGGCGTCGGGGTGTCCGGGGCGGAGATGTCCCGGGCGGCCTCCAGCGTCATGTAGGTGCGCACCTCGGGGATGGGCAGGTGGCTGGGCACGGTCACGACGTCGGCCATCGTGAACTCCGCGATGACGGGACGGGGCCCCATCGGGTCGGGGAAGGGCCACTGAAGGGTCGGTGCGGCATCGTGCCGGTGTTCCAGCCGCCCGCCGGTGAAGCGGATGCGCCGGCCGTCGCGCCGGCGGCGGGAGACCGCGCCCGCCGTGCGCGTACCGGCGGTGGGATGCCAGCCGCTCAGTCCGTAGGCGATGTGCGCCTCGTCGGCCGTGGTCCACCCACCCATCGCCGCGGTCACCAGCAGATCGCCGAACCCGCCGAAGAAGGCCATCGCCGGGACGATCAGTGCTCCCGCCTCCCGGGCCCGGTCGGCGAAGTGCGCGAAGGTGTCGAGGTTGGCCTCGATCTCGGCCGCCACGTCCAGATACGGGATCCCCGCCCGCAGGGCCGCCTCGATCACGGGGGCGGCCGTCGTGGCGAAGGGCCCGGCGCAGTTGATCACGGCCCCCGCGCCGGCCAGCGCGCGGTCCAGCGAGGCGGGGTCGTCCACCGACGCCGTCCGCGCCTCCCGCTCGGTCTCGTGGGCCAGTTGCTTCAGCTTGGCGGCGTCCCGGCCGGTGAGGACCGGGACGAACCCCCGCGCCTCCAGCTCCGCCACCACGAACCGCCCGGTGTGCCCGTACGCGCCGAACACCGCCACCGTCTGGCCCGATCCCATGGGTTCTCCCCCGCCCTCGCATGCTGCGCCGTGATCCGTCACGGACATCCTGGCCAAGGGCCGCGCTCCGCCGCGACGGTCGGGAACGCCATGCCCCATACAATTCCGGACATGACCACCGTCGCGCTGGCCGTCACCGACGGCATGCTGCCCTTCGAACTGACCCTGGCCTGCGAGGTGTTCGGCGCCGACATGAGCGGCGTGGCGGATCCCTGGTACCGCTTCTCGCTCTGCGGACCGCGCGCCGTGCGGCTCGGCCGCTTCCGGCTGGAGCCCGACCACGGGCTCGAGCGGCTCGCGCGCGCCGACACCGTGATCGTGCCGGGCTGGGCCGACGTCGACCGGGAGCCGCCGGGCGAGCTGGTCGACGCGGTCCGCGCCGCCCACGAGGCGGGCGCACGCGTGGCCTCCCTGTGCACGGGCGCCTTCGTCCTGGCCGCCGCCGGTCTGCTGGACGGCCGGCGCGCGACCACGCACTGGGCGCACGCCGAGGAACTGGCCGCGCGTCACACCGCGGTGACGGTGGACCCGGACGTCCTCTACGTGGACGACGGCAGCGTGCTCACCTCCGCGGGCAAGGCCGCCGCCATGGACCTGTGCCTGCATCTCGTCCGCCTCGACCACGGTTCGTCCGTCGCCAACACGCTCGCCCGGCGTCTGGTCGTCCCGCCGCACCGGGACGGCGGCCAGGCCCAGTTCGTGAACACCCCGGTCCCCGCCCCGGACAACCATCCGCTGGCCGAGCTCTTCCCCTGGGTGCTCCGGCGGCTGGACCAACCGCTCACCGTGGAGGACATGGCCCGCCGGGCCCGGATGAGCTCGCGGCACCTGGGCCGCCACTTCAGGTCGGTGACCGGCACCACCCCGCTGCAGTGGCTGCTCACCCAACGGATCCGCCACGCACAGGAGTTGCTGGAGACCACCGACGACACCGTCGACGCCATCGCGACGGCCACCGGAATGGGCACCGCGACGACGCTGCGCCGGCACTTCGGCCGCACGGTCGGCGTGCCTCCGGACGCATACCGCCGCACCTTCCGCTCACGGGCCGTCGACCGGGACCCCGCCATTGTTCTACTATGACGCAAACAATCCCAACTGGCGGGAGTTCGGATGAAGCGCTCCGCCCACGGCCCGCTCCTCGCCGTCCTCCCGTGCCTCGTCGCTCTGACCGTCGACACCGGCCTGTACGCGGTGGTGCGCCCCCACCTGCCCGACCGGATGGCGACCCACTTCACGCTCACCGGACAAGCCGACGGATTCACCGGGCAGGGCGTCTTCGTCGCGACGGTCACGGCGCTGCTCACCGGGTTCGCAGGGATCACGGCCGTCCTGCTGACGCGGGCGGCCAACCGGAGCTTCCGGCTCGTCGCGGCCGCAGCCGCGTACGCGGTCGCCGGGCTCCTGGGCGCGCTGTTCGTCTCGGTGCAACTGGTCAACGTCGGCGCACACGACGACGCCTCCACCGTCCGGCTCCCGCCGTGGCACCTGGCGGTCGCGCTGCTGGTGGCGTCGGCGTGCGCCGGGGCGGGACTGCTGATCGCCCGCGCCCTTCCGTCCCGCGACCCGGTCACTTCGGCCGCGCACGACCCGCGCCTCGGTCTCGCCGAGGGCGAACTCGCCGCCTGGGCGCACGCCACCGGTTCCTGGCCCCTCGGTGCGCTGGGCCTGCTGCTGACCGCCGCCGCCCTCGCGCTGCTCCCGTTCACCGGACCCGCATCCGCCGCCGCGCTCCTGGTGGGCGGCGTGCCCTGCCTCTGCTTCACCCGTCTGTACGTCACCGTCGGCCGGCGGGGACTGACGGTGACGCCGGGGCGGCTTCCCTGGCCCCGGATCCGTGTGCCGCTGGAGACCATGACCGGCGCCACGCACCGGCAGATCGACGCCCTCGGCGACTTCGGCGGATGGGGATACCGCATCCGCCCCGGCGCCTCGGGGGTGATCCTGCGCTCCGGACCGGCACTCGTCGTGCGCCGGGCGAGCGGACGGGAGTTCGCCGTGACGGTGGACGACGCGGCCACCGCGGCCGCCCTGCTCAACACCCTGATCGCCCGGCGAAAGGGGCGCTGACGTGCTGATCCGCGTCGATCCCGGCTCGCACGTGCCCCTCGGCGACCAGATCGCCGCACGGGTACGGCGAGCCATCGCCGACGGCGAGGTGGCCCCGGGCGAGCGGCTGCCCCCCGCCCGCGCGCTCGCGGAATCCCTCGGCGTCAACCTGCACACCGTGCTGCGCGGCTACCAGCGGCTGCGTGACGAAGGGCTGATCGAGCTGCGGCGCGGGCGCGGCGCCGTGGTGCTCGCCGGCACCCCGGCCCGCGCCCGGCTCCTGGAACGGGTGCGCTCACTCGTGGCCGAGGCACACGCCCTCGGGCTCGCCGAGGACGAGGTGGTCGATCTGGTGCGCGTCGGCCTCCGGGGAAGCGGGGCCTGACCCCGGCGGACGTCGACGCACCGGATCCCGGCGGGAACGGCGCCCCCGCGCCCGCCCGCCTGCCTGCGGCCCCGGTGGCCTTCGAGAGGGCCGTCCGCCCGCTTGGGCGAGGGCCGAGGGGAGGGCGCGGGCGCTCACGTGTATTCGGTCGCCGCGTCCAGCAGCCAGTCCGTCAAGTACCCGGCGAAGGACGAGCGGACCAGCACCCAGAAGCCCGACCCGGGAGCCTCCCGGGCGACCAGGACGACCTGGGTGCGGGCCAGCGTCGTCTGGGCGCAGCGTCCGGCGCCGAAGGCGTACGGGTGGAGATCGAGCGGGCATCCGTGGGCCAGCAGATCGCGGGCACGGGGGCCGGACACCAGCAGGGTGGTGCGCTGCGCGGAGACGTCGGTGACGGACACGTGGTCGTCGCCGCCCACGGACCGGATCCGGTTCTCCAGGTCTCCCTGGCGGCCGGGCGGTCCCACGACGAGCCATTCGTCCGGGCCGAGCCACAGCGCGAACAACTCCCCGGCGCGTACGACGGTGTTGGGCTCGAGAGGCAGTTGCAGCCCCAGTGCGAGCCCGACCTCGTCCGCCGCCGCGCCCTTGGGGTCGAGGCGGACGCCGATGTGGGCCAGGAAGGGCAGTTCGGCCAGGCGGACCGCGCCCCGGGAGGAGCGGGTGGCGGCGGCCAGGCGGTCGGCGGCATGGGCCAGGGGGCTGCGAAGCGGAGCGCTGGGGGCGGTGTCAGCCATCGCGGCGGGCTCCCTCGGGGTCGTAGAGGACGGGGCTGGCGACGGTCACCGGGACCATCCGGTCGCCGACGGGGGCGTACAGCCGTTCCCCGATGCGTTCGCGGCCGCCCTTGACCAGTGCGAGGGCGAAGGTCCGGCCGAGGACCGCGCTGCGGTAGCTGGAGGTGACATGTCCGAGCATCGGCACGGGAGGGGCGGGCAGCACACTGTCGGCGACCAGGTGGGCGCCCTCCGGGAGGAGTGCGCCCGGGTCCTCCGGGACCAGGCCCACCAGGTGCTTGCGGTCGGGACGGACCGTGTCGGCACGGGCGAAGGAGCGTTTGCCGATGAAGTCGGGCTTCTTCTTCGACACGGCCCAGCTCATGCCGAGGTCCTGGGGGGTGACGGTGCCGTCGGTGTCCTGGCCGATGATCGGATAGCCCTTCTCGGCGCGCAGGACGTGCATCGTCTCGGTGCCGTACGGGGTGATGCCGTAGGGGGCGCCGGCCTCGTTCAGCGCCTCCCAGAGGGTGAGCGCCTGCCACGGCGACACGTTGATCTCGTAGGCGAGTTCGCCGGAGAAGCTGATCCGGCAGACGCGGGCGTCGACGCCGGCGACGGTCGTCTCGCGCCAGGCCATGAAGGGGAAGTCGTCGTTGGACACGGCCAGTCGGGGGGCGAGCGGGCCGAGGACCTCGCGGGACCTCGGACCGACGAGGGCGACGGTGGCCCACTGTTCGGTCACGGACGTGCAGTGGACGCGCAGGTCGGGCCACTCCGTCTGGAGCCACTCCTCCATCCAGTCCAGCACGGCGGCCGCGTTGCCCGTGGTGGTGGTGACCAGGAACCGGTCCCGGTCGAGGCGGATGACCGTGCCGTCGTCGAAGATCATGCCGTCCGGGCGGCACATCACGCCGTAGCGGATCATGCCGACCTTCAGGGTGCTCATCATGTTGGTGTAGAGCAGGTCGAGGAAGACGGCCGCGTCCGGGCCCTGTACGTCGATCTTGCCGAGGGTGGAGGCGTCCATGAAGGCGACGCCCTCGCGGGCCGCGGCGCACTCGCGCAGCACGGCCGCCTCCATGTCCTCGCCGCTTCGCGGGTAGTACCAGGGGCGCTTCCACTGGCCCACGTTCTCGAACAGGGCGCCGTGCGCGACATGCCAGTCGTGCAGGGCCGTCGTGCGCACGGGGTCGTGCAGGGCGCCTCGGTGGCGGCCGGCGAGAGCGGCGAAGGAGACTGGGGTGTAGGGGGGACGGAAGGTGGTGGTGCCGAGGGCGGAGACGTCCACGCCGAGCAGCTCGGCGACCACACCGCTCGCCAGGACGCCGGAGGTCTTGCCCTGGTCGTTGGCCGTGCCGGCCGTGGTGTACCGCTTGGTGTGCTCCACCGAGCGCATGCCGGCGCCGGCCGCCCGGGCCAGGTCGTCGACGGTGACGTCCCGTTGGAGGTCGACGAACCGGGGCGCGCCTTCCCTTCCGGGGACGGTGAAGACCTGCATGGGCGGCGTCGGTCGCGGCTGCGCCGTCGTCCGCGGGAGGCGGGGCGCCTCGCCGGTGCACCCCTCGCCCTCTGTCGCGACCGCTCCGGCGGCCGCGCCCTGGGCGAGGACCTGGGGCAGGTCGAACACGCCGTTCGCGCCGCCCGCGACCTCGACGGCCTGACGGCAGGAGTCGGGGACGAAGGTGCCCAGTGCCTCGTCGTGGCGGAGCCTGCCGCCCGCCTGGCTGAACAGGTGCGCCACGGGGTTCCAGCCGCCGGAGACCAGCAGCAGATCGGCGGTGAACTCGCGCCGTCCCACGGTCTCGCCGTACGGGGCGACGCTCACGGCGGTCAGGCGCGCCTCGCCCCGCGTGCCGGTGACGGCGTGGCCGGGCAGCACGTCGATGCCGGCGGCACGGGCGCGGTCCGCCCACTCCCCCGGCTCCGGACGGGTGTCGACGATCGCCGTCACGTCCACGCCTGCCGCGTCGAGGTCGAGGGCGGCGGCGTACGCGCTGTCGTTGGTGGTGAAGACCACCGCGCGGCGGCCGGGCAGGACGCCGTGGCGGTTGACGTAGGAGCGGGCGGAGGCGGCCAGCATCACCCCGGGGCGGTCGTTGTCGGCGAAGGCCAGCGAACGTTCGTGGGCGCCGGTGGCGAGGACGACGCGGCGGGCTCGGACGCGCCAGACGCGTTCGCGGGAGACGTGGGCCGGGGCCTCGGCGCCGAGGTGGTTGGTGCGGCGCTCGACGGCCAGGAGATGGTTGTCGTCGTAATAGCCGAAGACGGTGGTGCGGCGCAGGACGCGTACCTCGGGGGCGGCTTCGAGGCACGCGGTCACCTCCTGGACCCAGGCGAGGTGTTCGCCCGTGCCGAGCAGGCTGCCGCCGGGCTCCGGCTGGTCGTCGGCCACGATGACGCGTGCGCCGGTGCGTGCGGCCGCCGCCGCTGCCGCGAGTCCGGCCGGGCCCGCGCCGACGATCAGCAGGTCGCAGTGGGCGTGTACGGCGTCGTAACGGGCGGGGTCCGGTGCGGTGGCGAGGCGGCCCTGGCCGGGGAGGCTGGTGGCGACCAGGCCGTCGTACAGCTCCACGGTCGTCGCGGGGAGCATCGGTTCGGGGAAGGGGGCCTCGATCTGCACGACCGCGTTGGGCTCCTCCACGCCGGCGGAGAAGATGCCGCGCGGGCGGCCCAGTTTGATGCTGGTGCCGGCCTGGACGACGCCGTTGGCGAGGAGGGCGGAGGCCAGGGTGTCGCCTCGGTAGCCCTCGTATTCGGTGCCGTCGAAGGTGAAGGTGAGGGGGGTGTCGCGGTGGATTCGGCCGCGGGTGGGGTGGCGGAACGGCTGGGTCTCGCTCCCGCCGCGCCTGCCCGTCCCCTCGCCAGGGGCTGCCGCCCCTGCGCCCCCGCTCCCGGGTGCCGCGCCCCCGGACCCGCCGTCGGTCCGAAGGGCCCCGTCCTCGAACGCCGGACGGGCCGTGGACGCCGAGCGCGGCTGGGAGGCGGCCGGACGCTCCGCGGCGGCGGCGCTCAGCCCCGTCGTGGCCGGACGCTCCTCCCCCGCCCGGTACACGGCCAGGATCTCGTTCGTCGAGGTGTCCCGCACGGCGTTGAACCAGCGGCGGCAGCCCGCCGCGTGGCTCCAGCGTTCGGCGAACGGGCCCTTGGGGTTGTCGCGGAAGAACAGGTAGCGGGCCCACTCCTCGTCGGTCAGAGCCGCGGAGTTCTCCGGGTGGGGCACGTGTGCCTGGCCGCCGTAGCGGAACTCGGCCTCGTCGCGGGGCCCGCACCACGGGCAGGGGATGAGCAGCATGGTTCGGCTCCCTAGTGGGCCACCGCGGCCGCGCCGTGCTCGTCGACGAGCGCGCCGGTGGTGAAACGGTCGAGCGAGAAGGGGGCGTTGAGGGCGTGCGGGGTGTCGTGGGCGATCGTGTGGGCGTAGACCCAGCCGACGCCCGGGGTGGCCTTGAAACCGCCCGTGCCCCAGCCGCAGTTGAGGTAGAGGTTGTCCACCGGGGTGAGTCCGATGATCGGCGAGGCGTCGGGGCTGACGTCGACGATGCCGCCCCAGGTGCGCAGTACGTGGGCACGGGCGAAGACGGGGAAGAGCTCCAGGGCGGCCGCCATCTGCTCTTCGATGATGTGGAACGCGCCGCGCTGGGTGTAGGAGTTGTAGGCGTCGATGCCCGCGCCCATCACCAGCTCGCCCTTGTGCGCCTGGCTGACGTACACGTGGACCGCGTTGGACATCACCACGGTGGGGTGCACGGGCTCCAGCAGTTCGGAGACCAGTGCCTGCAACGGGTGGCTCTGCAGCGGGAGTTCGATGCCCGCCATGGCGGCGAGGACCGAGGTGTGGCCCGCCGAGCACAGCGCCACCCGGCCCGCGGCGATCGGGCCGAGGCTGGTACGCACCCCCACCACCCGGCCGCCGACCACGTCGAGACCCGTGACCTCGCAGTTCTGGATGATGTCGATGCCCGCCGCGTCGGCGGAGCGGGCCAGGCCCCAGGCCACGTGGTCGTGCTTGGCGATGCCGGCGCGCGGCTGGTAGGTGGCGCCGAGGACCGGATACCGCACGTCCGGGGAGATGTTGACGATGGGGCAGACTTCTTTCACCTGCTCGGCGTCGAGCCACTCGGCGTCCACGCCGTTCAGGCGGTTCGCCTCCACGCGGCGGACGCTGTCGCGGACGTCCTGGAGGCTGTGGGCGAGGTTCAGCACGCCCCGCTGGGAGAAGAGGATCGGATAGTCGAGCTCGTCGGCCAGCCCCTCCCACAGCTTGAGGGCGTGTTCGTAGATGCCGGCGCTCTCGTCCCACAGGTAGTTCGAGCGGATGATCGTGGTGTTGCGGGCCATGTTGCCGCCCGCCAGCCAGCCCTTCTCCAGCACGGCCACGTTGGTGATGCCGTGGTTCTTGGCCAGGTAGTGGGCGGTCGCGAGGCCGTGTCCGCCGCCGCCGACGATGACGACGTCGTAACTGCGCTTCGGCTCCGGGGTGCGCCACAGCCAGTCGGGGTGTTCGGGGAGCTCGGCGCCGGGGGTGCGGGGGCTCATCGGGCGTCTCCGGCTTCTGCTTCTGCCTGTGACAGGTGCGGGTAGAGCGGGTGCTTCGCGGCCAGCGCCTCCGTGCGGGCGCGCAGGGCGGCGACGTCGGGCTCCGGCTGGAGCGACAGCGCGATGACGTCGGCGACCTCGGTGAAGTCCTCCTCGGTGAAGCCCCGGGTGGCCAGGGCCGGGGTGCCGATGCGCAGGCCCGAGGTGACCATGGGCGGGCGCGGGTCGAAGGGGACGGCGTTGCGGTTGACGGTGATGCCGATCCCGTGCAGCAGGTCCTCGGCCTGCCGGCCGTCCAGCTCCGAGTGGCGCAGGTCGACCAGGACGAGGTGGACGTCCGTGCCGCCGGTCAGCACCTTCACTCCGGCCGCGGCCGCGTCGGGCCGTACGAGGCGTTCGGCGAGGATGCGGGAGCCGGCCAGCGTACGGGCCTGGCGTTCCGCGAACTCCGGTGAGGCCGCCACCTTGAACGCCACCGCCTTCGCGGCGATGACGTGCTCCAGCGGGCCGCCCTGCATGCCAGGGAACACCGCCGAGTTGATCTTCTTGGCGAGGTCGGCCTCGTTGGTGAGGACGACTCCGCCGCGCGGGCCGCCGAGCGTCTTGTGGGTCGTCGTGGTCGTGACGTGGGCGTGCGGGACGGGGTTGGGGTGCAGGCCGGCCGCGACCAGGCCCGCGAAGTGCGCCATGTCGACCATGAGCAGCGCGCCGACGTCGTCGGCGATGCGGCGGAAGGCGGCGAAGTCCAGCTGCCTCGGGTACGCCGACCAGCCCGCGATGATCATCTTGGGGCGGTGTTCCTTGGCGAGCCGCTCGACCTCGTCCATGTCGACGAGGTTGTCCGCCTCGGACACGTGGTAGGGCACGACGTTCAGCATCCTGCCGCTGTAGTTGATGCGCATGCCGTGGGTGAGGTGTCCGCCGTGCGCGAGGTCGAGGCCGAGGACCGTGTCCCCCGGCTGGAGCAGCGCGAAGAAGACGGCGGTGTTGGCCTGGGCGCCCGAGTGCGGCTGGACGTTGGCGAAGCCGGCCCCGAACAGGGCCTTCGCCCGCTCGATGGCGAGGCGTTCGGTGACGTCGACGTGTTCACAGCCGCCGTAGTAGCGACGGCCGGGGTAGCCCTCGGCGTACTTGTTGGTGAGGACCGAGCCCTGGGCCTCCAGCACGGCGGACGGCGCGAAGTTCTCGGAGGCGATCATCTCGAGGGTGGACTGCTGACGGTGCAGTTCGGCGCGGAGGGCTGCGTGGACCTCGGGGTCCAGCTCCGCCAGGGGGGTGTTCAGCGCGTTCATACGGAGTTCGCGTTCCTCTCGCGGCCTGTAGGAGAGGCCCTAGCCACGCAGACGGGACATCGTCGGGTCGAACAGGGGCTCCTCGGCCACGACCGCCTCGACGCGTCGGTCGAAATAGCCGATGTGCAGGGTGGTGCCGGGCGCGGCGAGCTCGGCCGGCAGCCAGGCGTAGGCGATGCCCTTGCCGATCGTGTAGCCGTAGGCCGCGCTGGTGACGTAGCCGACGGCGCGCTCGCCGTCGTACACGGGCTCCTTGCCCATCACCACCGACCGCGGGTCCTCGACGGTGAGGCAGGTCAGCTTGCGCCGCACGTCGGCCCTGCGGCGTTCCAGGGCCGCCTTGCCGACGAAGTCGTCCTTGTCGGGCTTGACGGCGAAGCCGACGCCCGCCTCGTAGGGGTCGTGCTCGTAGGTCATGTCGGTGCCGAAGGAGCGGTAGCCCTTCTCCAGGCGGAGGCTGTTGAAGGCGCCGCGTCCGGCGACGATGCCGCCGAGCGGCTCGGCCGCCCGCCACAGGGTGTCCCACAGTTTCCGGCCCTGGTCGGCGGTGGTGTAGAGCTCCCAGCCGAGCTCGCCGACGTAGGACAGCCGCATGGCGGTGACGGGCACCGAGCCGATGTGGGCGCGCTTGGCCCGGAAGTACTTCAGGCCCTCGTTGGAGAAGTCCTCGTCGGTCAGGGGCTGCAGGACCTTGCGGGCGAGCGGGCCCCACAGGCCGATGCAGCAGGTCCCGGGGGTGATGTCGCGGACCTGGACCGAGCCGTCGGCGGGGAGGCGGCGGGCGAACCAGTCCAGGTCCAGGTTGCCGTTGGCGCCGACCTGGAAGAGGTCGGGCCCCAGTCGGGCGACGGTGATGTCGCTGCGGATGCCTCCGTCGTCGTGGAGGAGCAGGGTGTACGTCACCGAGCCGACGGACTTGGCGACCCTGCCGGTGACCAGTCGCTCCAGGAAGGCGGCGGCGCCGGGCCCGGTGACCTCCAGCCGCTTGAGGGCCGTCATGTCGTACATCGCGACGGTCTCGCGGGTGACCTGTGCCTCGGCCGCGACGATGGGCGACCAGTAGCGTGCCGCCCAGTCGTCGGGGGTGGCGATGGAGCGGCCCTCGACGAGGGAGGCGTTGGCCTCGTACCACTGCGGGCGCTCCCAGCCGTTCGCCTCCAGGAAGAAGGCGCCGCGCTCCTGCTGGCGGTCGTGGAAGGGGCTGGTGCGGATCGGGCGCGGTTCTCCCGAGGGCTGGAGGGGGTGGAGGATGTCGTAGACCTCGACGAAGTTCTGGCAGTCGCGGGTCAGGACGTACTCCGGGGAGAGCTGGTGCGGCTCGAAGCGGTTGACGTCGCACTCGTGCAGGTCGAACGACGAGCAGAAGCCGTCGACCAGCCATTCGGCCATCGCCCGGCCGACGCCCGCGGAGTGGGTGACCCACACCGCCTCGGCGACCCAGAAGCCCTTGACGTCCGGGGACTCGCCGAGGAGGGGGAAGTTGTCGGTGGTGAAGGAGAACAGGCCGTTGATGCCCTCCTCGACCTTCGCTTCCTTCGTCGCGGGGAGCAGGGAGCGGGTCTCGGTCCAGGCGTCCTCGAAGTCCTCCTCGGTGAACTTCATGACCGACGGCATGGCCTCGGCCTCGTCCACGGAGAGGATGTCGTCGGCGGAGACCGGCATCGGCCGGTGCCCGTAGTAGCCGATGCCGATGCCGTCGAAGCGGTCGCGGTAGTAGAGGTCGGCGTCCTGGTGGCGCAGGATCGGGCGGACGGCCTCCTCGGTCTGGCCGGCCAGGGCCGGGATCGGGCCGGTCCAGGCGAGCTGGTGGGCCAGCGGGGTGAGCGGCAGGTTCATGCCGGCCATGCGGGCGATCTTCGGGCCCCAGATGCCGGCGCAGCACACGACGACGTCGGCCGCGATCTCGCCCTGGTCGGTGAGGACGCCGGTGACGCGGCCGTCGGCCTGCCGGACGTCGAGGACTTCGTGGCGGGGCAGGAAGGTCACACCGCGCTCGGTGGCCCGGCGGATCTGGGCCTCGACGGCGAGGACGGCCTTGGCGAGGCCGTCGGTGGGGACGAGGAGGCCGCCGAGGATCCTCTCCCGGTCGACGAGCGGGTGGTGCCGCACGCACTCGTCGGCGGTGAGCAGCCTCGATTCGACGCCCCAGGCGGCGATCCAGCCGTGGCGGCGGTGCAGTTCGGTGAGGCGCTCGGGGGTGGTGGCCACTTCGAGGCCGCCGACCTGGAGGAAGCAGGGCTCGCCGTCGACGTCGAGGGAGCAGAACTTCTCGACGGTGTAGCGGGCCAGCTCGGTCATGGTCTTGGAGGAGTTCGTCTGGAAGACCAGGCCCGGGGCGTGCGACGAGGATCCCCCGGTGGCGGGGAGCGGGCCCTGGTCGACCACGGTCACTTCGGTCCAGCCTCGCGCGGAGATCTCGTCGGCGAGGGCCGCTCCCACGACGCCCGCTCCGATGATCACCACTCGGGGTCCCGCCATCGCCGCACCTCCGAATCAAACCGGCTCGACCGGTTCGGTTGCTGTCTGCGCAACATGCTTCAGGTTGCGCAACTCAATGTGCCCGCCGCGGGGAGGGGGTGTCAAGAGGTCCGTGACGCCGCGGAACAGGGGGGCCGGCGGGCCCGGACACGGGCCGGAAAACGGCGATGCCCGGCGGGCGGCGCACACAGGTGTGCACCGCCCGCCGGGCGTGTTCGACCGTCTGGGAGCCGGTGTTTACTTCAGCCAGGCCTCGACCTTGTCGGGGTTGGCCTCGACCCACTTCTTGGCAGCCGCGTCGGGCGTCATCTTGTCGACCGCGATGTACTTGGCGACGGTGTTCTGGTCGTCGTTCGTCCAGTTGAAGTTCTTCACCAGGTCGTAGGCGGGACTGCCGGACTTGGCGAACTTCGCGCTGACGATCTTGTCGAGGTCGTAGACGGGATAGTCACAGGCGATCTTCGCCGCGTCGGCGTCACAACCCGTCTTGTACGCCGGGAGGTTCACCTTCACCAACGGCACCTCGGACAGGAACCACTGCGGCTCGTAGAAGTAGCCGATCACCCATTCCTTGTTCTTCTCGGCCTTGCGGTAGGCCTGGATGAGCGCGGTCTCGCTGCCCGCGTACACCACCTTGAAGTCCAGTTTCAGGTTCTTGACCAGCGCCTCGTCGTTGGTGACGTAGGACGGGTCGCCGTCCAGGAGCTGGCCCTTGCCGCCCGACTCGGAGGTCTTGAACTCGGCCGCGTACTTGTTGAGGTTCTTCCAGTCGGTGATGTCCGGGTGGGCCTTCGCCAGCCACGGCGGCACGTACCAGCCGATGACGCCCTTGTTGCCGGTCGAGCCGGCCGACACGGCGGTCTTCTGGTCGGTGATGTACTTCTTCTTCAGGTCGTCGTGGCCCCAGTTCTCCAGGACAGCGTCGACCTCGCCCGTCCCGAAGCCCTGCCAGGCGATCTCCTCCTTGAGGTCCTTCTTGGTGACCGTACAACCGAGGTCGCGCTGCGCGACGTACGCGACGACCGCCGCGTCCGCCTCGTAGCCCACCCACGGGTTGACGGCGAGGTTGAAGGCGCCGCACTTGCCGGAGCCGCTCGAACTGTCCGAACCCGAGGAACTGCTCTCGACCTTCGCCCCTCCGCACGCGGTGAGGGTGAGGCCGAGGACAGCCAGGCCGGCCGCGCCGGCTCGCCAGTGTCTTGCCATGGTGTCGTGCTCCTTAAGCGCTCGCGCGTCGCGCCGCTGCCTGAGTGATCCGGTCGAACATGACTCCGAGCAGTACGATGGCGAGCCCTGCCGCCAGCCCCTTGCCGTACAGCTCTCCCTGCGAGAACCCGGCCACGACGTCGTAGCCGAGGGCGCCGGCCCCCACCAGGCCGCCCACCACAACCATCGACAGCACGTAGATCAGGCCCTGGTTGGTGGCGAGGGTCAGGGCACCGCGTGACATCGGCAGTTGGACCTTGGTGATGATCTGCCAGGTGTTGCATCCGGCGGCGGTGGCCGCCTCGACGGTGGTCTCGGGCACGGCCCGCACACCATCCGCGATGATCTTGATGGCGACGGGCACCGCGTAGACGACCGCGGCGACGATCGCCGTGAACCGCGTCGCGCCGAACAGCGCGAGGAACGGCACGAGGTAGACGAACGGGGGCATCACCTGTGCTGCGTCCAGGCTCGGACGCAGCACCCGGTCCACGAGCGGGCTGCGCCCCATCCACACCCCGAAGGCGATGCCCAGCACCATCACCAGGACCGTCGCCACCAGGGTCGACGCCAGCGTCGTCATGGCGTCCGACCACATGCCCGTCCCGACGAGCAGCCCCGCGCACACGACCGTGGTGAGCCCGGCGCGCAGGCCGCCGACCACCACGGCGAGCCCGATCAGGACGGCGGTCACCAGCCACCAGGGCGAGTCGGTGAGCAGCGACTGGAACGGGTTGAGCAGGCCGTTGGTGAGGGCGTCGCGGAAGGCGTTGGTCAGGCCCGACAGGTTGTCCTGCGCCCAGGTCGTCGCGGTGTCGGCCGCGCGCGCGATGGAGCTGCCGACCCCGCCGTCGCCGGGGAACTCGGCCGCCCAGAGGTAGGTGTGCGACATGTGGACCAGGACCGCCGTGACGACCGCACCCGCGACCAGGAGCGGCCTTCGCCACGCGAGGAAGCGGTTCTTCGAGTGCCGGGCCGCCTCCGCACGGGCGCTGGCCGCCGTCGTGACCCGGTCCAGGACGATCGCCATGACGACGATGGCCAGGCCCGCGTTGAAGGCCGTCCCGACGTCGAGCGACTGCAGCGCCTGGACGACCGTCTTGCCGAGTCCGGGTGCGTCGATCAGGGCGGCGATGGTCACCATGGCGAGGGCGGCCATGATGGACTGGTTGACGCCCATGACGACGGTCCGCTTCGACATCGGCAGCAGGACCTTCACCAGGGCCTGCCACCGTGTCGCGCCCAGCGAGTCGGCCGCCTCGGCGGTGGTCTCCGGTACGGAGCGGATGGCGTGCGCGGTGATGCGGATCGCCGGCGGGACGGCGTAGATCACCGTGGCGATCGTCGCGGAGGCCCCGCCGATGAGGAAGAACAGGGTCAGCGGGGCCAGGTAGACGAAGGTCGGCATCGTCTGCATGAGGTCCAGCAGCGGGGTCACGATCCGGTTGAACCGGTCGGACAGCCCCGCCCACACACCCAGCGGGATCGCGAACAACAGCGCCACGAACACCGCGGAGAGGGTGAGGGCCAGGGTGTCCATGCTCTCCTGCCACAGCCCCTGCAGCCCGAAGAAGGTGAACCCGGCCACCGCCAGCAGCGCCACCCGCCAGTTCCCCACGGCCCAGGAGACATAGCCCGCGAGGCCGACCACGCCGAGCCATCCGATCTGCGGCACGGGACGGCCGGCGGAGGGCTGGGAGATCAGGTCCTGGATGAAGGTCACCAGGTTGTCGATGACCAGCCGGATCTCGTTGAAGAAGTAGAGGAAGAGCGGGTTGGAGTTGCGGTTGGCCCCGATGGAGTCGTTGACGTCGTTGAACCAGCGGTGCAGACCGGTGAGGTCCGCCGCGGCCAGGGACAGGGTCTGCTTCCCGCGCAGCAGGGCGAACAGCACCAGCCAGCCGACGAGGATCGCGGCCACGACCGCGGCCCGGCTGACCTTGCGCGCGCTCGCGACGGGTGCGGTCTTCTCCGCGACGTCCGCCGGGTCCGTCTTCTCGGGCTTCTCCATGGCGACGGTCATCGCATGTCGCCTTCCCGCCCGGCGACCACCGCGAGGATCTCCTCGTCGCCGACGATGCCGAGCAGTTCGCCGTTCTCGACGACCTTGACCGGCTTCTCGGCCGCCAGCACCGCGCGGGTCGCCTCCCGCACCACGACGTCCGGGCCGAGTTCGGGCCCGTCCAGGGCGTCGCCGTCCGTGGGCGGGCGCATGATCCACCGCAGGGTGAGGACATCGCCGCGCGGCACGTCCTTGACGAACTCGCGCACGTAGTCGTCGGCGGGGGCGCCGACCAGTTCGTCGCCGGTGCCGCACTGGACCATCTTGCCGTCGCGCATGATCAGGATGCGGTCGCCCAGCTTCAGGGCCTCGGAGAGGTCGTGGGTGATGAACACCATCGTCTTGCCGACCTCGTGGTGCAGCCGGATGACCTCGTTCTGCATGTCCCGGCGGATCAGCGGATCGAGCGCCGAGAACGGCTCGTCGAAGAAGAGCACGTCCGGGTCGCCGGCCAGGGCCCGGGCGAGGCCGACGCGCTGCTGCATGCCGCCGGAGAGCTGGTCGGGGTAGGAGTTCTCGTAGCCGGCGAGACCGACGAGTTCCACGACCTCCAGGGCGCGCCGGGTGCGCTCGGCCCTGCTCATGCCTCGGATCTCCAGGCCGAAGGCGACGTTGTCGACCACCCGGCGGTGGGGCAGCAGCCCGAAGTGCTGGAAGACCATGGAGAACTTGCGGCGGCGCAGCTCGCGCAGGCGCCTGCCGTCCGCCTCGCGGATGTCGCTGCCCTCGAAGACGACCTCACCGGAGGTGGGCTCGATCAGCCGGGTCAGACAGCGTACGAGGGTGGACTTGCCGGAGCCGGACAGGCCCATGACGACGAACACCTCGCCCGGTGAGACGTCGAAGTTCACGTCCCTCACGGCGGCGGTGCAGCCTGTGCGGTCCATCAGCTCGCGGCGGGTGAGGCCGCACAGCTCCTCGGAGCCCGGCACCCGGTCGGCCTTCGGCCCGAACACCTTCCACAGATTGCGCACGGATATGACCGGAGTGCCGTCCGAGTCCTGGGGCGTGCCGCGCCGCTGCGGCACCTCGGTCTGTGTGGGGGTCACGATCGACCTCATTTCGGCGTTCAGCCGCGGAACCAGCGCTGCGGCCGGGGTTGGATGTTCTGCCAGATGTGCTTGGGCTCTCGGTACTCGTCCAGGCCGGTCCGTCCCAGCTCCCGGCCCACGCCCGAGTGTCCGAAGCCACCCCATTCCGCCTGCGGCACATAGGGGTGGTAGTCGTTGATCCACACCGTGCCGTGGCGCAGCCGCCGGGCCACCCGCTGGGCCCTGCCCGCGTCCTGGGTCCAGACGGCTCCGGCCAGTCCGTACTCGGTGTCGTTGGCGATGCGTACGGCGTCGTCCTCGTCGGTGAAGCGTTCCACGGTGAGCACGGGTCCGAAGGACTCCTCGTGCACCACGCGCATGTCCTGGCGGCACTCGTCCAGGACGGTCGGCGGGTAGAAGTGGCCGTCCGCGAGGGCCGGGTCCGAGGGGCGTTCGCCGCCGCAGCGCAGCACCGCGCCCTCGGCCAGGCCCGCCGCGACGTACGCCTCGACCTTCTCCCGGTGCTGCGCGGAGATCAGCGCTCCGGTCTCGGCCTCGGGGTCGAAGGGGCCGCCGAGACGGATCCGCCGGGCGCGCCGCACCACCTCTTCGACGAGCCGGTCGTGCAGCGCGTCCTCGACGATCAGGCGGGCGCCCGCCGAGCAGACCTGCCCGGAATGCAGGAAGACGGCCGTGAGGGCGAAGTCCACGGCCGTCTCGAAGTCGGCGTCGGCGAAGATCACGTTGGGGTTCTTGCCGCCGAGTTCCAGTGCCACCTTCTTCACGGTCGCCGCGGCGGTGGCCATGATCCGTCTGCCGGTCTCCAGGCCGCCGGTGAAGGACACCAGGTCGACGGCGGGGTCCTCGGCGAGCGGGGCGCCCGCCTCGGGTCCGGCGCCCAGGACGAGGTTGGCGGTGCCGGCCGGCAGCCCGGCCTCCTCCAGCGCCCGCATCAGCAGGATCGAGGTGGAGGGCGTGAGCTCGCTGGGCTTGAGCACGACGGTGTTGCCGGCGAGGAGGGCCGGCGCGACCTTCCAACTGGCCTGCAGCAGAGGGTAGTTCCACGGGGTGATCAGGCCGCACACGCCGACGGGCTCGTAGACGACGCGGCTGACGGCGTCGTCGCGGCCGGTGTCGATGACGCGGCCGGCGTCGGTGCCGCCGATCCCGCCGTAGTAGCGGAAGCAGGAGACGACGTCGGCGATGTCGTACTCGCTCTCCACCAGCCGTTTGCCGGTGTCCAGCGACTCGGCCCGGGCGAATTCCTTCGCGTCGCGCTCGAGGAGGTCGGCGGTGCGCAGCAGGAGCGCGCCGCGTTCGCGCTCGGGGGTGTGCGGCCAGGCGCCCGTGTCGAAGGCCCGGCGGGCGGCGGCGATCGCCGTCTCGGTGTCGGCGCGCGTCGCCTCCGACACGGTCGCCACGAGAGTGCCGTCAGCGGGACATCGGATCTCCCGACGGCCGCCGGCCACCGGGTCCCACCATTCGCCGTCCACATACAGGTCTGCCACGCGCCTTGCCCTTCATACGAAATGCGTTGCGCATCATGCATCCAATTGCTTGTGGTGGAACACCCTGGCGAATGTCCAGACACACGTCAAGAGGTTGGCTGATGACGATTGCGCCCGGCGAGCAGTTCCCCGGCCGCCCTTGACCGCGAGCGGCCCCGAGCCGACCATGTTGCGTATCGCTCACCATGTTGTGCATTACGCACCGACGGAGGCCGACGTGTCCCCTGAGTCCCCTCGCCCGCAATACGGCCGCGAGTACGTCCTGACCCTCTCCTGTCCCGACCGGGCGGGCCTGGTCCACGCAGTGAGCGGCTTTCTCGTACGGAACTCCGGCAACATCCTGGAAAGCCAGCAGTTCGATGATCGACTCCAGGACCGTTTCTTCATGAGGGTCCACTTCGACGTTTCCGATCCCCACGCGGACCTGGAAACTCTGCGTTACCGATTCGGCCCCGTCGCCGAGGCCCACCGCATTTCCTGGACGCTGCGCGACGCGGCGACCCCGACCCGGACGCTCATCATGGTGTCGAAGTTCGGCCACTGCCTGAACGACCTGCTGTTCCGGCAGCGCACCGGGGCCCTCAACATCGAGATCCCCGCGGTCGTCTCCAACCACCGCGACTTCGAGGGGCTCGCGCAGACCTACGGCATCCCCTTCCACCACGTTCCGGTGACGCGCGACACCAAGGCCGAGGCCGAGGCGCGCCTGCTGGAGCTGGTGCGCGAGCTGGACGTCGACCTGGTGGTGCTGGCCCGCTACATGCAGATCCTCTCCGACGACCTGTGCAAGCAGCTCGAAGGCCGCGCCATCAACATCCACCACTCATTCCTCCCCAGTTTCAAGGGCGCCCGCCCCTACGAGCAGGCCTACGACCGCGGGGTGAAGCTGGTCGGCGCGACGGCGCACTATGTGACGCCCGACCTGGACGAGGGGCAGATCATCGAGCAGGACGTGGTCCGGGTGGACCACTCCCTCGACCCCGGGGAACTGGTCACGGTCGGGCGGGACGTGGAGGCGCAGGTGCTCGCCCACGCCGTGAAGTGGCACAGCGAGAGCCGCGTCATGGTGGACGGCAACCGGACGGTGGTCTTCCGCTGAGTGCGCGCATCGTATGCGGTGGGGGCAGGCCGGAATCTCCGGTCTGCCCCCACCGCATGGGCGAGTCGTATACGGCGTCCCTCAGCCCCCGAGCCGCTCCAGCACGGCCCGGCGCCAGCGCT
Organism: Streptomyces sp. NPDC037083; assembly: GCF_055606485.1. Lineage (NCBI taxonomy): Bacteria > Bacillati > Actinomycetota > Actinomycetes > Kitasatosporales > Streptomycetaceae > Streptomyces > Streptomyces sp. NPDC037083. The sequence continues at coordinate 618,163 of NZ_JBVJSQ010000003.1, read as the reverse complement.
CGGTCTCGGCGATCTGGTTGAAGGTGAACAGATGCAGGCCCGCCACTCCCGCCGAGGGGGCGGTGAGGGCCTGTCCGGTGCGGGCGAGCAGCCTCTCGGGTGAGTACCCGCCGGGCGCGGCGAAGCGCAGGAACCACGAGGGGTGGCGGGTCAGGAAGCGCGTCGACTCCCCCACGCCGATCTTCGTCGCCATCGACAGCAGCTTGGCCCGCTGCACCGGTCCCGCGACGCCCAGACGCAGGGGCAGGACGACGCCGCGACGCCGGATCCGGGCGATCCACTCCGCCAGCACGCGCGGGTCGAAGCACAGGTTGCTCACGATGTACGTGGCGTGCTCGCGCTTGTCCCACATCGCCTGGACGGTGACGTCGTCATGGATGAGCGGATGGCTCTCGGGGTAGCCGGTGACGCCGACGTGGGCGAAGGGCCTGCCCAGCTCGCCGAGTCGGCGCAGCACCGGCAGCGCCCCGTCGTAGGCGCCGGCGGGCGGGTCGGCGTCGCCCGCCGGGACGAAGACGTCGTCCACGCCGGATGCGCGCAAGCGGTCGACGACGTCCTTCAGGTGGACGTCGTCCCGCAGCAGCCGGGCGGGCACGTGCGGGACGACGCGGTAGCCGTGCGCGGCGAGCCGCCCGGTCAGGTCGAGGGTCGGCGCCAGGCCCTTGGCCGGGGACGCCGTCACGGTGACGACGACGTCGCGCGGGACGTGGGCGAGGACCTTGTCCTCGGTGGCCTTCGCGGGCAGCACCTCGTAGCGGGCGCCATCCAGCAGCGCCCGGAGTCCTGCGGCGGCCAACGTCTACCCGGCCTGTTCGTGGGCGTCGCGATGGCGGTAGTACACGGCCCTGGAGGCGGGCAGCGGCTCCTTGCCGAGGATCAGGTCGGCGGCCTTCTCCGCGATCATCATCACCGGGGCGTAGATGTTGCCGTTGGTGACGTAGGGCATGACGGAGGCGTCCACCACCCGCAGGCCCTCCACTCCGTGCACCCGCATGGTCTCCGGGTCGACGACGGACATCTCGTCGGTGCCCATCTTGCAGGTGCACGACGGGTGCAGGGCGGTCTCGCCGTCCTTGGCGACCCAGGCGAGGATCTCCTCGTCCGTCTCGACGGACGGGCCCGGCGAGATCTCGCCGCCGTTGTAAGGGGCGAGCGCGGGCTGGTTGAGGAGGTTGCGGGCCACGCGGACCGCCTCGACCCATTCGCGGCGGTCCTGTTCGGTGGAGAGGTAGTTGAAGCGCAGCGCCGGGTGTTCGCGCGGATCCCTGCTCCTGATCTTCACCGAGCCGATGGCGTCGGAGTACATGGGACCGACGTGCACCTGGTACCCATGGCCGCCGGCGGGCACGGAGCCGTCGTAGCGGACCGCGATGGGCAGGAAGTGGAACATCAGGTTGGGGTAGGCCACGTCCTCGTTGCTGCGGCAGAAGCCGCCGGCCTCGAAGTGGTTGGTGGCGGCCGGGCCCCTGCGGAAGAGCCACTGCAGTCCGATGAACGGGGCGCGCCACTTCGCCAGGTACGGCTGCATGGAGACGGGCTGCTTGCAGGCGTACTGGATGTACACCTCCAGGTGGTCCTGCATGTTCTCGCCGACGCCCGGCAGGTCGTGGACGACGTCGACGCCGAGGGCGCTCAGTTCCCGCGCGTTGCCGACCCCGGAGAGCTGCAGCAGTTGAGGCGAGTTGATCGCGCCGCCGCAGAGGACGACCTCCTTGGCGCGCACCTGCTGGAGCGCGCCCTTGCCGCGCCGGTACTCGACGCCGACGGCCTTCTTGCCCTCGAAGAGGACGCGGGTGACGAGGGCGCGCGTCCTGACCGTGAGGTTGGGACGCTTCATGGCCGGTTTGAGGTAGGCCTTGGAGGCCGACAGCCGGCGTCCTCGGTGGACGTTGCGGTCGAACCTGGCGAACCCTTCCTGCCGGTAGCCGTTGACGTCGTCGGTCGGGGCGTGGCCCGCCTCCTCTGTGGCCTTGAGGAAGGCGCCGAAGAGGGGGTTGGTGGCCGGGCCGCGTTCCAGGACGAGGGGGCCGTCATGGCCGCGGAACTCGTCGTCGGGGTCGGCCGCGAGGCAGTTCTCCATCCGGCGGAAGTACGGCAGGCAGTGCGCGTAGTCCCAGCTCTCCATGCCGGGGTCGGCCGCCCAGCGTTCGTAGTCCATGGGGTTGCCGCGCTGGAAGATCATGCCGTTGATGCTGCTGGAGCCGCCGAGCACCTTGCCGCGCGCGTGGTAGACGCGCCGGCCGCCCATGTGGGGTTCGGGCTCGGACTCGTACTTCCAGTCGTAGAACCGGCTGCCGATCGGATAGGTCAGCGCCGCGGGCATGTGGATGAAGACGTCCCACGGGTAGTCGGACCGGCCCGCCTCCAGTACCAGCACCCGGTTCGCCGGGTCCGCGGAGAGCCTGTTCGCCAGTGCGCTGCCGGCCGATCCGCCGCCGACGATGACGAAGTCGTAGTGCAGGGGAGCCATGGTGCCTCGTCTCGCTCGCGCCATAGATACGCGAGGCATGCTAATACGAGTAGCGCTATACGCACTAGGTTGCGAGGCGCGCAACTTGCTGCGCCATGATGTCGGCGCTGTTACTTGCATCGGCGTTGTTTACTGCGCGTATAGTTTCGCTGTGAGCAACCACAGCACAGACACCGAAACAACCGGTGCGCAGTCCGGCGGAGTGCAGTCGGTAGACCGTGCCATCAGCGTCCTGGAGATCCTGGCCCAGCGCGGCGAGGCGGGCGTCAGCGAGGTGGCGGCCGAGATCGACGTTCACAAGTCCACCGCGTTCCGCCTGCTGGGCGCCCTGGAGGCGCGCGGTCTGGTGGAGCAGGCGGGCGAGCGCGGCAAGTACCGGCTCGGCTTCGGCATCGTCCGCCTGGCCGGCGCGGTCACCGGACGCATCGACATCACACAGCAGGGCCGTCCGGTCTGCGAGCGTCTCGCCGAGGAGATCGGCGAGACGGTCAACATCGCCGTGATGCAGGAGCAGTACGCGATCAACCTCTACGAGGTCCGCGGTCCCGGCGCCGTCACCGCGCACAACTGGGTCGGCGAGCTGACCCCGCTGCACGCCACGTCGAGCGGCAAGATCCTGCTGGCGCACCTGCCCGCCCAGGAACGCGCCGCGCTGCTGTCCGAGGCCGGCCTGAAGAAGGTCACCCCGCACACCATCACGGCGAAGGCGAAGCTGGAGAAGAACCTCGCCGAGGCCCGCGAACGCGGCTACGCCTGGACCCTGGAGGAGCTGGAGATCGGCCTGCACGCCATGGCGGCGCCCGTCCGCAACCGGGACGGCGAGGTCATCGCCGCGCTCAGCGCCTCCGGCCCCTCGTACCGGCTCACCGAGGAGCGCCTGCACGAGCTCTCGCCGATCCTGCTCAAGGGCGCGGAGGAGATCAGCCACCGCATGGGCTTCCTGGGCTGAGCCCCGCCGGGACCGCTACGGGGTCCGCCTGCCCTCCAGCCGCTCGGTCACCCAGTCGTGGAAGGCGCCGATGTGGTGCTCGCTGGGCACGAGGACGCCTCCCTTGGCGTACATCCGCGAACCCATGCCGGGCTGCGTGCGCTCGCAGGCCTCGAAGTCCTGGCGGTTGACCCGGTCGAAGAGCTCGACCGACCGGCTGACGTCCTTGCCGCTCTCCACGACGTGCGGGAGGTAGAGCCAGTCGCACTCGACGACCGTGCGGTCCACCGCCACCGGGTACATCCGGTGGAAGATCACGTGGTCGGGCACGAGGTTGATGAAGACCTGCGGCTTGACGGTGATCGCGTAGTAGCGGCGGTCCTGGTCCTCGGACACCCCCGGGATGCGGTCCAGGCCCTCGGAGCCGTCGACGGTGAAGCCCTGGACCTCCTCGCCGAACTCGGCGCCGTGCCCGACGTAGTACTGGGCGGCGTAGCCGTCGGCGAACTCCGGGAGCACCTCGGTGAGTTCGGGGTGGATCGTCGCGCAGTGGTAGCACTCCATGAAGTTCTCGATGATGAGCTTCCAGTTCGCCGCGACGTCGTAGACGATCCGCCGGCCGACCGAGAGGTTGTCGATGTCGTAGCGGCCGATCGACTCCACGTCGCCGAGGCGGCCGACGACCTCGCCGACGACGTCCTCCTCGAAGGAGGGCGGGTTCTCCGCCAGGCAGACCCACACATATCCGAGCCATTCACGGACGGCCACGCTCACCAGGCCGTACTCGGTGCGGCCGACGTCGGGCATCTTGGTGAGGTTGGGCGCGGCGACCAGTTTGCCGTTCAGGTCGTACGTCCAGGCGTGGTAGGGGCACTGGAAGGCCCGCTTGACCTCTCCGGTCTCCTCCGTGCAGATCCTGGCGCCGCGGTGGCGGCAGACGTTGAAGTAGGCGCGGATCGAGTCGTCGCGGGCGCGGGTCACGAGGATGGACTCGCGGCCCACGTCGACGGTGCGGAACGCGCCCGGCTTCGCCAGTTCGGAGGCGCGCGCGACGCAGAACCACATGGTCTCGAATATGCGCTCCTGCTCCTGGGCGAAGACCCCCGGATCCGTGTAGGAGGAGCCGGGGAGGGTGGCGATCAGGCTGTCCGGCAGGCTGGTCGAGGTCACGGTGCACTCCTCGGGAGACGTCGTGGAGGGGTCGGTCACGCGCCGGGAAGAGCGACTCCGGACGGCGTTGTGTGTGGAGCAACGCTGCGCGTCATATGCAACCGCAGCATGAGATGCCGCGGTGGCGGTGTCAAGACGTCGCGGCGGCGATCTGCTTGCGCCAACGGGTGAAGATCCGCGGCTGGTTCATTCCGAGCACGGCGACCGGACGTCCGGCACGCCAGTAGACGGCCAGCACGTTGCGGTCGTCCTCGGCGCCTTCCTCGACCGTCACGCTGTCGGCGCCGGCGGCGTGACCGGCGAACTGGATCCGCACGCCGTACTGGTCCGACCAGAAGTACGGCGGCCTGGGCACGCCCGGTTCCAGCGCGCCCCCCGCCAGCAGTGCGGCGACGGCCGCGTCGGGGCGCTCGCGCGCGCCGGTCCAGTGTTCGACGCGGCGGTGGGCCCCCGCGCAGGGGTCGTACCAGTTGGCGCAGTCGCCGACCGCGACCACGCCGGCCAGGCTGGTGCGGCCGTCGGCACCGCACTTGACGCCGTCGGCCAGCGCGACGCCGGAGCCCGCCAGCCACGCGACGTTCGGGGACGCGCCCACCCCGACGACGACGACGTCGGCGGGAATGCTGCGGCCGTCCTCCAGCAGGACGGCGTCGACCCTGCTCTCCCCGCCGAGCCCCTTGACGCCCACGCCGCACAGCAGGCGTACGCCGTGGTCTCCGTGCAGGGCGGCGACGAGGGCGCCCATGGCCTGGCCGAGCGGTCCGGCCAGGGGTGTCGGGGCGGCCTCGACGACCGTCACGTCGAGGCCCAGGGCGCGGGCGGTGGAGGCGACCTCGGCGCCGATGAACCCGCCGCCGATCACCACGAGCCGTCCGCCGCGGGCCAGTTCGTCCCGCAGGGCGCGGGCGTCGTCCAGGGTGCGCAGGGTGTGCACTCCGGCCAGGCCCTGGGCGCCGGGCAGGGTGCGCGCGGCCGCACCGGTGGCGACGACGACGCCGTCGGCCCGGATCCGCCGTCCGTCGGCGAGCGCTATCGCGCGCTCGGTGCGGTCGAGGCCGACGGCGCGGGCGCCGAGCACCCACTGCGCCCGCAGGTCCTCGTCGTCCGTCTCCAGCGCGAGGTCCGCCTCGCCCAGGGCGCCGGCCAGGAACTCCTTGGACAACGGCGGCCTGTCGTACGGGCGGTGGGCTTCGTCGCCGACGACGACCAGCCGCCCGTCGTAGCCCTGCTTGCGCAGTGAGCGCGCCGCCGACAGGCCGGCGAGCGAGGCGCCGACCACGGCCACGGTCCTCACGCGGGTCCCCCGGCGAGTCTGGCCGTGACGCAGGGCGGCAGGTTGGGGGCCTCGGTGGACACCCGGACGTAGATCATGCCGTCCTGGACGAGGACGCCGTGCGTACGGACCGGGAGCTTCGCGGGCGGCGCGTCGACGGCGCCGGTCCGCAGGTCGAACTTCGAAGCATGCAGCGGGCATTCCACCTCGCAGCCCTCCAGCCAGCCGTCGGCGAGCGAGGCGTCCTGGTGGGTGCAGGTGTCGTCGATGGCGAAGACCTCGCCGTCATCGGTATGGAACACCGAGACCGGCGGATCGATGTCGAGCCGGAAGGCCTCACCTCGCGGGAGATCCGCGAGACGGCACGCGGGAATCATCATGACACCTCGGTGCGTATAGCGAAACGGATTGCGGTAAGCGCAACATCAGTCTGGAGGCGGCCTCGAACCCTTGTCAAGGCGTCCAAGGGCCCGCATCGCACGGCTCCGCCACCTTTCCCGAGCGCAGCTCGAAACGCCCGCACCACCTGCGGAAACAGGTGGTACGGGCGCCGCACGGGGGCCCTGGGGAAGGGGTTCAGAAACCGCGGTCGATCCACTCCGGCAGGCTCGGGGCCTCCGCGGCGATCGTGGTCGTCGCACCGTGGCCGGTATGAACGACCGTGGCGCCGGGCAGCGTCAGCAGCCGATCCCGGATCGACTCGACGATGGTCGGGAAGTGGCTGTACGACCGTCCCGTGGCCCCCGGCCCGCCCGCGAAGAGCGTGTCGCCGCTGAAGAGGGCCGTCAGGGCCGGCGCGTACAGGCAGACCGCGCCGGGGGCGTGGCCGGGCGTGTGCAGCACGGTCAGTTCGACGCCCGCGACCGTCAGCACCTGGCCGTCGGCCAGTTCGCCGTCGGGCAGGCGATCGGGATGGGTCTGCTTCCACAGCGGCAGGTCGTCGCCGTGGAGCAGGATCGGGGCTCCGGTGCGCGCGGCGAGCGCGGGTGCGGCGTCGATGTGGTCGTTGTGGGCGTGGGTGCACACGATCGCGCGCAGGGCACGCCCGCCGAGGGCTTCGGCGATCCTCTCGGCGTCGTGTGCGGCGTCGACGACCACGGCCTCGGTGTCGTCCCCGACGATCCACACGTTGTTGTCGACGTCCCAGGTGCCGCCGTCCAGCGAGAACGTCCCCGAGGTGACGAGGTGTTCGATGCGGGCGTCGCCGGTCACAGGACCACCACCGAGCGCAGGACGTCCCCCTCGTGCATCCGCTCGAAGGCCTTCTCGACCTCGTCGAGGGCGATGGTCTCGGTGACGAAGGCGTCCAGGTCGAGGCGGCCCTGCAGATACAGGTCGATGAGCATCGGGAAGTCACGGGAGGGCAGGCAGTCGCCGTACCAGGACGACTTCAGGGCCCCGCCCCGGCCGAAGACGTCGAGCAGCGGCAGTTCGAGCTTCATCTCCGGGGTCGGCACGCCCACCAGGACGACCGTGCCGGCGAGGTCGCGGGCGTAGAAGGCCTGCCGGTAGGTCTCCGGACGGCCCACCGCCTCGATCACCACGTCCGCGCCGAACCCGCCGGTCAGCTCGCGGACCGCCTCGACGACGTCGCTCTCGCGGGCGTCGACGGTGTGGGTCGCGCCCAGCTTCCTCGCGGTCCGCAGTTTGCGGTCGTCGACGTCCACGGCGATGATCTTCGCCGCGCCGGCCAGGCTCGCCCCGACCACGGCCGCGTTCCCGACGCCGCCACAGCCGATGACGGCCACGGTGTCGCCGCGCCCGACGCCGCCGGTGTTGATCGCCGCGCCGATGCCCGCCATCACGCCGCAGCCCAGCAGGCCGGCGGCGGCCGCCGACGCGGCCCGGTCGACCTTGGTGCACTGGCCGGCCGCGACCAGGGTCTTCTCGGCGAAGGCGCCGATGCCCAGCGCCGGGGTGAGTTCGGTGCCGTCGAGCAGGGTCATCTTCTGCCGGGCGTTGTGCGTCTCGAAGCAGTACCAGGGCCGGCCGCGCAGACAGGCCCGGCACCGGCCGCAGACGGCACGCCAGTTGAGGATGACGAAGTCGCCGGGCGCGACGTCGGCGACCCCCTCCCCCACCGACTCCACGACCCCCGCGGCCTCGTGGCCGAGGAGGAAGGGGAAGTCGTCGTTGATGCCGCCCTCGCGGTAGTGCAGATCGGTGTGGCAGACCCCGCAGGCCTCGACCCTCACCAGCGCCTCGCCGGGGCCGGGGTCGGGCACGACGATCGTCTCCAGGCTGACGGGGGCGCCCTTGCCCCGCGCGACGACAGCACGGACCTGGTGAGCCATGGCCACTCCTCGGCTGATACGAGATCGGGGACGGTGTTGCTCATTGCGGCACACACCTCATGTTCCGCAACACAGCATCGTGGAGCGCCGACCCCGGGTCAAGGACTCGGCATGCGCCGCCGCACCTCGACGACCGGACATGTTGAGCGGGCCTGCACGGGGCCTGGACGGGGCCCGCACGGGGCCTGCGCGGGGCTTCCTGCTGCGCAAGTCCTCCCGAAACAGAATGAAAGCGACGGCTTGGCTACGCTTGACTGCAAACACCTATTTCAGGATTAAATCTGACAATGCTCTAAGGAACCGACGATGGGTCTCGGTGTCAGCCGGCCGGCCGCGAAAGGCAGGTCCCTCGCCCGCGCGTCCATGGCGATCGCGATCACCGCCGCCCTGACCCTGGCCGGGGCCTGCACGACGGACGACGGAGGCGGTGACGACAGCCTCACCGTGGGCCTCCTGCTCCCGGGCGGCGGAGCGTCGCGCTTCGGGCAGTTCGACAAGCCCCTGATCGTGAAGAAGCTCAAGGAGATGTGCCCGAGCTGCACGGCGGCCGTCGCCGCCACCCCCGACCCGGCGGTGCAGCGACAACAACTCGAGTCCATGATCACCCGTGGTGTGGACGTCCTGATCATCGCCGCCGTCGACCCCCAGCTGCTGCGCCCCGCGGTGGAGGACGCCCATCGGGCCGGCATCCCGGTCGTCGCCTACGACCGGCTCGCACAGGGCCCGATCTCCGGATACATCACCTTCGACGGCGCGAAGGTCGGCAAGCTGCAGGGCGAAGCGCTCCTCAGGGCGATGGGCCCGAAGGCGAACGGCGGCCAGATCGTCATGATGAACGGCGCCACGACCGACCCCAACGCCGGCTGGTTCGAGCGGGGGGCACTCTCCGTCCTGGACGGCAAGGTGAAGATCGCCAAGTCCTACGACACCGTCGGCTGGCGGCCCGAGAACGCCTTCGTCGACATGCGGAGCGCCATCGCCTCCCTGGGCGCGGAAGGCATCGACGGCGTCCTGGCCGCGAACGACAGTCTCGCCGGCGCGGTGATCTCCGCGCTCAACGCCACCGAGATCAGGCCGCTGCCCCCGGTCACCGGACAGGACGCCGACCTGGTGGCCGTGCGGCGCATCGTCAAGGGCGATCAGTACATGACCGTCTACAAGCCCTTCAAGCCCGCCGCCGACGCCGCCGTCGAGATGGCCGTCGCCCTGGGGCGCGACGAGCCGGTCTCGTCCATCGCCACCGGCGCGGTCGACAACGCCACCACCAAGGACATCCCGGCGGTCCTGCTGCCGTCGGTGCCGGTGACGGCCGGTAACATCAAGGACACTCTGATAAAAGACGGTATGTACACCTACGACCAGATCTGCACTCCCGATCTCCGGTCCGCCTGCGCCAGGGCCGGACTGACCCCGTGAACGGCCGATGAGCGGCGAGCACCCGATGAACTGTCCCCGGAGACGGAAGGAGGGGCCCTGTGCCCGTTCAGCCCCTGCTGGCACTGCGCGGCGTCTCCAAGCGGTTCGCCGCCGTCCAGGCGCTGGTGGACGTCGAACTGGAGATCAGCGGCGGGGAGGTGGTCGCCCTGATGGGTGACAACGCCGCGGGCAAGTCCACCCTCGTCAAGGTGATCTCAGGGGTCGGTCCCGCCGACAAGGGCGTGATCGAGTGGCAGGGCAGCGCCATCCAGATCAGGCGCCCCCAGGACGCCCACATGCTGGGTATCGCGACCGTCTACCAGGACCTCGCGATGTGCGACAACCTCGACGTCGTCGGCAACCTCTTCCTGGGCCGGGAGATCCACCGGCTGGGTGTCCTCGACGAGGTGGAGATGGAGCGCCGCACCCGCGATCTGCTGCACACCCTCTCCATCCGCATCCCCGACGTGCGCATGCCGGTCGCCGCCCTGTCCGGCGGCCAGCGGCAGGTCGTCGCGATCACCCGCTCGCTCCTCGGCGCGCCCAGACTGCTCCTGCTCGACGAGCCCACCGCCTCCCTGGGCGTCGAGCAGACCGGCCAGCTCCTGGACCTCATCGAGGAGCTGCGCGACCAGGGTCTCGGGATCCTCCTCATCAGCCACAACATGGGCGACATCAAGGCCGTCGCCGACCGGGTCGCCGTCCTGCGCCTCGGACGCAACAACGGCCTCTTCGACGTGAACACGACCTCCCAGGAACAGATCATCTCCTCCATCACCGGCGCCGCGGACAACTCCGTCGCCCACCGCACCAGCCGCCCCGAAGAGGCGTGGCCGTGAGGGGGAGGCGGCCCCGGGCGCACACCGCCGACGCCGAGCCCGCCGACGACCGGGGCGCCGCAGGACGCCGGTACGCCGAGCGCCTCGGCGCGCACGTTCACACGGTGCGCCGCAGACTGCACGAGGGCGACCTCGGCCCGGTCCCCGTCCTCCTCGCCCTCGCCGTCATCTGGACGGTCTTCCAGAGCCTCAACCACAACTTCCTCTCGCCGCGCAACCTCTCCGTGCTCAGCGTGGACATCGTCGGGACCGGCATCATCGCCGTCGGCATCGTCTTCGTGCTGCTGATCGGCGAGATCGACCTCTCGGTGGGCTCGCTCGCCGGTCTGGCGGGCGCCGTGTTCGCGGCGCTGAACGTGAACCTCGGGATGACGGAATGGCTCGCCGTGATCATCGCGGTGATCTGCGGCGCCGCCGCCGGGGCCGTCCACGGGTTCACCTTCGCCAGGATCGGCGTGCCGGCGTTCGTCGTCACGCTCGCTGGCCTGCTGGCCTGGAACGGCGTGATGCTCTACCTGCTGGGCACTGAGACCTCCATCAACTTCAGCGAGGACGGGCTGGTCGCCATACTGACCAGCCGCTACTTCGACGCCGCCGTCGCCACCTACGGCCTCGCCTCGCTCGCCACCGCCGCGTACTTCCTCGTCTCCTCCCGCGAGCGCAGGCGTCGCAGCGCCGCCGGAATGCCGTACCGGCCGGTGGGCCGGATCTGGGTGCACACCGCTCTGCTCGCGCTCGTCGCGTTCGCCGCCGTCCACGTGCTCAGGCGGTTCGAAGGCGTGCCGCTGGCCCTTCTGATCCTCCTCGCGGTCATCGTCGCCTCGGACCTCTTCCTGCGCCGCACGCCCTACGGACGGCAGATCCTCGCGCTGGGCGGCGGCACGGAGGCGGCCCGGCGGGCCGGCGTCGATGTGACGCGGGTGCGGATCGCGGTCTTCATGGTGTCGGGGACGCTCGCGGCGGTCGGCGGCCTGTTCCTCGCCTCACGACTCACCTCCGCGAGCCAGGCCCCGGGCTCGGGCATGCTGCTCATCAACGCCATCGCCGCCGCCGTCATCGGCGGCACCAGCCTGTTCGGCGGACGCGGCTCGCCCTGGTCCGCGCTGCTGGGTGTGCTCATCATCCAGTCGATCAGCTCGGGCATGGCGCTGCTGGGCGTCGAGCCCCCGATCCAGTTCATCGTCACCGGTGGTGTGCTGTACATCGCCGTCGTCTTCGACTCGCTGGCGCGCCGCGCCGCGGCCTCACCCGGACCTCCCTGACCTCGACTCGACACGGGGCCGCCACGAGCCATCCCACGACGGGGCGGGCCTGGCCGCCGACAGCCGGGCCGACAGCCGGGGGGCCGGACCGCTCGGTCCGACGGCGGCACACCATCGGCCGAGCCTTTCGACGGCGCGACGGGGACGGCGACGCTCGCCCGGCTCTACGGGCGCCCGGCCCGGGCCGACCGACCGACGGACCGCGAACCCGACCGACGGACCGCGGACGCCCGTCACGGGCGTCGTCGGGCCGTCACTCCCGCACTCCCGTATGCCCGTATGCCTCCCCCGCCGCCCCGGTCGTCCACCCGGCCGCCGATCCGGCCGTCCCCCGCCCCTCCTCCCCCGCGACTCGCGGCCCATGGCCGCTTCAGGGCGAAGCGTGTGTCTCCGGTCCGGATCCTCGCTGCGCGCCGGAGCGGCGGCGGCCGGGGCGGGCGTGGGCGCCCGGTGGCGGTCGACCGTCCTGTGCCCCGCGCGTGTCCGCGGCCGGACCCTCGGCTTGCGTTCGCGGCGAACTGCCGTGAAAGTAGGGCTCGTTGACCGAAGGGACGCGGGTGACCGACCGCGCAGCAGAACATCTTCGTGCGCGCGCCGGGGCCGACTCACCGGTACGGGTATCCTCTCGAATGTTGTCGTTCGACAACATCACGGGAAAACGCGGCGCATGCGGGTGGGAAGGTCGGGGCCATGAAGTCGTCGCACGCCGGGGACGCCGAGCTGCCGTCACGGGCGTGGGGGGACGGCGTCGCGGAGTGGGACTGGCGGGAGCCGTCCGTTCTGTTGATCGAGGACGACCCCGGCGACGCCCTGCTGGTGGAGGAGCTGGTCGCCGACAGCGCACTGAAGATGCGTCTGCGGTGGGTGCGTTCGATGGCCGAGGCCGTCGACGTGCTCGCGACCGGGACACCCGACTGCGTGCTGCTCGATCTGCATCTGCCGGACGCGCAGGGCCTGGAGGCGGTCTCCAGGGTCAAGGCGCACGCCGACCAGGTGGCGATCGTGGTGCTCACCGGACTCGCCGAGGAACTGACCGGACTCGCGGCGGTCGCCGGCGGTGCGCAGGACTATCTGGTCAAGGGGCGGGTCGAGCCCGAGCTGTTCGGGCGGGCGGTGCGCTACGCGATTCAGCGCAAGCAGGCCGAACAGGCCGCCGTGGCGCTGCAGGCCAGTCAGATGCAGGCGCAGGAGAACGCCCGTCTCGAACGAGGCCTGCTGCCACGGCCGTTGCTGCGCGACGGCGACGTCGACGTCGTGGCCCGCTATCTTCCCGGGCGGGCACAGGCGCTGCTCGGCGGTGACTTCTACGACATCGTGCAGAGCCCCGACGGCACGGTGCACGCACTGGTCGGGGACGTGTCCGGGCACGGGCCGGACGAGGCCGCCCTGGGCGTCGCGCTGCGGATCGCCTGGCGCACGCTGGTGTTCTGCGGCGTCACCGGCCCCGAGCAGGTGGAGCGCCTGGAGGAGATCCTGCTGGCGGAGCGCGCCCGGAGCGACGTCTTCGCGACGCTCATCAGCCTCACCGCCGTGCCGGGAGAGGAGCGCGCCCGGATGGTGCGGGCCGGCCACCACGGTGTGCTGCTGCGCACCGGCGGCGGTGTCGAGTGGGCGGAGCCGCCCGGCGGTCCGGCGCTGGGAGTGATACCCGGTGGGGCGCGGTGGCCGATGGCGGACGTGGAGGTGCCGGCGGGCGCGGGGGTGGTGCTGTTCACCGACGGCCTGTTCGAGGGGCACGTCGGCCGTGGCCACGAGCGGCTGGGCGAGTCCGGACTGCTGTCACTCGCCCGGGAGGGAGCGGGTCTGGCGCCGGAACCGTTCGTCGACGGACTGATCGAGCGGGTGGGGGCCCTGGCCGAGTCACAGGGCGGACTGGCCGACGACGTGGCGCTGGTCCACCTGTGCTGGAAATGAACGAACGGGGCGAGCGGTGTCGGAACGAAGGGTGACGGACATGGCGGGCAGTGCCTGGGCGGGACGCCGGCTCACGGTGCAGAGCTGGTTCTACCTGGCCCTGGCGCTGATGATGCTGGTCGTGGCGGTCGGCACCGTGGTGGGTGCGAACCTGCTGGACCGGACGGCGCAGGTCAGCGACCAGTTGCTGCGGCGCGTCCAGCCGGCCCAGACCGAGGCGTACCGGCTGCAGGCGGCCCTGGTCAACCAGGAGACCGGGGTGCGGGGCTACGCGGGCACCGCCGACCGGCAGTTCCTGGAGCCCTACACCAGGGGGAAGCAGGACGAGGCCCGCGCGGCCGCCCGTCTTCGCGCCCTGATCTCGGACCGCCCCGCCCTTCTCGCCGACCTCGAGGCGGTCGAGCAGAGCGCCGCCGACTGGCGGAGCGACTTCGCCGAGCCGCTCGCGGCCTCCGTCACGCCGGGCCGGCCGCGGACCCTCGACCAGAGCACCGCGGACCGCGGCAAGGCGTCGTTCGACCGCCTCCGCGCCCTGTGGACCGAGCAGGACGCGGATCTGGCACAGGCCGTCCGCGACGGCCGGGCCAAGCTGTCGCACGAGCGGAGGGTGCGCAACGCCGTCCTGAGCGGCATGGTGGTCGTCTTCCTGCTCACGGGGCTCACGCTCGCGGTACTGGTGCGGCTGCTCGTGACCCGCCCGCTGGCGGCGCTGCGCAGGGCCTCGCGACAGGTGGCCGACGGTGACTTCGACCATGTCATCACCGGCGGCGGACCGGCGGACCTGGCCGCGGTGGCGACGGACGTCGAGGGCATGCGCCAGCAGATCGTCTCCGAGTTGGAAGCCTCCCGCCGCCAGCGGGACGCCCTCACCGCGCAGGCCGCCGACCTGGACGCCCAGGCCGTCGAACTGCGTCGTTCCAACGCGGAGTTGGAGCAGTTCGCCTACGTCGCCTCCCACGACCTGCAGGAACCGCTGCGCAAGGTCGCCTCCTTCTGCCAGCTGCTGGAGAAGCGCTACGGCGACACCCTCGACGAACGGGGCCTGCAGTACCTCGACTTCGCCGTCGACGGCGCCAAACGCATGCAGGTCCTCATCAACGACCTGCTCACCTTCTCCCGGGTCGGTCGCGTCAACGACGCGCAGCTGCCCGTCGGCCTCGACCGGTCCCTCGCCAAGGCGCTCGCCAATCTGACGGCGTCCGTCGAGGAGTCCGGCGCTCGCGTCGACCTGCCGGACCACCTGCCCGAAGTCGTCGGCGACCCCACGCTGCTGACCATGCTGTGGCAGAACCTGGTCGGCAACGCCCTCAAGTTCCGCCATCCGGACCGCCCCCCGCAGGTGAGCGTGACCTGCGAGCCGGACCCCGAGCTCCCGGACAGCTGGCGGCTGTGCGTCACGGACAACGGCATCGGGATTCCCCCGCAGTTCGCCGAGAAGGTCTTCGTCATCTTCCAGCGGCTGCACAGCCGTGACGCCTACGGGGGCACCGGCATCGGCCTGGCCCTGTGCAAGAAGATCGTCGAGTACCACGGCGGCAGGATCTGGCTCGACACCGGTCACACCGAGGGCACCCGCTTCTGCTTCACCCTCCCGTCCGCCGCCGCCGCGACGCACGACCCCGGCTCCCCCACCGCTAAGAAGGCGCTGACATGACCACCCCTTCCGCCACTCCCATAAACGTCCTGCTGGTCGAGGACGACCCCGGCGACGAGCTGATGACCCGTGAGGCCTTCGAGGACAACAAGATCGGCAACACCCTGCACGTGGTGCGGGACGGCGAAGAGGCGCTGGACTTCCTCTACCGGCGCGCGGAGCACACCGACGCGCCTCGGCCCGACCTCATTCTGCTCGACCTCAATCTGCCCAAGTACGACGGGCGTCAGGTCCTGGAGAAGATCAAGTCGGACCCGGAACTGTCCCACATCCCCGTGGTCGTCCTCACCACCTCGGCAGCCGAGGAGGACATCCTGCGCAGCTACCGGCTGCACGCCAACGCCTACGTCACCAAGCCCGTCGACCTCGACCAGTTCATCGCCGCGGTCCGTCAGATCGACGACTTCTTCGTCCAGGTCGTACGCCTGCCCCGCAGCGGCGCCTGAATTCACCGGAACGGTTTCCCGGGGATTCCCCAGGGAGTGCGTCCACCGACCGGGAGGCGGCCCCTCGCACGGCCCCCTCGCACGGCCTTTCCGTCTCCGGTCGGGCCTCCGGTCCGCGCCGGGTCGGCCGGTCGCCGGTCTTTCGGCCCACCGGCCCGCTGGTCCAATGGTCCGCCGGCCGTCCGGTCGTCCGGCGGGACGCGGGTCGCCCGACCAGGGCGGTCCGCACGCCGTCGCGCGGGAGCGTTGGAGAGGTCCAGGGGGAGGGAGGGGCGCATTAACCAGGTTCTTCCGCGTTGTCCCTTCTATTGTGGAAACGCACAGTGACGCTCGGTACCGAGGCAGGCGGGCAGGACATGACGGAACCGCGGATCGACTATGCGGCGGTATTCCGGGCCCTGCCCGGCATGGTGGCGCTGCTCACGCCCGAGCTGGTGTACGCCGACGCCAACGACGACTTCCTGCGGCTGGCCGGGCGTACCCGCGAGCAGCTGGTGGGCCGCTACATCTTCGACGTCTTCCCCGAGAACCCGAACGACCCCGCCGCGGCCGGCATGCGCGAGACCCGGGAGTCGATGCTGCGGGTGGTCGACACGGGCGAGCGCGACACGATGGCGCTGCTCCGCTACGACATCGAGGACCCCAAGCAGCCCGGCGTGTGGCAGGAGCACTACTGGAGCCCGGTGAACGCGCCCGTCCACGGCCCCGACGGCCAGGTGACGCTGGTCGTGCACCGGGTGGAGGAAGTGACCGAGCTCATTCAGGCCCGCGGCGGCTCGAGCGGCGGCACCCGCGCCCGCACGCTGGAGGGCGAGCTGTACACCCGGGCCCGGGAACTGCAGGCGGTCAACGAGCGGCTCCGCCAGGCGCACGCGCGTGAGCGCGAGGTCGCCCTGGCCCTGCAGGCGGCGATGCTGCCCGCGCCCGGCCCGACCGGGCCGCACGAGGCGGCCGTGCGTTACCGGCCCGCCGTCGGCGCGCTCAACGTGTGCGGCGACTGGTACGACCTCGTCGATCTGCCCGGCGACAACCTCGCGGTCGCCGTCGGCGACGTCGTGGGCCATGGCCTCGCCGCCGCCTGCGCGATGGGTCAGCTGCGCAGCGCCCTGAGCGCCGCCTGCCGCGTCGCCGACGGCCCGGCCCAGGCGCTGGAGGCCCTCGGGCTGTACGCGCGCTTCGTCGAGGGCGCCGAGGCGACGACCGTCGTCACGACCTTCATCGACTGGCGCAGTCACACCATCGCCTACAGCTGCGCCGGTCATCCGCCGCCCGCCCTCGTACACCCCGACGGCGCCGTCACCTTCCTCGACCAGGCCACCGACCCGCCGCTCGCCGCCCGCCCCGAACACCTGCCCCGCCCTCAAGCGCAGGTCCCGTTCGTCGAAGGCAGCACGCTCGTCCTGTACACCGACGGTCTGATCGAGCGCCGAGGGGAGGACATCGACATGGGTCTGGCCCGGCTCGCCGACTCCCTCACCCGCCACCGGCACTCCGCCCCCGAGCCCGTGGCCGACGCACTCCTGGCCGAGCTGCTGCCCTCCACCGGCACCACGGACGACACCGCCCTGATCGTCCTGCGGCTGTGACCGGCCGAGGACCGAGGCGGGGGCGGCCGTCCGCCGCGGCGAGGGCGCAGACGCGGGTGACACGGGTGACGCCGGTGGCCCGACGACGGTCCACCACAGGGCCTTCAGGATGATCCGGCACCGAAAAGGGACCAGCGCGAGAGGAAGTACCGGAAGCACGGAAGTCACGACTGTCGACCTGCGCCCGGTCATGTGCCCCGCGGAAAGCCCGCCAGGCCGTCAACTTCGAGGGCACATCGCTCCGCCTCAGGGAAAGGGAACCGGTTTCGAAGAGCCGTGTCCGGTGTCCGCGTCTTCCCGCACGGGTTTCTCCGAGGTCCGGGGCCCGAGGGCGGTTGGACATGGCCGCGGACAGTGCGGGCAGGAGACGTTCGTCCTGCCCCCGACATGTGAAGGACCGCCGGCCATGACCACCGAACACGATCCTCTCCACCAGCCGGCCGCCCCGGTCGTGACCGAGCCGGTGCAGGACGTCCAACTCCAGATGCTGGTACGGCTGATCGGGCAGGATGCCCATGCCTCCCTGCCGATCACACTCGTCATCGGAGGCGGCTTCCTCCACGGGGACCTGATCTCCCACGAGGCGTGGACCGCGGAATGGGCGCGCAGTCTGCGCAGCTTCGACGGGCCCGGCGCCCAGTTGCTGAAGCGTTTTCCCGAACAGGTGGACCAAGCGGTCGCCGACAAGCACGGGCATCCCGGCGCGCAACGGCTTCCCCAGTGGATTCATCTGCGCGATGCCACCGGCGCCGCCGGAACGGGCAGGCCTGTCCACATGCCCCTGTGGCGGGGCCGGCTCGCGGACGTGTCGGGGTGGTCCCTGGGCAAGCCCTCCTGAAGGGTGCGAGAGCCGACGGCGGACCGCTCCCCCGGCGCACTCGAGGAACCATTTAGTCCAGTTGTCCGTACTATCTCTCCAACAGTGCCGTACTCAGGGAACTGTCGCCGCTGAACGACGGGTCCAGGCCCGCAGGGCCGGCGTCCCGCCGGGGCGGTGCGTGGGGCAGTCCCGTCGTCTGCCGCCTCGTATCGAGGAAAGGTCGTGTGTTTCATGTCCGAGAACGCTTCCGCCAATGAACTCACCTCGCAGTACACCGCTCAGGTGACCGCCGACCTGGAACGCAACACCAAGGAACAGGAACGCGTCAGCGCCGAAATCGCCGCCCTTCAGGAGCAGTTGGCGGCGCTTGAGCGGGACCACGCCGTACTGGTCAGCATCCAGCAGGCCATCGACTCGGCGCCGACACCGGTCAGGACGGTCGAGCCCGCGCAGAGCGTCCCGGTGCCCGCCCCGCGCAAGAAGGCCACCGCCGCGTCCGGCGCGCGCAAGCGGGCCAAGCCGAAGAAGGCCGCCCCGCAGCCCGCCCGCCCCGCCGAGAAGCCGGCCGCCCGTAAGCGCACCGCCAAGAAGGAAACCGCGCCGGCCGCGCAGCCGACCCTGGTCGACCTGGTCCGCCAACACCTCGCCGACCAGAAGGAACCTCGTTCGGCGGCTGAGGTCGCCACCGCCCTCGGTCAGACCCACCCGGACCGCACCGTCAAGACCACCGTCGTGCGCACCACGCTTGAAGGCCTCGTCGCGAAGGCCCAGGCACAGCGCTCCAAGCAGGGCTCCTCCGTGTTCTACACCGTTGCCGACGCGGCGGAATCGGCCGCCCGGGCGCAGGCTGAGAAGGAGTCCGCGTCCTCCGACGCATGACGCCCGCCAGGTCGCCGGCCCCGCGCACACGGGACGCGGGTGACGGCGGCACACGCCGACGAGCGGCCGCCCCTGGCGACTCCGCCGCGCACGAGGGGCAGCCGGCGTCTCCCCGCCGAGCGGGCCCGCGGAACTCACGGGGCGGAGGACGTGGTCTTCGTCGGCGCCCGTGAGTCGCCGTCCGTGGGCGCCGGGGGTGAGAACGCGAACAGGGCCACCAACGCGGCGACCACCGTCCCCCAGACGCAGATCGCGCCCACGAGATCGCGTGCGTGCGGGCCGCCGCCCGTCGCGGCCTGGTCCCTGAGGCGGTACACGACCACCGCCGCCGCCGTCGCGACCAGCAGGATCAGGACTGCTGTGCCGTCCATGTGCAGTGTCATTGCCGGGCCTTCCGAGGATCGGGGCCTGCCCGCCGGCGTCCGGCGAGGATTCCGGGCGGGCAGGCTCGACCGATGTGCTGCGTGGTGGCGCTGGATCGTGGGAAGTGGGGGCCGGGCAGCCGCCGTGCAGGAAGCCTGACACGCCGTTTTCACGGTGCGGGCGATTCCCAACTCCCGTCAGCCGCCCGTTGGTTCGGGAGTGGCTGACGCATGAGGTCAGCGTAGGGGATTCTCCGGGGGGCCCGTCATGAGCCGTATGTGTACAAACCCGTGGGTCGCACTTCGACGTTCTGCACAAGTCGGTCGGCGCGGGTGACCAGTGCGTCAGGTTCCGGGCTCGGCGCGGTGCGGCGCGTGCGCGTCCCGGCCCGATGCCTGCCCCGCCCCCGGCCACCGCGCCATGCGGCGCCCGTGCCGTGGCGTGCCGTGGTGCGCCGTGCTGTGCTGTGCTGTGCAGGTCGGTATGTCCGCTCGCCCCGGCCGACACGCCCGTCTTCCCTAGTACGCGATCCGTCCGGGGTTCAAGGGCGGCAGGGGGAGGGCCGGGTCACAATCCCCGGGAGGGCAAGGTCACAGCCGTGCCCCCTGCTCTTCTCTTCCGTCTCTGGCCTAGCATCCGAGCATGACGGTCCTGCCTGACGACGGGCTTGAGCTGGCCGGCGAGTTCCCTGACGCCACCCACGAGCAGTGGCAGCGCCTCATCGCGGGCGTGCTGCGCAAGTCGGGCAAGGACGTCGAGGGCGCCGAAGCCGAGGAAGCCCTGTCCACCGCCCTGGAGGACGGGTTGCGCACCCGTCCCCTCTACACCGCGCGCGATTCCGCGCCCGAGCCGGGTTACCCCGGGTTCGCCCCCTTTGTACGGGGCAGTAGGCCCGAGGGGAACACCGAAGGAGGGTGGGACGTACGGCAGCGGCACGCGGCTGCCGACGGCGCGGCCGTGCTCGCGGACCTGGAGAACGGTGTCACCTCCCTCTGGCTGGTCGTCGGCGAGGGAGGCATCCCGACGACCTCTCTCGGGCAGGTCCTCGACGGCGTCTATCTCGACCTGGCGCCCGTCGCCCTCGATGCGGGCGCGGAAGTGGAAGCGGCAGCACGGGAGTTGCTGCGGCTGTACGAGGAGCGGGGCGTCGCCGAGGACGTGGCGCGCGGCAATCTGGGCGCGGATCCCCTCGGTCACGAGGCCCGCACCGGTCGGGCCGGTGACTTCGCTCCGGCGGCCGCTCTGGCCCGGCTGTGCGCCGAGCGGTATCCGGGACTGCGGGCCATGACGGTGGACGCGCTGGCGTACCACGAGGCCGGCGGCTCGGCCGCGCAGGAGCTCGGCGCCTCGCTGGCGACCGGTGTCGCGTATCTGCGGGACCTGACCTCGGCCGGGCTGAGTGTCGACCAGGCCTGTCGCCAACTGGAGTTCCGGTACGCGGCGACCGCCGACCAGTTCCTGACGATCGCCAAGCTGAGGGCCGCGCGCAGGCTGTGGGCCCGGGTCGCCGAGGTGTGCGGGGCGCCGAGCGCCGGCGCGCAGATCCAGCACGTCGTGACCTCGCCGGTGATGATGTCGCGCCGCGACCCGTGGGTGAACATGCTGCGCACGACCATCGCCACGCTGGCCGCGGGGACCGGCGGGGCCGATTCCGTCACCGTCCTGCCCTTCGACGACGCGCTCGGTCTGCCGGACGCGTTCGCGCGCCGCATCGCCCGCAACACCTCCACGATTCTCATCGAGGAGTCGCACCTGTCCCGGGTGATCGACCCGGCCGGCGGGTCCTGGTACGTGGAGCGGCTGACGGACGAACTCGCCCACGCGGGCTGGGAGTTCTTCCAGGAGATCGAGCGGGCGGGCGGCCAGGCGGCCGCCCTGCGCTCGGGACGCCTCGGCCAGGACCTGGCCGACACCTGGCAGGCCCGCAGCGCCCGGCTCGCCAAACGGCGCGAGCCCATCACCGGCGTCAGCGAGTTCCCGTTCCTCGCCGAGAAGCCGGTGGTGCGCGAGGCCGCGCCCGAGCCGCGCTCCGGCGGGCTGCCGAGGGTGCGCCGCGACGAGGCCTTCGAGGCGCTGCGGGCGCGCTCCGACGCCCACCTCGCGGCGACCGGCGCCCGGCCGCGGATCTACCTGGCGGCGATGGGCCCGGCCGCCGCGCACACCGCGCGGCTGACCTTCGCCGCGAACCTCTTCCAGGCGGGCGGCGTCGAGCCCGTCAGCGAGGGCGCCTTCGAGGACAGCGGGGCCACGGAGGTCTGTCTGTGCTCCAGTGACACGCTGTACGAGGAGCAGGCCGAGGCGGAGGCCGCACGGCTGCGGGCCGCCGGCGCCTCGCACGTGTTCCTCGCCGGGCGCCCCGGGCAGTACTCCGGTGTCGACGCGTACGTGTTCGCGGGCTGTGACGCCGTCGCCGTGCTGTCCGCCACCCTTGACCGCATGGGAGTTGTGTCCTGATGGGAATCCCCGACTTCACCGGGATCGAGCTGGGGACCCCGGCCGCCGACGGCGGCGCCGACGAGTGGCGTACGGCCGTGAAGAAGGCGGCCGGCGGGGACGACCTGCTCTGGGAGACCCCGGAGGGCATCAACGTCAAGCCGCTGTACACCGGGCAGGACCTGGAGGGCCTGGACTTCCTGGGCACCTACCCGGGTGTCGCCCCGTACCTGCGCGGCCCCTACCCGACGATGTACGTCAACCAGCCGTGGACGATCCGCCAGTACGCGGGTTTCTCCACCGCCGAGGAGTCCAACGCCTTCTACCGCCGCAACCTCGCGGCCGGGCAGAAGGGTCTGTCGGTCGCCTTCGACCTGCCGACGCACCGGGGCTACGACAGCGACCACCCCCGGGTGACCGGCGACGTCGGCATGGCGGGCGTGGCGATCGACTCCATCTACGACATGCGGCAGCTGTTCGACGGGATTCCGCTGGACAGGATGACGGTGTCGATGACGATGAACGGCGCCGTGCTGCCCGTGCTCGCGCTGTACATCGTGGCGGCCGAGGAACAGGGCGTGCCGGCGGAGAAGCTGGCCGGGACCATCCAGAACGACATCCTCAAGGAGTTCATGGTCCGCAACACCTACATCTACCCGCCGAAGCCGTCGATGCGGATCATCTCCGACATCTTCGCCTACACCTCGCAGCGGATGCCCCGCTACAACTCCATCTCCATCTCCGGCTACCACATCCAGGAAGCGGGCGCGACGGCCGACCTGGAGCTGGCGTACACCCTCGCGGACGGGGTGGAGTACATCCGCGCCGGCCGTGAAGCCGGCCTGGACGTGGACGCGTTCGCGCCGCGACTGTCCTTCTTCTGGGCGATCGGCATGAACTTCTTCATGGAGGTCGCCAAGCTGCGTGCGGCGCGGCTGCTGTGGGCGAAGCTGGTGCGGCAGTTCGACCCGCAGAACAGCAAGTCGCTGTCCCTGCGCACCCATTCGCAGACCTCCGGCTGGTCGCTGACCGCGCAGGACGTCTTCAACAACGTCACGCGTACCTGTGTCGAGGCGATGGCGGCGACCCAGGGTCACACCCAGTCGCTGCACACCAACGCCCTCGACGAGGCGCTGGCGCTGCCCACCGACTTCTCGGCGCGCATCGCCCGCAACACCCAGTTGCTGATCCAGCAGGAGTCCGGCACGACCCGGTCGATCGACCCGTGGGGCGGCAGCGCCTACGTGGAGAAGCTGACCCACGACCTCGCCCGCCGCGCCTGGCAGCACATCCAGGAGGTCGAGCAGGCGGGCGGCATGGCCAAGGCCATCGACGCGGGCATCCCCAAGCTGCGCATCGAGGAGGCCGCCGCCCGCACCCAGGCGCGCATCGACTCCGGACGTCAGCCGGTCATCGGCGTCAACAAGTACCGCGTCGAGACCGACGAGCAGATCGACGTCCTCAAGGTCGACAACTCCTCCGTCCGCGCCCAGCAGATCGACAAGCTGCGCCGGCTGCGCGAGGAGCGGGACGAGACCGCGTGCCGGGACGCGCTCGACGCGCTGACCCGGGCCGCGGGGGGCGGGGGCAACCTGTTGGAGCTGGCCGTGAACGCCGCCCGCGCGAAGGCCACCGTCGGCGAGATCTCGGACGCCCTGGAGAAGGTGTACGGGCGCCACGCGAGCCAGATCCGTACGATCTCCGGCGTGTACCGCAACGAAGCAGGGGAGTCCCCGTCCGTGGACCGCACCCGCGACCTGGTGTCCGCCTTCGAGGAGGCCGAGGGCCGGCGCCCGCGCATCCTGGTCGCCAAGATGGGGCAGGACGGGCACGACCGCGGCCAGAAGGTGATCGCCACGGCCTTCGCCGACCTCGGCTTCGACGTGGACGTCGGCCCGCTGTTCCAGACCCCGGGCGAGGTGGCGCGCCAGGCCGTCGAGGCCGACGTGCACATCGTCGGGGTGTCCTCGCTGGCCGCCGGCCACCTCACCCTCGTGCCGGCCCTGCGCGAGCAGCTGGCCGAGGAAGGGCGCGAGGACATCATGATCGTCGTCGGCGGCGTCATTCCGCCGCAGGACGTGCCCACGCTGCTGGAGATGGGCGCGGCGGCCGTCTTCCCGCCGGGCACGGTCATCCCGGACGCGGCGTACGACCTGGTGAAGCGTCTGTCGGACGACCTCGGGCACGACCTCTGAAGCCCATGGCGATCGACCTCGACGCATATGTGAAGGGCGTACTCGACGGGAAGCGGGCGATCATCGCGCGCGCCATCACCCTCGTCGAGTCGACCCGGCCCCAGCACCGGGCGCTGGCGCAGGAGCTGCTGACCGAGCTGCTCCCGCACAGCGGCCGGGCCCGGCGGATCGGCGTCAGCGGAGTGCCGGGCGTGGGCAAGTCGACGTTCATCGACGCGTTCGGCACGATGCTCACCTCGCTCGGGCATCGGGTGGCGGTGCTCGCGGTGGACCCGTCGTCCAGCCGTACGGGCGGTTCGATCCTCGGCGACAAGACCCGCATGGAGCGCCTGGCCGTCGATCCGGCGGCCTTCGTACGGCCGTCCCCCACCGCCGGCACGCTCGGCGGGGTCGCCAAGGCGACGCGGGAGTCGATCGTGGTGATGGAGGCGGCCGGTTACGACGTCGTCCTCGTCGAGACGGTCGGCGTCGGCCAGTCCGAGACCGCGGTGGCCGACATGGTCGACTCCTTCCTGCTGCTCACCCTGGCGCGCACCGGCGACCAGTTGCAGGGCATCAAGAAGGGTGTTCTGGAGCTGGCCGACGTGATCGCCGTCAACAAGGCGGACGGTCCGCACGAGCGCGACGCCCGCGCCGCCGCCCGCGAACTGGCCGGCGCGCTGCGCCTGATGCACGGCAAGGACGCGGCGTGGTCGCCGCCCGTGCTCAGCTGCAGCGCGCGGGAGTCCGCGGGCCTGGACACCGTCTGGGACCGTCTGGAGCAGCACCGCACCCTGCTGGACTCCACCGGCGGCCTGGCCGCCAAGCGGCGGGACCAGCAGGTCGGCTGGACCTGGAGCATGGTCCGCGACGAACTGCTCGGCCGTCTGCACGGCGACCCTTCCGTTCGGGCTCTGGCACCCGTGCTCGAACAGCAGGTCCGGGACGGAGAGCTCACGGCCACCCTGGCCGCCGAGCGCATCCTGGAGGTGTTCACCGCGTCCGACGGCTCCGGTACGCCCCGGTCCTGACGGGTCGCCGGGTGTGCGGGGCCCGAAGGCGGGTCAGTGCCGGGTGGGAGTGCGTCCGACCGTCAGCGGCGCCGGGCGGTAGGAGACGTAGGCCGCCCCTCCCAGGTCGAGTGCGGTGGCGGACCGCTGAAGGGCGGCGGGGGTCGCGGCGTCGTCCCAGCGGCCGGTGCTGACGCGGTGTTCGAGCGCGTGGAGGGCGGACACCGTCTCGGCCGTGGTGAACGTGCAGTGGCCCTGCCGCTCGACGTACGCCTGCCGCAGCAGCGCGCCGTCGCCGGCGGCGCGCACGCGGTCGGCGAAGCGGCTCTCCTGCTCCACCGGGACCAGGTTGTCGGCGGTGGTGTGGACGTCGAGCAGGGGCACCTCGAGTCCCTGGCCCGCGGAGGACGTCTGCCGCGCGGTGCGCACGGCGGCGGGATCGGCGGTGATCGAGGCGCCCTGCGTCAGCGTCCGCAGGTCGGCGCGCAGGTCGAGACCGGCCGCCTGGTAGAGGGCGCGGACCTGGGGAGCGTGTACCGAGCCGGCCAGCAGACGGGCGTAGTCCACGCCCTGGTTCCAGGAGTTGTTGCCGCCCACGGACTGCTCCACGGCGTACCGGCCGCCTTCGACGAACGACAGGATGCCCTGCGCGAACCACGCGTACTGCTGCTCCTCCTGGCCCGCCCAGTCGGTCGGTGCGGGCCGGTCCTGTCCGGAGGCCCAGGCTGGCAGGTTGAGGAAGGCCGCGGCCAACGCGATCCGGGCCCGGCCCTGCGGGGTGCTCTGGGCGGCGGTGACCGCCTTGGCGAGCAGGTCGGCGGTGGCCGAGGCCTCGGCGGAGGTTTCGAACCGTACGAGTTCGACGTCCTGTCCGGGCAGCAGCAGGCGGGCGATGGTGTGCTCGGCGTCCAGTTGGTAGTTGTCCAGGTCCGTGGCGCCCGCGACCAGGCCACACAGGCCGAGCGCGCCGTCGATGCGTCCGCCGCCGTCCCGGGCCATCTGCGCGTTGACGAGCCCGCCCATCGAACTGCCCATGGCCAGCGTGCGCCGCGGTGCGCCGATTTTCGCGGTGACGGCGTCGAGCGTGGCGAACTGGTCGCGTTCGGCGCTCTCCAGGGCCCACATCGAGCCATGGGGGTCGTACGACGATCCGGCCAGCGCATAGCCGCGAGCGAGCAACTCGGTGCGTACGGCCTCGGTGGGTGCGTTCCTGGCGACCGTGGGGCCGAAGCCGTGACTGAACACCACCAGGGTGCCGTTCCAGCGGTCGGGGACGTCGGCGATCCAGGTGGCGCCGTCGGCGAGGGTGCCGGTCAGATGGGTCGCGTCCGCCGAGTCCGCCTGGGAGGCCGGGACGGGCACGGTGACGAGTGCTGCGGACGCCAGCGTGGCCAGGGCGATGCGCAGGCGGGTGCGGAAGGCGCGGGGACGGGTACCGGCGGGCATGGTGGCGGCTCCTTGTGGGGGGGGTGGGGCCGGACGAGATGCTCAGTGCACTGAATGACCGAGCGAAAACGTAGGGCTTATTTGTTGCAGCAGTCAAGACAGTGCACAACATCGTCCCCCTCCGGGACTCCGTCGCAGCCCGGCCCCGGCGGCCGCGGCGGCGGGCGAGAAGGCCCGCTCCCGCGGCCGCCGTCCCGTTCGGTACCGGTCACAGGGCGGTGAAGGTCCACAGCAGGTTGGTGCTGGCGCCGTACGTCCACTGCTTGGTGACGGAGCCCGAGGCGACGTTGCCGCCTCCGTCGAGGACGAGGCCGGTGGTGCGGTTGGCGATCGAGTAGCGGCCCTCACCGCGGTGGGTGATGGTCCACTGCTGGTTGCTTCCGCCGTTCCAGGCCGCCTGCCTGGCCGGGGAGCCGTCGAGCGTGCCGCCCCAGCCGTCGGCGACCATGCCGTTGGTGCGGTTGACGAGCTTGTGGTAGCCGCCTCCGACGGCCACCGCCTGCCACTGCAGGTTGGGGCTGCCGTCCCAGGTCCACTGCTTGAGGTCGGACCCGGAGGGCACGTCGCCTCCGCCGTCCAGGGCGAGACCGTCGGTGACGTTGGTGATCCGGAAGTACGTCGCCGGGTTGAACTGGACCTTGAGCGAGGCGATCTGGTCGTTGTTGCCGGTGGCCCTCAAGTCGGGGTTGTCGGCGGTGAAGGTCCACGATGTGCCGGTGAAGTCGTCGCCGGAGTAGCCGATCACCTGGTACCCGGGGGCGGGCCGGAGGGAGGAGATGGTGCGCACTCCCAGCCCGGACGCAGCCAGGGCGTCCGCGCCGTGGTCGCCGAGGGCGAGTGCGGCGGCGGCGCCGGAGTAGTTCACGTCTTTGAAGACGAGGGCCCCGGCGAGCGGCCGCAGGGCCGGGATCGTGCCGGAGAAGGCGAGCTTCAGGACGTAGGCGTTGGCGCTGTAGGGCGCCGATGACGGCAGGGCGACCGTGAGGCCGGACGCGCTCTGCGTCGGCGTGGGCAGGTCGATGTAGGCCCCGGCGGTGTTCCCGAGGAGCTTCACCGAGGCGAGCGAGGAGAGGTCGATCCGGTTCGAGCCGAGCGTCCTGATCGTCAGGGAGCCGCCCGGCCACCCGAGGACGGTGGCGTACAGCACGGTGTTCGCCTTGTTGCGGGTGAAGCGGATGTCCTGCGCGGTACCGGCGTGCGGGGTGGTGAACGAGCCGCCTCCCATCTTCGTCGGCCCCTCGCCGTACGCGCTCCAGGCGCGGGTCGCGTACACCGACTCCCCGAAGCGCTTGAGGTGGTCCCCGATGCCGAGCAGGATGTTCTTCTGGTCCTGGGGGATGGTGCCGTCGGCCATGGGCGCGATGTTCAGCAGCATGTTGCCGTTCTTGCTGACCCGGTCCAGGAACGAGTGCAGCATCTGCGTGAGCGTGTAGTAGCCGATGCCCTGTGTGTAGCACCAGCTGGAGCTGGAGACGCTGTCGTCGGTCAGCCAGTAGGGGGCGGTGAGTTCGGCCGGGCCGCCGCGCTCGTAGTCGAAGACCTCGCCCTTGCCGTTCATGCCGTCCTTGTAGGTGGCGACGACCTCGCGGCCCCAGCTGTCGGCCTGGTTGTAGTAGTACGACAGGAAGTTCAGACGCTGCCTCTCGTCGACGGCGTCCAGCTTGAAGTCCTGCCAGAGGATGTCGGGTTGGGCCCGGTCGACGACCTCCTTGAGCTTGTCGTACCAGAGTTGGTTCTCGGCAGCCGCACCCAGCTGCCCGTAGAGCTTCCTGAGGCTGGGGTCCGTCTGGGCCGGGACGTTCTCGTAGAAGCCGTTGAAGTGGTAGGCGTGATGCATGGCCACCAGCAGCTTCAGGCCCTTGGCTCGGATGGCCGTGGAGAAGAGCTTCAGCAGGTTCAGTCCCGGTCCCTTGCCCACCGAGTTCCACTCGTTGACCTGGCTGTCCCACATGGAGAAGCCGTCGTGGTGCTCGGCCACGGGACCGGCGAACCTCGCGCCGGCGTCGACGAACAACTGCGCCCACTCGTCGGGGTCGAAGCTGCCGCCGGCCGACTTCAGCTTCGGTGCGAACTTGACGAAGTTGCCCGCCAGGTCCTGCGCCCCGTTGATGAAGTTGTGGTACGGCCACGCCGACGGCCGGCCGTAGGCGGCGAGGTGGTGCCGGTTGGCGTTGCTGCCCGCCTGGTACATGCTGCGCGGGTACCACTCGTTGTCGAAGGCGGGAACGCTGAAGGCGCCCCAGTGGAAGTAGATGCCGAACTTCGCGTCCTGGAACCATTCCGGGGCCGGCGGGTGCTGGTCGACCGAGTTCCAGTCGGGTGTGTACGTGCCGGGGGCCGCCTGCGCGACGCCGGCGCCGAAGACGCCTCCGACGACGGCCGACGCGGCCACCGCCGTGGCACCGGCCAGGAACCGGCGTCTGTTGATCGAACTCGCCATTGACACATCCCTGATGCGGAAGAGGAGACAGGGGAGGACGGGGTCGGCGCGACCAGCAGCGTCCGTGGGCGCCGATCGTTACGCATGAAGGTCGACCATGTGTCCTCGGGATGTCAACGGGCGTGCAGGGATGAAAAGACTCAGCCGACCAGGCATTTTGCCGTTTTCATGATGCTTTCCGATGGTT
Organism: Streptomyces sp. NPDC037083; assembly: GCF_055606485.1. Classification (NCBI taxonomy): domain Bacteria; kingdom Bacillati; phylum Actinomycetota; class Actinomycetes; order Kitasatosporales; family Streptomycetaceae; genus Streptomyces; species Streptomyces sp. NPDC037083. The sequence goes on along the minus strand of NZ_JBVJSQ010000003.1, from coordinate 589,159 downwards.
GCGTCCTCCTGATACATGGCATGTTTCCCCATTGACGTCTCGGCGAGGCACTCCCACCATCAGCGCGATTGATGGGATGGATCAAGACGTCCACCCCCATGAACCCCCGCGCCAACACCGCAGATCAGCCTAGATCTCTAGGGAATTTCCCATCGACACCTAGACAGCTCGCCGTCGCGACGCCTATAAACATCCCATCTCTTCGCGGCGGCGACGCACAGTTGTCGCTCATGCGAAATATCTCCCGCTTCGGGACCAGCGCGAGGACCTGCCGATGAGACTCAGAAACGCTCGAAACGCTCTCTGTTCCGCCGCCGCCGTCATGTCCGCACTGGCGCTGATCAGCGCATGCGGCAGCGGCTCCAGCACCGCGGGTTCGTCGAACGGCGCACCACTGGTCGGCGTCGACTACCCGCGCTCCGACACCGACTTCTGGAACTCGTACATCAAGTACACGCCGGAGTACGCCAAGGAGCTCGGCGTCTCGCTCAAGACCACCAACTCGCAGAACGACGTCGCCAAGCTGACCGCCAACGCGCAGACGTTCATCAGCCAGGGTGTGAAGGGGCTGGCGATGGCCCCGCAGGACACCGCCGCCATCGCGCCGACCCTGGCGCAGATGGAGGCGAAGAAGATCCCGGTCGTCACCGTCGACACCCGCCCGGACACCGGCAAGGTCTACATGGTCGTCCGCGCCGACAACCGGGCGTACGGCGAGAAGGCATGCCAGTACCTGGGCACCAGACTCGGCGGCAAGGGCGAGGTCGTGATGCTGGAGGGCGGACTCGACTCCATCAACGGCCGTGACCGCACCGAGGCGTTCAACGAGTGCATGAAGAAGAACTACCCGGACATCAAGGTGTTCGGTGAGGCCACCAACTGGGACGGCGCCGTCGCCGCGCAGAAGCTCCAGACGGACCTGACCGCCCACCCGGACATCAAGGGCATCTACATGCAGTCCAGTTTCGCCCTGGCCGGCACCCTGCAGGTACTCAAGCAGAAGGGCCTGCTGGTCGACCCGGCGGACAAGAAGCACGTGTTCGTCGTCTCCAACGACGGCATTCCCGAGGAGCTCAAGTCCATCGGCGCGGGCAAGATCGACGCCACGGTCTCCCAGCCGGCCGACCTCTACGCCAAGTACGCCCTGTACTACCTGAAGGCCGCGATCGACGGGAAGACGTTCAAGCCCGGCAGGACCGATCACGGCAGCACCGTCATCCAGGTCCGTGACGGACTGCTGGAGGACCAGCTCTCCGCGCCGCTGGTCACCGCCGACGGCGGCACCTACGGCGGAGTCGCCAGCCTGAAGAGCACCGACACCTCGCTGTGGGGCAACAACCTCGGCTGACGGCCCACCAGTTCACACAACGACTCACGGACACAAGGCGGTTGAGATGAGCGACGGGGAGCGAGCAGTCACCCCCGCGTCCGCCCCGGCGCGCGGCGGACGGGCCCCGGCGGGCCCGCCCGTCGTCGAGGCGACGGGCGTGGTCAAACGATTCGGTCCGACGGTGGCCCTGGACGGCGCCCGGATCACCATCAGGCCCGGCGAGACCCACGCGCTCGTCGGCCGCAACGGGGCCGGCAAGTCGACCCTGGTGTCGGTCCTCACCGGGCTGCAGGCACCGGACGAGGGAGCGGTCGCCTTCGGCGGCCGCCCGGCCCCCCGGCTCGCGGACCGCGACGCCTGGCGCCGACGGGTGGCCTGCGTCTACCAGAAGTCGACGATCATCCCCACCCTGACCGTCGCCGAGAACCTCTTCCTGAACCGGCACGACCACCACCGCGGCCGGCTCATCAGCTGGCGGAGTCTGCGGCGCCGGGCGCAGGAACTGCTGTCGACCTGGTCGGTGGAGGTGGATCCGCAGTCCCCGGCCGGTGATCTCGACGTGGAGCAGCGGCAGTTCGTCGAGATCGCCCGCGCGCTGTCCTTCGGCGCCCGGTTCATCATCCTCGACGAACCGACCGCCCAGCTCGACGGCGCCGCCATCAACCGGCTCTTCGACCGCATCCGCGACCTGCAACGCCAGGGCGTGACCTTCCTGTTCATCAGCCACCACCTCCAGGAGATCTACGAGATCTGCGACATGGTGACGGTGTTCCGGGACGCCCGCCACATCCTGACCGCGCCGGTCGCCGAGATCCCCCGCGCCGAACTCGTTGCCGCCATGACCGGCGAGGCGGCGGCGGACCGTGGTGCGGAACGCGCCGGTTCCCTGGACCCGGACGCGACGGCGGCGCTCGACGTGGACGGTCTGAGCGGCGACGCCTTCGACGACGTGACGTTCCGGGTCGGCGCGGGCGAGATCGTCGGGCTCGCGGGAGCCACGGGCAGCGGTCGTACCGAGGTCGCCGAGACCGTCGTCGGGCTGCGCGCCCCGGCCGGCGGCCGGGTGGAGATAGCCGGGACCCGGCCCCGGGCGGGCAGCGTGCCCGCGGCGCTCGCCGCGGGCGCCGGGTTCGTCCCGCAGGACCGGCACCGCCAGGGCTTCGTCCCCGACATGTCGATCGCCGACAACGCCACCCTGTCCGTGCCGCGCAGGCTCGGCAAGAACGGGTTCATCAGCGGCCGCGCCCGGGACCGGCTCGCCGAGGGCATGATCGAGAAGCTGGCGATCAAGACGCCCGGCCCCGGCCTGCCGGTCTCGGCTCTGTCCGGGGGCAACCAGCAGAAGGTCGTCATGGCACGCGCCCTCGCCGACTCCCCGCGGCTGCTGGTCCTGATCAACCCGACCGCGGGCGTGGACGTGCGCTCCAAGGAGTTCCTCCTCGGCAAGGTCGAGGAGACCGCGGACGCCGGAACCGGAGTGCTCATCGCCTCCGACGAACTCGACGACCTGCGCATGTGCGACCGGGTCCTGGTGGTGTTCCAGGGCCGGGTGACCTCGGAGATCGCCCGCGGCTGGCACGACCACGACCTCGTCGCCGCGATGGAAGGAGTGGACCTCCATGCCTGAAACCGTCCTCGCGGACCCCACCGCCCCGAAGGCCGCCCAGCCGGGGGCCGGGCGGACCGTGCTGCTCGGCGGCCGCATACCGCTGGCCCGGCTCCGCGACCTCGCGCTCGTCCCCGCGATCGTCGTCATCGCGATCGTCGGCCAGATCGTCAACCCGGTCTTCCTGCAGGCCGACAACCTCGTCAACGTCCTGCAGACCATGTCCGAGATGGCCCTGCTGGTCCTCGCCCAGACGATGATCCTGATCGTCAGGAAGATGGACCTCTCGCTCGAGTCCACCATGGGTCTCGCCCCCGGCGTCGCGGCCTGGCTGGTGGTGCCGACCGGTGCGGGACACGGACTCGGGCTCCTGCCCGGCGCGTGGTCGATCCCCGTCACGCTCGCCGTGGGCGCACTCGTCGGCGTGGTCAACTCCCTGCTGATCATCCGCTTCGGCCTCAACGGCTTCATCGTCACCCTCGGCATGCTGATCGTCCTGCGCGGCGTCCTGACCGGCATCTCCGGCGGGCAGACCTTCTTCCAGCTCCCGGAGTCGATGCTCTATCCGGGCACCGCCGAATGGTTCTCGGTGCCCGCGTCCATCTGGATCTGCCTGGTGCTGTTCACCGTCGCCATCGTGGTCCTCGGCTGGACCAGCTTCGGCCGCTCGCTGTACGCCATCGGCGGCAACGTCGACGCGGCGAAGGCGGCCGGCATCCGCACCGACCGGGTGCTGTGGATCGTCATCGTCACCGGCAGCGTGCTCGCCGCCCTGGCCGGGCTGCTGCTGTCCGGGCGGCTCGCCTCGGTGGCCTCCGCGCAGGGCAACGGCTACATCTTCACCGTCATGGCCGCCGCCGTCATCGGCGGGATCAGCCTCAACGGCGGCAAGGGCACCATGTTCGGCGCCTTCAGCGGCATCCTGCTGCTCTACATGATCCAGAACGTCCTCACCCTCGCAGGCGTCCCCGCCCAGTGGATCGGCGCCCTCAACGGCCTGATCATCCTGGTCGCGCTGATGATCTCGCGTATCACGGGCGGAAAGGTCCAGGAGTGACTTCGGGCGGCCGTGGCCGGTCCGCTCGGACCGCACGGGCGCCGGACTCCCCCGTCGTTCCCCATCTCGTCGCAGGGGCCGTTGGTCCCCTGCTCCCACAGGAGTAGCCATGCCCTCCGTCGCGTCTCCGCCGCCGGCATCCGCCCGTATCACCGCTCTGGACGTCCTCGACGTACGTTTCCCCACGTCCGAGCACCTGGACGGGTCGGACGCCATGAACCCCGAGCCCGACTACTCGGCGGCCTACGTCGTCCTGCGCACCGACGCCGGCGACGGCCTGGAGGGCCACGCCCTGGCCTTCACCACCGGCCGCGGCAACGACGTCCAGGCCGCCGCGATCGCGGCCCTCGCGCCCCACGTCGTGGGCCTCTCGGTCGACGACGTGTGCGCGGACCTCGGAGGGTTCTCCCGCTCGCTGGTCCACGATCCCCAACTGCGCTGGCTGGGGCCGGAGAAGGGCGCCATCCACATGGCGACCGGCGCCGTCGTCAACGCGGCCTGGGACCTCGCGGCCAAGCGCGCCGGCAAGCCCGTGTGGCGCTTCCTCGGCGAGATGCCGCCCCAGGAGCTGGTCGCCCAGATCGACTTCCGGTGGCTCAGCGACGCCCTCACCCCCGAGGAGGCGCTGGAGATCCTCGAGCGGGCCGAACCCGGCCGCGAGGAACGCATCGCCCGCCTCCTGGAGCGCGGCTACCCCGCCTACACCACCACCCCCGGCTGGCTCGGCTACTCCGACGAGAAACTGGCCCGACTCGCCCGCGAGGCCGTCGCCGAGGGCTTCACCCAGATCAAGCTGAAGGTCGGCGCGTCCCTGGAGGACGACGTACGGCGCATGCGCACCGCCCGCGAGACGGTCGGCGACTCCATCCGCATCGCCGTGGACGCCAACCAGAGATGGGACGTCCAGCCCGCCATCGACTGGATGCGTGAACTGGCCCCCTACGACCCGTACTGGATCGAGGAGCCCACCTCGCCCGACGACATCCTCGGTCACGCCGCCGTCCGCAGGGCCGTGAGCCCCGTCAAGGTCGCCACCGGAGAGCACATCGCCAACCGGGTCGTCTTCAAGCAGCTCCTCCAGGCCGGCGCGGTGGACATCGTGCAGATCGACTCCGCGCGGGTCGGCGGGGTCAACGAGAACCTCGCGATCCTGCTGCTCGCCGCGAAGTTCGGCGCGCCGGTCTGCCCGCACGCGGGCGGGGTCGGCCTGTGCGAGATGGTCCAGCACCTGTCGATGTTCGACTACGTCGCCGTCTCCGGCACGGTCGAGGACCGCGTCATCGAGTACGTCGACCACCTGCACGAACACTTCGTCGACCCGGTGCGCATCGCCGACGGCCACTACCTCGCGCCCGCCCTCCCCGGACTCGGCGCACAGATGCACCCCGAGTCCCTCAAGGAGTACACGTACCCCGACGGCCCCGTGTGGTCCGCACGGGTCTGACGCCCCCGCCCGGTGGACGCCGGCCGCCCGAGGGCGACCCGGCTCCGCCGCCCCTCGCCGGCCGGCCCCCGCGCCCGCCCGGTCGAAGCGCCCGGCCGCGTCGGCTTCCACCGCGCCGCCCGCTCCCCCGGCCTCACGTTCGGGGATCGTCACCGCCCGCATCCGCATCCACGTCAACCTGCCGCTGACCATCGGCGTCCGCGCAGAAGGGACCCTGAGAACACGATGACACTCGCCGTCCGCTATACGGCTGCCCGCACCCTGGACACCGCCCCGGCCGAGGTCGGCTCCCCCGGTCCCGGCGAGGTGGAGCTGGCCCCCGCCTACGTCGGGATCTGCGGCACCGACCTGCACATCTTCCACGGCGACATGGACGCCCGGGTCGGCACCCCCGCCGTCCTCGGACACGAGATGTCCGGCCGTGTCGTACGCGTCGGAGCGGACGTCGAGGGCTGGGCGCCCGGGGACGCGGTCACCGTGATGCCGCTGCGCTGGGACGACACCTGCCCCGCCTGCCGCGCCGGCCACCGGCACGTCTGCCACAACCTCGACTTCATCGGCATCGACTCCCCCGGCGCCATGCAGCAGCGCTGGACCGTCCCCGCCACCACCCTCATCCGCCTCCCGGAATCCGTCCCCCTGGACCGGGCCGCACTCGTCGAACCCACCGCCGTGGCCGTCCACGACGTCGCCCGGGCCGACGTCCAAGACGGCGAACGGGTCCTCGTCGTCGGCGGCGGCCCCGTCGGCATCCTCATCGCCCTGGTCGCCCGCTCCAGGGGCGCCGACGTCCGCGTCGCCGAACTCAGCACCCACCGGCGCGCACTCGCCGAGGAGTTGGGCCTGACCGCCTGGGACCCGGCCCTGGACGACATACCCGAACTGATACGTGACTGGACCAGCGACGCGGGCGCGGACGTGGCCTTCGAGGTGTCCGGTGCGGCGGCCGGGGTGGACACCGCGGTCGAGGCCCTGGGTGTGCGCGGACGGCTGTGTCTGGTCGCCATCCACCCCCGCCCCCGCGAGGTGAACCTGCACCGCTTCTTCTGGCGCGAACTCACCCTCGTCGGCGCCCGCCTGTACACCCGCGCCGACTTCGAACAGGCGGTGGCCCTGGTCGCCGACGGCACGATCCCCGCCGACCGCCTCATCACCAAGGTCGTACCGCTCACCGACGCACCCGCCGCCTTCGAAGCCCTGGAAGCGGGCGCAGACGTGATGAAGATCCTGCTGGACTGCGGCAACGACACCACGGGAGCCCTCGCATGAGCCTCTTCGACCTCACCGGGAGGCTCGCCGTCGTCACCGGCGCCCGGCGCGGCATCGGCCGGGCCATGGCCCGCGCCCTCGCCGAGGCCGGAGCCGACGTCATCGGCGTCAGCGCCACACTCGAGCAGTCGGGCAGCGCGGTGGAGAAGGACGTGCTCGCCGCCGGCCGCGCGTTCGAGGCGATCCGGGCCGACTTCGCCGACCCCGCCGCCGTCCACGCCCTGGGCGCCGACCTCGCCGGACGCCGGCGGCCCATCGACATCCTGGTCAACAACGCCGGCACCATCCGCCGCGCACCGGCCACCGAACACACCGACACCGACTGGGAGTCGGTACTCCAGGTCAACCTCACCGCACAGTTCGCCCTCACCCGGGCCGTCGGCACGGCCATGGTCGCCCGCGGCCAGGGCAAAATCATCTTCACCGCGTCGCTGCTCAGCTTCCAGGGCGGCATCACCGTCCCCGGCTACACCGCCGCCAAGCACGGCATCGCCGGCCTGACCAAAGCCCTCGCCAACGAATGGGCCCCGCACGGCGTCAACGTCAACGCCCTCGCCCCCGGCTACATCGCCACCGACAACACCCAAGCCCTACAGGACGACCCCGCCCGCAACAAAGCCATCCTCGACCGCATCCCCGCCGCACGCTGGGGCACCGCCGACGACCTCACCGGCGCCACCGTCTTCCTCGCCTCCGACGCCGCCGCCTACATCCACGGCACCGTCCTGCCCGTCGACGGCGGATGGCTCGGCCGATGACCGACGGCCTCGACCCGGTGCGGTCCGGCGTCCGCGCGGCGCCGGCGCCGACCGTGCCCGTCGGGGCGTCGGCCGCTCCCCCGGCCGACGCCCCGACGACGGAAGGCGGTCTCGGCGGGCCGAGGCCGCCTTCCGCACCCCGGACGCCGTGCTGCTGCGCGCGGCGACGGGGACGCTCCGCCCGCCCCGGTCGACCGGGCCCCGGCGAACGCCGGGTCCGCGCGGCCCCCGGGACCAGGCTGCCCGGCGCCGCGATCGTCCTGCCCCGCACCCGCCCCAGTATCATCGGTGTCACTCTCGGCATGCGGACTCAGGAACAGGTCGGGCGGAACACGGAACTCCACGGGCGGCCCCTGCCCGACGGGCTCCGGGACGTCCTCCGGGCCTGGGGTCCGACCAGATCGGACGTGCCCGGGGCAAGCGGTCGGGAGAGGAGTTCGCAGTGTCTTTGACGGACAGGGCCATCGAGCAGATCCGTGAGCTGATCCGTACCGGCGCCCTGCCGCCGGGATCCAAGCTCCCGCCGGAACCGGACCTGGCCGCCCAGCTGGGCCTCTCCCGCAACCTGGCGCGCGAGGCGGTCAAGGCGCTGGCCGTCGCCCGGGTCCTGGAGGTCCGCCGGGGCGACGGCACCTACGTCACCAGCCTGCAGCCCAGCCTGCTCCTGGAGGGGCTGGGCGGGGCGGTGGAGCTGCTGCAGGGCGACTCGGCCGCACTCCAGGACCTCATGGAGGTCCGCCGGCTCCTCGAACCGGCCGCCACCGGCCTTGCAGCCACCCGCATCTCCGACGACCAACTGGCCGAGGTCAAAAGCCACTTGGACGCCATGCGGGAAGCCCGCGACGACGTCGAACTGCTCAACGCGCACGACGCGGCCTTCCACCGCGCGGTCGTCGCCGCGACGGGCAACGAAACCCTGCTCACCCTGCTGGAGGGCGTCTCCGGCCGCACCCTGCGGGCACGGATCTGGCGTGGCCTGGTCGACGACCAGGCGGCGGGCCGCACGCTCGCCGAGCACGAGGCGATCTACGCGGCCCTCACCACGCGCGACAGCACCCTCAGCCAGGCCGCGGCGCTGCTGCACATCAGCAACACCGCGCAGGCGCTGAAGGAACACCTGCGCTCCAGCCGGCCCCTCGCCCTCGGAGCGACCGCGCACACGTGACGCGCGGCTGCGCACGGCCGCCCCGGCGCGCAGCCGTGCCACAAGCCCGGAGCGGGGGCGGGCGGCCGGGTGAGCAGGCCGCCGGCAGGCTCCGGGCGCCACCGCTGTGGTCCGTCCGCCTGTCCGTCCCGTCCGCCTGTCGTCCGCCCGCCCGCCGGAGCGGCGGAGCGGCGGAACCGACGAGCGGTCAGGCCGGCCGCGTCACGCCTTGCCGACCAGATCCGCCGGGAACGCGCCCGCGGCCACCGCGACCTGGGTGAACGTCGCCGCGAGGGCCGTCAGGCGTGCCACGCCCTCCGCGCCGAGGTGTTCGTAGGGCGCCCGGTCCAGCCGGTCGGTCTCCTGCTCCATCTCCTCGCGGAGCGCGACGCCCCGCTCGGTGAGTTCGCCGGCGCCGTCCAGCAGTCCGCGGTCCCGCAGCCGGGCCGTCGCCGCGTTCCAGTCGTCCTCGGTCCAGCCGCGGGTGGCCGCCACCCACTTCGGGCTCATACCCCTGCCCGTGGCGGTGTGGGTCACCATCGCCTCCAGCCCGTCGAGGCCCGCGGACATCAGCACGGCCAGGTGGCCGTCGCCCCGGTGCTCGCGCAGCAGGGTCGCCGCGTGCCAGAAGGCGAGGTGCGCCTCGTCGGGAACCGGAAGGTCGGCGTGCGCCGAGTACAGGGGCCGGGCGCCGCGCTCGCAGGCCTCGGCGGCACGCAACGCCAGCCGCGCCGCCTCCGCCATCTCCGCGGACGCCACGGCTTCCTCGCCCAGCAGCCGCCGCAGGGTCGCGTCGGCGGCGCGCACGCGGGCCGCGAGCACGTCCGCCGGGCCGGCGATCGACCACACCGCCGGCACGTGCCGGGCCACGAGCTCGTGCTTGTAGTTGTAGAAGGTCGCCGTCACCGTGCCGGCGCCGACCGCCCCCAGTGCGGCCGCCCGCGCGGCGAAGTTGACGGCCCGCGGACGGGTGATCCCGAGCGCGCCCAGCTCACGCCCTAGATCAGGCGAGAAGTAGTGCGTCGCGTGCAGGGAGTTGAGCGGTTGGTTACAGCGTCGACCGGCACGCGGCTCGAGGGCGGCAGTAGTCATGCACAGCAGGGTACCGACTGGTCGTTATGTAGCTGCCCCCGGGGCCGGACGAACCCGTGGACCGGGGTCACACATGGGGGACGACGGCCACCGGGCAGCCGACGTGGTGGATCGCGGCGTGGGTGACCGGGCCGGTGCGCGGGCCGATCGGGCGCTCGGCGAGGCGGTGGCCGACGACGAGGAGGCTCGCTCCGGTCGCCGCCCGGACGAGCGCGGTGGCGGGCCTGTCGTCCACCACCGTCTCCAGGACCTCCACGTCCGGGTACTTGTCGCACCACACCTGGAGCACGGCCCGGAGGAAGCCCAGCCACTCCTCGCCCTGCCAGGAGTCCTGCAACAGGCCGACGTCACCGGAGCCGAGGCCTCTCGGGCCGGACGTGTGCCAGGCGTGCACGGCGCGCAGCCGCGCGTGCCGGAGCCGGGCCGCCTCGAAGGCGAACTCGATGACCTCGTCGCAGGCTTCGTCGAGGTCGACGGCGAGCACGACGTCCCGGTATCCGGTGTCCGTCGAAGCGGTCTCGTCGGCCGTCGGCAGGCGTTCGTCGGCCGGTTCCTCGCCCGCCCGGACGAGGACGACGGGACGCGTCACCCGCGCGACCACACCGAGGGCGACGGACCCCACGAGGAACCCGGTGAAGCCGCTCAGCCCGCGAGATCCCAGGACCGTCACGTCCGCCTGGTCCGCCGCCTTCACCAGCGCGTCCACGGCCGGGCCGTCGACCTGCTCGTCGGTGAGGCGGACGGCGGGGCACTCGGCGCGCACCCGTTCCTCCGCCCGGCGCAGTGAACGCCGGGCCAGATGCCGCTGTGCGGCGCCGGCGATCTCGCGCTCCTCCTGGCGGGGATGCCAGTCCCAGGCGTGCACCAGGTGCAGCGGCCGGTCCCGTCGTTCGGCCTCGCGCGCCGCCCATGCGGCGGCGGCCAGGCTCTCGGGGGATCCGTCGACTCCCGCGATCACGGGTCGAAGCATTTCGGCACCTCCATCGCTCTGTCTGTCGTCCGCCACCAGCGTCACGCCCCGGCCCGTTCGCGGGGAGAGGCTGCCCGGTCCTCTCCGGGGGCCGTCCGGCCCCTGCGCGTGGCGCCCTCCGTCAGCCGGACAGAAGGAGGTGACACGTCTCGCCCGGCCGCACGCAGACCGCCCGGTCCGGCAGCCGGATGTCGATCGGCTCGCGGTCGGACGGCGGCACCGTCACCTGCAGCGCTCCGCGCTCCAGACGCAGCCGGACGCCCCAGTGCCCCTGGTACCGGAGGGAGAACCCGTAGGCCGACAGCTCCGGCAACGGCGCCGGATCGAGCCACAGCGCCCCCGCCCGCGTCTCCAGCCCCGTCAGCCCGCGCTGGACGAGGTCGAGCGTGCCGGCCATGGCCCCCAGATGGATGCCCTCACCGGTGGTGCCGCCCTGCAGGTCGGCGATGTCGCCGCGCAGGGCCTCCTGGAAGTAGGTCCACGCCTCGGTGCGCCGCGCGCGGGCCAGGACCCAGGCGTGGACCAGGCCGCTGAGGGTGGAGCCGTGACTGGTGCGGTGAAGGTAGTGGTCGACGGTGCTCCGCCACACGTCGTCGTCGATGCGATGGCCCAGCCTGCCGAAGAGGTCCCGGAGTTCGGCCGGTGAGAAGAGGTAGCCGAGCATCAGGACGTCGGCCTGTTTGGAGGCCCTGTAGCGGTTGACGGTGTCGCCCTCCGCCTCCAGGATCCGGTCCAGGCGCCGGATGTCGCCGTACCGCTCGCGGTAGGCCTCCCAATCGAGTTCGGCGAGGTCGCCGTAGCCCTCGAACTGGCTGACGACGCCGTCGTGGAACGGCACGTGGAGGGTGCGCGAGACGTCTTCCCACTGTTCGAGCTCGCCGTCGTCCAGACCGGTGCGCTCGGCGAGTTCGCGCCGCCGGGGCTCCGGCAGACTCCGCAGCACGTCGAGGGCGCGTGCGAGCACCCAGGCGGCGGTGACGTTGGTGTAGGCGTTGTCGTCGAGTCCGGGGCGCCGTGCGTCGGGATAGGCGTCGTGGTATTCGTCGGGGCCCATCACGCCCAGGATGCGGTGCCGGCCCAGATCCTCGTCCCAGGTGGCCGAGTCCGCCCAGAACCGCGCGATCTGCAACAGCATCTCGGCGCCCTTGGTGTGCAGGAACTCCGCGTCCCCGCTGGCCTCGCAGTACTGCCACACGTTGTACGCCACCGCCGAGCCGACATGCCGCTGGAGCCGTGAGTGGTCCGGCAGCCAGCGTCCCGACCGGGGGTTGAGGTGGAGTTCCTGCGTCTCCTCGCGCCCGTCGCTGCCGCTCTGCCAGGGGTACAGCGCACCGCGCCTGCCGATCGCGCGGGCGGCGGCGCAGGCCCGGTCGAGACGGCGGTGACGGTAGCGGAGCAGGGCGCGGGAGACCTCGGGGAACCGCAGGTCGAGGTACGGCAGCACGAACAGCTCGTCCCAGAAGACATGGCCGCGGTACGCCTCGCCGTGCAGGCCCCTGGCCGGCACGCCGACGTCCAGGTCCGCGGTGTGCGGGGAGAGGGTCTGCAGGACGTGGAAGAGATGCAGCCGCAGAATGTCCCCGGCCTCCCCGGCGACGTCCAGCTCCGCCCGTCGCCACAGCTGGTCCCAGGCCGTCAGGTGCGCTTCGAGCAGTTCGTCGAAGCCGGGCGCGGCTGCGACCCGGTCGATCGCGGCGTCCAGCGGGTCGCTGATCGCGGGATCGCGGGAGGTGTGCAGGGCGACGGTCTTGTCGACGGTGACGGTCGCGCCGGGACGCAGACCCAGACGCGCCTTCTGGCGTACGCGTGAGGCATCGTGCCGGTCGGTGACCGGAGCGTCGGCGTCCAGCCGGGCCGCCATGCCGATCCGGACGTCGGAGGTGCGGGTCCGGCAGCGCAGCCAGACCGTGTCCGGCCCGGCGGACCCGGTGTGCAGCCGGGTCAGGTGACGGCCGTCGAGATCCCTGTAGCGCGCGACGCCGGCGTTGGCGACGCCGCCGTCCAGCGCCGCCTCCACGTCGAGATCCCCGGTGAAGCCCTCGGCGGTGAACTCGGTGTGCAGGGCCGCCAGATGGGGGTCGGCCATGTGCACGAACCGCTGCTGCCGCACCGCCAGCGCCCGCCCCGGGCCGAGCGCGTACCGGGTCCGGCGCTCCAGCAGGCCCGAGGCCAGGTGCAGCACCAGACCGTGGTCGAGCACTTCGGCCGTGTCGGGGGTGATCCAGTGCCGTCCGGCGGGACGGAACCGCAGCGGCAGCCAGTTCGGGACGTTGACCATGTCCTCGTTCTCCACCCGGCGGCCCGCGACGTCGGTGGTGAGCCGGTCGTAACAGCCGGCGACGTAGGTGCCGGGGTAGTGCACGTCGTCCGCAGTGCACTCCGGCAGCGCCCCCCGGGTGGCGAAGTAGCCGTTGCCGAGCGTGCACAACGACTCCCTTGTGCGTTCGTCCGCGGGGTCGTACCCGTCGTACTCCCACGTCCAGCCCGTCATCACGCTGCCCCCGCGTCGGGCCTCACGGTCGGGTCGGACACGACGGCTACGGCGGCGCCGCGGCAGCGGTCCGGTTCGGGCGTCTCGGCGTCCCGCAGCGCGGGCACGAGCACGTCTCGGGACCGGGCGGACGTCATCGCTCCCCCTTCCGGGCCGGCTGTCACCGAGTTCACACCGTCTGCGGTACGACCGCCACCGGGCAGTCCGCGTGGTGGAGCAGGGTGTGACTCACCCGCCCGAGCTGAAGCCCGAGGTGACCGTGCCTGCGCCGGGCCCCGACGACCACCAGGTCGGCCGCGGCCGAGCGGCGCACGAGGACGCCGTGAGCCGGTCCCTCGACCGTGGCCCGCCGCACCCGGACGCCCGGGTGTTCGGCCACGGCGTCCCGCAGCAGCGTGTCGAGCAGGGCAGAGGCCCGCTCCTCGTGCCGGCGCGCCGGCTCGTCCGCGAGCGCGGGATCCTCGGCGCTCTCGTGCGCGGGGCAGCGCCAGGCGCGTACGACGTCCAGGTCGCAGCCGCGTGTCTCGGCCTCGCGGAACGCGAAGCGCACGGCGTCGGCGCCGGTCCCGGGCTCGCCCGCGCCCAGCAGGATCCGCTCGTGGGAGCCGGACAGGCCCGCCTTGTCGCCCCGGACCACCACCACCGGGCAGTGCGCGCGGGCCGCCACCGCCAGGCCCACCGAGCCGAGGAGCATGCTCGTCAGCTCACCGCGCCCGCGCACCCCCGTCACCAGGGCGAACGCATTGTTGCCCGCGTGCAGGAGAGCCTCGGACGCCTCCTCGGGGACGATGTCGGCGCTGACCTTGACTTCGGGGTTGCGCCGCTCGGCGCGCTCGGTCGCGGAGCCCACGAGATGCTCCGCGAGGACACGCTCGGACGGCCGGCCGACGCCGGTGGAGGGCACGCTTCTCTCGTACCGCTCCCAGCGCGAGGCGTGCACCAGCCGCAGCGGGAGACCGTGCCGGGCGGCCTCGTCCACCGCCCAGTCGACCGCCGTCAGGCTCGCGTCGGATCCGTCGACGCCCACGACCAGGGGGAGTGTCATCGTCCCCACCGCCTTCCGTACCGCACAGGGGTCCGTTTTCACGGTCGCACCGGCCGACGGGCCGCAGGAGGGGCGGATCGGCCCCTCGACGGGGACGTTCGGCCCATGGATCGCGCCGATGCCGTACCCGAGGGGTCTGCCGGGCGTCCGGGGCACTGCCGTCGTCGCCCGGCGTCACGGCCTCGGCCCGCCCGGGCGGGCCGGCTCAGACGGTGCGCTGCATGCACACCAGTCGATCGCGCTCGTCCCACGACTCGGTGACGCCGAAGCCCAAACGTTCGTACAGGGCGATGGCGCCGGTCCGCCAGCTCCACACCGACAGGCGCACCGTGGCCACGCCGTTCGCCTCGGCGTGCGCGAGCGCGGCTCCGAGCAGGCCGGACGCGATGCCCCGGCCCCGGAACGCCGGCTCCGTCCAGAGTCTCTTGATCTCCGACCGCCCGTCGGCGGGGGCGGTCAGCACGAGGCAGCCCACGGCGCTCTCCCCGCTCAGGGCCAGCAGCACGACGTCGTCGGCGAACGCGGTCCAGGGGTCCGAGACCTCCGCGCGGTAGCGCTCCGGCAGCCCGTCCACGTCGTCGACCGCCTCGCCCTTCTCGCTCTCCGTCCGCAGGTGGTAGGCCGCCAGCAGCGCGGCCAGCCCGTCGTCGCCGGCCGAGGTCCGGCCTGTCCGGCCTGTCCGGCCTGTCCTGCGGACTATGGCGACCTCGCCCCGATCCGCCTCATGTCGATCCGTCATGGCGCCAGCATCACACGGCATCGGCCCCGGGATAGGCTGCCGAGGATCCCGTTCCCGGGTCCGTTCCGGCGGCCCGCTGTCACGGGAGAAGGGCTGGGGGCATGGGCGAGGGCGGACTCGGGGGTCGGCTCCGGGCAGCGGTCCGGGCGGGGGACGCCGAGGCGGTGCGGGACCTGGTGGACGGGGGCGCGGATCCCGACACGGTGGACGGCGACGGGCTTCCGGTGCTGTGCGCGGCCGTGGCGGCGTACGACGCGCGGGTGGCCGAGGCGCTGGTGAACGGCGGTGCGGATCCCGACCGGGTGCTGCCGGACGGGACGACGCCGCTGTGGCGGGCCGTCGACGGCGGCTCGCCGGCGGTCGTGTCGGCCGTGCTGGGAGAAGAGCCCGCGGAACGGCTTTCAAAGGCCGCCGGTGAACGGCTTCTCGCTCTGGCCCGGAGCTGGTACGAGACGGGTGCGGTCGAGGAGCTGGGCCGCAGGACGGGTGCTCGGGGGCCCGCCGCGACCCTCCGGGTCGAGGACGACGAGTACTACTGGGTCGAACAGGTCTCGCTCGGCGGGCTCGTCGTTCGGGCCGGGCACGCCGCCGTCCTGGCCACGCTGGAGTGGGCCCTGCGCGTCCTGCCGCCCGTCGATGAGCTGATCGCCCGCGCCGTCGGCGGGCCCGACGAGGACCATGTGAACTGGTCCACGGTCTGCTGGATCCTCACCTGGCGCCGCAGCCCCGAGACCTGGTCCGCGTTGGTGGCGCACCGCCACGACCCCGACCTGGCGCCTCGCCGGTTCGTGGTGGAGTACCTGAGGAGGCGCACGGTCGTCGGCCTCGACGCCCACCAGAAGAAGCAGGACAGCGAACTCCTGGCCGCCTGGGCGGCCGAGGAGACGGACGGGGGCCTGCTCGCCGGCGTCCTCGACGTCCTCAGCGAGTACGACCATCGCGACCAGGAGGCCATCGGTCTGCGCCACGCCGGCCATCCCGATCCGCGTGTCCGCCGCGAAGTGCCCTACGTCCTCTCCCCGGACGGTGGCGCCCGCACCCCCGCGGCCAGGGCCGCCCTGCTCGCCCTCATGCGGGACCCGGACGCCTTCGTCCGCGTCAGAGCGTGCACGGCGAGCATCGAGGACGACGCTCTCCTCCCCGAGGTCGTCCGGGCGCTCCTCCTCCTGGCCGAGGACCCGGACCCCGAGGCGCGGGGTGCGGCAGCGGTGGCCCTGGCCGGCTCACCGGACCGCACGCCCGCCGTCGCCGACGCCCTGGTGGCGCTGCTCGGCGAGGACAACCGACTGGTGCGCCTGGAGGCCGCCTACGGCCTCGCGCTGCGCGACGACCCCCGTACCGCCGAGGCGGCCGAGCGGGTGGGCCCCCTCGGTGAGGGCTTCGAGCACGACCACCGGGCCCATGCGCTGCGGGCGTGGAGCCACCCACACGGCGACCGGCACGCGGCCGGGTGACGTCCGGTCGCTGGGCGCCCTGTTCCGCGGCTCAGACCGCGCCGACGACCGTCCTCAGGCGGGCGGCGAAGGCCTCGGGAGCCTCGGTGAACCCGGTGTGGCCGCCGGGGAACGCCGTCGGTTCGGGCCGGAGCGAGGGGCGCGCCCCCCGGGGTCGCGAGTGACCCGTCGCGGCTCGGCCCGCCGGCCCGCCGGCCGGGGAGCCCGGCGGCGGGCTCGGCCGCTTCAGGCAGTGATCGGGAGGTCCTCCCGCGCCCGCTCCAGGTCGGTCGCCCAGATCCACAGCCGGTGCGGGGGCGGTACCTGGTGGTAGCCGTACAGGCCGACCTCGGTCAGCGTGCGCAGGTCCACGCACACCCGCTGATAGGCCTGGCCGATCGCGTCGGCCGGATCCGTCAGTTGCCCGGCCCCGAGTTTGATGCAGGCCCGGTACTCGTATCCCAGCAGCAGGTCCCGCCCGAACCGCTCCCAGGCGCCGAGCTGCTGTGTCCAGGCCGCGTCCGCCTCGTCCAGCAGCAGGTTCATGTCCTTCGCCGGCGGAATCGAGGGGTAGATGAGGA
The DNA here is from genome assembly GCF_055606485.1 of Streptomyces sp. NPDC037083. Classification (NCBI taxonomy): domain Bacteria; kingdom Bacillati; phylum Actinomycetota; class Actinomycetes; order Kitasatosporales; family Streptomycetaceae; genus Streptomyces; species Streptomyces sp. NPDC037083. The sequence goes on along the minus strand of NZ_JBVJSQ010000003.1, from coordinate 572,200 downwards.
AGGTCGCCGCCCACCCGAGCGCCACCATGTCCAGGTTGAACGTGCGTCGCCGGGGGTCGTCGCGCGGCGGCAGCGGATCGGAGGCGCTGCCGGTGAACCAGGGCGCGGTGTAGGCCAGGAGGCGGCCTTTCGCCTCGACGAGCTCGCCGGTGGCGATCACCGCCATCTTGCGCTGCGAGCCGTCCGGGCGGCCCAGACGGGCGTCCACCATGGCCGTGTGGGCCTCGGCCGCCGCCTGGCCGGCCGCCTGATGGCGCTCGGCCGCGTCGGGCGTGATCCGCGAGACGAGGTGGTCGCGCAGGTCCTGCGGCAGCGCGTCGTAGGTGCCGTCCAGCAGGCGCGTCCTGGTGCGCTCCAGGGTGGCCTGGGCAGTGTCCGGGGCGCCGCCGTAGTGGGTTTCGGGGGTGTCGATGGAGACCATGCGGACCGCCATGGCGATGTTGGGGGTGTCTCCGTCGGTGACTTTCAGGAACCGGTAGTCGTTGGCGGGCCGGCTGGGGCCCACGAAGCCGAGATCGACCACAACTGCTCTCCCGAAGGTAGGCCCGAGGGCGCGGTGGTGGGACACCGGCAGGAACGTTACGGCTGATCAGGAGAAGGAGTGCGGCGCGACTGCCGGTGTTGTAGCGATTCCTGGTCCCGGCGTCCGCCAAACCCGCCCGGACGGGCCTGAGCCGACCGCGTCGACCGATCGCGTGACCGTCGTGCGCGCGGCGCGCGGGCGCCTCGGCGATCCCGGCCGGTCACGAAGTCCGCCCGGGATGTCACCCGTGCCGGTGATCGCCCGCGGGGACGCACCGCCGGGCCCGCGCTCGGGCGTCACCCTGGGGGCATGCGCCGTCCCCTCGTCCTCGCCGCCGCCCTGGCCGCCGTCGTCCTCGCCGGAGGCTGTGTGGCCGTCCCCTCCGCCGCCCCGCCGCGTCCGGCCCCGGCCGCCGCCCGCACGCCCTCCCTCCTGCCGGCCCCCGGCCAGGCCTCCGCCCTCACTGCCCTCGTCGCCACGTCCCCCACCGGGACGCCGCAGCGGCACGCCCGGCACCGGCACGGCGCGCAGCGGCGCTCCACCGGCGCCGCCGGGCTCCGGCCCCCGCGCCCCCAGGCTCCGGCTCGACCGCGCACCGGCACGCAGGCACGTCCCGCGCCGCACCGGCCCGCCGCGGCCCCGCGTTCCCGGCAGCCGTCCACGGTTGCGGCGCCGCCCCGCCACCGCGCCGGCACGCCGCACGCCGTCGAGCCCCGGCCGCGGCCGCGGCCCACGTACGACCTGGGCACCGTGTGCGGATGGTCCCACCAGTCGCCCGTGCCGCCCGCCGTGCGAGGCCTGTGCGACGCCTACGTCCGCTGAGCCGGCTCGCCCGCGCCACATCCGCCGAACCGGCCCACGCGCCGGCCCCGTCTCCCGGCGGAGGGCCCTCGGACAGACCCCTCCCCCGGGCTCGCCCCGCCCACCGCGGCGCGGCCGCCCGTCACGTCGCCCTGCTCGCGACGAGCCGGACGGGGACCTTTGCGTACGTGTTAAGGATCGTGTTCTGCGCGATCACCGGGTCGCCGGTGAACTCGAAACGCTCCACGGACTCGAGCAGCGCGTGGATCAGGGCGTGCAGCTCCATGCGGGCGACGCCCTGGCCGACGCAGTTGTGCGCGCCGTGCCCGAACCCGAGATGGTCGAGCGGATTGCGGCGGAGGTCGAACTCGTCCGCGCGTTCCCACTTCCGCTCGTCACGGTTCGCGGAGGCGAACAGCGCCCACACCCGGGCGCCCTGCGGGATCGTCACCCCGCCCAGCTCCGTGTCGCGCGCCGCGACGCGGGTGAGGCCCCGCACGGGAGTCTCGAGCCGGAGCAGTTCGTTGATCGTCGAGGCCACCAGAGCGGGCTCGGCGCGCAGCGCGGCCCAGTGGTCCGGGCGCTCGGCGAACAGGACGAGCAGATGGCCGATGGCCGCGGCCGTGGTCTCCAGCGACGGCCCGATGAAGTCGACGAGGAGGAGCGGGCACTTCTCCTTGGCGATGACGCCCTGATCGGCCGCATCGAGCATGGCGGCTCCGGGGCTGTGGGGCGCGAGTTCCCTGTTCGCCGCGAGCTCGTGGGCGAAGGCGAACAGACGCTGTGTCATCTCCATGTTGTGCGGGGTGCGTTCCGTGACCGGACCCAGCAGGTCGTTGCCCACCTGTCCCCACGCGTAGAGGTGTTCGCGATTGCGTTCGGGCAGTCCGAGGTAGTCGGGGATGACCAGCATCGGCATCGCCTGGGCCAGCTCGGTCACGCCGTCGATCTCGCCCCGGGCGACGACTTCGGCGACGAGGTCGCGCGCCTTGCCGGCGATCTCCTCACTGCGCGCCCGCAGGGGTCCGGGCCGTAGCCCCGCCCCGACGACGGAGCGCAGCACGTCGTGCTCCGGGGGGTCGCTGACGAGGGTGACGCCCCGCATGATCCGGTTGACATCGGGATTGAATCCCACGCCCTCGCCCGAGAGGAAGGCGTCGTGGTCGGCGAGCACGGCCTTCACCTCGTCGTACCGTGTGATCGCGTACACGTCCGGTTCGCGCAGCCGGACGACGCCGCCCAGCTCCCGCAGGCGCCGGTACTGCTCGTAGCGAGTGGGCCGGTCCGAGGTCGCGAACATGTCGATCTCTGTCGTGGGTATGACGGCCACGGGTTCCTCCTTGAGCGTCGCCGAGGGAACCGGCGCGCTCCTTTTCGTGGCCGGGAACGACACGCCTCCCCCTTCTTCGCTTCCTCGTTCGAGCCGAACACATCCTCCTGATCTTGCTCTGCGGACGTGGCCGCAAAACCGTTCACGGTGACGGCCGGCCGGCCCCCTCGTCGGTCACGGCCGCGGGACGAGATCCGCCATCACGGCCGGGGGAAGCGACGGGTTGGCGACCGCCGCCTCCGCCACCCGCGGGTCGTCGTCCGTGAGCAGGTCCACGATGACCGGCGGCGGGAGGGCGGGATGGCCGGCCGCGAGGGGCCGGGCGTGGCTGTCCGCCAAGCAGACGAGCAGGGCCGGCGCCGTCGCGTTCCGGTGCCGGGCGACCTCGCGCAGGGCCTTCGGCACCGGCGGGTCGTGCCGGGTCAGGCTCTCCAGCAGCACCGCGCTCGCGTCGGGGTTGGCCGCCACCCTGGCGAGGACCTGGACCCCGAGCCGGTCGACCATGGCGCGCAGGCGTGCTTCCGTGAGACCCGGGTGCGGCGCGATGGACTTGACGACTTTGGCGTCGGGGTCGTCGGCCAGCACGTCGCGGATGTGCGGCGGCAGATCGCGTCGTTGGGCCAGGAGCATGCGCGCGGCCGGGTTCGGGGACCGGAGCAGGTCGTGCACCTCGGCGGGGGACGCCGCCGCGATCCGCGGCAGGAGGGTGGCGCCGATCCGGGCGGAGCCCGCCAGCCGGGTGAGCACGTCGAGCGGAACGCGTGGATTGTGGGCGAGCCTGCGCCGCACGTCGTGGGTGAGGTCGTCGGCCAGTGTGCGGATCAGGTCGGCGTCGATCGCCGGGTTCTCGGCGAGGTCGGCCCGGATCCCGGGAACCTCGTCCACGGCCAGCCGCCGGTACACCGCGGGGGGCAGTTCCGGGCGGCCGGCGAGCGCCCAGCGCAGGTACGTCGACGGGTGGTCCGCGAAGCCCACGACGGCTTCGGCGGGTGTGGCCGGGTTCTGTAGCGCCGCATGCCGTATGCCGTGTACGGCGAATTCGTGGGACCCGTCGCAGGAGGCGCCCGGAGGCAGCTCACAGTCGGGCCGGGGGCACGACGACGCGTGCACGAACGGCGTCGCCTCCACGTCGCAGACCAGGCAGCGCCGCGCCGGAGGCAGTCCCTCGCCGGTGAGGAGCGCGGCGAGCACGTCCGGCGGCGTCGCCTCGTTGGCGGCCACCGACCGGCGGACGTCGGTGTGCGGATGGCTCGCCAGCCTGGCGGCCATGTCCGGTGCGGTCCACAACGCGAGCTCCGCGACGACGCGTACGTCCTGGTCCGCGGCGAGCACCTCCACCACGTCGGCCGGCAGACCCGGGCAGGCGGCCAGCTTCTCCCGGCGCTCCGGGCTCGGATCCGCCGCGAGGAGAGGCGCCCACTCCGGGTCGCCGGCGCGCTCGTCGAGCAGGGCGAGGGCGGTGCCGGGCTGTGCGGCGGGATCGACGTCGGCGGCGGTCAGCAGGCCCTCGTACGCGAGCCGCACACCGCTGTCCTCGACGCGCGAGGCCAGCGCGACCGCCTGGGCGCGGCTGAGGTCCGCCCGCCCGGATAGGTGGAAGGCGATGTCGTCGTCCGCGACCGCGATCAGCCGGCCCACCAGCTCGGACGACAGGGCGGGGTTGGCGGCGAGCCCGCACAGGAGATGGTTCACACAGGGCATCCTGCCCGGGACCGGGACCCGTCGGCCTCGGATTTTCGACGCCCGCCTGACACTGCGTCAAGGAGCGCGGGCCTCCGGCCGGGACTACGAGGGGGCGCCCCATGGGCCCGTCGGAGCGGGGCATTGCGGATTCGGCAGCGGTATCCCGTCGAATCCGAGGATCTGGATGCGCCGCCGTCCCCTGGACCGCCGCCGCATGCGAGCGCCTCCGCGGGGCTGAAGCGACGAGTGTCGCCGGTTCACCGCGTGGCGGCCGATGAGTTTCGCCGTGACCGGTGGTCAGAGATCATGCTTGGTGCGCCGCAGCCCGCGGACACGGGCCGAGCGTGCACCGACCGAATCCGCTGAGAACCGACACGAGACACCGAGGAACCCACGATGCGTACCTTGATCAGCACCGCCTTCATCTCGCTCGACGGCGTCGTGGAGGCCCCGGGCGGTGAGCCCGGCTACCGCAACGCCGGCTGGACCTTCAAGGACGTCGAGTTCCTGCCCGAGGCGTTCGAGATCAAGGGCCGGGAACAGCAGGAGGCCACCGCGATGCTGCTGGGCCGGGTCAGCTACGAGGCGTTCAGCCCCGTGTGGCCCGACATGGAGGACTTCGCCGGTTACAGGGCTATGCCGAAGTACGTCGTCTCCACCACCCTCGGCGAGGACGACCTGGTGTCGAACTGGGGCGAGACGACGATCCTGCGCTCTCTCGACGACGTCGCCGCGCTGAAGGAGGGCGAGGGCGGCCCGATCATCGTCCACGGCAGCGCCTCCCTGAACCAGTCCCTCTCGGACGCCGGCCTGATCGACCGTTACCACCTGCTCGTCTTCCCCCTTCTGCTCGGGGCGGGCAAGCGGCTGTTCAGCGCCACGGACAAGGACGCGCAGAAGCTGAAGCTCGTCGAGCACCAGGCCTACGCCAACGGTCTGCAGAAGAACGTGTTCGACGTCGTGCGCTGACGTCGGTCCCGAGCACCGCCCGGCCCCGCTGCCGCGCCGAGGGGCGCCGGGGCGGACTGTGCCCGGCTTATTCCCGTCGTCCCCCGTTCTCCTCGTCTGCACCCGTCATCGGCACCGCGGTGAGACCACGTGCCAAGCTGGGTACGAGGTGTTCTTCAAGGAGGTCGAATGGTGGAGGACGGTGTGGACTGGGGCCTGTTCGCCCAGCAGATGGCGTCGATGGCGAGGGACCTCTCGGCGCAGGAGTCGGTCGGCGCCACGCTGGAGCGGATCACCGCATCGGCCACCGAGCTGGTGGAGGGCTGCGACGAGGCCGGCATTCTCGTACTGCACGCCACGAAGGCGGAGACCCTCGCGCCCACCGACCAGCTGGTCGTCGAAAGCGACCGGCTGCAGGAGCGGCTGGGCGAAGGGCCCTGCTTCGACGTCGCCCGCCATACGCAGGGGGAGCGCGTCTTCCGCATCGCCGACCTCACGGCCGAGCAGCAGCGCTGGCCCGCGTACGCTCCGCTGGCCCATGCGCTCGGCGTGGGCAGCATGATGGGTTTCCTGCTGTTCACCGACGACGAGGACCTCGGCGCGCTGAACCTCTACTCACGCAAACCCGGCGCGTTCACCGAGGTCAGTGAGCTGGCCGGCTGGCTGCTCGCCTCGCACGCCGCGGTCGCCTTCTCGAGCGCCCGCACCCATGCCCAGATGGAACAGGCCGTCGCCACCCGCCACGTCATCGGCGAGGCCATGGGGATCCTCAGGGGCAGCATGCACCTCTCCGAGGAGCAGGCCTTCGACGTGCTGCGGCGCTACTCGCAGGAGAACAACGTCAAGCTCCGCGAAGTCGCCCGCCTGATCTGCGAACGGGGCCGTCTCTCGTGACGCCGGAGGGGCGGCTCCCCCGGCACGCTGTCTGAACCAGAGAAGCCTGGACCGGGTCAGCCCCATGGGTATGCCGCTGAACCCAGCATGCTCACCAAGTCCCCTGTCCCAGCTCCCTCACACCCGATTCCTGGTCAGGCTTCGTTTCCGGGCCACGCCCGGGGGGTGTCATCCGGGCGGCGTCGAGCTGGACCGGGCGTCGGTGGCGGACTGCGCGTCGGGATGGAGGGTGAAGACCTGGTCGAGCCCGACGATGCGCAGAATGCGCAGGGTGTTGTCCGGGACCGCGGCCAGAGCGATGTCGGCCCGGGCGGCCGCCGCGTGATTGCGCGCCGCGATCAGGGCGGTGATGCCGCTGGAGTCGCAGAACTCCAGCCGTGACAGGTCCAGGACCAGGCGCTGGCCGGGACGCAGGGCTGTCCGGGCGACGCGGTCGCTCAGCGTGTGGGCGGTGGCGTAGTCGAGGTCACCGACGATCTCCAGCACGGGGCCGGTTTCCGCGTCGCGGGCGGCGATCTTCACAGTACTCATCTCGGGTGATCGGTTGCGGGACGGGATGGCGGACGGGTGCCGGGGACCCCTATGGCGAGCAGCGCGGTGTCGTCGTCGACTCCGTCGCCGAGGCCCTCCAGCAGGCCGCTCAGCGCCTGGACCATCTCATCGGGTGAGGCGCCGGCGTGGCCTTCGACGAAGTCGCGCAGGGCTCCGTCGCCGTACAGGGCGGCGCGGTCGGGTCCGGTGCGCGCCTCGGTCAGGCCGTCGGTGTACAGCAGGAGCGTGTCACCGGGGCCGAGCGTGGTGGTGGCGGGGGTGAAGGATGCCTCGGGCAGTGCGCCGACGAGGAGCCCTCCGGGTGTGGGAAGGAAGTCCGTCTCACCGTCGCCGCGGATGACGAGGGCGGGCGGATGGCCGCCGGAGGCCAGACGGACGGCGACGCGCCCGGTGTCCGGGTCGGGGGTGAGGATCCCGAAGATCGCGGTGCAGTAGCGGGGGTCCCCGCCGGTGTAGCGCTCGTGCAGCACCGTGTTCAGGGTGGTGAGCGCGGTGACCGGGTCGGGGTCGTGCAGCGCCGCGGCCCGCAGGGTGTACCGGGTCAGGGAGGTGACCGCCGCGGCCTTGGGCCCTTTGCCGCAGACGTCGCCGAGGAAGAACGCCCAGCGGGCGCCGTCCGCGGCGAAGAGGTCGTAGAAGTCGCCGCCGAGCCGGTCCGGGGCGGCGGTGTGGTAGTACGTGGCCGTCTCCACGCCCGGCACCGCCGGCAGGGTGGCCGGCAGGAGCGACTGCTGCAGTACGGCGAGGGCCTCTTTCAGACGGGCCCGGTCGGCTTCCGCCTGCTGGTGCGCCCGCACCGCTTCCTGCTTGCGGCGCAGCAGTTCCTCTTCGTAGGCACGGCGGTCGGAGGCGTCGAAGACGGTCGTGCGGATCAGCAGCGGCTCGCCCTCGCTGCCGTGCTTGACGGCGGAGGAGACCAGGACCGGCAGGCGGCCGCCGCCGGCCTTCTTCATCTCCAGCGCGATGCCGCTGATCTCGCCCTTCATCTGCAGCAGCGGCGCGAAGTGCGTCTCGTGGTACAGCCTGCCGCCCACGGTGAGCAGCTCGCTGAACCGCATGCGGCCCACCACGGCCGAGCGCTCCAGGCCCAGCCAGCCCAGCAGCGTGGCGTTGATCTTGGCGATGGTGCCGTCCATCAGCGTGGACAGATACCCGCAGGGCGCCGACTCGTACAGGTCCTCGACACTGTCCTCCAACAGGGCGGTGAACGCCGCATCGGTCGACGTGGCGTCCTCCGCGCCGTAGGACTCGGCGTTGTCTCCCATGGGGCACATCACCGCAGGCCGCGCAGGAAGTCCAGGACCGCCGCGTTGGTGGCCTCGGGCGCCGACAGCTGCGGGCAGTGCCCGGTGGCGGGCAGCGTCACCAGGGTGGAACCGGGGATCTGGGCGTGCACGTACGCGCCGACCTCCCGGGGGGCGATGACGTCCTGGGCGCATTCCAGCACCAGGGTCGGCACCGTGACGCCCTTGAGGTCGTCCCGGGAGTCGGTCAGGAACGTGGTCCTGGCGAAGACCCTGGCGATGTCCGGGTCGGTGGCGCAGAAGCTGTTCGTCAGCTCCTCGCCCAGCTCCGGCCGCTCGGGGTTGCCCATGATCACCGGGGCCATCGTGGTCGACCAGCCCAGGTAGTTCGACTCGAGGGACGCCAGCAGCTCGTCGATGTCCTCGGCACTGAAGCCGCCGCGGTAGCCGTCGGAGTCGACGTAGCACGGGGACGGGGCCACCATCAGCAACGATCCGATCCGCTCCGGCGCCGCCCGCGCGGCCAGCACGCCGACCATGGCGCTCACCGAGTGCCCCACGAAGGCCGCCCGGCGCAGGTCGAGCTCCTCGCAGACGTCCACGACGTCCTGTGCGTAGCCCTCGAGGGCCGAGTACCGCTTCTCGTCCCACGCGGTCAGGTCCGATCTGCCCGAACCGACGTAGTCGAACAGCACGACCCGGTGGTGCTCCGCCAGCGCGGGCACCGTCAGCCGCCACATGTTCTGGTCGCAGCCGAACCCGTGGGCCAGCACGACCACCGGTCCGTCCGGGCGGCCGGTGATCCGGACGTTGTTCCTGCGGCGGATATCCATGCGCGTCATCCTGCCATCACCGTTCCCCGCTCCCGTACGCCGTCCTGCCGGGCCGGGCCGGGCCCGCTTTCGGCCCCCGGTGGCCGCGCCACTCCGCCGGGGCGTGGGGGCGGACGCAGGGGCAGGAGGCGGCGCCCGACCTCCCCAGGCATGGCGCCGTCTCCTGCCGACTCGCTCCGATTACCCCGAGGTCCGCGCTCTACGCGTGCCTTTTTTCGGATGCGTGGGTCATGGGCGCAGGTGGCGTTCCAGCCAGTCCGCGGCGCTGCGGCGGAACAGCCGCCGGTTGTCCGCGCGCAGGAAGTCGTGGCCCTCGTCGCGCAGGGTGAGCAGTTCGGCGGGGACACCCCGTTCGCGTGCCGCCCGTACGAACTGGTGGGACTCCTGCGGCGGCACGTTGGTGTCGTGTTCGCCGTGGACGGCCAGCAGCGGGACCCGCAGCGCGTCGACGCGGTTCATCGGCGACAGGGCGCGCAGCAGCTCGCGGTCGTGTTCGGGGTGGCCGTACTTGTGCGCCGCCGACTCCGCGAGCCAGGGCTCGGTGCCGGAGAAGAAGGTCAGCAGGTCCGACATGCCGCAGACGGCGACCCCGGTGCGGAACAGTTCGGGGTGCCAGACGAGTGAGGCGAAGGTCAGATAGCCGCCGTAGGAGCGCCCCATGACGGCCAGCCTCGTCGGGTCGGCGGGGCCCGCGGTGACCGCGTGGGCCGCGCAGTCGGCGACGTCGTCCAGCGCGGCGAAGCGGCCGGCCCCCAGGTCGGCGTCGACGAACGAGCGGCCGTGGCCGGAGGAGCCGCGGACGTCGGGGGCGAACACGTCCAGGCCGCGCCCGGTGAGCTCGTGGTAGAGCGGATGGAAGACCGGGCGTTCCTGCTCCTCGGGGCCGCCGTGCAGGTGGATGACGCAGGGCGCCGGCTCGCCCGGGGGACGTCCGGGCGCCCTGTAGTACCAGCCGCTCAGCGGCAGCCCGTCCCGCGCCGTCAGACGCACGGGGACGGGGCGCACCGGCGGACGGCCCGGCGGGACGGCGTCCTCGTCCAGCGAGGACCAGGGGGTGCGCAGCAGGGACACGCCTTCGTGGGCCCACCACACGCCGGGCCGGCGTTGCGACCCCGACACCGCGAGCAGCAGACGCCCGGCGCCGGCCGCGGTGACGCGGGTGACGACCTCGTGGGGCAGGGGGACGGGCCGTGCCGGGCCCGCGCCGTCGGGCGCGGGTCGCCCGCTGAGCCGCGGCGCCGGGGTGGTCTCGACGAGTTCCAGCTCGCTCGCGCCCTGGACGTTCCAGGCCAGGGCCGCGGTGCGGCCGTCGTGGGCCAGGGTCAGAAGCTCCAGGTCGTTGTCCGGCCGCTCCGCGACGACGGACGTGCCGCAGGGCGCGCCGTCGGCGTCGAGAGCCACCGCGAGGAGCGCCGCGTACTCCCGGTCGACGTTGCTGCGCAGCCACAGCGTCCGCCCGTCGGGAGAGAACCTGCCGATCCACGGGTCGCCGTCGGCGACCGGCAGGGCGAAGGTCGTCGCCGCGTCGTCCGTGCGCCTGACGACGGCCTCGCGCCGGCCGCGCGGCCCCCGGCGCAGCAGCACCAGCGCGCCGTCGCGGCTGAGGTCGCAGGCCCGCAGGGTGGCCGCGTGCGTTTCGGTGGTGAGCAGCGCGGGCGAGTCGTGACCGTCGGGATCGATCAGGTAGACCGACAGTCCGCCGTCGGGGCGCACGGCTCCCGCCGCGGCCGTCGCGCCGGGCCACGCGGCGCCCGGCTCCGGTCCCGCTCCCGTCGCGGCGTCGTACGCCACCTGGCCGAGGAGCGTCGCGGACCCGCCCCGGTCCGCCCAGCCGGCGGGCGGAAGGGCGCTTTCGGGCGGGCTGTCGCCCGGGCCGTCGGCCGGCTGCCGCCCGGGGCCGTCGCCGCGGGGGCGGACGGCCGGCGCGGCGACCGTGACGGCGAGGGCCGAGCCGTCGTGCGCCCAGCAGCCCAGGTAGGCGGTGCTGTCCGGGTCGGCCCCGGCCAGGACGCGCCGGCCGGTGCCGTCGGGACGCACGCACAGCACCCGAGAGTGCTCGCCGCCGCCCGGCGCGGTGGTGTACGCGATCCAGCGGCCGTCCGGCGACCAGGCCACCTCCGTGACGGGGTCGGGCGACGAGTCGAGCAGCCTTACGTCGCCGCCGTCGACCGGCCCGGCCCAGAGCTGGGGGACGCCTCCCCGGTCGCAGATGAAGGCGGTCTCGGCGCCGTCGGCGTCCGCGGAGGGGTACCAGCAGCCGTGGGCGCGCAGTCGGCTCACGGCGTCCCGTGGGCCGGCCGCGTCGGGCAGCGGCACCGGTACCGGGGCTGCGGCGTACGCGGCGGCGCGCGGGTCGGCGTCCGCGGAGGAGACGTCCGCGGGGGGCGTGCGGGTCGCCCCCAACGTCACCGTCCGGGCGTCGAGGGGCGCCTGGGCGGACGCCGTACCGTGCGCGGTCCGGCTGCCCCGATCGTAGGTCACCTGATTCCGTGCGTCTGCAGCCATATCTCCAGCAAAGCTACCTGCCACAGGGCGTTCGCTCCGCGCCTGGTCCGGCAGGCGTCGGGGGCGGCGAGGAGCTCGGCCACGTACGCCTCCTGGAACAGGCCGCGCCGCGTGGCCTCGGGGGACTGCAGCGCCTCCCGCACGCGCTGCAGTACTGGACCGGCCATATGACGGATCGCCGGGACGGGGAAGTAGCCCTTGGGGCGGTCGACGACCTCGCGCGGCAGGAGCTTGCGGCCCGCCTCCTTGAGGACGCCCTTGCCGCCGTCGGCGAGTTTGAGTTCCGGCGGGCAGGCCGCGGCCAGCTCCACGAGTTCGTGGTCGAGGAACGGCACGCGGGCCTCCAGGCCCCAGGCCATGGTCATGTTGTCGACCCGCTTGACCGGGTCGTCGACGAGCATGACGTGCGTGTCCAGCCGGAGAGCCGCATCCAGCGCGGTCTGTGCCCCCGGCGTCGCCATGTGCTCGCGGACGAAGCGGTCCGAGACGTCCTCGCGCGCCAGCATGTGCGGCTGGAGGATGCGGGCGAGGTCGGCGTGCGGCCGGTCGAAGTACGTCGCGGCGTACTGCTCGGGCTCGTCCTCCCGGTCGACCGCGGCCAGCTCCGGATACCAGTGGTAGCCGGCGAACACCTCGTCGGCGCCCTGCCCGCTCTGCACGACCTTGACCTCCTTCGACACCTGCTCGGACAGCAGGTAGAAGGCGACGACGTCGTGGCTGGTCATCGGCTCGCTCATGGCGGCGATCGCGCCGTCCAGGGCCGTCGACACCCGGTCGGACGGCACCATCAGGCGGCGGTGGTCGGTGGCGAACTCCCGGGCCACGAGATCCGAGTACCGGAACTCGTCGCCCTCCTCGCCGCCCTCCGACTCGAAGCCGACGCTGAACGTCATCAGGTCACGCTGCCCCTCGTCGGCCAGCAGGGCGACGATGAGGCTGGAGTCGAGGCCGCCGGAGAGCAGGACGCCGACCTGGACGTCGGAGACCATCCGGCGCCGCACGGCCGTGCGCAGCGCCTCCAGCACCGCGTCGCGCCACTCGTTCGCGCCCATGCCCGCGTGCTCGGCCCGGCGCGTGTAGGACGGCTGCCAGTAGCGGTGGTCGCGCTCGGCGCCGTCCGGCTCGACGACGCGGACGGTGGCCGGGGGCAGTTTGCGCACGCCGTTGAGGAGGGTGCGCGGCGCCGGGACCGTGGCGTGCCAGCTGAGGTACTGGTGCAGCGCCGTCGGATCGAGCGAGGTGTCCACGTCTCCGGCGGCGAGGAGGGCGGGCAACGACGAGGCGAACCGCAGCCGGCCGGGTGTCCGGGACAGGTAGAGGGGCTTGATGCCCAGACGGTCGCGGGCCAGCACCACGCGGCCGGTCCGGTGCTCGACGAGGGCGAAGGCGAACATGCCGTAGAAGTGCTCGACGCAGGCGGTTCCCCACTGGCGGTAGGCCTTGAGCACGACCTCCGTGTCGGAGGTCGACTCGAAGCGGTGCCCGAGGCCCCGCAGCTCCTCGCGCAGTTCCCGGTAGTTGTACACGCAGCCGTTGAAGACTCCCGTGACCTCGCCCGCGGCGTCCGTCATGGGCTGGGCCCCGAGGTCCGACAGGTCGATGATCTTCAGCCGTCGGTGCCCCAGCGCCACCGCGCCGCGCGTCCAGACTCCCTGGCCGTCGGGCCCACGAGCGGCGAGACGTTCGCTCATGCGTCCGACGGCCGCCGGATCAGGGCGCCTGCCGTCGAAGCGGATCTCTCCGCTCAAACCGCACATGGCGTGTCGCCTCCCTTCTCCTTACCGGCATAGGCCTGAGCCGTGCTGCTGGACATGAAAAACCCCTTCTGAGCGGTTAGGTGAGAGACATGCGCCGGTGGAGGCGGCCGTCAGCGGATGACGGCCTCCGGCAGCGCCCGGCGGCCGGCGCCGGAGCGCGGTCCGCCCGCGGTGACGGACCGGGGTGCCGTGCGCTGTCCGCGTTCGCCGCGCGTCTCGGCGACGAGCATGTCGACGCAGGCCAGCAGATCCTCGTCGCGCGCCGTGCGGCGGATGCGGTGCGCGGCGCTTCCGTCGGCGAGCGCCTGCCGCGCCAGCGTCCGGACGGTCTGCCAGTCCCCGTGGGCCTCCAGTGCGGGACGCAGCCGGACGAGCAGCTTGCGCAGGACCTGCGGGGCGGGCGCCTCACGGTGGGTCTCGGGGTCCACGAGCGCGCCTTCGAGACCGGACCGGGCGGCGCGCCAGGAGGCGCCGCGCAGCCATTCGTGGCGGCCCGGGCAGACCGGTCCGCCCCGGGCGCGCAGCCGCTCGCGGGCCTCGGTCACCAGGGCGCGGAACAGGGCGGCGATCAGCACGACGGTCTCCGCGCGCGGGCAGGCGTCGCAGATGCGCAGTTCGAGTGTGCGCAGGTGGGCGGAGGGACGGACGTCGTAGTAGATCATTCCCGGGTCGCTGATCACTCCGGTCTGCACGAAGTCCTGCACGGCGGCGTCGTACTCGGCCGCGCTGGGGAAGCAGCCGGGCGGGCCCGCGGTGGGCCAGCGCTGCCAGACCATGGTGCGCCAGCTCGCGTACCCGGTGTCGGCCCCCTGCCAGAAGGGGGAACTGGCGGAGAGCGCCAGCAGCACGGGCAGCCAGGGCGCCACCGTGCACATCGCGCGGACGGCCGTGTCGCGGTCGGGCACGTCCACGTGCACCTGGGCGCCGCAGATGAGCTGCTCGTCGGCGACCTTGCGGTATTCCTCGCTCATGTGGAGGTAGCGCGCGTCGGCGGTGGGTTGCGCCGAGGCGGCCGGCGCCAGCGGGGCGGTGCCCGCGGCCATCACGGCCAGCCCCGACGAGGCGGCCTCCTTGTCGAGCCGGCGTCTCGTCTCGGTGAGGTCGGCGTGGAGGTCGTCCAGTGACGTGTGCACGCCGCTGTTCGACTCCACGATCGACTGGTGCAGTTCGGTGGTGAAGGTCCGTTTGGGAAGCCGTCGCAGTACATCGTCGGCGCGAGGCACCAGCAGCCCGCTCTCCACCTCCAGGACGTGGAACTCTTCCTCCACACCGATACGCATGCTCACGTTCGCTCCTCGGGATATGCCCGGACGCCCGTTCGGCGGTCGGACCCGTACTGGGCGGTCACCGGCTGATTGCGGGAGCCGAGTTCCCCACATACCGCCTCATAACCACAGCCTGCTCTTCTGGCGCGGACGCCTCTCAGACGAGCGCGGGAACGCTGAATACAGCACCCGCCGGTGCACGCGCGGGCCCTGCCCGTCGCCCGGGCCGCTCCGGGGCCGCTGCCCGACGCCGGGTCGACGCCGCCGTCAGCGGCCCGGCGCACCGGCACCGGGCCGATCCGTCAGGCCCGTCAGGTCCGTCAGGTCCGTCAGGCCCGGTCGGTCCTGCAGGTCCGGGCGGTCCGACACGTCGTGCAACAGCAGGAGCGCGATGTCGTCCGTGCGCTGTCCCATGGCGCGTCCCTTCGTCAGCAGGTCGTCGATCAGCAGCTCCAGATCCCGGTCGTCGGCCTCGGCGAGATGGTGTGCGAGGCCGGCGATGGAGTCGTCGAGGTCGATGCCCGGCGTCTCGACCAGACCGTCGGTGTAGAGGGCGAGCATCATGCCCGGGGTGAACGGGAGCTCGGTGAGGGGGAATTCGGCGTCGGGGTCGATGCCCAGCAGCGGTCCGGGCGAGAGGTCGACCGGCCGGGCGCCGCCGTCGGGGAGGCGGAGGAGGGGCGGCGGATGACCGGCGTCGGCCAGGGTCATCCGTCGCCGGGCGAGGTCGAGGTGGGCGTAGAGGCAGCTGGTGAACAGATCGGGCGCGAGGTCGGCGAGGAGCCGGTTCGTCCTGGCGAGCACCTGGTCGGGGGACGCGCCGAGGGTGGCGTGGGCGTAGACGCCGGTGCGGACCTGGCCCATCAGGGCGGCGGCGGCGACGTTGTGCCCCTGGACGTCGCCGATGACGGCGGCGACGTCCGAGTCGCCGAGCCGGATCAGGTCGTAGAAGTCTCCGCCGATGTCCATGCCCCGGGTCGCGGGCACATAGCGGGCGGCGACCCGCAGCCCGGTGATCCGGGGCAGGGTGCGCGGGAGCAGCGCCTGCTGGAGGCCGTGGGCCAGATCGTGCTTGGTGTCGTACAGGCTGGCGCGGTCCAGGGCCTGGGCGACGAGCCCGGCGAGCGAGGTCAGCACGGCGCGCTCCTCGGCCGGGAACGTGTGGGGCTCGTCGTAGGACAGGACGCAGCAGCCCACCGGCCGGCCGGAGATGATCAGCGGCAGGAAGGCCCACGCCTGCTTGCCGCTGACCAGCGACGCCTCCGGATAGGTGCGCCGCATTTCGCCCGGGTCGGCGAAGAACGCGGGGATGCCGCTGCTCAGGGCGCGCCCGGCCGGTGTGAAATCGGTGTCGAGCGGCAGCCCGTCGAGACGCTCGATGGTCTGGGAGGCGTAACCGCGGTGGCCGGTGATCCGCAGCCGGCCGGCGTCGGCGGTGGACAGCACCAGCCCCTGGGCGCCGAACGCGGGCATGATCTGGTCGGCGACCAGGTCGATGACGTCCTGGACGCCGACGACCTCGGTCAGCGCGGCGGCCAGGTGGGTGAGCTGGTAGAGCCGGCCGACGGGGGCCGGCGTCACCTCGCGCGTGGTGCGTGCGGCTTCCGCCGAGAGGGGGAGCGGCGCACCGCTGGGCACGATACGGACGCTGATGCCGCTGGCGTCGGGGTAGAGATGGAAGTCGAGCCAGTGGCCCGGCGGGCGGCACGCGGTGAACGTCACGGGCTCCCGGCTGAGCACCGCGGCCCGGTAGCGGTCCTCGTAGGTGGGGTCGTCGAGCCAGCGCAGGGACTGCCACGGCAGGGTGCCCAGCAGCAGCCCGGCCTCACAGCCCAGCAGTTCGCAGGCGCCGGAGCTGACGTAGGTGAAGTGACCTTCCAGGTCCAGGGCGCAGCTGCCGCCGGGCAGCCGCTCCACGAAGTCGGCGGCGGCCGTCTGCGGACTGCGGGACCGGCGGCCGGTGGCGGCGGGGACGACGCGGGGTCCGTCGCCGTGGGCCGGGGCCCGTCCGTGCTCGGCGGCGTCCTCCAGCACTCTCGCCAGCCGCCGGCAGCTGGACGCGATGTGTCCCCTCTCCCGTCCGGTCATGTACGGCGGCCGGGTGGCCGGCCATATCAGCAGCAGCGAACCCCACCGACGGGCGCCGGTGACGGGCGCGGCGACCAGCGCCAGCGGGAAGGGAAGCACCATCGCGGTGCGCGGGTAGGAGCGGGCCATCTGCTCCTGGCTGCCCACCCACACCATCCGGTCCTCGCGGACGGCCTCGGCCACCGGCGCCGGAGCGGCCATCGGGACGCGCGTCCAGGGTGCGGCGAACTCGGCGGGGGCTCCGCACAGCAGGTCCAGACGCAACAGTTGCTCGTCCGGTCCGAGGAGGTAGAGGGCGCCGATGGACGCGCCGGTGCGGCGCACGGTCTCCGCGAACTCGGCCTCCAGCTCGCCGTCGTCGACGGCCGGATCGCCCGCGCTGGTCACGAGGCACCTCCAGCATCGGGAGGGGAGGGTCTCCGGACGGCCCGGATCCGCTCTCCGCTCCCTTGGGGGCGCGGCGGACGCAGGCCGGACGCGCCCGGATGCGCCCCTACGAGGACGCTACGCCCGTCCGAGGCGCTCGGCACACCGTCCGGTGCGGGCGTCCGGCCCGGGCGGGCCCCCCGGACGGCGAAGGCGGCGCCGGTGTCGTGCCGCGTCACGGCAACGGGGTGCCGCCGGTGGCGTTGAGGATCTCCGCCGTGATGAAACTCGCCCCGGGTGAGGCGAGGAAGACATAGGCGGGCGCCATCTCGGCCGGCTGGGCGGGACGCCCCAGAGGGGCCTGCTTGCCGAACTCGGCGGTGTCCGGCATGGTCGCCGGGATCAGCGGCGTCCAGACCGGGCCGGGGGCCACGGCGTTGACGCGGATGCCCTGCTCGGCGACCATCTGCGCGAGTCCCTGGGTGAACGTCACGATGGCCCCCTTGGTCATCGCGTAGTCCAGCAGGTGGGGACTGGGCTTGTACGCCTGCACCGACGTGGTGTTGATGATCGAACCGCCGGCCGGGATGTGCGGCAGCGCCATCTTGCAGAGCCAGAACATGCCGTACAGGTTGGTCCGCACGACACGGTCGAACTGCTCCGTGGAGATGGCCTGGATGCCCTCCGGCTGCGACATCTGGTAGGCGGCGTTGTTGACGAGGACGTCGATGCGGCCGAACTCCTCCACGGCCCTGTCCACCAGTCGCCCGCACTGGTCCTCCGCCCGGATGTCGCACGGCACGGCGACGGACGTGCGGCCCGCGTCCTCGATCAGGGCGGCGGTGTCGCGCGCGTCCTTCTCCTCCTCGGGCAGATGCGTGAACAGCACGTCCGCGCCCTCGCGGGCGAACGCGAGCGCCACGGCCCGGCCGATGCCGGAGTCGCCGCCGGTCACGACCGTCTTGCGGTCGCGCAGGAGCCCGCTGCCTTGGTAGGAGTCCTCACCGTGGTCGGGCGGCGGGTCCATGGGGCCGGTCCAGCCGGGATGTTCCTGGCCCTGGTCCGGGAAGTCGGGGCGGGGGTGCTTGCGGGTGGGGTCGTCGGTCACGGGTGATTCCTCCTTGCTCCTGTGTCGTCGCGCAGCGGGTCAGGCGCGTTCGGCGCGGACGACCACCAGCTCCTCACGGCTCCCGCCGCCGTCCAGCAGGCCCTGCTGGACGAGCCAGCGCTCCCGGGCACGCAGCACCGGGCCGTAGGGCACGGTGGCCCGGTCGGTGACCGAAGCGCGCAGTCCGACGTCCGCCAGGCGCTGCAGGGTGGCCCGGGGGTCGCACAGACTCGAGTGCACGAGCAGCAGAACACCCCCGGGGTTGAGGACCGAGGGCGCCTCCGCGCAGATCCGGTCGATGAAGGCGCGGCCGTCGCGGCCCGCGTCCCAGGCCCGGGCGATACCGCGGCGCGGCAGCGCCGCGGCGGGCGACGGCACATAGGGCGGGTTGCTCATGACCAGGTCGTACGACCGGCCGGGCACGGCGGCGGTGAGGTCGCCGCGGCGGAAGCGGACCCGCTGGCCGGCCAGCAGCGCGTTGAACCGTGCGGTCAGCACGGCGAGCCGGGAGATGTCGACCGCCGTCACCCGGGCGCCCAGCCGTGCGGCGTGCACGGCGAGCGCACCGGAGCCCGTTCCCAGGTCCAGCACCTCCGTGGCCGCGCCGATGTCCTCACGGACCAGGGCGCGCGTCAGCAGCCTGGTGTCCCACTGAGGGGCGTACACGCCCGGTGGGGTGAGGGCCGGAGCCCCTGATTCGAGCGCCCATGCATCCGCCGTCATCGCATTCTCCGTTCCGCAAGGCGCTCCACGACGGGGGCGCGGCGTTCCGCCCCCTGGGTGCCCAGCCACCGGTGATCCACACACGTCCCCCACATGCCCTCACGTCCCGCCCGGGACAGGATCACCACCGGCGCGCGGTGTGGCGGCCTCCTCGCCGCAGGGGTCCGGCACGGATGGGCTCACCGGCGCGGCGACGCCTCCGGGGGCATCGGGGCGCGGCACGGCTGCCCTCACGAACTCGTCAGGATCTGGGGGGCGAGGGTCTTGATCATGGCGTTGGTCCAGCGCATCTGCCGCAGCGTCTCGGGGTGGCATCGCGAGACCACGGCGAGCAGTTCCACGTCCCCGGCGGCCTGCGCGGCCTGCGCGAGCATCTCCCAGTGCAGGGAGTTCTCCGCCGCGCTCAGGTGCAGCTCCCGCAGGTCCCGCAGGAGGAGCAGCCCGGGTTCGGGGCGATGGGCCACCGCCTCGGCGGCTCTCTCCCGCAGGGCCGACAGGACGCCGGGCGCGGGGGCCCCGGCGGGGTCGCCGAGGCGGACGCCGCGGGCGCGGGCGGTCTCGGCGAGGCGGACGACGTGATCGCGCGACCATGCGGAGAGGTCGGTGGCGACGTGGTGGACCTCGTGCTCGCAGCGATGGCGTTCGGCCACCGCCGTGAGGTGCCTGGCGAGGTGCTTCTCGCCGTGGTGCAGGGCGCGCAGGGTGAGGTTGACGCCGTTCACCGTGGGTCCCTCCCCCGCGTGTCCCGGGGAGACCCGGCCGTCTCGGTGGCGAGGGCGTCCGGTCCGCCGGCGGTGGGCGGAGCGGCCTCGGCGCGGGAGGGGGCCGACGCCGCGGTGGTCGGCGCGGGCGAGACGCGCCCGGCCCCGCGTTCCACCAGGCGCAGCGAGGCCGCGGCCGTCTTGAACAGCGGCTGCTTGGAGACCGGATCCCAGTCGGTGACGGTCGTCTCGTTCGCGGCGCGTCCGGGGGTGTCGCCCTCCGGGCCGTACCCGGCCCCGGTGTCCCAGTAGCCGTAATGGAAGGGCACGAACAGCAGGCCCGGCCGGATGCCGGTGACCCGCAGCCGGCCGCGCAGGGCGCCGCGGCGCGTGCCGACCTCCACCAGGTCGCCCTCGCCGAGCCCGAGGGCCGCCGCGTCGGAGGCCGACGCCTCCACCCACACGTCGGGCGCGGCGGCGTTCAGCTGGGGCGCCCGCGCGGTCTTGGTGCGGGTGTGGAAGTGGTACAGGGTGCGGCCGGTGGTCAGCTGGAACGGGTGTTCCGCGTCGGGGGTCTCGTGCGGGGGCAGGTAGGCGGCCGCCCGGATCACCGCCTTGCCGTCCGGGTTGAGGGAGCGGTACTCGACGGCGTCGTCCGGCGCGCCCGTCACCAGGTCCTTGCCGTAGCTCTCGCAGACGTCGGGGTGGGCCCAGCCGATCCCGTCGGTGTGGAGACGTGGCGTGCCGTCCGGGGCCTGTTCGTGGCACGGCCACTGGACGCCGCTGCGCCCGCGCAGCTTGTCGTAGGTGATGCCGGTGTAGTCGCAGGGCCGGCCGGCGCTGCAGCGTTTCCACGCCTCGAAGGCGGACTCGGGGTCGTGCCAGGTGATCAGCGGGCCGCCGTCCTTGTCGCGGAAGTCCATGCGGGCCGCGTAGTCGAGGAAGACGTCGAGGTCGGCTCGCGCCTCGCCGGGCGGTTCGACCGCCCTCTCTGACAGGTGCACGGTGCGTTCGGCGTTGGTCGAGGTGCCCGTCTTCTCGCCCCATGTCGCGGCCGGCAGCACCACGTCGGCCAGTCGGGCGGTCTCGGTGAGGAACAGGTCCTGCACGACGACGAAGAGACGCTGCTGCCGCAGGATCGAGCGGACGCGGGACAGCTCGGGCAGCGACACCGCCGGGTTCGTGCCGCTGATCCACAGCATGCGGATCGAGCCCTGCTCTGCGTAGCGGAACATCTGCAGGGCGTGGGTCGGAGGGGCGTAGTGCGGGATGGTCTCCGGCTCGACGTTCCACACCCGGGCCAGGTCGGCGACATGGCGGTCGTTCTGCCAGTTGCGGAATCCGGGCAGGTCGCCGTCGGCGCCGCACTCGCGGGTGTTCTGGGCGGTGGGCTGCCCGTTCATCTGCAGCACGCCGGCGCCCGGCCGGCCCAGCATGCCGCGGATCAGGTGCAGGTTGTTGATCTGCACGGCCGCCGCGGTGGCCTGGTGGGACTGGTAGACGCCCTGCAGGACCGTGGACAGCAGCCGGTCGGCGGTGCCGAGCAGTTCCGCCGCCTCGCCGATCGACGCGGCCGGCACGTCGCAGATCCCGGCCGCCCACCGCGGAGTGCACTCCTTCACCCGGGCCGCCAGTTCCTCGAAGCCGACGGTGTGCCTGTCGACGTACTCGTGGTCGACGCGGTCGGTGCGGATGATCTCGTGCAGGAGCGCGTTCAGCAGGGCCACGTTGGTGCCGGCCCGCGGGGCGAGGTGCACGGCGGCTTCGCGGGCCACCGGGGTGGGGCGCGGGTCGACGCACACGATGCGCGGCGGGTCGCCGCCCTCGAGCCGGTCGAGCAGACGCATCCACTGCACGGGCTGTGTCTCGGCGATGTTGTGCCCGAACAGCGCGACCACGTCCGCGTGGTCGAAGTCGTCGAAGCAGCCCGGCTGCCCGTCGCAGCCGAAGGACTCCTTCAGCGCCTCGGCGGCGGTGGAGGTGCACAGGCGGGTGTTGCCGTCGAGGTGGTTGGTGCCGATGCCGGCCCGCGCCAGCACCGCGAGCGTGTAGT
Source organism: Streptomyces sp. NPDC037083 (assembly GCF_055606485.1). Classification (NCBI taxonomy): domain Bacteria; kingdom Bacillati; phylum Actinomycetota; class Actinomycetes; order Kitasatosporales; family Streptomycetaceae; genus Streptomyces; species Streptomyces sp. NPDC037083. The sequence goes on along the minus strand of NZ_JBVJSQ010000003.1, from coordinate 550,826 downwards.
ACTCCTCCAGGTAGAGCTGGCCGGAGGTGTAGAAGCCGATCGACCCCGGGCCGCGTTCGTCCAGCAGCTCCCGCGAACGGGCGACGATCCGCTCCATCGCGGTGGACCAGTCGCAGGCCACCAGGCGCCCGTTCTCGCGGACCAGCGGGTTCGTCAGGCGGTCCGCCGAGGCGTTGGCCTGCCAGCCGAAGAGGTCCTTGGGTCCCAGGCGGCCGCGGTTGACGCGGTCGTCCGCCCGGCCGCGCACGCCGACCATGCGCCCGTCCACGACGGCGATGTCCATGGCGTCCCCGTCGGAATGCAGGATCGACGCCGCCTGCACCCACCGCTGGACATGGCCCGGCTCGACGCCCGCCTCCAGGTGGACGTCCACCCGGGTGGGCCACGGCTGGTGGCAGCCGTACGGGGTACGGGTGCCCCAGGGCCGTGCGATCCGGTCGATCGAAGCACCCATGCCGGCCTCCCAGGGCCCGCCGGCGACACCCGGCGCGCCGTACGTCACCCGGTACCCCGCGGTCCGATCGCGTAACGGGCACGGCAGCGCGACGGGCTCAACGGCGGCGGCCCGGGCCGGGAAGGGGACCGGCCCGCCGCCTCGGAGACCCTGGACGAGGACCGTCGCCGCCGCCGGACCGCCGCCGCCCGACCGCCGGGCCCGGACCGTCGGACCCGGCGACCTCACCGCATGCCCGAATTGTTCTAAGACGGGATAATTTAGCCATCGCGGCGACGCACCACAGGCGTCCCCACCGACTACGAACTGGCAGGCCGGACCATGTCGAAGAAACCACGTTCGTCCGAACCCCCGCACGGAAAGGGCCCCAGCCGCCACGAGGGCACCGGGCAGCACGGCTGGTCGCCCGACGTGGACGAGACACGTCAGCAGGACAACCCGAGCGCCCACCGCTCCTTCCGGACGGCCGAGCAGGCCGGCGGACGCGGCCCGGGCCGGACGAAGTCCGCGAAGGAGACCAAGTCCGTGCCGGGAGACACGGTCGAGAGCCGCAGTGCACGGGGCGAGGAGTACGGCGACGCGGCCGAGAAGGGCCGGCGCGACACCGGGCCCCGCGGCCGCTCCCAGCGCCCCAGCGGCACCAAGGACGCCTCGGCGACGACCGGCGTGGACCCGCAGGACCCGCCGTCCGGACGCCGAAGCCACTAGCGTGCCGTGCGGCGCGGACGGCCGGCCTCCTGCGCGGGGCCCGCCGTCCGCGAGGGCCGCTCAGCAGATCCGTGGCAGTTGCTCCCCGATCGGCAGGTCGACCACCCGTGTCCCCCCTAGGCCGGTCCGGGCCACGACCATGCCGGGATGCGCCTCGACGGCCTCCCCGATGATCACGGAGCCCGTGCCCAGCGGATGGGCTCGCATGGCCTCGAGGACCGCGTCGGCGTGCTCGCGCGGGACGAAGGCCACCAGCTTGCCCTCGTTGGCGATGTACATGGGGTCCAGGCCGAGGATGGCGCAGGCGTTGGCCACGGCCGGGGGGACCGGCACGTCGCGCTCCCGGACGACCACCCCTGCGCCGGAGGCCAGGGCGATCTCGTTGAGCGCGGCGGCCAGGCCGCCCCGGGTGGGATCGCGCAGCACGTGCAGATCAGGGGTGACGGCGAGCATGGCGTCGACCAGACCGCCGAGCGCCGCGCAGTCGCTCTCGATCTCCACGCCGAACTCCAGGCCCTCCCGCACGCTCATGATCGCCACGCCGTGGACGCCGATGGCGCCGCTGACGATGACGACGTCGCCGGGAACGACCCGCTGGGGCCGCAGATCGACGCCCGCCGGGACCACACCGATGCCCGCCGTGTTGATGAAGATCCCGTCGCCGTGTCCGGCCTCCACCACCTTGGTGTCGCCGGTGGCCACCTCCACGCCGGCGGTGCGTGCGGCCGCGCCCAGCGCCTCGGACACCCGCGCGACCACGTCCAGCTCGACGCCCTCCTCCAGGATGAACCCGCAGGAGAGGTACGCGGCGCGGGCGCCGCTCATGGCGAGGTCGTTGACGGTGCCGTTGACAGCCAGGTCACCGATGCTGCCGCCGGGGAAGAACAGCGGCCGCACCACGTAGGAGTCCGTGGAGAACGCCAGCCTGGCACCGCCCAGGGACAGGACGGCTGCATCACCCATCTGGGCGAGCACCTCACCCCCGAAGGCGGGCGCGAAGATCTGCTGGACGAGTTCGGCGGAGAGGACTCCCCCGCCGCCGTGGCCCATGACGACGCGGGGCCGCTCGCGCAGCGGAGCCGGACAGGTCCATCCCTCGATGTCCAGGGCGGGCAGGTCAGTCGTGTCAGACAACGGGGGTCGCCTCCCGGGCCTTGGCGGCGGGCGTGTCCAGCCGCCGGTAGAGGTAGTACGCCGCGCAGGCGCCCTCGCTGGAGACCATGGTGGCCCCGAGCGGCGTACGGGGGGTGCACAGGGTGCCGAAGGCCTCGCACTCGTGCGGCTTGAGCAGTCCCTGCAGCACCTCTCCGCTGCGGCACTCGGCGGGCTCCTGCGTCCGGATGCCGTCGACGCGGAAGCGGTGCTCGGCGTCGTGGTCGCGGTACTTCGGCGACAGCCGCCAGCCGCTGTCGGGAATCACCCCGATGCCGCGCCAGGCCCGGTCGGTGACCTCGAAGACGTCCTCCAGCATGGCCCGGGCCGCCGGGTTGCCCTCCGGGCGGACGGCCCGGGCGTAGGCGTTGTCGACGGTGTGCTCGCCGCGCTCCAGCTGGCGGACCGCCCGGCGCACCCCTTCGAGGATGTCCAGTGGTTCAAAACCCGTCACGACGATCGGCACGCGGAAGCGCTCCGCCAGGTCCGGGTACTCCCCCACGCCCATCACACTGCACACGTGCCCGGCCGCGAGGAAGCCCTGCACACGGCAGCTCGGCGAGGACATGATCGCCTCGATGGCCGGCGGGACGCGGACGTGGGACACCAGCATGCTGAAGTTCGGGACGCCCAGTTTCCGTGCCTGATGGACCGTCATGGCGTTGGGCGGGGCCGTCGTCTCGAAGCCGATGCCGAAGAACACCACCTCGCGGTCCGGGTTCTGCTGCGCGATCCGCAGCGCGTCGAGCGGTGAGTAGACGACGCGCACGTCACCGCCTTCGCCGCGGACCTGGAACAGGTCCCGGCCCGTTCCCGGCACGCGCAGCATGTCGCCGAAGGAGCAGAAGATCACCTCGGGTCGGGAGGCGATCTCCAGCGCCTTGTCGATGACCTCCAACGGGGTCACACAGACGGGACAGCCGGGGCCGTGGATCAACTCGACCTTTTCGGGCAGGAGTTGGTCGATGCCGTGACGGATGATGCTGTGGGTCTGCCCTCCGCACACCTCCATCAGCGCCCACGGTCTGGTCACCGTGGCGTGGATGTCGTCGAGGAGCCTGCGTGCCAGCTCCGGGTCCTGGAACTCGTCGATGTACTTCACTGCTTGCGCACCTCTTCCAGCGGTTCGTCGCCCGCCTCCGCCGCGGCCATCTCCCAGGCGTCGCCGAACTCCTCCTGCAACATGCCGAGTTCGGCGAAGAGTTCGAGCGTCTGGCGCGCCGACTCCTCGTCCAGCCGTTGCAGGGCGAAGCCGACGTGGACGATGGCGTACTCGCCGACCTGGAGGTCGGGCAGATACTCCAGGCACACCTCCTTGACCACACCGCCGAAGTCGACGGTGGCCATCCGGGTGCCGTCACGTTCCTCGATGTCCAGCACTCTGCCGGGTACCGCCAGGCACATGAGCCTCTCCTCGCTGTCGGTCGCGCGTTGCTCAGTCGGTGGGAGCGGGGGTGGCACGGGCGGCCACCATCAGCTGGCCCAGCGCCAGACCACCGTCGTTGGGCGGCACCAGCCGGTGCCGAAGGACCGTGAAGCCGTCCTCGCGCAGGGCGGCCGCGCAGGCCGAGGACAGCAGCGTGTTGGCGAACACGCCGCCCGTCAGCGCGACCGTGTCGAGCCCGTGCCGCTTCCGCGCCCGCACGCACATCCGGTGCACGAGAGCGCTCACACCCCGGTGGAAGCGAGCCGCGATCAGGGCTGGATCGGCGCCCGCCCGCACGTCGTCCACGACCGCAGCGAGGACGGGCGCCGGATCCGCCCGGACCGCTCCGCCCCGGCTCTCCTCCGGCCCGTGCAGGGCGAAGGCGTAGGCGGTGGTGTCGTCGGCGGGTGCGCGCAGGGCCGCGCCCTCCAGCTCGACGGCGGCCTGCGCCTCGTATCCGGCCCGGTGGCACACACCGGCGAGCGAGGACACGGCGTCGAACAGGCGGCCCATGCTGGATGTGGGAACGCAGTTCAGTCCGCGCTCCAACTGTCTTGCCAGGAGGCGGAGTTCATCGGGTGGGCAGGCGGCCGTGCAGGCGAGGTCGTCGGACCAGCCGAGCCCGGCCGCCATCAGATGGGCCAGGGCCATGCGGTACGGCCTGCGCACCGCGGCGTCTCCACCGGGCAGCGGGACGTACGCGAGGTGCCCGAACCGGGTGAAGCGGTCGTAGTCCGCGATCAGGAACTCCCCGCCCCACACGGCGCCGTCGTCGCCGTGGCCGGTGCCGTCGAACGCGACGCCGATCACCGGCCGACCGCCGTCCAGCCCGTGCTCGGCCATCGCGGCGGCCACGTGCGCGTGATGGTGCTGGACCTGCGCGACGGACCGCCGCCCCGCGTTCCGCTCGGCCCACCGGGCGGAGCGGTAGCCGGGATGCCGGTCGCGGACCAGGGTCTCGGGCCGCACGCCCGTGATGGACTCCAGCTGTGCCGTCGCGTGCTCGAAGGCCCGCTGCGTGCCGACGTCGTCCATGTCGCCGATGTGCGCCGACAGCCAGGCGCGGCGGCCCTCGCCCAGACAGAAGGCGTTCTTCAGGTCTCCGCCGACGGCGAGAGCCGGCCGCACGGGCGCCGGGAGAGAGACCGGCAGCGGGGCGTAGCCACGGGAGCGGCGGATCACCAGCGGCTCCCCGTCGCAGACGCGGACCACGGAGTCGTCGCACGGCACGTGGATCGGCCGGTCGTGCGCGAGCCAGGCGTCGGCCAGGTGCGCGAGCCGCTCCAGCGCCTCGGCGTCGTCGGTGACGATCGGCTCACCGGACACGTTGCCGCTGGTCATGACGAGCAGCCGGGGGCCGTCGGGGTCGCCGGGCAGGCCGAGCAGCAGATGGTGCAGGGGCGTGTACGGCAGCATCACCCCGAGGTCGGGGCTGCCGGGCGCGACGGCCTCGGCGAGCCGCGCCTCCCCTGCGGCGTACGACGGCCGGGGCCGCCGTCTCATCAGGACGACCGGCCTGGCCCGGCCTTCGAGCAGGTTCCGCTCCTGCGGGCTCGGTCGCACGAGGTGACGGACGTCGTCCACGGTCCTGGCCATGAGGGCGAACGGCTTGTTCCCGCGCGCCTTGCGGCGTCGAAGGCGGGCGACCGCCGCCTGGTTCGTCGCGTCGCAGGCCAGGTGGTAGCCGCCCAGGCCCTTCACGGCGAGGATCGCGCCCCGCGCCAGCAGGGTGCGCGCCCCGGCGACCGGATCCGTCCCCTCGGCAGCCCCGGCCTGCCCCCGTCCGGCGATCAGCCGCAGACGCGGCCCGCAGGCCGGGCAGGCGACCGGCTGCGCGTGGAACCGGCGGTCGGCGGGGTCCGCGTACTCCCGGGCGCAGTCGGAACACATGGCGAAGCCGGCCATGGTGGTGCCGGCCCGGTCGTAGGGCACGCCGGTGACGATCGTGAAGCGGGGGCCGCAGTGGGTGCAGTTGACGAACGGATGGCGGTGGCGCCGGTCCGCCGGGTCGGCCAGCTCGGCGAGGCAGTCGGCGCAGGTGGCGACGTCCGGGGAGACCAGGGTGCGGGCCGGTCCGTCGGCGCACGAGGCGAGGATGGAGAACCCGGCGCCGCCGACGACGGGCACGTCCTGGTGGTGGACGGACTCCACGCGGGCCAGCGGGGGCGCCTGGGCGGCGATCCGGTCGCAGAACCGGGCCACGGCCGGGGCGGGGCCCTCGACCTCGACGACGACGCCCTGCGCGGTGTTGGCCACGTGCCCGGCGAGGGCGAGTTCGGTGGCGAGGCAGTACACGAAGGGCCGGAAGCCCACACCCTGCACCACGCCCCGGACCGTGACCCGGCGGCGCAGCGAGGTGTGCTCGGCGAGGGCGGCCCGGGCCTGCGGACCGCTCACGGGTGGGTGTGCGCCGTCGGGCCGACGGCGTCCGCACGGGTGTGTCCGTGGTGGTGGGCCGGCCGTGCCATGACGGGCGAGTGGACGGGGGCGCCGTCCGCGGCCGCCATGGCCCGGTCGAGCAGCGCGCCGACGCCCCGCCCGCGGCGGGCCGAGGTCAGGACCACCTCGACGCCGGGGTTGACCTGCTCCACGTTCGCGCGGAACGCGGCCTCGTCGAACTCGACGGCCTCGGCGATGTCGGTCTTGGTGACCACGACGAGGTGGGCGAGGCCGAAGGCGGTGGGGTACTTGAGCGGCTTGTCCTCGCCCTCGGTCACGGAGGCGAGGACGACCCTGAGCGTCTCCCCCAGGTCGTAGGAGGCCGGGCAGACCAGGTTGCCGACGTTCTCCACGAACAGCAGCCGGGCGTCGTCGGGCAGCCACCCGTCGAGATGTCCGGCCAGCATCCCCGCTTCCAGGTGGCACAGTCCGTCGGTGAGCACCTGTTTGACCGGGACGCCGGAACGCGCGAGGCGGACCGCGTCGTTCTCGGTGGCGAGGTCGGCGCTCAGCGCCGCGACGGGCACGGACCGTTCCCGTGCCCGCAGCAGTTCCTGCTCCAGCAGCGCGGTCTTGCCGCTGCCCGGACTGGACAGCAGGTTGACGACCGCGGTGCCCCGGGCCGCGAGGTGGGCGCGCAGTTCCTGCGCGCTCGAGTCGTTCTTCGCGAGTACGGCCTGCCGCAGGTCGACGACACGACACATGGTTCAGCGCTCCTCGGAGATCGGTTCACGGGTGGGCACGGGGGAAGGACCGCCGTCCTCCCAGTGCACGTCGAGGATCTGCAGTTCCCGGCCGGCGAGCAGGTCGGTACGCGTCCCGCCGCACCCGGGGCAGGTGAGCCGGGGCGGCATGCCGACGGCCCATTCGCGCGCGCAGGACGCGCAGCGGGCCCGCCCCGGAACCGCTTCGGTGACCAGTTCGGCACCTTCCAGCAGCGTTCCGGAGCAGGCCAGTTCGAACGAGAAGGCGAGCGCGTCGGGTACGACGCCGGCCAGTTCGCCCACCTGCAGCCGCACCGCTCGCACCGCCGTGACGTTCCCGGCCCTGGTGGCGGCCTCTGCCACCTGGTCGACCACGGCCAGCGCGACGGACATCTCGTGCACGGGTATCCGTCCCTCCGCAGCAGGCCTCCACTCGGCCTTCATTAGAGGCGCGCTCACTCGGCTCGCACGGCTCGGCACGCCGTCACCGGCCGGGAGGTACACCGTTCGACGCAACACACCCACACCGGCCGGCGGCCGTGGTTCACATCCGTCGGATCCGCAGGTAGCGCCTGATGTCGGGGAACACCTCGGCGAAGACGGCGACCACGGCGGCCAGGGCCGCTCCACCGATGACGATCTTCTTCATCCGTCTCTCCTCATGTCGAAGCCTCAGCGGTCGGGCTCTGCGCCACGGACGGCTCGCCGTCACGCAGCAGTTCTTCGATCAGCCGGACGGCCTCCGGCAGGGCGTCGGAGACCGGCGCGCTGAGACCGATGCCCTCCTCCACCGAGGCCGGTTCGCATCCGACGACCAGGACGCGCCGTGGTGGCTCTGCGCCGGTTCCGGCGCAGAGGGCGCCCAGCAGCGCCAGGACGGTGTCGGGGGTCATCCGGTGGCCGTCCAGCGGGGGAACGCCCGGCGCGGGGCTCCCGGCGCCGACGTCGTGTTCGATGACGTACAGGGTGCCGGGGGCTTCGCCGCGGGCGGTGGCGTCCACGAGGACGAGGGTGTCGTAGCCGTCCAGGAGCTGGTAGGCGAGGTGCACCCCCCGTACCCCGATGTCCACGACCTCGGTGCGGCCGGGCAGGTCGCGCCCGGCGAGCAGGCGGGCGGTCTCCACGCCGAAGCCGTCGTCGCCGAGGAAGACGTTGCCAATGCCCGCGACGAGGGTCCGCGGGCCCGCCGGTGGAGGAGGGCTCATGCGTCCTCCTCCAGGGGGGTGACCTCGTCGGGCTGGAAGTAGAGGAAGCGTCCCTGCTCGCGGCGGATGTCGGCGCCCGGGTCGCCCTCGACCGTGACCGCCAGGTGCACCCCGCCGTCGACGTCGTGCAGCACGGCCTCGACCCGCGCGGCGCGGCCCCGCAGGAAGACGTCCTGTGCGTCGGTGCGCCGCAGGCCCGGGTGCAGTTCGACGCGGCTGCCCTGGCCGACCGTCCGGCCGTCGACGACCACGCGGTCCCGGGCCGGGTCGAAACCCGCGTCGCTCGCGGGGTCCCACCAGGGGGTGTCCGGCCGCTGTACCCCGTGCTCGTCGGGGAAGCCGAGGTGCGCGGCGACGGGGGCGGGGCCGGTCACCTCGCGCAGACTGCGCACCGCCCCGTGCAGACGCTCCAGCACCTCGGGCGGCATGGAGTCCGCCAAGTCGATCACGGCGGCCGCCCGCTCGTCGGTGCCGCGGGCCTCGCGTTTCTCCTCGTCGGTGAGGGCCGCGGTGCGCAGGGCGAGGATCTCGTCGATCTCGGTGGCGTCGTAGAGCGCCCCTGGGCTCTCCGGCGCGATGGCCGGATGGTCCTCCAGGATGATCGGCGAGGACAGCACGAGGTCGGCGCGGCCGGGCTCGCCGGCGAGCACGGGCCAGGTGTGCAGGTTGCGGCAGGCGGCGACCGCGCCTTTGGCCCACTCGGGGGGATCGGTCATCGACAGGAACGATCCGGCGCTGAGGGCCATGAGGAGGTGCGAGGCGACCAGGGAGTGCGGCAGCGCCGCGTCCCGGTCGGCGCCGCGGCCGTCGGCGGGGGTCCAGTCGCTGGTGTTCTCGACGACGGCGGTCAGCCGCATGACCCGGTAGGGGCCGTCGAGTTCGCGGGCCGACAGCCGGATGGCGCCGTTGATCTCCTCGCATCGCCGGACCAGTCGGCCCACGGTGTGGCCGGCCGCGTCCAGCACCGGTTCGGTGTCCTCGCGGGCCGGGCGGTGGAAGGGGTGCGTGACGCCGTCGCCGAGGAGCTCGTCGACCGGCGCGACCACCTCGACCCGTTCCTCGCCGCCCTCGTCCCAGGGCACCAGCACCCGGTCGTCGAGCCGGAGTTCGGCGACGTCGTCGAAACCGCCGTCGGGCCGGATGCGTTGCACCGTGCGCCGTCGGGCGTGCAGGAACCGCATCTCGACCGAGAGGGTCGCGCCCGCCCTGGGCTCCATCAGGCATTCGGTGTGCTGGAAGTCGTGCTCCTCGCAGTCGGCGCCCCAGCCGGGCGGCACGAGCACGCCGAACTGCCAGCGCAGCCGGTTCTTCGCCGCCGAGGCGCGGTACGGGTAGAGCACATAGCCCTCGAAGAGGACGGCGTCGGCCACCTGCCGGGCGAGGGCGAACCGCTCCTCCGTCTCGGGGGCGAACCCGGTCACGGTCACGGTTCGGTCCTTCCGGTGGTGCCGGTGAGCGCGCGGAACGGGTCCCTCGCGGGCGGTTCGGCGGCGGCGCGGTCGTCGAGCAGAGCCCTCAGGGTCGCCTCCCAGGAGGGCAGGGCGTGCCGGGAGCGGTAGGCGAGGAGGGCGTCCATCGTGTCGCCGGGCAGCCGGATCCAGCCGCAGCCGGGGAAGTGCTGTTCGATCATCTCCCGCCAGGTGGCGACCGGCATCCGGAAGGCCGCCTCCCGGTCCCACGGGACCGGCTCGACCTGGAAACCGCCCTCTCCGGTGAACGCGGTGCCGGAGAACAGCATCAGCAGCGGAACCTCTCCGCCGTCGAGGGCCGCGAGGTAGCGGGTGGCGGCGATGTCCATGTCGTAGGTGCAGGGCACGACGAGGTCGGTCTCGGTCGCTCCGGTGAAGCCGGGGACCATCAGGGAGACGTGGGCGAACTGCACCGGCTGGAGCGTGCTGCCCCAGCGTGAGCGCTCGCCGAAGAGGTCCGCGAGGCCGTCGGCCTCGGCGGGCTCGTAGGTGCGGCGGGCGGGTTCGATGCGGATCTGGCAGCGCAGCGCGAGGGCGTGCACGCGTGCGTCGCCGGCCGCGGTGACGCGCAGCCGGAAGACCAGGGTCGGTCCGGCGGCGTACCGGTCGGCGCGCACGCCGGTGCAGGCGAAGGAGAACTCCGTCACGGACGCACCGCCTCATCCAGCGGGAGGCCCGCCTCGTCCAGGGTCCGGACGCGTCGCGTGACGTCCGTGAAGAACGCGTCCAGGGCGGCGCGGGCCTCGGCTCCGCCGTCGAAGCCCTGCCACAACAGGCGCATGCGGCCGACGAGTTCGTAGCAGACGTCGATCGGCACGAGGTGGCAGGTGAAGCGGCCGTCGGTGCGGCGCAGCAGCAGCGCCTCCACGTCGGGTTCGAGCACTTCGGCGAGGCGGCTGCCGCCGAGTACCGCCGCCCACGTGGCCGGGTCGAGTTCGCTCTCGGTGGCTCCGGCCGGGCTCGGGTAGAGGGCGACCAGCCGGTCGAGCGCGGCGTTGCGGAAGAGGAAGGCGACGCCGACCGGGATCTGCAGGGCTTCCCACGCGTGGTCGTCGAGGCGGTGCCCGGGGTCGGTGAGATAGCGGGCCGGGACCGTGCGGAAGCGGCCCGCGGCGGCGCCCGGCTGTTCCATCAGCAGCGCGCAGGGGGTGCAGGCGCAGACGAGGGCGCGCTTCTCGGTGTCGACGAGATGACGGTGGTCCGCCTCCACCGTCACGGCGCACAGCTCGCACCGTTCGGGCTGCGGAGGTCTCTCGGCGAGGAACCTCCGCAGTCCGGGCGTGCGCGCCGCCGGGGACGCCGTCATCGGGCCCCCGTCGGCGCCGTGCCGATCTGCAGGAGCGCGGGCTCCGCGGGCGCGGTTCGTACGTCGACGGCCCTGACCTCCGGTGCGAAGCAGGCGAGCGCCGCCTCCGCGGCCTGTCGGGCGTCCCCGCCGGAGCCGCACCCGCAGCCGCCGGCCGCCCGGGCCCGCAGCGTGAGGGCGCCGCTCTCCTCGTCGAAGCCCACGGCCTCCAGGGCGTGGTCCCGCAGGCTGTCGAGGGCCCGGGTGATGCGGGTGTCGCGGTCCTCGGGGTGCAGGTCGTGCAGGACGAGCAGGCTCGCGACGAGCTCGTCGCCCAGCAGTGCCGACGACGGGTCGCCGGGAGCGCCGGACAGCAGGTGGAGGATGCGGGCCAGGCCGGCGCCGTAGAAGTCCATGAGGGAGCGGACGAGTTCCTCGGCGGCCGCGGCGGCGGCCGGGTCGCCGCTCGCCGCCAGCCGGTCGAGCACCTCCTCGACACGGCGTCCGGTCTGCTCCGCGTTCGCCGGCGCCGCGGCGGTCCCCGCGCTCATCCGCCCAGTCCGCTCAGGCCGGTGGGCACGTGCATCGACTTCACCGTCTTGCCGCCCCCGACGTACATGTGGACGCCGCAGGGCAGACAGGGGTCGAAGCTGCGGACGGCGCGCATGATGTCGATGCCCTTGAAGTTGTCCGGGGTGTTCTCCTCGAAGATGGGGGTGTTCTGCACGGCGTCCTCGTACGGGCCCGGGGTTCCGAAGGTGTCCCTGGTGCTGGCGTTCCAGGGGGTGGGCGGGTACGGGTGGTAGTTGGCGATCTTGCCGTCGCGGATCACCATGTGGTGGGAGAGGACGCCGCGGACGGCCTCGGTGAAGCCGACGCCGATGCCCTCGTCCGGGACCTCGAACTTCTCCCAGGTCTGCGTGCGTCCGGCCCGGACCTCCTCCAGGCCCTTCTCCGCGCAGTGCAGGGCGACGGCGGCGGAGTACGCCTGGAAGTAGGTGCGGGCGCGGTTGCGCTCCAGCGCGTTGGACCACCTCGGGATCTTCCACTCGAAGGTGGTCTCCGGCTTGGTCATGGTGCGGGGCAGGTTGATGACCACGCTGTGGCCGGTGGCCTTGATGTACCCGATGTCGACCAGGCCGGACAGGGCCGTGGACCACAGACGGGCGATGGGGCCGCCGCCGGTGTCCAGGGCGAGGTGGTCCTTGCCGTCGAACCAGCGGGGCGACATGACCCAGCTGTACTTGTCGTCGAAGTCGCGCTTCTGCGGGGCCGGGATCGTGTGCTGGTTCCACGGGTGGCGCGGGTCCACCGGGTTGCCGAGCGGGTCGTGGGTGACGAACTGCTCCTGTCCCTGCCAGTCCTCGTAGTAGGAGCTGCCCAGCAGGATGCGGATGCCGAGGTTGATCTCGGTGAGGTCGTTGGTCACGAGCTTGCCGTCGACGACGATGCCGGGCGTGACGAACATCCGCCGGCCCCAGTCCGTCATGTTGGCGTACGTGAAGTCGCAGTACTCGGGGTCGTTGAGCGCGCCCCAGCAGCCGAGCAGGACCCGGCGGCGGCCCACTTCCTCGTACCCGGGCAGCGCCTCGTAGAAGAAGTCGAACAGGTCGTCGTGCAGGGGCACGACGCGCTTCATGAACTCCACGTAGCGCATCAGGCGGCTGAGGTAGTCCGTGAAGAGCTGGACCGAGGCGATGGTGCCGACGCCGCCCGGGTAGAGCGTGGAGGGGTGCACATGGCGGCCCTCCATGAGGCAGAACATCTCGCGCGTGTAGCGGCTCACCTGGAGCGCCTCGCGGTAGAACTCCCCCTCCAGGGGGTTGAGCGAGCGCATGATGTCGGCGATCGTGCGGTAGCCGTGCTCGGCCGCGTGCGGGGCCTCGGTGCGCTCGGCGAGTTCCAGGACGCCGGGGTTGGTCTCCCTGACCATCTTCTCGCAGTAGTCGACCCCGACCAGGTTCTCCTGGAAGATGTTGTGGTCGAACATGTACTCCGCGGACTCGCCGAGGTTGATGATCCACTCACCGAGGTGCGGGGGCTTCACGCCGTACGCCATGTTCTGCGCGTACACCGAGCAGGTGGCGTGGTTGTCCCCGCAGATCCCGCAGATGCGGCTGGTGATGAAGTGGGCGTCGCGGGGGTCCTTGCCGCGCATGAAGACGCTGTAGCCGCGGAAGACCGACGACGTGCTGTAGCACTCCGCGACCCGCTTCTGCTTGAAGTCGATCTTGGTGTGGATCCCCAGGCTGCCCACGATCCGGGTGATCGGATCCCAGGCCATCTCCACCAGGCCGCTGCCGTCGCCGGCCGCCTTCGTCTTCGGTGCCATCTGTGTGCCGTGCCCTTCGTTGCGCGGGAGGTACATGGGTGTGGGGGTTGCACGAAGCTGGGAGCGGTCTACTCGCGGCGGACGCTCACCACGGGGGTCGGTAGCCGGTGGTGATCTTGTCGCCGGTGCGGCGCCACTTGGGCTCCTTGTCGACCGTCCTGGCCGTGATCGACCGCAGCTTGCGGACCACGGCGCCGTACGCGCCGCTGGCGCCGCTCGAGACCCTGGCCCCGGGGGGCTCGTCCATGAACGGCATGAACTTGTCGGGGAAGCCCGGCATGGTGCAGGCGATGCAGATGCCGCCGACGTTCGGGCAGCCGCCGATGCCGTTCATCCAGCCGCGCTTGGGCACGTTGCACTTGACGACGGGCCCCCAGCAGCCGAGCTTGACCAGGCAGGTCGGCGAGTCGTAGGACAGGGCGAACTGGCCCTGTTCGTAGTAGCCCGCGCGGTCGCAGCCCTCGTGCACGGTGGCGCCGAACAGCCAGGTGGGACGCAGCTTGTCGTCCAGCGGGATCATCGGGGCGGCGCCGGCCGCCTGGTAGAGCAGGTAGGTGAGCGTCTCGGAGAAGTTGTCGGGCTGGATCGGACAGCCGGGGACGCACACGATGGGGATGCCGGCGTGGGACTTCCAGTCCCAGCCGAGGTAGTCGGGCACGCCCATCGCACCGGTCGGGTTGCCCGCCATGGCGTGGATGCCGCCGTAGGTCGCGCAGGTGCCGATGGCGACCACCGCCAGGGCCTTCGGGGCGAGCCGGTCGATCCACTCGCTGGTGGTGATCGGCTGGCCGGTCTCCGGGTTGTCGCCGAAGCCGCACCAGTAGCCCTCGGGCTTGATCGCCTCGTTGGGGATGGAGCCCTCGACGACCAGCACGAACGGGTCGATCTCGCCTCGCTCCCCCTTGAAGAACCACTCGATGAACGTGTCCGAGCCGCCGACCGGACCGCACTCGAAGTCGATGAGCGGCCAGTGGACGGCAATCTTCGGAAGGCCCGGGAGCACACCGAGGACGATCTCCTCGATGCTGGGTTGCATGGCCGCTGTCAACGCGACCGAGTCGCCGTCGCAGCTCAGCCCCGCGTTGATCCAGAGAATGTGGATCGTGGGTGTCTCGTCGGTGGACGCGCCGTCTGCTTCCGCAGCGCCGACCGTGCCCGGCGTCGCCTCAGTCATGGGACCGCCTCCTGGGGAGGTAAGGGATGAAGGCCTGCATTTCGGCCGTCGTCTTTCTTCGTATCAGCCGTTCGGCCGTGACGAGATGCCATCGAGGGCCGTTCCGGTGACATCGGCGCCGGAGGGGGTGCGGCCGGTTTGCGCAACCGCGACCGGATCGAGGTGCCGCGGAGTGCGCGTCGGCCGCTCCTTGTGGACGAAGGAACGGCGCAGCGCGTGGTACGGGGCCTCCGGGTCGTCGAAGGTCCGGCGCATCCGGGCCAGCTCCCGCTCGCGGAAACCGGCCAGCGGGGTCGCGCTCTCCAGCAGGTCCAGATCGGTCTTCTTCGCGGTGATCCGTGACGCCGTCGCCGGAAGCGACGCGAGCCTCGCCGCCAGGGCGCCGACCTCCTCGGCGAACGCGTCGGGACCGCAGTCGACCACCCGGTCGACGAGCCCGAGGCGCAGGGCGCTCGCCGAGCTCACCGGCAGGGCCTCGCGCAGGAGCCGCTCGGCCGTCGCGCCGCCCACCCGGCGCGGCAGGGTGTGCGTCCAGTACTCCGAGCCGTACAGGCCCATCAGACGGTAGTGGGGGTTCAGCACCGCGCCGGAGCGGCACCACACCTCGTCGGCCGCGAGGGCCAGCATCACGCCTCCCGCCGCGGCGTTGCCCGAGACCGCCGAGACCACCAGCCGGTCCGTCGTCCTCAGGACCGCCTCGACCAGATCGTCGATGGCGTTGATGTTCGCCCAGGACTCGGCGGCGGGGTCGTCCGCGGCCTCGATGACGTTGAGGTGGATGCCGTTGGAGAAGAAGTCCCGCTGGCCGCCGAGCACCAGCACCGACGTGGGCCGCGCGCACGCCTCCCGGTAGGCATCGAGCAGGCGTCGGCACTGTTCGGTGCTCATGGCGCCGCCGGGGAAGGAGAACGACAGGAAGCCCACGTCGCCCTCCTCCCGGTAGCGGATGTCCGTCCAGGTACGGGTTTGCGTCCCGGACGGCGGGGGCGGGGTGTGTTCGGGCAGCGGCGGCAGCCGGTCGCCCAGGGCCCGCACCGCGGGCAGCTTGAACGTGGGCGGCTGCCCGGGCCCGCGCCGGGGACGCAGCTCGGGGATCCACACGGCGCCGTCCCTGGTGGCCCGGCAGACCGCCCCGTGCCGGGTGGCCAGCAGCTCGCCCGGGCGGCCGCGCAGCACGCTCTCGGGGTGACCGCCGTGGAGGTACCACTCGGCGCCGAGCAGCGTGTCCAGCACACCGGGCTGGGAGTCCGCCGCGCGCAGCTTGCGCAGGACGTCCTGGGTACGGTCCTCGGCCCAGTCGATCCGCCGGACGCTCTGGTCGAGGTACGGGCGCGGGCGGGCCTCGGCGGAGCAGGCGGCCTGGCTGCGCGGAACGTGAGTGCCGCCGGCGAAGCGCTCCACGGCGAGCAGGACGGCCTCGAGCGCGGCGTCGGCGATCTCGCCCCGGTACAGCTCGCTCTTGGACACCGAAGGGACCCGGCACGGCACCGAGGCCCAGACGTCCCCCGCGTCCATGTCCCCGTCGGCCTGCAGGACGGTGACGCCCCACCGGTCGACGCCCTCGTGGATGGCCCAGTCCAGCGAGGACGGCCCACGGTCGCCCACGGGCCCCGGGTGGACGACGAGGCAGGTGTACGCCGTCCACACCTCCTCGGGGATCGCCGTCTTCAGCATCGGCGCCACCACGAGCTGCGGCGCGTGGCGCCGCACGGCGTTGGCCAACGGGCTGCCGGGCAGGGCGAGTTCCACCGCCACGGTATGGCCGCGGTCGCGCAGTTCGGCGTGGGTGCGCTGGGTGAGGCTGTTGAACGCGCTGGCTAGGAGCAGGATGTGCACGGCTGCCTCCGGGCGGACGGACGGCAGGCAGGGATGTCCGCCGACCGCGATCCTCGGCCGGGGCGGTCCGTCGTCCACGACGACAGACGGCGAGGTCATCCGAAAGCGGGCAGCGATCCGCCGTCCGGCCTCACCGGCCCGGACGGCCGGGTCGGTGAGGAGCGGGGATCACCGTCGCCGCAGGCCGCTGGTGATCCGTTCCCAGGGGGTGCGGGTGGCGCCGAAGTGGGTCTCGTGCGTCCAGATGTGGGTGCACGAGCGGCACTGCAGGTGGAGCAGGCTGCCTGCGTTCGAGAGCAGGTAGCGCCAGTGCTCGGAGCAGCTGCGCCCCTGCTCGCAGGGGGTGCACCCGCGCCGGTCGTCGCAGTTCGGGCAGGCGACCCAGGCGCGGCGCCCGACGTCGGCCTGCGGGTCAAGGGGCAGCATGGCCGCCCCCTCCAGCCGGGAGGACGCCGGCCGCGACCAGCTCGTCGTACACGCGCTGCTGCTCCGCGCTGAGGCCGGAGTACAGCAGCTCGTACGCCGCCTCCTCGTCGCGCAGCACGGCGACGGGGTCCCAGTCGGAGCCCAGGGCGTCCAGGACGTGGGCACGCCGCAGCAGTTCGTGTGAACTCAGGTCGACGGACAGCTCGACCAGCGGGTCGGTGTCCGGGCGTTCCGGTTCGCCAGGAAGGGCGGGGCCATGGGGCGACATGCGACCGAACGTAGGCAGGCGTTCCTCGCCGCGGCAAGAGCAGGTGGGAGAAGTCACAGCAGGTCCGCGACCTGGGACGCCGCGACAGGCCCGTGACCTGGGAGGCCGCGCGGCTCCCGGAAACCCCGGCGGCGGGGGCGCTGCGTGGCCTTGGCCCGGCTCAGGAGGTTCCTCTTCCGGATATGGTGTTTTTGTGTGCAATCCTGCCCTCCGGGGCGGTCAAGCGATGAACGCTCCCCACCGGGAGGGCCGGCCGGCCGAACAGCCCTCGGGGGCCGTCGGCTACGCGGGCGTGCTGCGTGAGCTGCTGCCGATCGCGCTGTGGCGGGAGGACGGGCAGGGTCGCATCGTGGAGTGGTCGCTGGCCGCCCAGGATCTGCTCGGGTTCCGGCCGCAGGACGTGCTCGACCGGCCCGCGGCCGGTCTGCTGGTCCCCGAGGGCAACCATGAGCTCGCCGACCAGCTCACCCATCGCGTCCAGGGCGGGGAGACGGTCGTCGGCACGTTGTCGGTGCGCCACCGTGACGGTCATCCGGTGACGATGGAGACGTGGATCGTGCCGGCCGCCGACGCGCAGGGCCGGCCCGGGGCCCTGCTGATCGCCGTGGAGACCTCCCAGGTGTTGCGCATGCGCGACTCCCTGGCGGCCCTGGAGAGCCTCTTCAGCCAGTCCCCCATCGGTCTGGCCACCCTCGGCGCCGATCTGCGCTTCCTGCGGGTCAACGACGCGCTCGCCCGGATGAACGGCGTCTCGGCCGCCGAGCACCTCGGCCGGCGGCTCACGGAGGTGGTGCCGGGCGTCAACGCCGTGGCCCTGGAGCAGACGATGCGGGAGGTGCTGGACCGGGGCACGGCCGTCGTCGACGTCCGCCGCACCGGCCGGACCCCGGCCGACCCCGGCCGGGAACGGACCTGGTCGTGCTCCTACGCCCCGCTGCTCGACGGCGCCGGCCGGACCCTGGGGCTGATCGCCTCCCTCATCGACATCACGGAGGGCCAGCAGGCCGAACGCGACGCCGAACGCGCCCGACGACGCTTCGCGCTGCTGGCCGAGGCCGGCACCCGGGTCGGCACCACCCTGGACCTGCGGCAGACCTCCGAGGAGATCGCGCGGATGCTGGTGCCCCAGCTCGCCGACTCCGCCGACGTGCAGCTCCTCGAAGACGTCATCGCCCCGGACGAGTCCACCGCCGCCACGCGCGGCCTGATCCGACGGATGGCCGCCCTCTTCCCCGACCCCGCGGCTCCGACGGCCAAGCTGCTCCCGGGCATGACCTCCCGGCTCGCGCGCGGCTCGCTCTACGAACGCGTCATCGCCGACGGCCGCCCCACGAACCTGTACCGGTCCGACGTTCCGGCGCTGGTCACCGACCCCCGGGCCGGCGAGCTGCGCGCCTACCTCATGAGCCTCGGCTCGGCGCGGCTGGTTCCCCTGGTCGCCCGGGGCAAGGTGCTCGGCGCAGTCGTGGTGACACGGCTGCGCAGCCGTGAGCCCTTCGACGAACAGGACTGCGTGCTCATCGACGAGCTGGCCGCGCGGGCCGCCCTGAACATCGACAACGCGCTCATGTACACCCGGCAGCGGGCGGCGGCCCTCGCCCTGCAGCACAGTCTGACGAACAGCGCGCTGCCCGCCGTCCCCGGTCTGGAGCTCACCGGGCGCTACCTGCCGGCCAGCGAACACGACGTCGGCGGCGACTGGTTCGACGTCATCGCGCTGCCCGAGGAGCGGACCGGGCTCGTCATCGGCGACGTCATGGGGCACGGCATCCACGCCGCCGCGATCATGGGCCAGCTCCGTGCGGCGGTGCGCACGCTCGCCCGGCTCGGCATCGATCCGGCCGACATGCTCCGCTCGCTGGACGCCGTCGTGGCCGACATGGGCGAGGACCAGATGGCGACCTGCGTCTACGCCGTCCACGATCCCGCCTCCGGCGGCTGCCTCGTCGCCCGGGCCGGTCACCCCCCGCCCGCCGTGGTGACGCCCGGCGGGGACATCAGCTTCCTCGACGCCTCGCCCGGGACGCCGCTGGGGACGGGCGGCCGGCAGTTCGACACGGAGGAGGTCCCGCTGCCGGCCGGCGGGCTGCTCGTCCTGTACACGGACGGTCTCATCGAAGCCCGCGGCAGGGACCTCGACCAGGGCCTCGACCGGCTCGCACGGGCCCTGCGCCGGCCCGGCCGGCCGCTGCCCGAACTCTGCGACGACGTCCTCGACCAGATGCTGCCCCTTCCCGCCCAGGACGACGTCGCGGTCCTGATGGCCCGGCCGCAGTGAGCCGCGGCCCGCGCCGCTCGGCGGGTTCCCGACGGGCATCGGAGGGGTGAACGGGGGTACCCGGGCCTGCGGAGGTTTTCATGTTCCAAGCCGGCGACATCCGTGAATGGCGCGGCCACGACGTGGTCGACGCCCAGGGGCACAAAATCGGCGTTCTGGAGTCCGTCTACGTGGACACCGGGACGGACAGCCCTTCCTTCGCCACGGTGACGGTCGGTCTGCCCACCCGTCGCCGCCTGGTGTTCGTGCCCCTGCTGGGCGCGACGGTCGGTCCGGGCTATCTGAGGGTCGCCCACGACAAGAACGCGGTGAAGAAGGCCCCGGCGATCGACCTCGACGGCGAACTGCTCGCCAAGGACGAGCCGAAGGTCTTCGCGCACTACGCACTGGAATACGCGCCGGGCGTCGGCGGCGAGCGACGCCTCGCCAGGCGCTGAGGGGCCGAGACCGCCGGGAGAGCCAATGAGCCTGTTCCTGTTCCTGATCCTCGTGGCCCTCGTCCTGGGCATCATCGGATTCGCCGCTGACGGGCTGTTCTACCTGCTGATCATCGGCGCGCTCGTCCTCGTCGCCGACCTCGTGTACGCCGGGATCCGCTTCCGCCGCGGCGGACGGAGGCACCGGCTGACCCGTTGACCCACTGACCGGCGCCGCCGCGCGCCGGGACGGGGCCGATGCATCGAGCACCGAGCACCGGCTCAGGAGGGCCCTGGCAGCCGCAGGCCGTCCAGCAGGAGTGCGACCAGTCGGCGGGGGTCGTAGCGGGGGTCGCCGTCGTGGCCGATGCAGAGGTTGCCGATGCCCCGCATCAGTTCGTAGGCCTGCGTGCCGGACCTGGTCTCGCCGGCGTCGACCGCCGCGTCGAGCAACTGCGCGCAGACGGGCACCAGGCGGTCGAGGAAGTAGGCGTGCAGCGCCTCGAATCCGCTGCTGTCGGACTGCATGGCGTTGGCGAGTCCGTGCTTGGTGACCAGGAAGTCGACGAAGAGGTCGGCCCACAGGCGGAGTGCGGCCAGCGGTGAGGCGTTGTCGGCCAGCAGCCTCGGGCCGGCCTCGGCGCAGGCCTCGACCTGGTGACGGTATACGGCGACGACGAGGTCCGCCCGGGTCGGGAAGTGGCGGTAGAGGGTCCCCGTCCCGACGCCCGCCCTGGCCGCGATCTCACGGATCGGCGCGTCGACGCCGGAGTCGACGAACACCGCCGCCGCGGCGGCGAGCAGCGTCTGCTGGTTGCGCTGCGCGTCGGCCCGCCTGCCGCGGACCGGCTCCTCCCCGGACTGGCTCGCTCTGGGCACCACGCTCTCCTTCCCACGCCGTTGACCAAACGGAACAGCGTTCCGTATATTAAACGGAACAGCGTTCCGCTTCAGTCTATCGGAAGCCGGGCGCTCTCTCCTGCCCGCCTCCCCGCCGCCGGCCGCACGCGTTCCGGCAGTCGAGGCCCCCGAAGGGACATCACACGCCATGAGTGAACCGGCCTACTCCGCCGAGCTCTTCAGCCCGCCCACCGCCGTCGTCTCGGTCAGTCCGGTCACACTGCCGGCTCCCGGCCGGCCCGTGGACCTCCAACTGCGCGTCACCGCGCCCGTCACCGGGGACGACCTGCCGGTCATCCTCCTCTCCCACGGCCAGGGCCACTCCCATCACCTCTCCTCGCTCAACGGCTACGCCCCGCTCGCCGACTTCTGGGCGGCGCACGGCTTCGTCGTCGTCCAGCCCACGCATCTGAGCTCCGGTTCGCTGACGCTGGACCCCGGCACTCCCGGAGCTCCCCTGTACTGGCGATCGCGGGCCGAGGACATGCGGCTCGTCCTGGACCGACTCGACGCGCTCCAGGCGGCCGTCCCCCAACTGCCCGGCCGGCTGGACCCCGACAGGGTCGCCGTGGCCGGGCACTCGATGGGCGGACACACCGCGAGCCTGCTGCTGGGCGCCCGGCTCACCGACCCGGACGACTCGACGGAAGTGAGCCTGGCCGACCCGCGGATCAAGGCCGGCGTGCTGCTCGCCGCACCCGGCAGGGGCGGCGACGCCCTCACCGCGACCGCCGCCGAGCACTTCGGCTTCCTCCTTACCACGGACTTCTCCCGGATGACGACACCCACGCTCGTCGTCGCGGGCGACAAGGACGACTCCGCCCACCTGACCGTCCTCGGCCCGCAGTGGCACGCCGACCCGTACCTGCTCTCCCCCGGCCCCAAGACCCTGCTCACCCTGTTCGACGCGGAGCACGGACTCGGCGGCGTGTCCGGATACGACGTCGCCGAGACGACCGACGAGAACCCCGGGCGCGTCGCCGCCCTCCAGCGGCTGACCTGGGCCTATCTGCGCACACAGCTCTACCCGCAGGACCCCGCCTGGCAGACGGCACGCGACGCGCTCACCTCCGGCCCGCACGCCGTGGGCCGGGTCGAGGCCAAGTAGCCCCGCACCGGCACCGGCCCGCGCGCCCGGCAACCCCGCGCGGGCTCCCGGCCGTTGAGGACGCGGAGGCCGCGCATGCGCCGACCCCAGCGGGCGACGGCAACGGCCAGGTTCTCTCCGTCGACGGCGGGACGGCCCGGCCTCCGCGGCGGGCCGGGCTCCTGTCGCCGACCGGGGTCGCGGCCGTCAGCCGACGGGCGCGCCGCCGACGGGCGCCCGGCAAGCCAGGGCCCGTTCGATCTCGGCCGCGGGGAACGGGGTCCGCTTGGTCCGGGTCACCAGTCCGCGGAAGAACCCGCCGAGGACGACCGCGTGCGCGGCGTGCCGGTCGACGAGCGCGCCCAGGTCGGCCGGGAAACCCTCGGGCCGGTCGCCGTCGAGCCACGCACGCAGGAACACGTCGTGCTCGACGCCGCCGCGCACCCCGTCGGGCAGGTGATGGCGCAGCAAATGGCTCGGCGCGTAGGAGCGGTCGTATGCCAGGTGGTCGGTGAGGAAGGCGCGCTCCGCCGGGGACAGTTCGAACGCACGGCTCGAGGCGAGCCCGAAGTCCGCGAAGTACACCTGACGGCCGTCGGTGAGCAGGTTGGCGAAGTGCGCGTCGAAGTGGACCAGTCCGCGCGCGCTCATGAACTCCGTGCCGCGCAGCAGCTCTTCCTCGGCCCAGAGGTGGGGCGACCGGCCGTCCGGACCTCGCCCGCCGGTGACACCGGCCTCGCCGAGCCACGCCGCGAGGGTGTGCGGCACGTACTCCAGGAAGAGCACCAGGCTGGCGGAGGAGCTCTCGATGGCCTCCAGCCGGCGGCGCACGGCCGACGAGCCCTCCCAGTGCGCGACGGCCGCCTCGACGCCTCCCAACGCGTCGGCGAAGCCGGCCGGGGCGCTGTCCGGCAGCACCCGCCAGTGATACAGCAACGGGAAGCCCGCGTACTCGTTCCCCAGCACCCAGCCCGTGGTCATGAGGTGCGCGGCCAGCTCGCGCCAGGCGCCGAACCCGGCCGACCCCACGCCGTACTGGTAGAAGAGCGGAAGTCCGAACAGGTCGGCGGTCGACCTCACGTGCTCCGGCCGCAGTTCGACGTCCGTCAGCGGGACCCGCTTGACGAACACCCGTCTGCCCTCGACCTCCATCTCGGCCGACCTGCCGCCGATGCCGGAGCCGAGGCGCGGCGCCGCGGCCACCGCCTGCCCGAGCCGGCGGTCGCTGAACAGGGACAGTCGTGTGCCCACGGCCGCGTACGCGGACATCCGCGCGGCATGTCGTGACGCGGTCTCATCCATGGGCGGCTCCAGCCTGACTGCGAGAAACGGACGACTGTCGATCATGCCAGGGTCACCGACCCCGGGTCCCTGGCCTCAGGTCGCAGGTCCCGGGCCCCATTTCCCGGGCCCCGGGACGTCCTTCCGGAAGCCGAGTGACGGCGCTCGGCTAGAGTTCTTCCGACTACAACCGCGTAGACGGTGTGCCGCGCGGTGGACGGAAGGCGAGCCGAGGAGCGTTCCCATGCCCCAGGGCGACGAGGGCGGGGCGGCCGGGGAGCGGCCGGGCCGTCGGCCCGCGGGCGCACTGGAGGCGAGCGTCCTGGCCGCGCTATGGGCCGCCGACGCGCCCCTGACGCCGGCCGCGGTCCAGCCGGCTCTCGGAGCGGATCTGGCCCGCACCACGGTGACGACGATCCTCACGCGCCTGTACGCCAAGGGCGCGGTCACCCGCACCCGGGCCGGCCGGGGCTACGCCTACGCGCCCGTGCAGGACGCGCCCGGCATGACGGCCCGCCGCATGCTCGCCGAACTGGACAGGGACGCCGACCGCCACACCGTCCTCGCGCGATTCGTCGCCGGCCTGCGCCCAGGGGACGAGCAATTCCTGCGGGCCCTGCTCGACGACGACCGGAGGGCCCCCGCGGGCGATCGGCGCCCACCGAAGTAGACCGCCCGGCCGGTACGTTCGCGCCCCGCCGCCCTCCGCGAGCGCCCCGTTCAGGCGGGCGACGGGGCGAGCAGGACGGGCAGCGAGCGGTAGCTGTTCATCAGGAAGCTGGGCATGGGCAGGAGTTCCTCGGGCTGGCAGGCCAGTGCCATCCGGGGGAAGCGCTCGAAGAGCGCGGCGAAGGCGCTCTCCGCCTCCACACCGGCGAGCGGCGCCCCCATGCAGCGGTGCGGCCCGTGACCGAAGCCGAGACCGTCGCGGTCCTTGCGCAGCACGTCGAAGCGGTCGGCGTGCGGCCCGTAGCGCTCGGGATCCCGGCCCCCCGCGGCGAACGAGACGAGGATGGCCTCCCCCTTGCGGATCAGCACGCCGTCCAGGTCGATGTCCTCGACGGCGAACCGCATCGGCGAGTACGCCCCGGGGGTGTGCACCCGCATCGTCTCGGCCGCCACGTCCTCCCAGGTCGCCCGGCCCGCCCTGACGTGCTCCAACTGCTCGGGCATCAGCAGCAGCGCCCCCACCGCGTTGGTGATCAGCGCGGCGGTGGTGTCCTGCCCTCCGGCGATCATGAGGAAGAGGGTGCCCAGCAGTTCCTCCTCGCTGAGCCGGTCGTCCTGGTCACGCGCCTGGATCAGCAGGGACGTCAGATCGTCGCCGGGTTCGGCCCGCTTGGCCCTCACCAGCTCCGACAGCCGGACGAAGGCCTCCAGCCGGGCCGCCTCGACCTCCTGTCCGCTGATCGTCGTGCCGAACACCGTGTGCAGTGCCGCGCACAGGGCGTCGGTGTCCTCGCCCTGCTCCACCCCGAACAGTTCGCAGATCACCCGCATCGGCAGCAGCTCCGCGAACGAGGCCCGCAGGTCCACCGGCGTGCCCTCGCGGCCCGCGGGCGCGAGGCCGTCGACGAGTTCGGCCGCGATCTGCGCGACCCGCGGCCGCATCGCCTCCGAGCGGCGGGCGGTGAACGCCCCCGCCACCAACCGGCGCAGCCGGGTGTGCGAGGCGCCGTAGGCGAAGAGCATGTTCTCGTTCGCCACCCACGGGTACAGCGGCCAGTCCTCGGTGATTCTTCCCTCGATGAACTCCGGCCAGTGCAGGCGCGCGTCCTTCGACACACGGGGATCGGTCAGCAGCCGTTCCACGTACTGTTGGCGCACCACCGCCCAGGCCACCACGCCCCCGGGCAGCTCCACGCGGACCGCCGGCCCCTTGGCCCGCAGCATCGCGGCCTCTCCCGCCAGGTCACGCCCGGTCACGTCGAGGGCGTAGGGACAGGCAGTCGTATCCATGGTCGTACTCCCCGAGTTCGTCTCGCACACATCGGCAGGGCCGCTCGCCCAGGAGAAGGGGGCTCGCCCCGCCCTCCCGCCGGGGAACACACGACGGCGCCCCGGACAACCGTTCACCTCACACCCCTCCCCGCGCCGCACCGCGCCCAACCACTCTCACCCCACGCCCCTCCAGCGCCCCGACCGGCCGCCGGCGGGCCCCTCCCCCGCAGAGCCCGGCCGTCGCCTCACCGCTGCCCGTACCGCCGCCGGGACTTCGCCGCCTCGGCGATCAGACCGCCGCCTGGGGTTGTGCCGTGCCCCAACCGGCCTCCACGGCCTCCTCGTAGACCCGGGCCCCCCGGTCCGGCGCCGTGTCCAGCTGCAGCAGCACCGCGGGCACCGCGACCCCGGCCATCAGGTGCCGCTGGAGGTCCGTCACCCGTTCCGGAAGGTCCGCGTGCCCCGTCATGATCTTGGAGAGCACCTGTACGCCGGTGAAGGCGCCGACGAACATCCTCGCGGCCGCGTTCACGTCGACGTGCGGCAGGAGTTCCCCCTTGTCCTTCGCCCGCCCGAGCAGCTCCGCGTTGCGCGCGATCCAACCGCGCATCGGGGCCTGCCGGTCCAGTCGATCGCTCGGAGCTCCCTGGTCCACCGTGAGCCGGATGCTGCCCTGCACCAGCGGATCGCCCACCGACAGCAGATACGCCAGGACGAACGCCTCGTCCAGCCCCTGCTGCAGCGTCAACTCCCGTGCCGGGACGGCCGGAATCGCCCCCAGCTGACCGGCCAGCACGGCCTGGGCGAGTTCTTCCTTGGAGGAGAAGTGAAAGTACAACGCCCCCTTGGTCACGCCGGCCCGGGCGAGGATCTCCGCGATCGTCGCCGCCTCGTATCCGACTTCCGCGAACACCGCCGCGGCAGCGACGAGGACGGCCCGTCTCGTCCGCACGGCCCGTTCCTGCAGCGCCACGCCTCACCTCCGAGGTAGCTCCCGCGATTTCGGCTCCGGAAAATATACCGACAGGTCTGTGCCGTGCCACTTCGCCGAAGCCCCGCCCCCACTCCCGCGTCGACCCTGCCCACGGGGCCGCGTCAGCCATATCGCACGCGTCGATCCCGGGCTCCGCGGGCGGAGTTCGGCGTCGCCGCCGCGGACGGGACAGAACACCACAGGCCTCGCCTCCCTTGCGCACCAGGGACTCCCCAGCCTCGCCGTTCCCTCGAACCTCAGGGGCAACTGCCGCTTCAGGGGCGGCTTTTCGGCACGGGCACCCCTCAAATCCCGCCATTCACAAGATCCACGCTTTGCCGATTTCTGACTTGATAACAAAACCGGTAGGTCCGTATCTTCTGGCTCACTGCGCATCCAGACGTACAGGGTTCCGGATCTGCGACCGACGGGGAGAGGTCATGGCCCTTCTGGCATTCCACAACAGAGAACGCCCCACCGGTCCGCGCCGAGCCGACCGTGGTCCGGAGCAGGCCTCCCCGCCCGGGCCGTCTCCCGACCCGGACGCACCCGGCGGGCGCGACGAGGACACCGCGCAGCAGGAGGCGGCGACCGCCCGCGAGCTGACCCGACTGCTCTTCGACCAGGACGGCGACCAGGAGCGGGTCCACGCCCCGTGGCGGCGTCTCATAGCCCGGGACACCTTCCGCCACCGGCCCGGCGTCACGCCCGAGCAACGCGCCGCGCAGTCCTACGCCTGGCTGCGTCTGGTCAACGACACGCTCGACGACCCCGTGTCCCTCGCCACCGACCCGGCGCTCCTCACCGCCCTGCACGAATGGGCCGCCATCGTCGACGGCGGCGGCGGCCTCACCACCGTCGCGAGCATCCACTACAACCTCTTCCTCGGCAGCATCCTCGACCATGACGACCAGCCGTCGAGGGACCTGGGCGAGTTCACCTCCCTACGCCGCATCGGCACGTTCCTGTGCACCGAACTCGACCACGGCAACGACGCCACCGCGCTGGAGACCACGGCCCGCCTCGATCCCGGGACCGGCGGCTTCGTCCTGCACACGCCCCACCCGGGCGCCGCCAAGTTCATGCCCAACACCAGTTCCCTGGGCGGCCCCAAGACCGCCGTCGTCGCCGCCCGTCTCCTGATCGACGGCCGCGACCACGGCATCTTCCTCTTCCTGACGCCGCTCACCGACCACGACGGGCCCCTCCCCCACGTGACCGTCGAGCCCCTCCCGCTGCGCCCGAACGCCCCCGTCGACCACTGCCTCACCTCGTTCGACCACCTGCCCCTCCCCCGACAGGCCCTCCTTCAGGGCGAGCAGGGGCGCCTCGGCCCCGACGGCGCCTTCACCAGCAGCCTCGGCAACCGGCGCAAGCGGTTCCTCACCTCCATCGCGCGCGTCACCGCGGGCAAGCTCTGCATGAGCGCGGCGGCCGTCGGCGCCTCGCGCGCCGCTCTGGCCATCGCCGTCCGCTACGGCGACCAGCGCCACGTCAGCGGAGCGCGGCCCGGGCAGCGCGTCGCGGTCAACGCGCACCGCACCCACCACGGCCGGCTTCTGCAGGCGGTGGCCACGACCTATGCGATGACCCTGCTGCACCGTTCCCTCACCACCGCGTGGACCCACCACACCGCCGACGACCGCGCCCACCTCGAACGCCTCATCGCGCTGGCCAAGGCGTGGATCACCTGGCAGGCGCGCACGATCGCCCTCGAGGCCCGCGAACGCTGCGGAGCGCAGGGGCTCCTGCCCGCCAACCACCTCGCCGGCTTCCCCGAGTACATCGAGGGGACCATCACCGCGGAGGGCGACAACCTCCTCATCTCCACCAAGGCGGCCGCCGAACTCCTGCACCACCCGCCGGCGCCGCCCGTCGAGGACCCGGGCCCGCCCCAGCTCACCAACCCCCGCTTCCTGCGCAACCTGCTCGCCCACACGGAACACGCCTTCCACGCCCAGGCCCGGAGCGCGCTCCGCAACGGCCCCGCCCACGATCCCCAGGGCCGCTGGAACACGGCCTCGGGCCCCGCGCTCCAGAGAGCCCGCGCCCACACCGCCCTCCAGGCGGCCGACGCCCTCCTGGACACCCTCGACCGCACCACCCATCAGCCCACCCGGGGCCTGCTGGGCGAGCTCACGGCCCTGCACCTGCTCACCGAACTGGCCCCGCACACCGGCATCCTGCTCGCCGACGGTCACATCGCCGCCCATCACGTGCACCGGTTCCCCACCGCGATCGACGACCTCACCCACAGCCTGCAGCCCCACCTCACCACCCTCACCCGGGCCTTCGACCACCCGCCCGAGTACCTCGACGCACTGCCCCTCCTGCAGAACGGCGCGGTCTGAGACCACGCCCCTCCACGGTCGACAACGGAGGTGGGCCTGCGGCGGATCGGTTCGTCGCCACGGCCGGCGTTGCCGCGCCCGTCCGCGCGAGGGAGCGCGCAGCGGACTGCCGATGACCTGACCGCTGCGTCCGTCGCCGTGCTCGCCGACGGTGTCGAGGAAGCAGGCGCCCGTGTCGAGGGCCGTCCCGCAGGGCGCCCGTGTCGAGGGCCGTCCCGCAGGGCGCCCGAGGGCGTCCGCCTCGCCCATCTGCCCCCGGCGCTCGCCGAGTTGCCGGGCTCCGACCCCGGCCATCCCGCTCACCCCGGTCACCCGGCGCTGCCGCCCGCAAGCCCGCACGCCCGCAAGCCCGAAGCCCGCACGTTCTGGTCTTCGTGATCCCGATTCCGGACGGGGGCGGGCCCTCGGCGCCCGGGGCCGCGGTCCGAGCTCGTCCGAGCTACTCCGGGCTGGTCTACGGCTTGCGTCCCACGCCGCAGTAGGCGTCGACTTCGGCGGCGAAGTTGGCCGAATCATCGGGGTCGGGACGCCACTTCGTCACCTGGACGATCCCGGGCTCCACCAGCTCCAGCCCGTCGAAGAAGCCGCGGATCTCGTCGACGGAGCGCACGTAGTAGGGAACGGCGCCGCTGGCGTTGTAGGCCTCCGACGCGGCGATCATGCCCTCGCTGGTGGCCGTGCTGTCGCTGATCACCAGGTGGCTGCCCGAGGGAAGGCCCGCCATGAGCCGCCGTACCAGGTCACCCGCCTGCTCGTAGTCGGCGACGTGGCCCAGGGTGTTGAGGATCATCAGGGCGACCGGAAGGGAGAAGTCGAGCGTGCCCGCGGCGGCCGCCAGTACGGCTTCCGGGTCGTACAGGTCGGCGTCCAGATACGCGGTCCTGCCTTCCCGGGTACTGGTCAGGAGGGCGTGCGCGTGGGCGAGGACGACGGGGTCGTTGTCGACGTAGACGATCCGGGCGTCCGGGGCGACACGCTGTGCGACCTGGTGGGTGTTGTCGGCCGTGGGCAGACCGGTGCCGACGTCCAGGAACTGGCGGATGCCCTGCTCGACGGCGAGATGGCGCACCGCGCGCCCCAGGAAGTGCCGGCTGGTGACCGCCACGTCGACCAGGCCGGGGAAGATGTCCTTGATCTGGTCGCCTATCTCGCGGTCGACCTCGTAGTTGTCCTTGCCTCCGACGAAGTAGTTCCAGAACCGGGCCGAGTGCGGCTTGGACGTGTCGATCCGGCCGGGTGTCGCGGCCGTAACGGCGGTATGGGAAGGGGAGTCCGACACAGCAAAGCCTCCTGCACGGGTACGTCGGTGATCAGGTTCACCAAACTAGGCGAACTTTCTTTCGACGCAGGCCAGTTGAGGGCGCTCGCTGCCGTCCGGCGTCACTTTCGGCCAGTCGGCGCTTCCCGCGCGGGCCGGCCGCCGCGGCCTCGCGCACGCGGGGTGCTCCGGCCTCGGCAGAGCGCTGTCAGGTCGCGGTGTAGCCGAGTTGGCGCCGCATGTACGGGGTCATGAGGGTCTTCGCCTTGGCCAGTACGGAGGTGCGGCTGCCGAGCACGGCGCTCTCGCCGCCCGGCACGGGCAGCAGGGTGAGTCCGTCGGCGTGCCCGAAGGGCACGATGAGCGGGGTGCGCTGGAGGGGCCGATAGAGGCGGGGCTCCTTGCGGTGCTTGCCGGAACTGTGCAGGTAGGTGCGGATGTTGTGGGCGGCGAGGTCGGCCTGGGCGAGCGCGGCGGGGGTGATCTTGAGTTCGGTGGCGTCGTTGACGTCGCCGACCGCGAAGACCTCCGGCCGCCCCTGGACCCTGAGCCTGCGGTCGACCTTGACGTGGCCGCTCGCGGTGAGCCAGTCGCCGTGTCCGGCCAGCCGCAGCCAGAGCGTGTTGGGGGTGGTGCCCGTGGCCCAGAAGGAGAGGTCGGCCTCGATGACGCTGCCGCGCGCGTCGCGGTAGGTGCCGAAGTCGTTGCCGGGGGACATGAACGTGTCGAGCCGGACCTCCACGTCGTGGGCTTCGAGCCAGGCCAGTGCCTTGCGGCCGGCGCGTTCGCTGCCCGTGCCGTGCAGCAGCGCAGGTCCGGCGTGGGCGAGCGTGACCCGGGCGTCGGGCCTGGCCAGGCGTATCTCCGCGCCGAGCTCGACACCGGAGGGGCCGCCGCCGACCACCAGGACGTGCTGGGCGTTGGCCACCTTGTGCTGGTGGTCGGCGAACGACTTGATGGTCTCCTCGGCGGTGGTGCCGGTGAAGCGAGCCGGTTCGGGGTAGTCGGCGCCGGTGGCGATCACGACCACGTCATAGGGGAGTCGTTCGCCCGTCGCCAGGACGACCTGTCGCTCGGCGGTGTCGATGCGGACCGCCTTGCCCACGACCATCCGGCCGTCGCGCAGCAGCCGGTCGTACGGGATGAAGGGGGTGATCGACCACTCCGGACGCACCCCGGCCCGAAGGGAGGCGATCCGGTGGAAGAACACCTCCTTGCGGTCCACCAGCGTCACCCGTGCCGTCGCGTCCAGTCGTTTCGCCAGGCGGACGCCCGCGTAGCCGCCGCCGATCACCACTACGTCGCCGTCGCGCACGCGAGTCTCCTGTGCATGGGGGTGCATGGGGGGGGAGGCGAGCGGTCGCGTGGGGGCTTCCTCGGCCGCTCGGACTGGCGACGAGCGTAGCGCTTGAATCCTAAAGTTAACGTGGCAGGGTGTGCACGTTCCGTGAAGCCCTGGCAGGAACCGGAACGACGGCGGCTCCCCGGCCACCGTGAACCGGTGACCGGAGAGCCGCCGTCGCCGCCCGCCCTCGTACGGCGTTCGTGAGGCGTTCGTGGGCGCGGCCGCGCCCGTCAGCCGAACTGGCCCGGCCGGTAGTCGCCGGCGGGCTGGCGGACCATCACGTTCAGGCGGTTGTAGGCGTTGATGACGGCGATGGTCGCCACCAGTGCGGTGAGCTGCTCCTCGTCGAAGTGCTTGGCGGCGTTCGCCCACACCTCGTCGGGGACGCCGCCCGCCGCGTCCGCGATACGGGTGCCCTGCTCCGTCAGTTCCAGGGCGGCCCGCTCGGCGTCGGTGAACACCGTGGCCTCGCGCCAGGCCGCGACCAGAGCGAGGCGTACCGGGGTCTCCCCGGCGTGCACGGCGTCCTTGGTGTGCATGTCGGTGCAGAAGCCGCAGCCGTTGATCTGACTCGCGCGCAGCAGCACGAGGTCCCGGATCGTGGCCGGCAGCGTGGAGTCCGTGACGGCCCTGCCCGCCGCGTTGAAGTGCTTGAGGAGGGTGACCGCGACGGGGTTGCCGTAGAGGTTGAGACGCGCTTCCATGTTGATCTCCTAGCCGTGTCGACGTCTGCACAGCACTGACGGAACGCGTCGGCGGAATGTGACGGGCGGCCCGGCCGGGCGGTTGTGACGTGCGTCTCGCCCGGGCGCCTGTGGGGTGCGTCTCGCCCCGGTTCAGCGCCTGCGGCGGGGTGCGCCGCGAGCTGAGGTCGCGACGACGCGGTCACGTTCCGCCCGGCGAACGGACCGCGGGCGGAGGGGCGTCGGCGAGGACGCGCACCCCGCGGACCGGGCCGTCACCGGCGCGGCGCCGTGCGGTGCCCCGCCGATGCGCGACGCCCCCGCCGATGCTCGTCGGCACGCGTCAGCGCCGGAACGCGTCAGCGCGGCCCGGCGAGGACGGGTGGGAGGGTGCCGGCCGTCGGCACGATGTGCGCCGTTTCCGGGCCCGTCACGCGGCGGCCGTCGCCCGTCCGGTGAGGGCGGACGCGGAGGTGGGCCCGTCGGCCGATCCGCCCGGCGACGCGGGGGCGGGACCGACCTCGTGTCAACCGACCTCGTGTCAACCGACCTCGTGTCAGGGGGCGCAGCCACCCACGCGCCGGGGGCTCAGCGCCACGTCGTCCATGCGGACGTCGTACGAGGCGGGCGTGGGACCGGCCTGGTACAGCTGCCAGCCCAGCTTGAGCGTGTCGAAGTGCGGGAAGACGAAGTCGTCCGCCGTGCCGCCGTGCACCTTCGTGGAGACCGTCAGTTCGGACTGCTCAACGCCGTCCAGATGGACGGTGACGCGGTTGTCGGTCGCGTCGAGGTGGAACTCGACGCAGCTCCAGGCCCCGGCCGCGGCCGGGGCGGAGGTCTTCCAGGCGGTCCAGTCGCCGGTGCGGCCCAGGTCGGACCCGACTCCCCAGAAGTTCGCCCGCGAGGTGGGGACGTACTGGCCGCCCAACGGGCGTACCAGCGTGGGGTCGTCGGAACCGGAGGCCTCCGCGATGGTCCAGTGCGCCCAGTCGGGGGCCGTGGGGAACTGGTCCACCCTCAGCCGCAGACGGGCCCAGAAGCTGTTCCCGGCGGGAGCGAGGCCGGAGAACACGAGGAAGGCACGGCCGTTGCCCTCCGTGTGCAGCCGCAGTTCGCGGCCGTGTCCCGTGGACCCGGGTTCCACGGTGAGCGAGCCTGCGGAGGCGTCGGTGGTCCAGCCGCGTCCGGCGGTCACCGGACCGAGGGGAAGACGGTCGAAGTCCTCCCGGACGAAGGGCGCGTGCCGGGTGGAAGACGTCGAGGCGGTGGGGGTCTGCGCGCCGACGGGGCCGGCGGAGGCGGTGGGGGATGTCGCGAGCAGCGCGGCCGAGGCGGCTGACAGCGCGGCTGCGAACTTCCTCATGCGTGTCATGGGCACAGTCTGCAGCACCCGCCACGGCGATCACCCGCAGCGGTCCCCCAACAGCGTTCCCCGATCGGTCAGTTGAGGAACCGAGGGCGCGTCGCAGGCCGGCTTGCGGATCAGCAGCAGCGCCGCGTCGTCGTGCAGGCGACCGCCGACATGCGCCAGCAGTTCGTCGTGGATCGCGTCCAGCGTGCGCGCCGGTTCGTCGGACAGATGGCGCGTGAGTCCTTCCACGAGCGGATAGAACGCGCGCTCGCCGTCCCGGGCCTCGATGACCCCGTCCGTGTAGAGCAGCAGTTGGTCGCCGTCGGCGAAGGGCAGCACCTGCAGGCCGGGGATCTGGCCGGTCAGGGCGCGCAGCCCGAGGGGCGGGGCCGGCTGCGCCGCCTCCACCGCCACCACCTCTTCGGACTCCCGCACCAGGAGGGGCGGCGCGTGCCCGCAGTTCACCACTTCCAGCTGCCCCGGCCGCGGATACCCGGCGACCACGGCGGTGACGAAGTCGTCGCCCCCGAGGTTGCGCGCGAGACTCCGCTCGATCCGGTCGACGACCGCCAGGAGATCGGGTTCGTCGTAGGCGGCCTCGCGGAACACGCCGACGACGAGGGCGGCGGTCCCCACGGCCGGCAGCCCCTTGCCGCGCACGTCGCCCACGATCATCCGCACGCCGTACGGGGTGGGCACCAGCGCGTACAGGTCCCCGCCGATCCGGGCCTCCGCGGCCGCCGCGCTGTAGCGCACGGCCACCTCGAAGGGACCCACCGTCGCAGGCACCGGCTTGAGCAGCGCGTGCTGGGCCGCCTCCGCGACCGACCGGACGGCCGCGAGGACCCGCTCCCGGCGCGAACGCAGGGCGCCGGCCAGGGCACTCGCCGAGGTGACCGCCGTCAGCGCGGTCAGCACGGCCGCCAGCTCGGGCCAGGAGGCGCCGTCACGGGCGCCGACCGCCGCCCCGAGACCGGCGGCGAGGAGACCGACGCACAGGACGCCGCGCGGCCCGTTGGTGGTCGCGGCCAGCGCGGGCCCGGCCGCCAGCAACGGCAGCCAGATCATCCCCGCCCCGCCGACGAGGCCGACGAGCACGAGGACGAAAACGATCAGGACGGGCAGCAGTGGGCCTGCCGGCCGACCTCCGAACAGCCGCGTCGGGAAGTGGTCGTCACCATGGTTCCGGGCCTGACTCATGCTGGGTCCGCAATCCTCACCTGTGCGCCGAGGGACTTCTGAAATGTCCGTTTCCCTTTAGGAAACGGGTTCGGCCCGGGCGCTCACAAGGAGCAGGATTTCAGATAGTGAACGATCAGAAGGAGAGCGAAAGACCCCTGGTCACGCGGTCGGCGGTCGGGAGGAGCCGGGCCCGGACCTCCTCGATCCGGGGCCGCCGGTCGGCCGGCAGGGACACGCCGAGCGAGCCGAGCGTGTCACCGCTGTAGACGGGCACGGCGACGCAGACCGTGCCGAGGGTGTACTCCTCCAGGTCCGTGACCGCGGGAGCCACCGGCGAGGCGTCGAGCTGGCGGAGCAGTTCGGGGGCGCTGGTGATCGTCCTCGGCGTGAGGTCGGCGAGGCGGTGCCGGGAGAGGTAGTCCTTGCGGGCGTCCTCGTCCAGCTCGCGCAGCACCGACTTGCCGAGCGCGGTGGCGTGCCCCGCGTCCTCGAACCCGACCCACAGGTCGACGCGGGGCGCCCGCGGCCCGTCGACGATCTCGGCGACCCTGATCTCGCCGTCCTCGTAGAAGGTGAGGTAGGCGGCGGTCGCGAACTCGTCCCGCAGGGCGGCGAGCGTGGGGCGGACCCGGCTGAGCAGCGCCTGCGCGCGTCCCGTGGTGTGCAGTGTCCGTAGCTTCTCGCCCAGGATGAATCCGCCGTCCTGGAGTTTTCGCAGGTAGCCGTCATGGACCAGGGTGCGCAGCAGGTGGTAGGCGGTGGCCAGGGGCAGCCCCGCCTCGCGCGCCAGCTGTTTCGCCGGCGCGCCGTTGTCGTGTGCGCTCGCCGCCTCCAGCAGACGGAAGGCTCGCTGCACGGAGGCGATGAGCGTGGGGCCCTCCTGCGCGCTCATAAGGACAGCGTGCGCCTGGCGCCCGTCGCAGGCAAGGCGCACCGAGCCGACGAGACCTCCCGGCCCGTCTCCGCTCCCCCTCCGCTCCGCCTTCGATCCCCTCCGATCCCCCTCCGATCCCCCTTCGCTCCCCCTCCGAGCCCTCCGAGCCCTCCGCTCCCCCGGCCGCGAAGCCGTGCGCGGCGCGAGGGCCGGGGAGGGGCGGTCCGGCGTCCCGGCGGCCGGGGAGGCAGGATGGGGCCATGAGCGTAGTCAAGATCAACGTACTGACCGTGCCGCCGGAACAGCGGGAGACCCTCGAGAAGCGGTTCGCCGCGCGGGCCCACGCCGTCGAGAACTCCGACGGATTCGAGTGGTTCGAGCTGCTCCGCCCGGTCGAGGGCACCGACTCCTACCTCGTCTACACGCGATGGCGGGACGAGGAGTCGTTCCAGGCGTGGCTCGAAGGACCGATGAAGGCGGCGCACCGGGGCGGCCCGGAGGGGGAACGGGCCAAGCCGGCGGCTTCGGGGTCCACCCTCTGGTCGTTCGAGGTGGCCCAGCAGGCGGCGCCCAAGAGCGAGTAGCCCGCTCGGGCGGCGGACCGGCAGGACGGCTCCACGCGCCGCCGACCGCCGCCCACCAAGCGCCGCGCGATACGCCACGCACTGCCCGGCCCGCCGGGCACGCACGGACTCAGCCGGGCATCCACGGACGCAGGCAGACACGCAGGCGGGCTCTACGGCCGGGCGACCGGGCGAGCGTCGCGGCGATCGGGCACGCCGGTTCCCGGTCGCCGCGGCGGACGGCCGTGTCGCCGCGCCGCCGGTCGGTCCTCGCCGGGTTCAGCTGCGGGCCGGAGCCAGCACCACGAAGTCCGCGTTCGACGGATCGAGGCAGACGGCCAGCCGGCCGACGCCCTCCGCGTCCTCGGGTCCCATCTGCACGGTGCCGCCGTTGCCGGTGACGGCGGCGACCGCCGCGTCGCAGTCGGCGACGGCGAACACCGGGTGCCAGTAGGGCCGTCCGCCCGTCAGGAAGAGGTTCTCCTTGCCGAGCTCCATCAGGCCGCCCTGCATGCGCTCCTCGGGAAGCCCCTCCGGGGTGATGAGGAAGTACGTGCCCCCGCCGCCCGGCAGCGCCATGTCGCTGAACCGCCAGCCCAGAACACCGCCGTAGAACTCCTTGGCGGCCGCGGCGTCGCTCGTGTACAGCTCGGTCCAGGAGAGCGAGCCCGGCTCGTCCGCCAGTTCGAAGCCTTGGGTCTTGCCCGGCTGCCAGACGGCGAACTGGCCCCCGGCCGGGTCGCTGTACTGCGCCATCCGGCCCCACTCGCCGAGATCCCTCGTCGCCACTCGCACCGTGCCGCCCGCCTGCTCCACGGCCCGGCTCGTGGCGTCCGCGTCGGTGACGGTGAAGTAGATCATCCAGGCCGAACGCGCACCCTCCTCGGTGAGCTTGCCGAGTCCGGCGACGATCTTGCCGTCCTTGCGGAACATCCCCCCTTCCATCTCCTCCCCCTCGCCCCCCATGGGCTCGTACTCCCAGCCGAGGACCGCGCCGTAGAACGCGGCGGCGGCCCGGACTTCGGGTGCGCCGAGGTCGATCCAGCAGGGGGGCACCGGGGGTGAGGTCGGTGGTGATCACGACGATTCCCTTTCGCAGATCCTGTGTTTCCTCAGCGTGCCATCCGGCACCGGCGCTCGCGCGTCGGCGGATTCGGCGTGCGGCCGAGCTCCGGCCGAGTGCCCGACCGACCGCCCGTCGCGCGCGCCTGGCGGGGCCGGCGTCCTGCGCATGGGCAGGTCACGCCGGATTCGAGGCCTCTGGCCGACGGTGGCCGAGCAGGCCGGAGGGCCGACGCCGGAGGGAGGACTGCCGGAGGGAGGACTGCCGAAGGCAGACGGCAGACGGCGAGTGCCTGGAGCCCGGGGCGCCGGCGTCGGCGTCGGTGCTCAGGTGACGGGCAGTCCGTAGACCCTGTCGAAGTGCTGGGCCACGAGGTGTCCGGCGCCGTCGCACGCGAGCTGCCAGTCGTTGACGCCCGTCTCGCGGCCGTCGGTGAAGTTCCACAGCAGACGGCCGGAAGCGGTGTCGACTGCGTAGAAGCCGTGTCGGTTCTCGAAGGCCGGTACGTAGACGGCGTGCGCCCCCACCACGATCGGGTTGTCGACGTTGAGGCGGGGGGTCTCGCAGAACCAGCGCCGGGAGCCGTCCGCCGCGTCGAAGGCGTGGACGCCGGAGGGGTCGGTGCCGGTGGCGTAGAGGGTGCTGCCGCCCGCTCCGAGGGAGGCGAACATGCCGCGTTCGGCCTTCGCCTTCCAGCGGAGCCTTCCGGTCGCCAGATCGAGGGCGATGAGCTGGGAGCCGACGGCGAAGACCGTCCCGCCGAGCACCGCCAGGCCCGGCCGCAGGTCGTAGCCCACCTGATGCCGCCAGCGCAGGCCGCCGCCGTCTCGGGTGCTGCGGACGGCGACGTTGCGCAGTCCGTCGGCGTAGACGAAGTAGTCGTCGGTGATGACGGGCGTCAGCGGGATGCCGACGTCCTGCGGGTCGACCGGTATGACGACGGCCTCGCGCGCCCCGAGATCGACGCCGAAGACGGCGCTGGTGGAGGTCGCCACACCCGCTTCCGCCGACCGGCGCTGGAGCTTGGCGCCGAGGACCGAGACGGCCTGGTCGTCGTAGCCGCCGAGCAGTTGGGTGAACTCGAAGTCCTGGCCGAAGTCGAGGGTGAACCGCTCTTCGCCGCCGGCCGGGTCGACGCCGATCACCGTCGCGCCGGTGCCGAGCGCGACCGCGGCGCCGTAGGTCAACAGGACCGGGCTGGGCGAGACGCTGATGCCCTGGTAGACCCATCGGGGCCGGGAGCCGTTCGCCAGATCGAGGCAGATCATGTCGCCCGGGCGGGTCTTCAAGAGTGCCGTGCCGTCGTGGAAGACGGCCGGGGCCTGCAGCAGCGGGCCGCCGCGGTAGACCCAGGTCGGCTCGGGCGGCGGGCCGAGCGGGCGCGACGTTCGCCCCTGTCCCGTCCTGCCCCGGACCGCGATGGCGGCGCCCCCGGCGAGTGCCGTGCCCGCGGTGGCGGTCACGGCGAGGATCGCACGCCTGGGGACACCTGGGCGGACGGGGGCACGGCGGTGCGCGGGCGCGGGCGCGGCGGAGCGTTCCGGCGCCGGATCCTCCGGGGGTGCGAAGAGTTCTCCCTCCGGGGGCCCGGCGGCGGGCCGCGTGCTTCCGCCGGCGTCGACCGCGCCGGTAGGGCAGTCCCCTCCGGCGTCACCGGTTTCGCGGGGGCGCCGCGTGCCGTACGGGCCGCCCCCGCCGTGGGCGCCGCCGTACGCCGACGGACGCGCCGTGGCCGGGTCCGCCCCGTACCGGTCCGGGGCGGACGGCTCCGGGTGGAGCGCAGCGTCGGGGGCTGACGGCGCGACGGCGACGGACGGCCCGTCCGGGGCCGACCGCGCTGGGGGCGCGGGCCGCGCGGTTCGCACGGGGTCGTCGAGGTCCGTCGCGGCCGTCCTGCGGTCGGCGATCATGGCGGCCACCGGGGCGGGCAGCCAGCCCTCCGTCAGGACGTGCTCGGCGCCGGCGGGGGCGCAGGCCGCGGAGAGCCGGTCGGGGCTGATGCGCAGGGCCGGATCCTTGGCGTGGCAGAGGCTGATGATCTTGTCCAGCGGTTCGGGCACCGAGGACAGGTCGGCCGAGCCGTGTGCCACCTGATAGAGCAGTGCCGCGCCCACGGCGGCGCCGAACGGCGGGTGTCCGCAGGCGGCGAACGCCAGCACCGAGCCGAGGGAGAAGACGTCTCCCTCCGGTCCCATCGGATCGCCGGTGGCCTGTTCGGGGCACATGTAGTCGAGGGAGCCGAACAGGGCTCCGGAGCCGGTGAGCTCGTAGCCGTCACGGGCCCGGACGATGCCGAAGTCGATGACGCGCGGGCCGTCCTCGGCGAGCAGCACGTTGGACGGCTTGAGGTCGCGGTGCACGAGCCCCTCGGCGTGCACGGCGATCAGCGCCTCGGCGATGCCGGCGCCGAGCGCGAGGACAGTCTCCACCGGCAGCGGCCCGTGCTCGGCGACGGCCTCCGCCACCGTGGGACCGGGCACGTAGGCGGTGGCGAGCCACGGCGTGTCGTCGTCGGGGGCGGCGTCCACCACGCGTGCCGTGTAGGTGCCGCCGACCGCGGCGGCGGCCGCCACCTCGCGCCGGAACCGGATACGGAAGTTCTTGTCCTGCGCCATGTCGGGGCGGATGACCTTGACCGCGACGGAGCGGCCGGCCGGCGTCCTCGCCAGATAGACCCGGCCCATCCCGCCCGCTCCCAGCCGGGCCACGAGGAGGTAGGGACCCAACTGACGGGGGTCTTCTGGGCGCAGTGGTTTCATGCCCTCGGCCGCCTGTTCTCGGTGGTGCCGGGCGGGAGTCCCGCCCACGCTGCGGGGGAAGGCCCTGTGGGGGTCCGACATCAGAGTAGAGGCTGCGGCGGCGCACGAACCGCCTCCCGGCGACCGCGGCCACCTGCCCGAGGGTGGGCGTTCAGCCTGTCTTCCCCTTCCGTTGAGTGTGATGACGCCCTGTCAGAGATCGGGTGACACGTGCTTGCCCTGCGGGAACAGTGCGCCATGAGCAACAAGTGCACGGCGAGACCAGTGATACGTCCGAAGACTGCTGATGTGCCGAAGGTCACCTCGCCCGAAGCCGTCCGCGACAAGTCGTCACCACGGCAGGCGGGTTGCGCGCGACGACCGGCAACGGGCCGGAGCACAGCGTCTGCAGGGGCGACCGGACGCAGGCGGGTCCGAGTGCGGGATTCCCCGGTGTCCGCGGCGGGTTGCTCCGCTAGCTGCCGCAACTCGTGTCCCGACCGGGTAACTTGACGCGCCATCATATAGTTGCGCACGGGCGCGCGGCCTCCCCCTCCCACGCCGCGCGGCCGGCACCCCCACCGGAAAGGCACGACCCTGCGGAACGAACCGCGCAGCCGCACCGCCGACACGTCCGCCGCCCTGCCCTCGCCCCGCCGGTCGGCGTTCTCTCCCGCGGCCGACGTCATCGGCTCGGAACTCGATCTGCGGATGACCGGCAGCCACCTCGTGCACGCCCTGACCCCGGATTTCTGCGACGCGGCCTCGGTGTACCTGCTGGAGCGCTGGCGCGTCGAGGAGAACTCCCACGTCGGCGCCGACACGCCCCGCTTCGAGGCCCGTCGCACGGCGCTGCGCGTGGGCCCGGGGGCCCTGGAGGACTGGGAGGCCGCCTTGCCGGTCGGCGAGATGATCGCCTTCCCCCGGGAGACGCCGCAGGCCCGCGCGCTCACCGCCGGACAGGCGCAGGTGCTCGACGCGGTCGATCCGCACACCTGTGAACGGCTCATCGCCTCCGGCGACAGCGAGGCCCGCACCGGCGACCTCCTGAGCGTGGCCTCCTTCCTCGTCGTGCCGCTGCGGCTGCGGGAGGTGGCGATCGGGTTCGTCACCTGCACCCGAGGACCGGGCCGGACGGCGTTCACACCGGCGGACGTGGCGGCCGTCGAGGCGCTGGCCGCACGGGCGGCCGTGGCGCTGGACAACGCGCGGCGCTACGAGCGCGAGCGGCGCACCGCGCTGGCCATCCGCAACAGCCTGCCGCCGGGCACGGCACAGGAGTTCGCCGGTTGCCGCACCGCCCACGGCTGTCTGCCGGCGGGGCACGGCAGCCTCGTCGGCGGTGACTGGTCCGACGTGCTGAAGCGGCCCGGCGACCGGGTCAGTCTGATCGTCGGGGACGCCATGGGGCACGGTCCGGAGTCCGCCGTCGCGATGATCCAGCTGCGCACCGCCGTGCGGACCCTGGCAGGGCTCGACATCCCCGCCGCCGACCTCATAGGCAGGCTCGACGCACTCGCCGGGGACTGTCCCGGCATCTCCTTCGCGACCTGCATCTACGCCGAGTGGGACGCCCGCCGGCACACCTGCACCCTGGTGGGGGCCGGCCACCCTCCCCCGCTGCTGCGCGGCCCGGACGGCCGGACGGTCCCGGTCACACTCACCGGGTCGGGTCTGCCGCTGGGGCTCGGAGCGGGCGGCTACGAGGAGACCGTGCTCAGCGTGCCGGACCCGGCCCTTCTGGTGCTCTACAGCGACGGTCTGGTCGAGTCCCGCGACGCCGACATAGACCAGGAGATCACCCGTCTCGCACGCAGTGTGGACGCGGCCGCCGCCGTGGAGTCGACGGGCGGCGACGGGCCGGACGCCCTGCCGGCGCTGTGCCGCCGGCTCCTGCACACCCCGTCCGGAGGGGCCGGCAGCGACGACCGCACCCTTCTGCTGGCCGAACTCATCCCGGCAGGCTGCTGAACCGCCGGCGACCGGTCCCCGCCCGGGGACGGCTCAGGCCGTCAGGGTCACCCACACCGCGTTGCCGCCGGTGAGTCTCGACCGGTCGACTCCCCAGGCCTGGGCGAGCTGCTCCACGAGGAGCAGTCCACGCCCGCCCTCGTCGTCGGGGCCGGGCTCGCAGTGGGGCAGAGCGCGCGTCGAACGGTCCTGATCGTGCACCTCCAGGCGCAGACATCCGCCCTCGACGAGTCCGACACCGCACAGGAACAGGGTGCCGACGGTGTGCCGTACGGCGTTGGTTGCCAGCTCCGACACGAGCAGGACGGCGTCCGCGCACAGCTCTCCGGGCAGTCGCCACGCCGTCAGCCGGGCGTTCATCAGGCGGCGGGCCACCGAGACGCTGGAGCGCTGGGCGGGCAGTTCGAGCCAGTGGGTGCGGTCCGGACTCCAGGTGTCCAAGGGCTGGGGGGAAGTCGCGTGGGGGGACACGGCGGACGCCTTCCGTGGGGGGCGGGAGCAGCAGCCAGAGGCCGGGGAAGGTGAGCAAGGGGCCCAGAAGGACGGGGTGTTCCTGGCGGGCCCTGCGCCGCGAATGCCCGGGCTATCCAACTCCTGTACGGATGGAGGAGCTTGATGGGGGAACGCTCGTGTTCGGCGGCACGGTTCACACAAGTAATCATGCTCGCAATGAAGTTCAAGCTGCAACTGACTGTCTGATAATTTCAGAATGCCGGTAGCGGTGTGGCGGCGTCGTCAAGGCGCCCTCGGACTGGTCACGGTGACAGTCCCTCTTCGACGGGCTCGACCTGCTCGACCCCGGTGTCACCGTCGGCCACGGCCGGCGCCCGGACGCCTCCGTCGAGGCCACGGACGCCGAGGTCGGCCCGTGGGCCGAGGTCAGCCTCTGGACCGGGGTCGGCAAATCAAGCCCTGACCCGTCGCCGTCGCACGACGGCGCCGGACGTGGCAACGCGCGCGGTGGTCAGCACTCCCGGGCGGGAAGTCGGTCGAGGCCGGTCTCCAGCATCACGCGGTCGACAGTCCGTGCCAGGCTGCTCCCCGCGTCGATGACGGTCTCGACGCCGCCGGGCAGCAGATCGAGGTCGCGGTACCACTCGCGCAGTTCCGCCTCGCCGACCTCGTCGGCGATCGGCTTGGTGGCGTGCCGCACGAGGGTCTGGGCGAACGGCACATGGAGGTAGTAGCCGTGGGTCGGGCCCAGATGGTCGGCCCGCAGCCGCTCGAGCATGGCCGCGTAGCGGTCGGCGTACAGGATGCCCTCGACGACGACGTGATATCCGGCGTCCAGCGCGTAGCGGGCGACGGCGTCGATCAGTCCGATGTTGGCCGCGCCGGGCCGGTCGTGCTCACGCAGCACGACCCGACGGAGGTTGTCCTGCGCGACCAGGGCCAGGCCCCGGCCGAACCTGGCGCGCAGACCCGCCGCCACGGACGATTTCCCCGACGCGCTGTTGCCGCGCAGCACGATCAGCCGGGTCTTTGGGGTGCCCACAGTCACGGCGGTCAGACTACCGGCGATGCCGACGACCCCGGCGGCGTCCGGCGTGGTCGCCTCGGCGCATCCGGCCTGCGCCGCACGGGGGTGCCGCTGCCGGTGGTGGCGCCGCGCCACCGCCCGCCGCCGTGGGCTCCTCGTCTGAGTACGACGACTCATGACGCGCACGGCCGCACGCGCGATGATCGGCGCATGACGAAGATCAGACGCGCCGGAATCCGGCTCGGGACACCGCTGTTGGCCGCGCTGACCCTGCTGGCGGCGGGATGCGGAACCGAGCGGGCCCAGGACGACGCCGGGACCGGCGGCTCCTCGCGGGCCACGGCGAGTACTCCCGGCGCGACGGTGGACTTCCCGTGCCCCGGCGAGAGCCCCACGGCATCGCCCACGCCGAGCGCGACCGCCTCGGCCCCCGCCACGCCACCCACCGACCACTACGCCGAGAACCACGGCTTCATGGTCCCCATCCCCCTGCACGGTCAGCGCCGTTGCGACGGACTCGCGGCCGCCGAGCGGATCGGGAAGGCGCTGGAACCGCTGCGCGAGCGCGGCGACTTCACCCCGCAGAGCACCCTCGG
Source organism: Streptomyces sp. NPDC037083 (assembly GCF_055606485.1). Taxonomy (NCBI): domain Bacteria; kingdom Bacillati; phylum Actinomycetota; class Actinomycetes; order Kitasatosporales; family Streptomycetaceae; genus Streptomyces; species Streptomyces sp. NPDC037083. The sequence goes on along the minus strand of NZ_JBVJSQ010000003.1, from coordinate 507,617 downwards.
CGCACTGACCGGCCTGGGCTACGCCGCCGGCAACGTGCGGTCGTACCAGAACGGCCCCACCGGGGTGGGCTTCCTCGTCGACGCGCGCCCGCTGTGCCTGGAAGGCACCATGAACCGTGAGACCACGCGAACGGAGGCCTTCGCCGGCTACCCCGACCACACCGGCTGCGACCGTCCTTCAGGCGGTCACTGAGCCGCTCTGTTACGCGAGAGCACCGTTCGAACCGACCGAAAATGTGAACTGTTGTACGCGAAAGGGCCGTTGGGACGTAAGTTGTGGCCAGAAACGCTCACGCCTCTGCTGAAAGACGGACGACGACCATGACCGACCCTGTGACCACGTCAGCGGCGCACCAGAACATCGACACGTCGGTGCCGCACTCGGCCCGCATCTGGAACTACTGGCTCGGCGGCAAGGACAACTACCCGGTGGACGAGGCGGCAGGCGACGCCTACACCGCCGTCTTCCCGGGGATCGTCACCATCGCCCGCAGCAGCCGCGCCTTCCTGCGCCGCAACATCACGTACCTGGTCTCCGAGGCAGGCATACAGCAGTTCCTCGACGTCGGGACCGGCCTGCCGACCGCCGAGAACACCCACGAGGTCGCCCAGCGCCTGGCACCCGAGTCGCGGATCGTCTACGTCGACAACGACCCGCTGGTCCTCGCCCACGCCCGCGCCCTGCTCACCTCCACCCCCGAGGGCGCGACCGCCTACGTCGACGCCGACGTGACGAACCCGGAGCGCATCCTGGCGGCCGCCGCCGAGACGCTGGACCTCACCCGCCCCACCGCGCTCATCCTCAGCAACATCCTGGGCCATGTGGCCGATCACGGCCAGGCCCGGGCCATCGTCACCGGCCTGATGGCCGCGCTGCCGTCCGGCAGCTACCTGTCCATCAACGACGGTTCGCGGGGCATCGACCCGGTCTTCGAGCAGGCGCAGGACGCCTACAACGAAAGCGGCGCCGTCCCGTACAACCTGCGCTCCGTGGACGAGATCACGGCCTACTTCGACGGTCTGGAACTGCTGGACCCGGGGGTCGTCTCGGTCCCCCTCTGGCGCCCCGAGGCCGACTCCCCGGCCCCGGCCGTCATCGGCGAACACGGCGGCCTCGCCCGCAAGCCGTAACGTCGAGCCGTCTCACGGCTCCCGCCGCGCCGCCCCGGTCGGGGCCGGCGCGGCGGATGCCGGCCGCATCCGCCGCCGGACGGCGCCCGCCGTCACAGCAGTCGCCGGATGTCGCCGCGCACCCGGTAGAAGCCGCCGGCCGCCGGGTGCAGGGCGTCGACCACGTAACGCGCCCCGGGCTCCCGTATCTCGCGCGGGAACTGGACGTTCCAGGCGGAGTCGTAGCCCTCGGAGACCACGTGCACACGAACGCGTCCGGCCCTCTGGACGCACTCGACGACGATCGCGCCGGCGGGGGCACGCTCCACCGTGGCCACCGCGCTCACCGCCGTGGCAGGCGCGTACGTCGGCAGGGCGGCGGCGAGCTTGACGTCCCGCGCCACCGGCACCGTGCCCTGCTGCGCCGCCTCGATGGCCGTCTCGCTCGCGTCCACGCACACCAGCGAGCCGTCCGTGGTCACCAGGTACAGCCGTTCGTCGCGGTACTGCATGGACAGGGCCGATCCACCGCCCGTGCCGAGCTTCCACAGGCGGGTGCCGTCCCGGTCGAAGCAGTAGACGGACGACGACGCGTCGCCGGCGAACACGAACCGCCCGCTGGGCGAGGTGGCGCACGAGTACACCGCGCTGTCGCAGCCGTAGGTGGCCTCGATCGCGCCGGTCGCCTTCGACAGCCGCTGGACCACCCGGTGCGCGGTGCCCGCGTACACGGCGTCCTCCTCCTGCCAGCCGAACAGGACCCCGCCCCGGGTGGGCGTGTGCCAGAGTTCGCCGCCGCCGTCGGGGGCGTAGGCGGTGACGCCCCGGTGGTGACCGTGGTAGACGGCGCGGTCGTCGGCGCGGACCATCCAGGCGTGCTCGCCCTGGCTGCGGCGGGCCCACTGGTGCTCGTCCTCGTGGTCGATCACGGTGAGCCGGCCGCCCCGGTCCGAGACGTTCAGGACGCCCTCGTGGATGTCCAGCCAGAAGATGTCCACGTCGGCGGTGATGTCGTACGCCGCGAAGGGCAGCTTCGAGGACAGGTCGTAGACCTTGCCGTCGTCGCAGCCGGCGTAGATCCAGAAGTCGTCGGCGACCAGGCACTTCACGCCGTCCGGCAGGCTGAAGCGGGCGAGGACGCCGCCGTCGTGGTCCAGCGTGTAGACGTCGCCGGCCTGGTTGCCGACCCAGCAGCGGTCGTCGTCCACGTGGATGCCGAACGCCGAGGAGCCGGTGCGGAACCGCCAGAGCACGGGAGCCACCGCGCGCGCGGTGGACGGCGCCGAGGTCACCTGACGGCGGGTCACCGGGCGTGGGGCGCGCTGTCCGGCGACCGCCGGGGCGTATCCCTTGCGGACCTTCTCCCCGACCTTCTTCGCGGCGGCGGCGCGGGCCTTGTCGGCCGTGGGGAAGGTGCTCGTCTGCACCTGACCGGAGGCGCCGATCCGCCCGTAGCGCACCGTCACCACCGTGCCGTCGACGACCACTTCGTAGAACTTGTGCGCGCCGCCGCCGTCCTGCGACAGCTCCAGGTACGTCGTCGAGACACTGCTGGACCCCGTAGACATGACACACCCCTCCCCAGGGAGGACCCGCGGCCGTTCCGGCGGATCCCACTGCAGAAACCGTAGGCGCAGGCACTGACAATCACGTCGGACGGACCGCGGCGCCCGGGCCTCGGGACGGGGCCGGCCGCGCCCTTTCGGGCCGGTCAGATCTCCGTGTCCTTCGGGGGCCGGCCGGGCGGCACCTCGCCGGCGGTGAGGTGCTCCAGCACCTCGACCAGTTCCTGGCATGCCAGTTCCACCGAACGTCTGGTGTTGCGCTGCTCCACGATCACCGCCGAGAGCAGCAGCGCGGTCAGGGCCATCGTCCCGTTGAAGGCCTGGAGCTTGATCATCACCTCGATGCGGTTGAGGCGTTCGAAGGCTCCGACGCCGTCCGTCGCGGCGACCGTGGCGAGGACCGAGGTGAACAGGGCGCACAGCATGCTCCCGGCGAGCTGAAACCGCAGTGCCGCCCAGATCAGCAGGGGGTAGACGAGAAACAGCAGGCTCATACGGCTGTGGGTGGCCAGCGGGACCAGGACACAGGTGATGAGGGCCAGGCCCGAGGCCTCCTTCCAGCGGGACAGGCGCAGGGGCCGCTGGATCGTGTACAGCACGAGCAGGACCGGGGTGACGATCAGCACGCCCATCGCGTCGCCGACCCACCAGGCCAGCCAGACGGGCCAGAAACTGTGCCCGGCGATCTTGTCGGTGAGCAGCAGGAGGCCGACGCCCGTGATCGAGCTGATCAGCATGGCGGTGAGGGCTCCCATGAAGACCAGGGCGAGCCCGTCCCGTAAGCGGGCCAGGTCGTTGCGGAAGCCCACCTTGCGGAGCATGAGGTACGCGCAGACCGGGGCGGCGGTGTTGCCGACCAGGTTGCCGATCACCACGGGGCGCAGCGACGTCAGGGACATGATGACCAGGAGGGCCCCGAGGGCGATGCCGGCCCAGCAGCGGATCCCGTAGATCAGCAGACAGGCCACCGCCACGCCCGTGGGCGGCCAGATGGGGGTGAAGACCGCGCCCTCGACGACGAGCTCCCGCATGAGCCCCAGCTGCCCGGCCGCGTAGTAACAGAGGGCGACCGCCAGCGTCTGGATGACGAAGACGGCCGCTCGGCGCAGTTCCGGGGTACCCACCACAGCAGCCATCAGACACCGGCGGGGCGCTGTCGGCGAGGCGGGACGCGCGGTGTCCGGCCCTATGGCTGAACGCGGGGGATCTCCGGTCCCGTCAGCCCGTCGTGGCGCACGACCAGGACGGCCGCGTCGTCCTCGTGTCCGACGCGCTCGGCGCCCCTGATCACCGAGGCGGCCAGCGAGCCCGCCGCCATGCCCGCGACGGCGGCGATGCCGGCGAGCCGTACGACCTGGTCGAGACCCTCCTCGGCGCTCAGCGTCGGCCCCTCCACCACGCCGTCCGTGAGCAGGACGAAGACTCCGCCCTTGGTGAGCCGGTAGCGGGTGACGGGGTAGTCCGTGCCCTCCAGGACGCCGAGCGGCGGTCCGCCCTCGTCCTCGGCGACGCCGGACTTGCCGTCCGCGGTGGCCCACACGCACGGGATGTGCCCGGCCCGGGCGCTCTCCAGGACGCCGGTGGCGGGGTCGAGCCGCATGAAGGTGCAGGTGGCGAAGAGGTCGCTGCCGAGGGAGAGGAGCAGGTCGTTGGTCCGTGCGAGGAGCTCGCCCGGCTCGCTCGTGACGGAGGCGAGGGCGCGCAGTCCGACCCGGACCTGGCCCATGAACGCGGTCGCCTCTATGTTGTGGCCCTGCACGTCGCCGATGGACAGGCCTATGCGCCCGTCCGGCATCGCGAAGGCGTCGTACCAGTCGCCGCCCACGTTGAGGCCGTGGCAGGCGGGCGCGTACTGCACGGCCAGGCGGAATCCGGGGGCGGTAGGCAGGTCCCTGGGCAGCATCCCGCGCTGGAGCGCCAGGGCCAGCTCGACGCGGGAGCGCTGCTGCTCCGCGCGTTCACGCGCCTGCGCGGTCAGTGAACCGAGCCTGGCCAGCAGCTCGTCGCCGTCCTCCGTGGGGCGCTTGCGGGACATCGATCACTCCGGCGGGACGGCAGCTCGTCGGGAGGACGGCTCCCTCTGGGAACCACACCTCATCGGACAAACCTCACGTTTTACCTGAGAGGATGATAGCGGCCCCGAGGCGCGGCCCGCGGGACAGGACTCCCGAGCCCGCCCCGCCGGTGTCCCCGACGCCCCGCCGGGCCGGGGCTCAGCCGCCCAGCGCCGCGTCGACGACCTGCTTGGCCTCCTCCTGCACCCGGCGCAGGTGGTCCGCGCCGCGGAAGGACTCGCCGTAGATCTTGTAGACGTCCTCCGTGCCCGACGGCCGGGCGGCGAACCACGCGTTGGCGGTGGTGACCTTGATGCCGCCGATGGACGCGCCGTTGCCCGGGGCCTCGGTGAGCACGCCGGTGACCGCCTCACCGGCCAGGGTGTCGGCGGTGACCTGGGCGGGCGAGAGCTTGCCCAGCAGCGCCTTCTCCTCGCGGGTCGCGGGCGCGTCGATACGGGCGTAGGCGGGAGCGCCGAAGCGTTCCGTCAGCGCGGCGTAGTGCTCGGACGGGGTCCTGCCGGTGACCGCCGTGATCTCGGAGGCCAGCAGCGCCAGGATGATGCCGTCCTTGTCCGTGGTCCACACGGAGCCGTCGCGGCGCAGGAACGACGCACCGGCGGACTCCTCCCCGCCGAAGCCGAGCGAGCCGTCCACCAGACCGTCCACGAACCACTTGAAGCCGACGGGCACCTCGACCAGCCGGCGCCCGAGGTCGGCGGCGACGCGGTCGATCATCGACGACGACACCAGGGTCTTGCCGACGGCGGCGCCGGCGGGCCACTGCTCGCGGTGCGCGTAGAGGTAGGCGATGGCGGCGGCCAGGTAGTGGTTGGGGTTCATCAGGCCCGCGTCGGGGGTGACGATGCCGTGCCGGTCGGCGTCGGCGTCGTTGCCCGTCGCGATCCCGAACCGGTCGCGCTGGTCGATGAGCGAGGCCATCGCGTACGGCGACGAGCAGTCCATGCGGATCTTGCCGTCCCAGTCGAGCGTCATGAAACGCCAGGTCGGGTCGGTGAGCGGATTGACGACGGTCAGGTCGATCCGGTGCTGTTCGGCGATCCGGCCCCAGTAGGCGACGGAGGCCCCGCCCAGCGGGTCGGCGCCGATACGGACGCCGGCGGCGCGGATCGCGTCCAGGTCGAGGACGCTCGGCAGGTCGGCGACGTAGGTGCCGAGGAAGTCGTAGCGCTCGGTCGTGGGCGCGGCGAGAGCCTGGGCGTAGGGGATGCGCCGTACGTCCTTCAGGCCGGCCGCGATGATCTCGTTGGCGCGGTCCTGGATCCAGGAGGTGGCGTCCGAGCCGGCCGGGCCGCCGCTCGGCGGGTTGTACTTGAAGCCGCCGTCGCCGGGCGGGTTGTGCGAGGGGGTGACGACCACGCCGTCGGCGAGGGCGGCGGTGCGTCCCCGGTTGTGGGTGAGGATCGCGTGGGACACGGCGGGCGTCGGGGTGTAGCCGTCGGCGCTGTCGATGAGCACCGTCACGCCGTTGGCCGCGAACACCTCCAGCGCGGTGACCCGGGCGGGCTCGGACAGGGCGTGGCTGTCGGCGCCGAGGAAGAGGGGGCCGTCGGTGCCCCGGGCGGCGCGGTACTCGCAGATGGCCTGGCTGGTCGCGGCGATGTGGTCCTCGTTGAACGCCGTGTTCAGCGACGATCCGCGGTGCCCCGAGGTGCCGAACGCCACGCGCTGGGCCGGGTCGGCCGGGTCCGGGTGCAGCGCGTAGTACGCGGTGACCAGCCGGGCGACGTCGACGAGATCCTCGGGGCCGGCCGCCTGGCCCGCTCGCTCGTGCTGCATGTGCCCGCTCCTCCACATCGGTTGACCGTTGCCTTACGGTCCCATCTTTCCTTGTGAGAGCGGCCGTCCGCGAGTACGGGCCCGGTTTCCGGGCGGTGCGTCCGGTGCTAGCGGCGCGTTCGGCCCGGTGCGCCGGGTCCGGGCCCGGGTGCCGTCAGCGGCGGCGGCCGCGCACCGACCAGCCGCTGCCGATGCCCGCGACGTGGAGGGCGAGCAGGCTCAGGCCGATCAGCATCAGATTGGTGGAGGTGAAGGTGTCGTTGGTGGAGATCTCCGCCGCGTTGATCAGAAAAGCGATGAAAAACAGTACCGCCGAGATGATGGCGAGCACGGGGTCCGTCCCTTCGGGGTGTCGGCTTCGTTCGGTGTGGGGTCGTGTCCTGGTCCGGTCGTGCCGTCCGCGTGGTCGGCACGGTCGTGTCGGCACGGTCGTGTCGTCGGTGCGGTCGGCACGGTCGTGTCGTCGGTGTGGTCGTTTCCTGGTGCCGGTGTGTCTTGCGTGTGGCTGTTCTCCGGATGCCCCGGACCGGGCGCCGAACACCGGTCCGTTTCGCAGGTGTTCGACGCCGGGCCGGAATCTGAGTAGCCGTACTCAGGCGTGGCCGTCCCCGCACCACGACACTGGGGCTCCGTCCCGCCCCAACCGGAGGCTCCCTCGTGTTCAGCCGTGCCGTCATCGCCCTGACGCCGTTCTTCGGGCGGCTCACCGTCACCAGTGAGATCAAGCTGCGTCTGCCCGCGGGGACCATCTTCGTGGCCAACCACGACTCCATGGCCGACCCCGCCGTCGTCATGACCGCGCTGCGGCGCTTCGAGCTGGAGCCGGTGGTCATGGCGACCGCGGGACTGTGGCGCGTCCCGCTGCTCGGCAGGGCGCTCACGCGCGGCGGGCACATTCCGGTCCACCGTCGGACGGCGCACGCCGCGCTCGCCCTGGACGCCGCCGCAGAGGCCCTGGCCGGTGGCCGGCACGTCCTGCTCTACGGCGAGGGCGGGCTGCCGCGCCGCCGGGACGCGGCGGCCACCCCGCCCGAGCCGTTCCGTACCGGACTGGCCCGCCTGGCGCAGGCGACCGGCTCGCTGGTGGTGCCGGTGGGCCACGCGGGCGCCCGGCGGATCGCCTCCGGATCGACCGCCAAACAGCTGGCGGGCGCCCTGACGGCCCCGGTCCGGCGTCCGCACTGCCATGTCCACCTGGGCGCGCCGCTGCGTCTGCCCACGGAGACGGAGCGCGGCACGACGGCCGCCCGCCTCGCCGTCACCGCGGCCTGGCGGACGGCGGCCCGCGCCGTGGGCGAACACCCGAGGTAGCCGCGGCCGCTCCACGCCGGGCGGCGCACGCACGACATCCCGCACCGGCACCCGCAAGAGGCGTGAGCCGATGGGACCTGTGCGACCGGCGGGACCTGTAAGAGCCCGTCGGACCCGTCAGACCCGTCGAACCCGTGCCACCGGGAAGACCGGGAACACTGGGAAGTCTGGAAAGACCGGGGACACCGGCGACACCGCGCGCACCCGCGACCGCCGCTACCCGTCGGCGGGCGGCGCCGTGCTGTCGCGCAGGACCAGACGGGTGGGCACGAGTGTCGTGCCGTGCTCGGAGCCGTCCGGGCGCATCTTGCGCAGCACGGCCTGGACGCAGAGGCGGCCGACCTCGGCGAAGTCCTGGTGCAGGGTGGTGAGCGGAGGCAGGAAGGAGCCTGCCTCGGGGATGTCGTCGAAGCCGATGACGCTGACGTCCTCGGGCACCCGGCGGCCGCGCTCGTGCAGGGCGCGCAGCAGGCCGAGGGCCATCTGGTCGTTGGCCGCGAAGACGGCGGTGCACTCCTCGCGGGCCGCCAGCTCCAGACCGGCCCGGTAGCCGGACTCCGCCGACCAGTCGCCCCGGACCAGCGGCGGGGGCGTGCGGCCTGCCTCGGTGAGGGTGGCGTGCCAGGCGTCCGCGCGGCGCTGCGCGGCGAACGAGCCCTCGGGCCCGCCCAGGTGCCACACGGTGCGGTGGCCCAAGTCCAGGAGATGCTGGACGGCGGTCCGGGTGCCGCCGGCCTGGTCGGTGTCGACGACGGTGTAGTGATCGCCGGCGTCCGAGTCGACCACGACCACCTGCACGTGCGGCGGCAGCTTGACGGTCGCCGCGTCCAGCAGGTGCACTTCCATGATCACGATCACCGCGTCGACGGCCAGTTCCTCCAGCCGGGAGAACGCGCCGCGCACCTCGTCGGACGTGGGAACGGCCACCGGCAGCAGCGTCACGGCGTACCCCTCGGCGGCCGCGGAGGTGGCGATCGCCTCCAGCGTGCGCACGTTGCCGGTCGTCGACAAGGTGAACGTGATGACGCCGATGGTGCGGAACTCCCCGCGCTTGAGGGCGCGGGCGGCGCTGTTGGGCCGGTAGCCGAGCTCCTTCATGGCCGCGAGCACCTGCTGCCGGGTCTCCTCGTTCACTCCCGCGTACCCGTTGGAGACACGGGAGACGGTCTGGGAGGACACGCCGGCCAGCCGGGCGACGTCCGCCATGGAGGCCGTGGCCCGTGGGCGTCTCGGTGTCTTCGCCGGCGCTCTTTCAGCCATGTCCACTCGGTGTGCCCACCTTTCTGTCGGCGCAGGTGCCACGGTCTCCCCAGAGGACCCTTGACCATGGTTATCGGGGCAGTGTAGACATGCCGCCATCAGATGTTTACGTAAACATAACAGCTCGCCCAGGCTCTTGCGTGGCCGATGTTTACGCAAACATCATGGTGGCGGTGGGGTGGTCGGAGATCTCCGCGCACCGCCGCCGGTTCCAGGACTGGACGAGCGAGGATCGACATGACGACGCTGCAACCGCCGGTGGCCGCCGAGCCGCGGCCGGCACCTCCTCCGGCGAAACGGGACCGCCGCTCCTGGACAGGGTGGGGTTTCATCGGTCCCTTCGTGGCCGTGTTCGCCCTGGTCTTCCTGGCCCCGATCGCCTACTCGATCCATCTCAGCCTCTTCCGCAACCAGCTCATCGGCGGAAACCAGTTCGTCGGCCTGGACAACTACTCCCAGGCACTGAAGGACGACCAGTTCTGGGCCTCGCTGGGCCGGGTCTCGCTCTTCCTCGCGGTCCAGGTGCCGATCATGCTCGGCATCGCCCTGCTGGCGGCGCTGGCGCTGGACAGCGGACGGCTCTACGGCAAGAGCTTCTTCCGCATCACGATCTTCCTGCCGTACGCGGTGCCCGCCGTGGTCGCCACCCTGATGTGGGGCTTCATGTACGGCACGGAGTACGGCCTGGTGGGTGACATCAACGAGGCGTTCGGCGTCACGCTGCCCAACCCGCTCTCCCCCGACCTGGTGCTGGCCTCCATCGGCAACATCGTCACCTGGGAGTTCGTCGGCTACAACATGCTGATCTTCTACTCGGCGCTGCGCGTCATCCCGCACTCGCTCTACGAGGCGGCCGAGATCGACGGCGCCGGCCAGATCCGCGTCATCACCGCGATCAAGCTGCCGGCCATCCGCGGGGCGCTCGTCATCGCGACGATCTTCTCCATCATCGGCAGCTTCCAGCTCTTCAACGAGCCGAACATCCTGCGGCCGCTGGCGCGCAACGCCATCACCACCGACTACACCCCGAACTTCTACACGTACTCGCTGTCCTTCAACGGCCAGCAGCACAACTACTCCGCGACGGTGGCCATCATCATGGGCCTGATCACGATGCTGATCGCCTACGTCGTGCAGCTGCGCGGCATGCGCAAGGGAGCGTGACCCGATGAGCAGCCCTCTCACCACCGCCTCCCCGGCCGCGTCCGCCGAGCCCGCCGGCCCGGGCAAGGGCGCGCCGCCCCGGCTGCGCAGCCCCCGCAAGCACACCGCCGGACGTCCCAAGCGCAGCCTGCTGCTGACGGTGCTGGCCTCGCTGGTGGTCGTATACACCGTGGTGCCGCTCGTCTGGCTGGTCATCAACGCCACCAAGACCCAGTCCGGCCTGGCCGACTCCAACGGACTGTGGTTCGCGCACGACTTCGCCCTGTGGGACAACATCCGCGACACGTTCACGTACAACGACGGCGTGTTCACGCGCTGGCTGCTCAACACCCTGATGTACGTGGTGCTCGGTGCGGGCGGAGCCACGCTGCTGGCGGTCCTGGGCGGTTACGCGCTGGCGAAGTTCGACTTCCCCGGCAAGCGCGGCGTGTTCGCCACGGTCATCGGCGCGGTGGCGGTTCCGGGCACGGCCCTGGCGGTGCCCACCTTCCTGATGTTCAGCAAGATGGGCCTGACCGACACCCCGTGGGCGGTCGTCATCCCGTCGCTGGTCTCGCCGTTCGGCCTGTACCTGATGTGGGTCTTCGCCACCGAGGCCATCCCCACCGAACTCCTCGAGGCCGCCCGCATCGACGGGGCCGGCGAGGCGCGCACCTTCTTCACCGTCGCCCTGCCGCTGCTCGCCCCGGGCATCGTGACCGTGCTGCTGTTCACCACGGTCGCCACCTGGAACAACTACTTCCTGCCGCTGATCATGCTCAAGGACTCGGACTGGTACCCGCTGACCCTGGGCCTGAGCGTCTGGAACTCCCAGGCCGAGACCATCGGCGGAGACGTGATCTTCAACCTGGTCATCACCGGTTCGCTGCTCACCATCGTGCCGCTGATCGCCGCCTTCCTGCTGCTGCAGAAGTACTGGCAGTCGGGTCTCGCCGCCGGAAGCGTCAAGGAGTGACCCCGCGGCCCGCCGGCCGCCCCCGAACCCCACGTTCAGCCCCGCGTTTGCGCAACCCCCACCCTCACCTGTCCCACCCACGAAGAAGTGGAAGCACCTTCATGCGCAGAAAGACCAGCCGCCTGCTGCGCGGCCTCGCCCTCCTGTCGACCCTCGCCCTGGGCGCCACCGCCTGCGGCGACTCGGACGACAGCTCCGACCAGAAGGCCGTCTCGGCCTCGGACATCCAGGCGGCCCTGAAGAAGGGCGGCAGCGTCACGGTGTGGGCCTGGGAGCCCACGCTGAAGACGGTCGCCGCCGACTTCGAGAAGAAGTACCCCAAGGTCAAGATCAACCTGGTCAGCGAGCGGTCGGGCGACAAGCACTACACCGCGCTGTCGAACGCCATATCCGCCGGCAAGGGCGTGCCCGACGTCGCGCAGGTCGAGTACTTCGCGCTGGGCCAGTACTCCCTCACCAAGGGGCTCAGCGACCTCGCCCCGTTCGGCGCCGACAAGCTGGCGTCCAAGTACACCCCCGGCCCGTGGAACGCCGTGAGCGACGGCGGCAAGGTCTACGGCCTGCCGATGGACTCCGGCCCGATGGCGATGTTCTACAACAAGAAGGTCTTCGACAAGTACAAGATCGCCGTCCCGACCACCTGGGACGAGTACGTCGACGCCGCGGCCAAGCTGCACAAGGCCGACCCGAAGGTCTACATCGCCAACGACGCCGGCGACGCGGGCTTCACCACCAGCATGCTGTGGCAGGCCGGTTCCCGTCCGTACAAGGTCGACGGCACCAAGGTGAAGATCGACTTCGCGGACGCGGGCGCCAAGAAGTACACCGACACCTGGCAGAAGCTCATCGACCAGAAGCTGCTCGCGCCCATCAACGGCTGGACCGACGACTGGTACAAGGGCCTCGGCGACGGCACCATCGCCACCCTGACCACCGGCGCCTGGATGCCCGCCAACTTCGTGACCGGCGTGCCGGGCGCGAAGGGCGACTGGCGCGCGGCCCCCATGCCGGCCTGGACCAAGGGCGACAAGGCGAGCGCGGAGAACGGCGGCAGCTCGCTCGCGCTGCCCGCGCTGGGCAAGAACAAGGAACTCGCCTACGCCTTCGTCGAGTACGCCAACTCCGGTGACGGCGTGCAGACCCGCGTCAAGCAGGGCGCCTTCCCGGCGACCGTCGCGGAGCTGAAGTCCCCCGAGTTCCAGAACACCAAGTTCGACTACTTCGGCGGACAGGAGGCGAACAAGATCTTCGCCGAGTCCGCCGCAAACGTCGCCGACGACTGGTCGTACCTGCCCTTCCAGCAGTACGCCAACTCGATCTTCAACGACACGGTCGGCAAGTCCTACGTCTCCGGCACCAAGCTGGCGGACGGCCTGAAGTCCTGGCAGGAGGCCTCGATCAAGTACGGCGAGGAGCAGGGCTTCACGATCGAGAAGTAGTCGGAGAAAGCAGCAGGCACGCAGTAGACGCCGGGCGGCGCGGCACCCGGGCCGCGCCGCCCCCGTGCACCACCTTCGGAAGGACCGCCATGATCTCCACCCTCCACTCCCGCATGCCGCGCGGGGCGGACGGTGACCCCGCCCCGCGTCTGGCCTACGGCGCCGACTACAACCCCGAGCAGTGGCCCCGGGACGTGTGGGAGGAGGACGTCCGCCTGATGCAGGAGGCCGGCGTCAACGTCGTCTCCGTGGGGATCTTCTCCTGGGCCCGCATCCAACCGGGTCCGGACACCTGGGACTTCGGCTGGCTCGACGAGGTCATGGACCTGCTGCACGCGGGCGGGATCGGCGTCGACCTGGCCACGGCCACCGCCTCCCCGCCGCCGTGGCTCACCACCGCCCACCCCGAGATCCTGCCGGTCACGGCGAACGGCGAGACGCTCTGGCCGGGCGCCCGCCAGCACTGGCGGCCCACCTCGCCCGTCTTCCGCGAGCACGCCCTGCGCCTGGTCCGGAAGCTCGCCGAGCGGTACAAGGACCATCCCGCCCTCGTCGCCTGGCACGTCTCCAACGAGCTGGGCTGCCACAACGTCTACGACCACTCCGACGACGCGGCCCGCGCCTTCCGTCTCTGGCTGCGCGCCCGCTACGGCACCCTCGACGCCCTCAACCACGCCTGGGGCACCGCGTTCTGGTCGCAGCGCTACAGCGACTGGGAGCAGATCCTGCCGCCGCGGCTGGCAGCTTCCCACCCGAACCCCACTCAGCAGCTGGACTTCAAGCGGTTCTCCTCCGACGCGCTGAAGGACCACCTGGTCGCGGAGCGCGAAATCCTGCGGGAGATCACGCCCCGGGTGCCGGTCACCACCAACTTCATGGTGATGGGCGGCACGAAGGGCATGAACTACCCGGACTGGGCGGCCGAGATCGACTTCGTCTCCAACGACCACTACGTCCACCCCGGCCCGCAGGACCGCGACGAGCTGTCCTTCTCCGCGAACCTGGTCAGCGGCATCGCGAACGGCCGGCCCTGGTTCCTGATGGAGCACTCCACCAGCGCCGTCAACTGGCAGGCCGTCAACGTGGCGAAGCGGCCGGGCGACCTGGTCCGTGACTCGCTGCTGCACGTGGCGCACGGAGCCGACGCGGTGTGCTTCTTCCAGTGGCGGCAGTCGGCCGCCGGCGCCGAGAAGTACCACTCGGCGATGGTCCCGCACGCCGGTGCGGACAGCGACCTGTTCCGCGCGGTGGCGGGCCTCGGCGCCACGCTCAAGGCCCTTGCCCCGGTGGCGGGTTCCGAACGCGAGGCGGCGGCCGTCGGCATCCTCTACGACTGGGAGTCGTGGTGGGCCAGCGAGCAGGACTCGCACCCCACCTCGCTGCTGGACTACCGGCAGGAGGCCCTCGACTGGTACTCGGCGCTCCTCGCCCTCGGCGTCCGCGCCGACCTCGTGACCACCCGCGCCGACCTCTCCCGTCACCAGGTCCTCGTCGCGCCCGTGCTGCACGTGGTGCCCGCGGAGCTGGCCAAGGAGCTCACCTGCTACGCCGAGCAGGGCGGTCACCTCGTCACGACGTACTTCTCCGGGATCGTCGACGAGAACGACCATGTGTGGCTCGGCGGCTACCCCGGCGCGCTGCGCGACCTGCTCGGCATCCGCATCGAGGAGTTCGGCCCGCTGCTCGCCGGGGAGAGCGTGGAGCTGGACGACTCCACCTGGGGCACCCTGTGGACCGACCGGATCACGGTCGTCGACGGCGACACCGAGGTCCTGACGCGCTACCGCGGCGGCGTGTACGCCGGACGTCCCGCCGTCACCCGGCGGACCACGGGCGGCGGCTCCGCCTCCTACGTCTCCACCCGGCTCGGCGTCGACGGGCTGCGCTCTCTGCTGCCGCGCCTGCTGGAACCGGCCGGCGTGCGCAGCGAACTCCCCCCGCAGGTGCGCGGATCGGTCGAGCTGACCGTCCGGCGCGGCGCCGGGGAACGGTTCCTGTTCCTGGTCAACCGGACCGACGAGACGGTGGCGGCGCCCGGCCTGGACGGCGAGGCGCTGGTCGGCGCCCGCGACGCGGAGGGCTCCCTCGTCCTCGGGCCGCGTGAGGTCGCCGTGCTGCGCCGGCCCGCCGTCTGACCTCTCCGCCCGCACCCCCACGACTCCCCGGCACGGCCTGACCCGTGCCGGGGGCCATCCCCTTCCGCCCGCTCGGCGGAAGGGGCCCACCACAGCGACCGCACCGCAGTTGGGAGCACAGATGGCACGCCGTATCCGCAGCAGACGAACCCTCGGGGCCGCCGAACTCACCGCGCTGGCCACCGGGGCCGCGCTGCTCAGCGTCCCCGTGCAGGCGCACGCCGAGGCCGCTGTCACCGTGACGCCGGACCCCTCGTACCAGCAGCAGAAGTTCGAGGGCTGGGGCACCAGCCTGGTCTGGTTCGCCAACGCCACCGGCGACTATCCCCCGGCGATCCGCGAGAAGCTCGCCAAGCTGCTGTTCGACGACGACGGGCTCGCGCTGAACATCGCCCGCTACAACATCGGCGGCGGCAACGCTCCGGACGTCAAGGACTACCTGCGCGCCGGCGGCGCCGTCGAGGGCTGGTGGAAGGCGCCCGCGGGCACCACCCGCGAGGACACCGACTGGTGGAGCGCGGACGACCCGGCCGACTGGAACAAGAACGCCGACGCCACCCAGCGCTGGTGGGTGGAGCGCATCAAGAACGACATCGACCACTGGGAGACGTTCAGCAACTCCCCGCCGTGGTTCATGACCGAGAGCGGATACGTCTCCGGCGGGTTCAACGCCAACGCCGACCAGCTCAGGAACGACTCGGTCGACGACTTCGCCGCCTACCTGGCGGGTGCGACGAAGCGGCTGGAGAAGGCCGAGGGCATCAAGGTCGACACGATCGACCCGTTCAACGAGCCCAACACCGGCTACTGGAGCACCCGCCTCGGCGCCGACGGCCTGCCCGTCGGCGGGCGTCAGGAGGGCGCGCACATAGGCCCCGAGCTCCAGCAGAAGGTGCTCGCCGCGCTGGCGCCGGCATTGAAGAAGGCCAAGGTCAAGGCCGAGATATCGGCGATGGACGAGACCAACCCGGGCATCTTCGCGACGAACTGGAACTCCTACTCGCAGGCCTCCAGGGACCTCGTGGGCCAGATGAACGTCCACACCTACGGCACCGGGCAACGCACCACCGTGCGCGACCTCGCCAAGGCCGCCCACAAGCCGCTGTGGATGAGCGAGGTCGAGGGCGACTGGGGCGACGGGCAGAGCTTCACCGACATGCGTCCGGGTCTCGGGCTCGCCCAGCAGATGGTGAACGACCTGCGCGAACTGGAGCCGACGGCCTGGGTGTTCTGGCAGCCGGTCGAGGACTACGACAACATGAAGCCGGGCGGCGAGTCCGCCAAGGGCGGCAACTGGGGATCCATCCAGCTCCCGTTCAGCTGCACCAAGTCCGACACCCTGCAGTCGTGCCCGATCCACACGAACACCAAGTTCGACACGGCGCGCAACTTCACGCACTTCATCAAGCCCGGCGACAAGCTGATCAAGGTGGACGACACCTCCAGCGCCGCCGCCGTGACCAAGGACGGCAAGGGCGTCTCGCTCGTCCACGTCAACTCCACCACCGCGCCCCGCACGGTCACCATCGACCTGTCCAAGTTCCGCACGGTCAAGGGCAACGCGACCGTGACGCCGACGGTGACCAGCGCCGACGGCAAGCTGAAGCGGCAGGCCCCGGTCAAGGTCGTCGACGGCAGGGCCACCTACACGGTGCCCGCCCAGTCCGTGACCTCCTTCGCCGTCAAGGGCGTCTCGGGCGTGGCGAAGAACGCGGGCCTGTTCAGCAAGGGTCACTCCTACACGCTGACCGGCGTGCAGAGCGGCAAGGCGGTGACCGTGGCCGCCAACGGCACGAACCTGGTCATCGGCTCGGCCAACGGCACCACCGCGCAGAAGTGGCAGCTGGACGCTCGGTACGGCAAGAAGGGCGCCCGCCAGCACTACGTCTTCGCCAACCCGGCCGAGGGCAGGCGCCTCGCCGTCCGGGACAACGTGCCCGTGGTCGAGCCGGACACCGGCGAGCGGGACCCCGCCACCGAGTGGATCATGTCGACCACCGGTGACGGCACGTGGACCCTGGTCAACGTGGCCACCGGACGTCTCCTGGAGGTCGGCGGCCAGGCGACGAACGAGGGCGCGGCCGTGACGACCTGGCTGGCCAACTCCGGTTCCAACCAGCGCTGGAGGGTCACGGACGTGACCCCGTAGCGCCCGCTAGTCGGCTGTCTCCGCCCGCATCGCGATCGTCGTGATGCGGGCGGAGCGCTGTGCGGGGGCGGTCGCCGGGATGCGCTCCAGGACGCCGCCCGCGAAGACGTCGTACAGCGGGAGCGTCTCCAGGTGCACATATCCGATGTGGCAGTCGCAGACGGCGAGCGGGCAGGGGCGGGGGCGCAGCGCGGCGCGGTACGAGCCGTCGTAGAGGTTGCCGAGTTCGGCACGGACGAAGTGGCAGCGGCGGACGGTGCCGTCCCCGTCGACCGAGATCACGGACTCGCCGGTGCGGCAGGGCAGTCCGGCGCTGGTGTGCGGGTGGCGGCTGTAGGGGAACAGCGGGTCCAGTGCGGTCCACCGGTCGGCCTCGGCGTCCTCGTAGACATGGCCCTCGGCGGCGTTGATCCACAGGTAGACGTGCTCGGGCAGGTCCGCGCGCAGGCGACGGGCCGCCTCGAGGTGCTCGGGCAGGCCGACGACGCCGACGCTGAAGCGGACGCCCCGGTCCGTCAGATCGCGGCACTTGGCCAGGAAGCGGTCGTACGGTGTCTGGCCCGGGTGGTACGTGCACCACAGGGCCAGGGTGGCGGGGTCGGCCCCGGAGAGCCAGTCGGTGCGGCAGCTGAGGTTGGTCTGGACGGCCACCCGGCGGATGTGCGGGAGACGGGAGAGGTCGGCCAGAGTGCGCCGGTACCAGGAGCGGACCAGGGCCTCGCCCCAGGGCGTGAAGAGGAGCGACAGCCGGTCGTCGGTCCGGTCGGCAGCCCATGCGGCGAACCGTTCCAGGGCGGCGCGGTCGGCGCGCAGCGCGTCGGCCGGGTCGCGTCGCTTGGCGAACGGGCAGTAGGGGCAGTCGTAGTCGCAGGAGGCGAGCGGGCCGCGGTAGAGCAGGGTCAGATCCATGGCGGCCGTCTCACTTGCGCTCGTAGGCGGCCATGGCGCTCCGCACGGCCGGGGAGAACAGCTCGGGGCCGACGGCGTCGGAGTGGGCGAGCCCTTCGGGGGTGAGGCGAAGGCGCGCAGGGTCGGCGTCGGTCAGCCAGCCGCGGTCGGCGAAGCGCTCGAGTTCGGGGCCGAAGTCGTCGGCGGGCGCGCCGCCGAAGCGGGCACGGTAGTCGTCGAGGCACAGGCCCTCGGCCTGCAGCAGGGACTGCAGGACGTGGCGGCGGCGCGCCTCGCGGGGGTTCATGCGGTGGCCGACCTGGGCGTGGGCGAAGTCGTCCGGACCGCCGGCGATGTAGTCGTCGACGATGCCGCGGATCTGGTGCATCCCGACGGCGTAGTCGAAGGAGTAGTGCAGGCCGGACGTGTAGGAGCGGGCGCCGCAGCCGAGGCCGATCATTCCGTCGGTCTGGCAGGCGTAGTCGTCGGCGCCCTGTGGTGGGGCGTCGGCCCGCCGGAACATGCGCATGGACTGCTGGGTGTAGCCGCGTGCGAGGAGGTGGTCGCGGCCCGCGCGGTACAGACGCAGTCGCTGCTCGTCCCAGGCGGGATCCCGGCCGGCGGCCCGCTTCGGGCCGGGGCCGCGGCGGTCGAGCCCGGTGAGGGGGCGGACGTAGAGCGGGTAGAGGTAGAGCTCCTCGGGCCGCCAGGCCAGGGCCGCGTCCAGGGAGCGCAGCCAGGTGTGCTCGTTCTGGCCGTCGATGCCGTAGATCAGGTCGATGTTGAGGACCGGGATGCGGGCGTCCCGGACGCGGCCGAGGGCCGCCTCGACGTCGGCGCGGCGCTGCGGGCGGACGGCGGCACGCGCCTCGGTGTCGACGAAGCTCTGGACCCCGAGGCTGAGGCGGGTGGCGCCGCGGCCGGCGAGGACGGCGAGGCGGTCGGCGGTTGCCGTGGCGGGCGATGCCTCGACCGACAGCGGGACCGCGCGCAGGTCGGCGCCCATCCGGTGCTCGGCTATGTCGCAGAGGCGCTCCAGCTCGGCGGCGGTCAGGAAGGTGGGCGTGCCGCCGCCGAAGGCCGCCGTGGCGAAGCGGACCCGGTCCGACTCCCCCAGCGCCTCCCGCACGGCTGTCGCCTGCCGCTCCAGGGCGTCCAGGTAGGCGCCGGTCAGCCCGTCGGGCGCGCCGACGCGGGTGAAGAGGTTGCAGAAGCCGCAGCGGACCTCGCAGAACGGTATGTGCAGGTAGAGGGAGAGGGCGTCCTTCGGCTCGGCCGCCCAGAGCTCTCGCAGGTGCGGGCGGTCGGCGAGCGGACGGTAGGCCGTCTTGTGGGGGTAGGCGTAGACGTAGTGCTGGTACGGGCTGACGCCGGTGAGCGGCTCGGCGGTGGTCATCGGGCGTCCTCCGTCGGGCGGGGTGCGGGGTCGTTCACGTGGTCCTTCGCGGGCTTCGCCGGGGCGTTCGAAGGCTCGAGGAAGAAGTGCGCGTAAGGGACGGTCCACACGCACTCGTGGCCGAGGCGGTGGCCGGTGTAGCCGTCGTCGCCGTAGGCGGTGCCGTGGTCGGAGCAGACGATGGCGAAGCAGCGGCGCCTGCTGCTCGCGGCGGCGAAGAGCCGTCCGATGTGCCGGTCCACGTACTCCAGCGCGGCGGCGTGCGTCGCCCGGCTGTCGCCCGCCTCGCGGGTCGCGCCGGGCAGGTGGAACCAGTTCGGCTGGTGCAGGGCGGAGACGTTGACGAAGAGGAACAGCCGCTGTTCGTCGGGGAGTCGCCGTACGACGTCCTCGGCGCACTGGATCTGGTTCTCGAACGAGTGCGGGGAGGTGACGCCGAACTCCGGTGTCCAGTGGGACTCGTGGAAGAGGCCGGGCAGCACCGAGCCCAGGGGGCCCTGTTTGTTGAAGAAGCCCACTCCCCCGATGCAGACGGTGTGGTAGCCGTCCTCGGCCAGGCCGGAGACGAGGTCGGGGGCGTCGTAGACGTAGGTTCCGTCCGCGGTGGTCTCGCTGCCCGCGAAGCTCGCCGCGAACAGTCGCGGGTGCGGTCCGGGAGCGGCCGGGGTCGGCAGGAAGCCCGCGAAGATCGCCTGGTGGGAGGCGTAGGTGAAGCTGCCCGGGGCGTGCCGCTCCTCCCAGCGGCCGCCGGGCAGATGACGGGCCAGGTTCGGGATGCGGCCCGCCGCCGCCAGCTCGACGGCGACGTCGTGGCGCAGGGTGTCGAGGGTGACGAGGAGGAGGTCGTGACTGCCCACGATCCCCTTCATGTCCGGCTCGTGCAGGGCGGGCCCGTTCGGGTGCGGCTCGTCGGCGTCCGGTTCAGGCATGCGGTGTTCCTGTTCTGTGCGGTGCGAAGTCACGCAGGACGGCGGCCACTTGGGCCCCGTACGTGTCGAGGCCCTCGGCGCCGCTGCCGGGCAGGCCGGTGAGCCGGGGCAGCAGGTCGCCGAAGGCGTTGACCTCCCCGACCGCGGCTCTGCGCCAGCCCACGGCCGGCAGCAGGTCGACGCCGACGCACAGGGTGCGCGGGAAGCAGGCCGCGGCCCGCTCGCACACGCCCAGCACGTCGGCCCAGCGGGCGCCGGCCGCCTCGACGGCCAGCCGTGCGGCCGCCAGGTCGCCCCGGCGGCCGCCGAGGTGAAGGTTGGTCAGGGGCGAGCGGCTGGTGCGGACCACCGCGTGGGTGGCACGGCCGGCCACGACCACGACCCTGAGGTCGGCCGCCCTGCCTTCCTGGGACGCCTTCGGCAGCCAGCGTTCGAGGTGCAGCCCGTCCGGGGCGAGCGCGTCGACGATGGCCGCGATGTCCTGCTCGCGTTCGTAGCGGCGCACTCTCAGGGAGTTGTACAGGCGGCCGTCGGCGGCGAGTTCGACGGAGGTGGTGGCTCTGATGCGGCCGCCGCCGCCCGACTCGACGGCGAGGACGCCCGAGGCGGAGGAGCCGTGGGCGGGCTTCACGAAGAGCCGGGGCATCCGGTGCTCGCGCATCGCGGCGCGCACGTCGTCCCAGCCGCGCACCGGGATGCCCCGCGGGCCCGACGTGGGTGACGCGGGAACCGGCACGCCCGCCGCGTCGAGGACGCCGTGACAGAGCCGTTTGTCGAACAGCACGGCGAGGTCGTCGGGGTCGTTCAGGCGGACCCCGCCGTGCAGTGCGCGCACCGCGGCGGTGAAGCGGGCGTACCAGCGGGCCGAGCCCTCGACGCCGGTGGGGTCCTGGACGCCCCGCAACAGCCGGTCGACCTCCGGGTTCTCGCCGGGTGAGTCGATCCGGACGGTCTCGTCGTCGGCGAAGTCGGCTCCCCCGCGGCGGAGCACGTCCGTCCAGGCGACGACCCTCGGGGCGGGCAGGCCGGCCGCGCGCACGGCGTCCTCGAACAGGGCGACCCGGCGGTTCTCGGGATTGCCGACCACCGCCAGGCGCGGCCCCCGGTCACTCCCCCACGGCGACATAGCGCCACACCGTGCCGTCGTCGTCCGAGTCCTCCTCGGCGTCGCCACGGTCGAGGTCGACCTCGACGCCGGCGCCTTCCAGCGTCTGCCGGACCCGCTCCACGAGGGGCTCGCTCAGGTAGTGGTGGTGCAGGTCGAGCTTCTTGAGGTGGGTGAGCGGCTGCCCGCCGAGCAGCGCGGCGGCGCCCTCGTCGGTCAGGACGCCCATGGAGAGGTCCAGCACCTCCAGACGGGCCACCACGGGGGCGGACGCGACCGCTGCGGCCACCGCGTCCTGCATCTCGCTGTTGCGCAGCCCCAGATGGCGCAGGCTCGGCAGCCGGGCGCCGGACAGGATCGGCTCCAGGTCTGTGGCCTCGCTGTCGCCGCCGTAGTCGGGGGTGCCCAGCCACAGGTCGAGGTGGGTCAGCGCGGGCAGGTCGCTGCCGCCGACCCCGCGCACGACCTCCGCGGGCAGGCCGCCGGCCTCGATCACGAGCCTGCGCAGCGCGCCGTGGCTCAGGGCGGGGAACGCCAGCCCCGATCCGCCGCGCACGCCGAGCTCCTCCAGCCGGGGATAGGCGGCCAGGAGCGGGGTGACGTCGGTCTGGTTGATCCAGGAGATCTCGCACTCCTCCATCACCATGTCGCCGAGGAACACCGCCCGCAGCGCGGGGAACCGGTCCCGTGCGGCGGTCAGCGCCTCGATGACGGGGGTGGGGTCCGTGTCGTAGGCCTCCTCCCAGGCGCCGACGATCAGAGCCTGGACGCGGGTGGTGTCGACGGCGGAGCAGAAGCGGGCGAACGCGTCCGTCCAGTTCTCGTTCGCGTCGTAGACGTCGCTGCTGACGCGCCAGGCGACGGCGTCCGGTTCGACCGGCCGGGGCTTGTGCTCGGCGCCGGGAAAGGTGCAGGCGGGCAGCCCGTGCAGCGCGTCGAGGTGGTGGCCGATGGTCATACGGCTGCTCCCGAGGAGGAAAGGTGTGCGGTCCGTGATGGTTCCGCAGTTCTACCAACAGGCACTGACAACCCTGCTCGGCGGGGCCTCCGTTCGGGGGCGTTGTCAGTGGCGGCCCGTACGGTCGTGGTCATGGGGCCGGTGCGCGGTGCACCCGGCGGGGAGGGGAGAGCCGTGTACCGGCAGGGAGACGTGCTGATCGTGCCCGTCACGCGGGAGGCGGTGCCGCCGCATGTGGCCGCGGCGCCGAGGGAGCGGCGGGACGCCCGGGGCCGGCTGGTGCTGGCGCTGGGCGAGGTCACCGGGCACGCCCACGCCGTCGTCGGACCGGGGGATCTGGTGCGGGAGCCGGGGCCGTTCGGTCCGCTGCTGCTGCATCTGCCCCAGGGCGGCCGGGTGGTGCACGAGGAGCACGCGGCGATCGCGCTGCCCAAGGGGTGGTACCGGGTGATCCGGCAGCGGGAGTACGTGCCGGGGTCCGTGCGGATCGTGGCGGACTGAACCGAAGGCGGGCGAGGGACGGATGACGACGATGGACCTGCAGGAGAGCGCGGTCTCGTGGGAGGAGAGCGTCCGGGCCTGGCGCGCGTGCGCGTCGGCCGTCGCCGCGGCCGACCGCGCCGCCGCCGAGGCGGGGGTCCGCCTGGCCTACCGGCAGGCGGGGCTCGAGGAGCCGCAGGAGGTGGTGTGGGCCGGTTCGCCGCGCGAGGCGGTGACGCTGGTCCGGGCGTTGGCGGAGCCGGGCCCCAGTGTGCGCGATGCGGTCCGCAGCCTCCCCTGGGCACGTGAACGGCGGCGGCTGCACACGGAGTTGGGCGCGGCGGGCTGGGCGGAGCACTGGGCGGCGACCGGCGGCCGGCTGTGGGCCTCGACGCAGGCGCTCGTCGACCGGATCAGGGCCGGGGTGCTGGAGGAGCTGACCGGAACGGACACGGGACTGGAGGCCGCGCGGGTCCGTCTGGTGCTGCTGGACGCCGTGCTCGGTCAGCACGACGCGCCGTGGCTCGCCGCGTTCCCCACCGACCGGGGCCCGCTCGAAGGTCTGGCTGCGGTGAGCCGCAGCGCCGGCTGGTGGTGGCCGTTCGCGCGGGTGGCCGTGGTGTGCGAACGGCCCGTCGCCCTGCACCGCGACGAGGCGGGGCGGCTCGACCACGGTGACGGTCCGGCGCTCGCGTACCCCGACGGTTTCGCCCTGCACGCCTGGCGCGGGATGCCGGTGCCGGCCGGCTTCCTCGCGGAGCTGCCCCAGCTCACTCCCGAGCGGATCCGGGCCGAGGAGAACGCGGAACTGCGCCGCGTCATGCTGGAGTACTACGGGTACGACCGTTATCTGGCGGACTCCGGCGCCCGCCCCGTCCACCGGGACGAGACGGGCACGCTGTGGCGCATCGATCTGGACGACGACGAGGCCGTCGTCATGGTCGAGGTCCTCAACTCCACACCGGAGCCGGACGGTACACGGCGCACCTACTGGCTGCGGGTACCGCCGTCGACCCGTACGGCACGGGCGGGCGTCGCCTGGACGTTCGGGCTGGCGCCGGAGGCGTACGCGCCCGTGCGGGAGACGTGAGCCGAGGCGTCCGGCGGCCCGTCCTCACGCTCCGGCGGCGCGGGCCAGCACGTCGGTGACCTCGCCGCGGAGCGCGTCCCGGGCGTGCGCGGGCAGACCGGCCAGGTCGGTGCCCGCGAGGGCCTGGAGGACCTGCTCGGCGTCGGCGTGGTACGGCGTGCTCTCGCTGAGCACCTCGTAGCCGTCGCGCACGGCCACCCGCAGCCGGCCGGGAGCGTCGCCCTCCGCGTGCACCGCCACCGCCACGACGTGGGGCGGCGGGCCGCCCGCCTCGCCCTCGAGCTTGCGGTATCCGCTGGCCAGGGGGGTGTGCCAGCGCAGGGCGAGCAGCACATGACGCTTCGCCAGCAGCTCGGCCAGGTCGGTCTCGCGGACCCCCTCGGGTTCCAGGACGGTGGCCCGGGCGTCGAGGACGAGCGCCGCCGGCAGCAGGCAGCGCAGGGTGCTGCCGACGATGTTGCCGCCGACCGTGGCGGCCCGGCGCACCGCGCCGGTGCCCACCTGGGAGGCCGCCCGGTGCAGCACTTCGGGCACGGTCGCGTCGACGCGGTGCAGCAGCACGGCCCCGCCCAGTTCCCCAGGGGCGACCCTGGTGGCCTCGGGCAGGTTGCGCAGCGACACGGCCTGCTCGGGGAAGCCGTCCCGCTGCCAGCCGGCCCACACCAGGGTGGCGCCGCCGATCGGCACCGCTCCCTCGGCCAGACAGCGCCGTGCCTCGGATATGGAGGAGGGAAGACGCAACTGCACGACAACCGACCTGCCTTCCCTGGAAGTTGTGGGGGACCGTGTCCCTCGCTCCCCGCATGATCAATGGCAGAACGGATTCTGCCCAGGCACGCGGGGGCGCATACAGGGCTCATGGCGGCACCCCGCGCGACGTGACCCTGTCGTGCGGTCGGTCCCGCTCCCCCACGCCCTGAGCTGTTCCCGTCCGGCGCCGAGCCGTCCGGTGCCCGGCCGTTGCCTGCCGAGCCGCCCGCCGGCCGGTCGTCCGTGCTCAGCCGTTCGGCGCCAGCCAGGGCTGGGGGTCGGCGTAGTAGCCGTCGTAGATCACCTCGAAGTGCAGGTGGGGGCCGGTGGACAGGCCGGTGGAGCCGACCCGGCCGATCGGGTCGCCGGTCCGCACGGCCTGTCCGACGGTGACCTCCAGGGCGGAGAGATGGCTGTACGTCGTCTCCAGGCGTTTGCCGTCGATGAGGCCGTGGTCGACGACGACGCGGTTGCCGTACGCCCTGGTCATGGCCGCGAACACGACGCGGCCGTCGCGGGCCGCGGACACCTGGGCGCCCTGGGGCGCGCCGAAGTCCACCCCGGTGTGGAGCTTGGTGACGCCGGTGAGGGGGTGCTTGCGGGAGCCGTAGGGGGAGGTGACGGTGAGGGTCGCGGTGGGCGGGGCGAGGATGGCGTTCGCCGGGGCGATGCCGCTCGCGTCCTCCTTGTCGAAGTCCGCGTAGGTCGCGAGCCGGGATCTCACCTCGCCGACGTACGTCGTCGCCTCGGCGGGAACCCTGCCCGCCTCGGCCACGTCGTCCGTGCCGACCGCGTACGCGGCGAGGGTGAGGTCCACGAGGTCCCCGTTGACGGCGCCGTCCGTTCTCAGCTCGGTGATCTTCCGGGCCAGGGAGCAGTCCTGACGGCCGAGGGCCATGATGGCGTCGGCCGGATCGTGCGGCGAGGAACGCCCGTTGCCGTCGTCGTCCTTGCCCCAGGTCCGCCAGCCGGCGGGGGTGAAGGCGGCGATGCCCTGCGCGCCGGCGGTGGCGCCGTCGTCGGTGAAGCCGGTGAGCTGGTCGATCTGGGCGGCGAGAACGGACGGGGTGACGACCGTGCAGGCCTCGGCCGACTTGCGCAGCCAGGGGCCGTAGGTCGCGTTCACGCCTCCGGCGCCTGTCTCCTGGGTGTTCTCCTGCTCCGTCCAGTCGTCGGGGAACCCGCCGGTCAGTGCGAGGACCCCGGCGACGGCGGAGAGCGTGAGCAGTCCGGGGAGGACCACAACGGTGAAGAGGCCCGGGCCCCGTCGGCGCGCGGGCGGGGGTTGCGGGCGCGGGGCGGCGGGAGTCTGCTGCGGAGGTGTCTCGACGGTCTGCTCGTCGCTCACGCGGCGCGGTCCCGACGACGGGTCGACGACCACTGCTCAGAGGTGCTGTTGTCCACGGGCGGAGGCTAGCCGCCGGCCGCCCGCACGTCACCGGCCGTGAGGGCAGACCCGCTGCCCCGACGGGCACATCGCGCCGGGGCCGTCGGCGGGGGCGGTGAAAAGCGCGGCGCACGGGCGTCGAACCGGACGGTGTGAAGGCCGACGTGACCGGCAGGCCGGAACCGGACGAGGACGAAGGGGAGCACGGAGGGGAGGCCAGGACTAGGAGAGGGCGCGGGCCTTCGCCGCCGGCGGGTGACCGCCGGCGGCGTCCGGGCTCACTCCACGACGACCAGCAGGTCGCCGCCCTCCACCTGCTGGATGCGGTTGATGGCCAGCCGCGCCACCGTGCCGGCCTTCGGCGCGGTGATGGTGGCCTCCATCTTCATCGCCTCGATGGTGGCGATCGTCGCGCCGACCTCCACCTCGTCGCCCTCGGCGACCGCCAGGGTGACCACCCCGGCGAACGGGGCGGCGACATGCCCGGCGTTGCCCCGGTCGGCCTTCTCGGTGACCGGGACGTCGGAGGCCGCCGCCTTGTCGCGTACCTGGATGGGCCGCATCTGGCCGTTCAGGGACGACATGACGGTGCGCATGCCCCGCTCGTCGGCCTCGCCGACGGCCTGAAGCTCGATCAGCAGCCGGACGCCCGGCTCGAGGTCGACGGCGTACTCCTTGCCCGGGCGCAGGCCGTAGAAGAAGTCCTTGCTGTCGAGCACGCTGGTGTCGCCGTAGGCCTGGCGGTGGGTCTCGAAGTCGCGGGTCGGGCCGGGGAAGAGCAGCCGGTTGAGCGTGGTGCGGCGGGTCTTCTCCAGTCCCTCGCGGTCCTCGGTGCTCAGTTCCTGGACCGGCTTGGCCTCCGCGCGGCCCTGCAGCGCCTTGCTGCGGAACGGCTCGGGCCAGCCGCCGGGCGGGGTGCCGAGTTCGCCGCGCAGGAAGCCGATGACGGAGTCGGGGATGTCGTACCGGTCGGGCGTGGCCTCGAAGTCCTCGGGGGACACTCCGGCGCCGACGAGGTGCAGCGCGAGGTCGCCGACGACCTTGGAGGACGGGGTGACCTTGACCAGGTGGCCGAGGATGCGGTCGGCGGCGGCGTACATCGCCTCGATGTCCTCGAAGCGGTCGCCGAGGCCGAGCGCGACGGCCTGGGTGCGCAGGTTGGAGAGCTGTCCGCCGGGGATCTCGTGGTGGTAGACGCGCCCGGTCGGGGAGGCGAGGCCCGCCTCGAAGGGGGCGTAGATCCTGCGGACGCCCTCCCAGTACGGCTCCAGGTCGCCGACGGCCTGGAGGTCGAGGCCGGTGGGCCGCTCGGAGTGGTCGGTCGCGGCGACGATCGCCGACAGCGAGGGCTGCGAGGTGGTCCCCGCCATGGAGGCCACGGCGCCGTCGACGGCGTCCGCGCCCGCCTGGATCGCGGCCAGGTAGGTGGCGAGCTGGCCGCCCGCGGTGTCGTGGGTGTGCAGGTGCACCGGCAGCTCGAACTCCCGGCGCAGCGCGGACACCAGCTTCGCGGCGGCCGGGGCGCGCAGCAGCCCGGCCATGTCCTTGACGGCGAGGACGTGCGCCCCGGCCTCGACGATCTGCTCGGCGAGCCGCAGGTAGTAGTCGAGGGTGTAGAGGCGCTCGTTCGGGTCGGACAGGTCCGAGGTGTAGCAGAGGGCGACCTCGGCCACCGCCGTGCCCGTCTCCCGTACGGCGTCGATGGCGGGGCGCATCTGGCCGACGTCGTTGAGGGCGTCGAAGATGCGGAAGACGTCGATGCCGGTGGCCGCGGCCTCCTGCACGAACGCGTCGGTGACCTCGGTCGGGTACGGCGTGTAGCCCACGGTGTTGCGGCCGCGCAGGAGCATCTGCAGGCAGATGTTGGGGACGGCCTCGCGCAGGGCCGCGAGCCGCTCCCAGGGGTCCTCGGCGAGGAAGCGCAGGGCGACGTCGTAGGTGGCGCCGCCCCAGCACTCCAGGGACAGCAGCTGGGGCAGGGTGCGGGCGACCAGGGGGGCCGAGGCGAGGAGGTCCTTGGTGCGCACCCGGGTGGCGAGGAGGGACTGGTGGGCGTCGCGGAAGGTGGTGTCGGTGACGCCGATGGTCGGCGACTCGCGCAGCCAGCGGGCGAAGCCCTCGGGGCCGAGGTGGATCAGGCGCTGGCGGGAGCCCGCGGGCGGCTCGCCGTCGGGCGTCGCCGGCAGCTTGGCCGTCGGGTCGATCAGTTCCGGGCGCTCGCCGTGCGGCTTGTTGACGGTGACGTCGGCGAGGTAGGTCAGCAGCTTGGTGCCGCGGTCCGCCGAGGACCGCGCGGTGAGCAGGTGCGGGCGCTGTTCGATGAACGACGTGGTGACGCGTCCGGCCTGGAAGTCCGCGTCGTCCAGGACCGCCTGCAGGAACGGGATGTTGGTGGCCACACCGCGGATGCGGAACTCGGCCACCGCGCGCCGGGCCCGTCCGATCGCGGTCTGGAAGTCCCGGCCCCGGCAGGTGAGCTTGACGAGCATCGAGTCGAAGTGGGCGCTGATCTCGGTGCCCGCGTGCGTGGTGCCGCCGTCGAGGCGGATGCCCGAACCACCCGGGGAGCGGTAGGCGCTGATGCGGCCGGTGTCGGGGCGGAAGCCGTTGGCGGGGTCCTCGGTGGTGATGCGGCACTGCAGTGCCGCGCCGCGCAGGGTGATCGTCTCCTGCGACAGGCCGAGGTCGGCGAGGGTCTCGCCGGAGGCGATGCGCAGCTGGGCCTGGACCAGGTCGACGTCGGTGACCTCCTCGGTCACCGTGTGCTCGACCTGGATGCGCGGGTTCATCTCGATGAAGACGTGGTTGCCGGCGGGGTCGAGGAGGAACTCGACGGTGCCGGCGTTGCGGTAGCCGATCTCCTGGGCGAAGCGGACCGCGTCGGCGCAGATGCGGTCGCGCAGCTCCGGGTCGAGGTTGGGCGCGGGGGCCAGCTCGATGACCTTCTGGTGGCGGCGCTGGACCGAGCAGTCGCGCTCGAAGAGGTGGATGACGTTGCCCGCGCCGTCGGCGAGGATCTGCACCTCGATGTGGCGGGGGTCGACGACGGCCTTCTCCAGGAAGACGGTGGGGTCGCCGAACGCGGAGGCCGCCTCGCGGGACGCCGCTTCGATGGACTCGCGCAGGGTGGCGGGGTCCTCGACGCGGCGCATGCCGCGCCCGCCGCCGCCGGCGACCGCCTTCACGAACACGGGGAAGCCGATCTCCTCGGCGGCCCGGACCAGTTCGTCGACGTCGTTCGAGGGCGCGGAGGAACCGAGCACCGGGACGCCCGCCGCGCGGGCGGCCGCCACCGCGCTGGCCTTGTTGCCGGTCAGTTCGAGGGTGCGGGCGTCCGGCCCCACGAAGGTGATGCCGGCCTCCTCGCAGGCGCGCGCGAGTTCGGGGTTCTCGGAGAGGAACCCGTAGCCCGGGTAGACGGCGTCGGCGCCCGCGCGCTGCGCGGCGGCGACGATCTCCTCGACGGAGAGATAGGCGCGCACCGGGTGCCCGGGCTCGCCGATCTGGTAGGCCTCGTCGGCCTTCAGCCGGTGGAGTGAGTTGCGGTCCTCGTGCGGGAAGACGGCGACCGTGCGCGCGCCCAGCTCATAGCCGGCGCGAAACGCACGGATCGCGATCTCACCACGGTTGGCGACCAGCACCTTGCGGAACATCGGGGACCCCTTCAGCCTGGCGGTGACGAGGACCATCGTGTCGGGGAGGACCCCGTATGGCCATGTGAGGAGGGCCACTCACCGAAGTGTGTCGCTCGATCGGACCGCCGGGTACCCGTAGGGGCCGGCCACCACCGGGCGACGGCGGCCGGAAGGCGGGTCCGGAGGCTGCCGGCGGCCCCGCGGGTGAGGCCGTCGCGGACGCCCTTGACCTGGACGTTTCTGATGCGCCGTCCGCACGGCCCGCAGGTCGTCACCGGCACCTCAGGCGTCCCCGGCTTCGCCGCCTGATCGCACCGGCCGAACAGCCCTGCCCGGGCACGCTGTTGAGCCGACCTCCCCTCGGCGGCCTTGATCCGGCGGACGGGCGTCGGCGCGCCCCGACGGCCGTGCCGCGCCGGCGGTCGGCGCCCACCGCCCGACCGGGGTCACAACTCCGCGCCGGGCGAGACCCTTTGGCCGACATCCCCACCCGTTCGACCTGCCGGACATCGTTCGAAAAGTATTGACGCGGCCATGTACACCGTTTGACACTCCTGCAACATCACGTCACACGGCTGAAACGGCGGTCCCCCATGGCGCACAGACATCGACTCCGAGGCCGCGCGAGTCACGGGGCGGGACGACTGGCCGCACTGACCGCCGTGTCGCTGCTCGTGGGCCTCGTCGGGGCGGCGACTCCCGTCCAGGCCACCGAGGCCGCCGACGTCACCGACGGTCTGGCGCTCTGGTACAAGCTCGACGGCGCCTCCGGCACGACGGTCCCCGATGCCTCCGGCCACGGCCTGAACGGCACCGTCAACGGCACCGCCGACTGGTCGTCGTCCGGTCAGGGACTCTCCTTCAACGGCTCGGACACCTACGTCAAGGTCCCGAACGACGTGATGAAGGGCATGACGTCGATCAGCGTGGCGATGGACGTGAAGATCGACGCCGGCCAGGCCACCCCGTACTTCCTGTACGGCTTCGGCAACACCAGCGCAGGCACCGGCAACGGCTACCTGTTCACCACGGGCAACTCCTTCCGCACCTCCGTCGCCACCGGCAACTGGTCGACCGAGCAGAACACCAAGCCCGCCGACGGCCGCAATCTGACCCGCGCCGTCTGGAAGCACGTCACCTACACCCAGACCGGCACCACCGGCGTCCTGTACGAGGACGGCGTCGAAGTCGCCCGCAACACCTCGGTGACCATCACCCCCGGCGCGATCGGCTCGGGCACGACCACCGCCAACGCCATCGGCAAGTCGGTCTACACCGGCGACCGGCTGTTCAAGGGCAGCATGCGCGACTTCCGCGTGTACGACCGCGCCCTGAACGCCGGCGAGGTCGAGCAGCTCGCACTGCCCGTGGCCACGCAGGGCGTCGCGGACGACAAGGCCGCACTCACCCTCGGCGACACCAGTGCCGTCACCGGCGACCTGACCCTGCCCGGGACGGGCACGGCCGGCGGTTCCACCATCAGCTGGGCCAGCGACAACACCTCCCTGGTCTCGGACACCGGCAAGGTGACCCGCCCCGCGGCCGGTGAGCCCGACGGCCACGCCACCCTCACCGCGACCCTGAAGAAGGGGACCGTCACCGCGAGCAGGAGCTTCGACGTGACGGTCCTCGCCGCCTTCGACGACCGCACCGCCGCCCGGCAGGCCGCCGAGGGGCTGACCGTCCACAACCTGGACGACGTGCGCGGCAACCTCACCCTTCCGGCCACCGGGGCCTACGACACGACCGTCACCTGGTCGTCGGCGCGACCGGACGTCGTCTCCGCCGAGGGCGTGGTCCACCGACCCGCCCACGGCGCCGGCGCCACCACCGTCGAACTGACCGCGACCGTCGCCAAGGGCGACGCCACGGCGACCCGCACCTTCACCGCCGAGGTCCCCGAACTCCCCGTGAAGGAAGCCCTCAAGGGCTACATGTTCAGCTACTTCACCGGTGAGGGCACCGCGGACGGCGAGCAGCTCTACGCCGCGCTCAGCAAGGGCGACGACCCGCTGAAGTGGCGGGAGCTGAACGACGGCAAGCCCGTCCTGACGTCCACGCTCGGCGAGAAGGGCCTGCGCGACCCGTTCATCATCCGCTCCCCCGAGGGCGACAAGTTCTACCAGATCGCCACCGACCTGAGGATCTACGGCAACGGCGACTGGGACGCCGCCCAGCGCACCGGCAGCAAGTCCGTCATGGTCTGGGAGTCCACCGACCTGGTCCACTGGACGAACCAGCGCCTGGTGAAGGTCTCCCCGGACAGCGCCGGCAACACCTGGGCGCCGGAGGCGTACTACGACTCCGGGCTCGGCGAGTACGTCGTCTTCTGGGCGTCGAAGCTGTACGACAACGCCTCGCACTCCGGCGACACCTACAACCGGATGATGTACGCCACCACCCGCGACTTCTACACCTTCAGCGAGCCCAGGGTCTGGATCGACCGCGGCTACTCCGTCATCGACTCCACGGTGATCCAGCACGACGGAACCTACTTCCGGCTGTCGAAGGACGAGCGCAACAACTCCTCCTCCACGCCCAACAGCAAGTTCATCTTCGAGGAGAAGAGCGACTCGCTGCTGAACCTGTCCTGGAACGCGGTCGCCGAGGGCATCGGCAAGGGCGCGATGAACGCGGCCGAGGGGCCGCTGGTGTTCAAGTCCAACACCGAGGAGAAGTGGTACGCGTTCCTCGACGAGTTCGGCGGCCGCGGCTACATCCCGTTCGAGACGAAGGACCTCGCCTCCGGCGTCTGGACCCCGTCCACCGGCTACGACCTGCCGTCCAAGCCACGGCACGGCACGGTCCTGCCGGTCACCCAGGCCGAGTACGACCGCCTGCTGCGGGCCTACCAGCCGGACCAGCTCGTCACGGCCGTCGAGGACGTGCCGGTGAAGACGCGGGTCGGCCAGGCCCCGGTGCTGCCCGCCACCGTGATCGCCGCGTACGCCGACGGGGTGAACCGTCCTGTGGCCGTGAACTGGGACGACGTCCCCGCCTCGGCGTACGCGCAGACCGGGACGTTCACCGTGACGGGCCGTCTGCCGGACGGCGCCGCGCTGCCCGTGCGGGCCGAGGTGACGGTCTCCACGGAGGGCGCCGACGTGCCCGCCGACCTGCTCCTGCACTACGGCTTCGACGAGACGTCGGGCAACATCGCCCGTGACTCCAGCGGCCACGGCTACCACGGCACCTACGTCCGCACGCCCGCCTTCGGCACCGGCGTGGACGGCGGCTCGTTCAGCATGTCCGGCGGGAGCGACTCGCCGTACGTGAAGATCCCGAACGGCGTGCTGAAGGGCGCCGACAGCGTCACCGTGTCGACGTACGCCAAGTGGAAGGGCGGCAGCAACTGGCAGTGGCTGTTCGGGCTGGGCCCGGACAGCGACAGGTATCTCTTCGCCAGCCCCTCCAACGGCTCCTCGAAGCTCTACTCGGCGATCACCAAGGCGAGCTGGTCGGCGGAGTCGAAGCTGACGGCCGGCGCGCAGCTCACCGCCGGCTCGTGGCGGCACGTCACGGTCACCCTGGACGGCTCCGCGGACACGATGGTCCTGTACGTGGACGGCGTCGAGGCCGCCCGGGCGAGCGGCGTCACCATCGAGCCGTCGGAGCTGTACGACGCCAACAAGGACTACAGCGGCTACATCGGCCGCTCCATGTACGCCCCCGACCCGTACTTCGGCGGTGAGGTCGACGACTTCCGGATCTACGGACGGGCGCTGACAGCCGCCGAGGTGATGGAGCTCAGCGGCAACACGACGGGCATCGCCCGGGCGACCGCTCCCTCGCTGAAGGTCGACGCGCTCGTCGACAACGCCGGCAGCCGCATCACCCTGCCCACGAAGGAGGGCACCGACCTCACCCGGCTGGCGCCGGAGTTCACCCTCGCCCACGGCGCGGCGATCAGCCCCGCCTCCGGCAGCGTCCAGGACTTCAGCAGGCCGGTGACGTACGAGGTGACCGGCTCCGACGGCAAGAAGCGCACCTGGACCGTGTCCGCGCTGGTCATGAAGAGCCCGGTGCTGCCCGGTCTCAACGCGGACCCGAACATCGTCCGCTTCGGCGACACCTTCTACATGTACCCGACCACCGACGGCTTCGAGGGCTGGAGCGGCACGAAGTTCAAGGCGTACTCGTCGACCGACCTGGTGCACTGGAGCGACCACGGCGTCATCCTCGACCTGGGGCCCGACGTGAGCTGGGCGGACAGCAGGGCCTGGGCGCCGGCGATCGCCGAGAAGAACGGCAAGTACTACTTCTACTTCTGCGCCGACGCCAACATCGGCGTCGCCGTCTCCGACTCGCCCACCGGCCCCTTCAAGGACGCTCTGGGACAGCCCCTGCTCAAGGCCGGGCAGTTCACCGGCCAGATGATCGACCCGGCGGTCTTCACCGACGACGACGGCCAGTCGTACCTGTACTTCGGCAACGGCCGGGCGTACGTCGTCCCGCTCAACGGCGACATGACCTCGATCGACACGTCGAAGGTCAAGGACATCACGCCCAGCGGGTACAACGAGGGCACGTTCGTCGTCAAGCGGCAGGGCACCTACTACTTCATGTGGTCGGAGAACGACACCCGCGACGCCGACTACCGCGTCGCCTACGCCACCGGCCCCTCCCCCGCCGGGCCGTGGACCAAGCGGGGCGTGATCCTGGAGAAGGACGCCTCGCTGGGCATCCTGGGCACCGGCCACCACTCGGTCGTCCAGGTGCCGGGCACGGACGACTGGTACATCGCCTACCACCGCTTCGCGATCCCCGGAGGTGACGGCACCCACCGCGAGACCACCGTCGACAAGCTGGAGTTCGACGCCGACGGACTGATCAAGAAGGTCGTGCCCACCCTCACCAGCGTCGACCCGGTCACCGTCGTGCACGCCGGACCGGACGCCCAGGGCGTGGAGGGCTCCGCCATCGCCCTGAACGGCACGCTCTCCGGGGCGGGCGGCGCACAGTGGACGGCGCCGAAGGGCGCGCCCTGCGAGGTCGCGGACCCGGCCGCCGCCCGCACGACGGTCACCTGCACCGACGACGGCGCGTTCACCCTCACCCTGACCGGCGGCCGCAGCACCGACACGGCCGTCGTCACCGTGGCCAACGCGGCGCCCTCGATCACCTCCGCCACCGGTCCGTCCTCCCCGGCGCCGGTCGGCCGGCGGGCGGTCGTCACCGCCCGCTTCACCGACCCGGGCGCCTCCGACACCCACACCTGCTCCGTCGACTGGAAGGACGGCGGCAAGCCGGCCGCCGGAACGGTCACCGCGTCCGGCTGCCGCGCCGAGCACGTGTACACCGCGGCGGGCATCTACCGCCCGGAGATCACCGTCAAGGACGACGACGGTGCCACGGCCGTCACCAGGCTGCCCGAAGCGATCGTGTACGACCGGGCGGCCGGGCCGGTGACGGGCGCGGGTGTCCTCGCCACCCGGGGCAAGCCGGTCTTCTCCCTGTCGGCCGGATATCTGCCCGGTGGCACGGCCCCGGCCGGCGTGGTCACCTTCGACCTGAAGAAGCCGGCTCCCCTGAAGTTCCGGTCCGGCCGCCTCGACTGGCTCGTCGTGTCCGGCTCCCGGGCGGTCCTCCAGGGCTCCGGCACCGTCAACGGCAGGAGCGGCTACAGCTTCCGCGTCACCGCCACGGACGGCCCGGACACCTTCCACATCAGGATCTGGAAGACTGCCGGCGGACAGGTCGTGCACGACAGCGGCGTCATGACGAAGGTCGCCGGCGTCGTCACGGTCGGACTGCGGCACCGCTAGAGAACCGAGCCGGCGCGTGCTCGTGCTCGTGCCGGACGGTCAGCGCCGTGGGCCCCCTGCCACCGCAGGGGGCCCACGGCATTGCACGGGGGGGGACCCGCACATGCGCACGCCCGAAGGGATCTGGGCCGACGCCGATCTGCCGACCCGACGCCTCGCCGGACTCGCGCTCAACCCGGCCACGCCGGTGGACGTCCTGCAACGGCTGCTGGCGGACGCTCCGCTCGCGGTGCGGATGGTGCTGTGCCGCGACCGGGTCCTTCCCGACGCCGTCGTGGACGCCGTGATCGAGCACCCCGACGCCCACACCCGCAGCTTCTTCGCCCGCAATCCCCATGTCGACCCGCACCAGCGGGCGCGGCTGCTGGAGGACCCGGACTGGTTCGTACGCGCCCACCTCGCCCAAGGGCCCGGGCCGACCGGTGCCGCCGACCCCGCGCCGCTGCCGGACGACGCCGTCGTCCACATGATCACCGCCTACGAGGACGAACTCCTCGGCGGTTCCTTCCACCGGCAGATCTCCGCCGGGCTGCGCCGGGCGATGCCGACGCACCCGGTGGCGGAAGTCCGTCTCTGGGGGACCGGTTCGTGGAGGTCCCTCCCCGCCGGGACACGCGCCGCCCTGCTGGCCGACCCCGACGAGAAGGTGAGGGAAAGGGCCGAGCGCAACGCGCGGGAGGAGGATCCGGCCTGGGTGGAGAGCGTCCTGCCCCCGCACTCCTGCCACGGCCGAACCGACGTCCTGCTCCACCAGGCGCTCAGCAGGGCCGTCGTGGACGGCGTCCTCACCGCCCCGGCCGGACCGGAGGACCGGTCGATGATCGCAGGCAACCCCAGCCTCCCGTACGACGTCGTGGTCCTCCTGGCCGCCGATCCGGACCCCTCCGTCAGGCGGGAGATCGCCGACCGACCGGACCTGGAGCCCGCCGAACGCCGTGCACTCGTCGGGGACGCCGACCCCACGGTGCGCCGGACGGCCGCCCGGCGTCTGGACCTCGGCCCCGACGAACGCGCCGCCCTCGCCGCGGACCCCGATCCACGGGTGCGTCTGGCCGTCTCCGTCCACCCGGCGTGGAGCGAGGAGGAGAGATCCGCCATCGACTACGAGGTGTCCGAGGACGACGACTGCCTCCTCCACCACTGTTCCCTGACGCCGCGTGACCCCGAGGACGTCCGCCGGGACGCCCTCTCCTCTCACCCGCTGCTGCGGCGACGGGCCGCCGGGGAGCACGCGCTGCCGCCGGACCTGGTGTCCCGACTGGCCGCCGACGACGACCTGGGCGTACGGGTCCTGCTGGCCCGGAACCACCCGAACCCCCCGGCCGGCCTGCTGCTGCGCGGCTTTCTCGAGTGCAGGGGCGTCGAGCGCGAACGCCTCCTCACCCGACCGGGCTTCCCGAGCGAAGGACTCGCCGTCCACGCCGCCGACGACGACCCGGCCGTC
This sequence comes from Streptomyces sp. NPDC037083, assembly GCF_055606485.1. Taxonomy (NCBI): domain Bacteria; kingdom Bacillati; phylum Actinomycetota; class Actinomycetes; order Kitasatosporales; family Streptomycetaceae; genus Streptomyces; species Streptomyces sp. NPDC037083. The sequence continues at coordinate 470,848 of NZ_JBVJSQ010000003.1, read as the reverse complement.
CGCGCCCTGGCCGCTCGCGACCCCGGGACCGCGCCGCACACCGTGGAACGGCTCACCCGGGATCCGGACCCCGCCGTGCGAGCCGCCTTCGCCCGGCACCCGAACCTCCCGGGGTCCCGGCTGGCCCGGCTCCTCGACGACGAGGAACTGGCCCACCATGCCGCCGCCAACCCGGCGTTGGACGTGTCCACGATCCGCCGCCTGGTGACCGCCCTGCCTCCCGGGTGACGACCCGCGACGACGCGCGCGTGCCGGCGGCCCGCCGCCGGCCCACCGTCCGGATGCCGGTCGGGACGGGGGCGGAGTGGTCCGCCTCTTCTAGAATTCCGATGATCATGCTCGGGGGCGACGGCGGGGCGTGTCGGGTGGAGGGGGCGGGTTGGACGGGGAGCGGGCGGAGTTCGGGGCGCTGCTGCGGGAGCTGCGACTGGCGGCGTCGCAGACCATCGAGGGTCTGGCGGAGGCGTCGGGCGTGAGCGTGCGGGGCATCGGGGACCTGGAGCGGGGCCGGCGGTCGGCTCCGCAGCGGCGGACGGTCGCCGCGCTCGCCGACGGTCTGGGCCTGGACGACGCGGTGCGGGAACGGCTGCTCACCGCGGCGCGCGCCGGACGCACCGGGGGCTACAGCCCGGCGGGCGTGCGGTCGTTTCCGCGTGGCGTCGACGACTTCGTGGGCCGGGGACGGGAGTTGGCGCGGCTCGCGGCCCTCGCGGAGCAGGAGGCCGCCGCGCAGCCGGTGGTGGTGGCCGTGTCCGGGGCGCCCGGGGCCGGCAAGACGACGCTGGCCCTGCACGCGGCCCGCGACCTCGCCGCCCGTTTCCCGGACGGGCAGTTGGTCCTGGACCTGCGGGGCACGCACGACGACCGGCCCGGTCCCGCCGAACTCCTGCTCGGCGTGCTGAAGGCGCTCCACGTCTCCGACCGGGACCTGGCCCAGGCCGGGCCGCAGGGACATCCGTCGCTGTACCGGCGGCTGCTGGCCGAACGGCGCTGTTTACTGGTCCTGGACGACGCCCGGGACGAGGGCCAGGTGCGCCCGCTGCTGCCGGCCGCCGGCGCGAGCATGGTGGTGGTGACGAGCCGTCGCATGCTGACCGGGCTGGACAGCGTGCACCGACTGCCGCTCGGGGAACTGCACCCCGCCGAGGCCGCCGAGTTCCTGGCCTCCCTCGTCGGCGAGGATCGCGCGGCCGCCGATCCGGGCGCCCTCGACGACGTCGCCGAACGCTGCGGCCATCTTCCCCTCGCGCTGCGGGTGGCCGGCAACTGGCTCGCCACCCGCACCGGTTGGACCGTCCGTCGACTCGCGGACCGTCTCGCCGTCGAGGAGCGACGCCTGGACGCACTGGCCGCGGGCGACGTACGCGTCGCGGCCGCCTTCGACCTGTCCTACCGTCAGCTGACCCCCTCGGCCGCCCGCCTGTTCCGGCGCCTGGCGCTGGTCCCCGGAGCGGACACCGGGGCCCCGGGCGCCGCACAGCTCACCGGCCAGGCGCTGTTCGACGCCGAGGACGCGCTGGAGGAACTGGTCGAGGCCGGGCTGCTGGGCGCGAGCGGGGACCGCTACCGGCTCCACGACCTGCTGCGGCTGTACGCGCGCAGCCGACTCGACGCCGAGGAGCACGCGCGGGACGCCGACCTGGCCCGTTCGACGCTGTACCGCTGGCTGCTGGAGACCACGGTGGTGGCCGGCCGCTGGTTCGAGCCGGACCACGGCCCGCCGCCGCCCACCTGGCAGGGCACGGTCGACCTGTCGAGCGCGGACCGGGCGCGGGCATGGCTCCAGGCGGAGGGCGTCAACTGGCTGACCGCGCTGCGCGCCGCCTTCGCCGCGGGCGAGCACGCGACCGTGGTGGAGGTGGCCGAGGCCCTGCACTGGTTCTCCGACCAGTGGATCTTCTGGGGGCACTGGCCCGAGGTCTTCGGGTCCGCCGCCCACAGCGCGCAGGCGCTGGACGACCCGGTCCTCGAGGCGACGCATCTCAACTACCACGCCTGGGCGCTGCTCACCTGCGAGGGCCGACCGCACGACAGCCTCGACCGCGCCTCCGAGGCCCTCGCCGCCGCGGAGCGCGCCGCCGATCCTCGGCAGCAGGCCTGGGCGCACATGTACCGCTGCGCGGCCCTGCGCCGGCTCGGCGACCATGTCACGGCCGCCGCCGACCTGCACCGGGCAGCCGCCGTGTTCGAAGCCATGGGCGACCTGCCGGGCAGTCTGCAGGCCCGGCACGGGCTCGGCATGGTCCTGCAGGACGCGGGCAGGCTGGAGGAGGCCCTCGCCTCGCACCGCGACACCCTGGGCTTCCTGGACCGGGCCGGTGACCGGATACCCCGCCACATCGCCGACTTCTCCCGGGGCCAGCTGCACTCGGCCATGGGCGCCTGTCACGTCGTGATGCAGCGGTGGACGGAGGCCGTCGGCCACCTGAGCACCGCCGTGGCGATCTCCCGGAGCAGCGCGAACACCGCGATGGAGAGCCGCCAGCTCGTCAGCCTGGGCAACGCGCTGCTGTCCGCCGGACGCCTGTCCGAGGCCCGCGAGGCCGTCGCCCGCTGTCTCTCCCTCGGCCTCGACGCCGATCCCCAGAGCGTCGTCGACGCCCACGGCGTCCTCGCCCGTCTCGACGCGCCCTGACTGCGCCCGTCCGTCCCCGGGCACGCCGCGCTCCGGGGGCGGACGGGCCCGCGCCACGACGGGCGAGGCCCCTCGCCGTGTCCCCATCCTTGGCCGACGTCCGCCCCCGCGTCTTGTCCCTCAGTGCATCGCGCTGTTCCCTCGGCGCACGGCGGACCGCGCACGGCACACGGCGAACCTCGCCGCCGTCCGCGTTTCTGCCTGCTTCCTGCCTGGCTCCCGCCGTGGGCCGCTGCTTGGCTGGGGGCGGCGGGGAGAACGGGCCGCCGTCCAACACTCTCCGCCGGTTTCGCACGGCTGGAGAGGAGGGCCCGGTGGCCCTGGTGCTGACGACTGCTTCGGTTCCCGACGGGGAGCGGCTCGCCTACTGGCGGGACGCGCTGGGCAGAGCGCTGGTGCCGATGGCCGTCACGGCGCGGGACGACGGCCCGTTCGAGGGCCGTGTCCGCACCGATCGTCTGGGCTGTCTGCGGATCTCCACGATCGACGCCGTCGCGCACCGGGTGAGCCGCACCGCCGCGCACATCGCCGAGGCGTCCGCGGCCGCGGACCACGTGGCCGTCGGCGTCCAGCGGACGGGCACGGCGACGCTGGTCCAGGACGGCCGGCGCGCCTTCGCCGACGAGGGCGACCTCGTCGTCTACGACACGGCACGGCCGTACTCACTGGACTTTCCGGGGCGCTTCACCGCGCACACGGTGTACATGCCCCGGCGGGCGGTGGGCCTGCCCGAGGAGGATCTGCGGCGGGTGACCGGGACCGCGATCGCCGGAGGGGAAGGGCTCGGCGCCCTGCTGGTGAATTTCCTGACCTCGTTGACCGCCTCGGTACCCCCCTGCGCCCCGGCCGTCGCCGCCAGGCTGGCCTCGGGCGTCGTCGACCTCTTCGTCACGCTGGTCGACGAGCGGACCCGGCGCGTCCCGGCGCCGGCCGCCGACCCGGTGGACCACCTCGTGCTGCGCGTGCGCGACCACATAGACCGGCACCTCGGCGACCCGGACCTCTGCCCGCAGTCCGTGGCGGCTGCGCACCACATCTCGGTGCGCTATCTGCACCGGCTGTTCGAGGGCGAGGGCGTCACGGTCGCCCGGCTGATCCAGCAGCGCCGCCTGGAGCGGTGCGCCCGGGAGCTGGCCCGGTCCGACGCCACGGTCCCCACCGTGTCCGCGGTGGCCCAGCGGTGGGGCTTCGCCAACCCGGCCCACTTCAGCCGGGTCTTCCGGGCCGCGTACGGGCTCTCCCCGCGCGAGTGGCGCGGGACGCGGAACGGTCCGGTCCCGGCCGGGCGGCTGGGCGCCGGGGCGGGCGGCATGCGCTCCGGAGCGGAGCTCGTCTGATCGTCAGCGGCTCGCGTCACCGCGCGGCACGGCTGCGGCCCGACGTCCACGTGTACAGCAGCGCCGCCCCGGTGATCGTGGCCGCCGCGGTGGCGAGGACACGGACGCCGCCGCGGGAGCGCCAGGACAGCACGGAACCCGTCGAGCAGGCGGACAGCGCCGACCCGGCGCTGAGCCACGAGCCCACGGACGCCAGCGACGCGGCGGAGCCGACGGACCCCACGGACAGGAAGCTGCCGACGGAGGCGACCGACAGGCAACTGCCCACCGAGCCGACGGACAGGAACGAGTCGACCGAGGCGATCGACAGCGCCGATCCGCTCGACCACAGCGAACGCCATGATCCCTCGACGCCGTCGCACTTCGTCACCGGTCTCGTCATGGTCCGAGCATAGGACCGGAGCGCTCAGGACGGCGGCCAGTCACGGTAGGCGACGCGCGCCAGGTCGCGGACCTCGCCGACGGTGCCCCACTCGTCCCGGCCCAGCCGGGCCAGGGGCCGCAGCCGTCGGATGTCGGGGTGGCCGTCGACGACGACGTCCTCGTGCACGGCCGCGTGCACCACCTCGCCGAGGACCAGCGTGGAGTTGCCGATGCGCAGAGTCGAGTGGAGCCTGCACTCCAGGGCCACGGGCGAGGCGGCCACGCGCGGTGGTTTCACCCGCAGCGAGGGCTCCCGCTCGATGCCGACCGCGTCGAACTCGCCCTCGTCCGCGGGAAAGTCGACACCGGTCGCGTTGATCTGCTCGAAGAGCTGCTCGGGCGCGAGGTTGACCACGAACTCGCCGGTGGCCTCGGCGTTGCGCAGCGAGTCCTTGCGTCCGACGGAGGTGAACTGGACGATCGGCGGGTCGGTGCACGCGACGGTGAAGAACGAGTGCGGGGCGAGGTTGGCGGTGGTGCCGTCCGCGGCCAGGGTCGACACCCAGGCGATCGGTCGGGGGACGACGACGGCGGTCAGCAGCCGGTAGAAGGCTCCCGAGCCGAGGGACCCGGGATCGTAGTCAACGCGCATGTCGGTCAGTTCTACCCGACGCGGGACCCGGCCGCGGCGCCGGGCCCCGGCCGCCGGGGTCGTCAGCCGTCGATACGGGGGTCGTCAGCCGTCGATCCGGTCGCCGATGTCCGGCGGGACCGGGGCCGCCTCGGACCTGACCCTGGCCACGGCCGCGGCGACCTGTTCCTGCACCCCGTCCGCCGGCGGGCCGCCCTGGACGGCGCACACCACGTCCCGGGCGAGGTGGTGCAGCTTGGTGTTGGTGTTCTGGGAGGCAAGCACCAGGACCCGCCAGGCCTCCTCGGCGCCGAGGCCGAAGGACGCCATGAGGATGCCGCGGGCGAGGTCGATCACCGGGCGGGTCTGCATGGCGCGCCGCAACTGCACCACCTCGACGCGCAGATCGTGCACGACGCCCGGGTCGTGCAGGTCGCCCGGGTCGTGCAGGTCGTGCAGGTCGCCCCGGTCGTGCGGGGCTCCCCCGTGCCGGGCTTCGGCCGGCCTGCGGGCGCCCTTCGCCGGGTCGGCCGCCCCGCCGCCGTGGTCGCCGCCGCCGTGGCGGTCGCCGTCGGCGGGGCGCGGGGCGTCGAACAGCGTCCCGGTGCCGGTCAGGTCCAGCAGTCGTGCCACCGCCGGACCGGCTGTGCGCACCGTGACCGTCTTCCCCTCCTTCAGGCCGCGTTCGCGCACCCCCAGGAGCACGTTCAGGGCGGAGCAGTCGCAGAACGCGACGCCGTGGAGCTCGAGGTCGACTCCGCCGGCGGCGGTGCCGAGGGCCACGCGCAGGGCGTGCTCCAGTTGGTCGGCCGCGTCGAGGTCGAGTTCCCCCCGCACCGCGACGACGACCCGGTCACCGTCCGGACGGACCCCGATCGCGGCGCCGGAGGCTCGCCGACCAGGGCGGACGCCGCTCTTCCCGGCCGCCGTCCGGCGGACCTCCACGCCTCCGGTGTTCGCGTCATGGGCAGGATTCGGCATGACCGCCTCCCCGGTCACTCCACTGGTCACATCAAGACTCTCCCTCCACCCGGTCGCACGTCAACCAATACATGAAATGAAGTTCCTGCTTTTGAATACGTGAATCCCTGGCCGTAGGATTGCCTCATGGAAGTGGTGCCCGAGTCACACAACGGATGGACGTTTCTCACCAACCACGCACGCGTGCTCGCCGCCATCGCGGACGACAACAGCGTTCGCATCCGGGACATCGCCGCACACTGCCGGCTCACCGAGCGGGCCGTCCAGAAGATCATCGCCGAGCTGGAACAGGACGGCTACCTCTCCCACACCCGGGAGGGGCGCGGCAACACCTACCGGATCGAGCCCGGCAAGGTGCTGCGCCATCCCGCCGAGGCAGGACTGAGCGTGGCGGCGCTGCTCTCCCTGCTGGCGCAGGACGAAGCGACCCGCAGCCGTTACCCCGATACCGGGGCGCAGTAACGAACGAGAGACGAAGGTCACGAATACGTATCGGACATTTAAGACCTCAATCTTCACGTCAGGCACACAAGTTGGCTAAGTTGACGCCCAAGCCGTTCGACTGCCCTTCAGGGCAGGGGGCTTGAGGCGCCCGCAACAGGGGTCGCCCGGATTCCGCCGCCCACCGGCGACGGAGCACGGAAGGAGTACGTCTTCCATGGCGACCGATCGCAGCCCGCGTTCCCCAGGCAGCGGCGACGAGCCGAGTCGGGCGGAGATCCAGCAGCGGGTCAGCTCGCTCTACGACCGGGCCGAGACAGACACGGGCACCTACAACGCGACGCGCGCGATGTCGAACCTCTCCCGCAGGACGGTCCCCTCCGCCGGCGGCCGCGGCCGCGGTTCGTCCGACCCCTCGCTGGACGCGGTGGCCAAGCAGTGGTTCGACATGGCCCGTGACCAGATCGGTCCCACCATCGCCGCTGTGCTGCCGGCCGATCGCCGCCCGGCCGCCCCGGCCCGACCGGCCCCGGCCGCGAGCGCGCCGGCGCGCCCCGCAGAGAGCGCCGTGGTACGCGAGTTGGAGGCGGCCACCCGACAGGTGCCGGAGCTCACCGGACGTGCCGTCGCCGCGCTGCCCGCGGTCCCCGAGCCCCGCCGCGCGGAGCCCAAGGCGCTGGCCCCCGCCGCGCCCGCCGCCACTGCCGCCCTCCCCGCCCTTGCCGCCGCTCCGCCCGCCGCCGCTGCCGCGGACCGGCAGGCCTCGCTCAAGAACACCAAGGAGCGGATCGGGCGCAAGCTCACCGCGGCCCGGGACATCCTGGCCCGCGCCGTCGCCCAGCCCGTGCCGGCCCTGCCCGCGGCCGCCCCGGCCACGGCATCCTTGCCGGCGACCGAGGCCGGGCCGGCCGAGTCGCAGCCGGTCCAGCAGCCCTGGGACACCGCCGAACAGCAGGCGTTCCGTGCGGAGATCACAGCCGCCTGGGCGGGCCGGCCCGCAGCCGGGACGGCTTCGCCCACCGGCGCGGACGCCCTCCTCAGCACGGGTGAACTCGGCCTCACGACACCCCCGTCCGGCATCCGGACGGACGAACTCGGTCTCATGACACCGCCGTCCGGCCTCCCGACGGACGAACTCGGTCCCATGACACCGCCGTCCGGCCTCCCGACGGACGAACTCGGTCCCATGACACCGCCGTCCGGCATCCTGATGCCCGACCTCGGCCTGCCCGCAGCCCAGACCGGCTACCCGGCGCCCGCCGCCGCACCCCTCACCACCGCACCCGCCTACCCGGCCTCGGAACTCGGGCCGACCACACCACCGTCCGGCTACGGGTCGCCCGAACTCCTCCTCACGGCGCCACTGGAGTCCGGCGGCTTCGTCGCACCCGTCGTGGCGCCCGCCCCGAGCTACCCGGCCTCCGAACCCGGCGTCACGGTACCCGCGTGGGACGTGGTGACCGTCGGTTCCGGCACCCAGGTCGCCGCGAGCGTGACGGCCCCCGCCGGCCCGCCGGTCGCCGCCCCCACCGACGTCACCACGAGCACGACCGGATCGGCGTATCTGGGAAAGGCCGACAAGGCTCTCGCCTTCGCCCGGGCACAGGTGGGCCGACCGTGCGTGTGGGGTGCCACCGGGCCGGAGTCGTACGACTGCTCCAGCCTGACCCAGGCCGCCTGGAAGGCCGCCGGCGTGACACTGCCCCGGACCGCCATCGACCAGGCGAAGGCGTTCACCCGGATCAGCCTGGCCGATCTTCGCCCCGGCGACCTGGTCTTCTTCTTCGACGACCTCAGCCACACCGGACTGTGCACCGGTAACGGCATGATGATCCACGCCCCGGGGCCGGGCGCCTACATCCGCGAGGAGGCGATCCTGCCGTTCGGGGAGGGCGCCCTGCGCGGCGCCGTTCGACCCGCCTGAGGCGGGTGGGACCTGTCACGACATCCTGTGACGACGCCCGCCACGGCGCCCGGGCGGGGCAGCGGGCCCCGGCAGTCGTTCCGACACCCGCATGACGACGAGCGCGAGCGGGACGCCGTAGTCCTCGCAGGCCTCGTACTCCTTGCACGGCGTCACACCGCTCGCGCTCGGGCCGCGCCGGGCGTGCCCGGCGCCGTCGAGGCGTTTGAGGGGCGGACGTGCCGCCGAGCAGGCGCTCGTCGCGGCCGCGGCCGCCCCCAGGTGCGCCGCCGACTCCCTCAGCCCACCGCGGAGTTGGCGCGCGCCTGGGCCCTTCTGGCGTTGTTGTAGGCGCGCAGCAGAAGCTTCGAGACCGCGCACGGCGACATGTCGAAGTGACACTGACGGCAGGTGCGCGCATGCTCCTCGTACGCGGCACGGGACTCTTGCAGGGCGTCCTCGGGAGAGGGCATGGAGGTCCTCCGAACGAAACGACGGTTACCGGGGCGGCGTGGCTACTCACCAGTAGGATCCACGTCAGGAGGATTGGAACATGTTACTTACGGTAGTGAAAAACGGATGGGCTGAGTTGAGCCACACGGCGGGGAGGCCGGCGTGACGGACGACGACGGGCGGCGCGCGGCGCGGGTGTTCGACGCGCTGGGGCCCGCGTACGAGACGGCCTTCGCGCACTCGGAGGCGCACGGCAGGTCCCTGGAGTGGCTGCTCGGGCGGCTCGCGGCGGGCAGCCGCGTGCTGGACGTCGGCAGCGGCACCGGGCGGCCGACGGCCGAGACCCTCGCCCGGGCAGGCCACCGGGTCCTGGGCGTCGACGTCTCCCCCGTCATGGTGGAGCTGGCCGCCCGGCAGGTGCCGGAGGCCGAGTTCCGCTGCGTGGACGCGCGTGAACTGCCGTTGGAAGAGGGCACGTGGGACGCCGTCTGCGTGTACTTCTCGCTGCTGCAGCTGGACCGCGCGCAACAGGCCGACCTGGTCGGCCGGCTGACCCGGGCACTACGGCCGGGAGGCAGCCTCGTGCTGGCCACCGTGCCGGTGGACGTCGAGGGCGTCGCCGCCGTCTTCATGGGGCAACCCGTGCGGGTGACCAGCTTCGCCCGCGACGACCTCGTCGACCTGGCCACCGGGGCCGGCCTGACCGTGCTGGCCGAGGAGAACGTGCTGTTCACCCCCGACCATCCCGAGGCCGTGCCCGAGCCGCACCTCTTCCTCCACTGCGCCGGACGCTAGGGGCTCTCAGCCCTGGTTGCGGGCGGCGAGCGCCAGCACCAGCGCCGCCGAACCCGTGCCCAGCAACGCGCCGGCCACGACGTCGCCCGGGTAGTGCACGCCGGTGTGCACCCGCGAATACCCCACCGCGCAGGCCAGCAGGCCCAGCGGGACGGCGGCGACCGGCAGGGCCGGGCCGACGGCGGCCGCGAAGGCGACCGCCGAGGCGGTGTGCCCGGACGGGAACGAGGCGGACTGCGGCATCGGCACATGCCTGCCCGGGAACGGCGAGTCCTCGGCGCGGTGCGGACGCGGACGGCGTACGAGCTTCTTCCCGAGCAGGTTGGCGCTCGCCGAGGCGACGCCGATGGCCGCCACTCCCAGGGCGGCGGCGCGCCGCGAACGGCCGCCGCGCAGGGCGAGTGCGGCCGCGACCGCGAAGGAGAGCTTGGAGTGGTCGGCGGCGGCCGACAGCCGGCGCAGCGCGGTGTCCAAAGTGGGCGTCCTGGTCACAGTGACCGCCTCGTACAGGGCCTGGTCCAGGGTGGCGAGGTCGCTGACCAGGTGCAGGGTGGACAGCTTCGGGCTGCCGTCAGACATCGTAGGCCTCCTTGATCGTGTGGGGGTCGGGATGGCCGAGCGCGAGGCGGAAGACGCGCCGCCAGTCGACCGTGGGGGGCGCGTAGGCCGCGCCGGGGCGGTGCCGGGGCACCCGGACCCGCAGCGCGGCGGGCCTTACCGTGCAGACGACGGGAGTGGCCAGTTCGAGCGCCTCGCCGTCCACGGCCACCGCGATGCGCTCCCGGTCCGCCTCGACGACGACGCGCCGGGAGGTCACCGAGGTGATGCTGCCCGCGCGCTCCCCGAGCAGGGCGAGCTCGGCGGCCTGGGCGGCGCCCTCCACCCTGACGCCGATCACCCCGAGCAGCCCGGTGTCCAGCCGGGGCCGGCGGCCGCCGCCGAGCGGGTCGGCGCGGGCGTAGGCGTTGTTGCTGACCAGGAGGGCCTGCGGCGCGTGCACATGGGTGTCGTCCGTGCGGACGTCCAGCGTCGGGCCGGTGTCGCCCTGCAGCAGGTCGGGCAGGTGGTCGAGGGCGGTCGCGGCCTTGGCGTCCCGGTAGTCGGGGCTCTGCACTATCTCCGCGTACGCCCCGAAGGAGACGGTGTTGACGAAGGCGCGTCCGCTGACGTCGCCGAGGTCCACGCGCAGTTCGACGCCGCTGATGAGGGCGTCGAGGCTGCGCACGGGATCGGTGCGGTCGAGGCCGAGGTCCATCGCGAAGTGGTTGCGGGTGCCGGCGGCGACGACCAGGAAGGGCACGTCGTGTTCGGCGGCCACGGCCGCGACCAGCGCCTGGGTGCCGTCGCCGCCGGCGACGCCGAGCAGGTCCGCGCCCTCGGCGACGGCCCGCCGGGCTTCCTCGGCCGGGTCGGTGTAGGCGTCGTCGGCGCCGAGCACGACCACCCGGGCGCCGAGCGCCTCGGCGCGCTCGACGAGCCCGTGCTTGACGACCTTGCCGCCGCCCGAGCGGACGTTCATGATCAGAACCGGTCGGCGGGGCGGCGGGGTCCTGCGCCCGTGCGTGCCCTTGGGGCGGCGCACACTGCGCAACGAGGCGCGGGCCGAGGCCAGAGCCCCCGCCCACAGCGCGAGCGCGCCCGCCGCCACCGGCCACAGCCCGGACAGGGCGTACAGGACCAGGACGCCCACGGGCGCGGAGAGGGCCAGCAGACCGCCGAGCAGCCGGGCTCCGCCCCGGTGCGCCAGCATCCACCACACGCCGGCCCCGGCCAGCGCGAGGAGCGCGAATCCGGCGAGCAGGATCAGCCAGCCGCCGGATCCCACGCCCGCCATCACCACCGCCACACAGCCGAACACCAGCAGCAGCGCGAGCCGGGCCCAGCCCCGTGCGCGGGCGACGGCGTCCAGCTGGGCCGGGCCGATGTGCGGCAGCGCCCATTTCGTTCTACGTGTCTCGTTCACCGTGCGCCCGCCATGCTCCGAGAGGCCCCCTCTTGTCCGCCGACAGCGCCGACGATCTCGATCAATTGTCCATGGCGCAGCAGCCGGGCGTGACCTCGGTCCCGCCGTGGGCGCCCGTGTCGCCGGCGTTCACGGGGGCGGCGCTCGTGCCGTCGGCGGTGTCGAGACGGCAGAAGCAGGACGCCCGGACGGGTACGTCGGCCAGGGCGGCGGCGAACTTCAGCTGATGGGCCACGATCCGCGCCTCCGCCTCCTTGCCCAGCAGGACCAGGCACTCGTGGAGGCCGTGCAGGGACCAGACGTTCCCGGGGTGCTGGGAGGGGCGTGGCAGCGTGTCGTCGAGTCCGAGGTCGGCCCGGTAGACCGCCTCGGCCTCCGCGACCCGGCCCTGCTCGAGGAGCAGGGCTCCGTACGCGTGACGGGTGGGCTGCATCCAGCCCCAGGGCTCGTCGTACGGGAGGGCGTCGTCCAGCGCGACGGACCGCTCCAGGGCCGCGAACGCGAGGTCGTGATCGCCCTTGCGGTACTCCAGTTCGCCGTCGAGCATCGCGGAGGCGATCGCGAGGATGTCCCGGCAGGTGTTGTTGAACAGCATCCGGGTCTCGGGCACGCGGTCGGCCGCCGCGTGGAACAGGGCGCGCTCGTCCTCGGCCTCGGGGACGCGGCCGGTGGCGGAGAGGGCGACCCCGCGGGCGTAGTGGCGCATCGCCGTGCTCACGCTGTACAGGACCGGGTCGGCGGGCGGCGGCACGTCGAGGATGTCCTGCCAGCGGCCGAAGCGGATCAGCACGTGGAACCGCATGGTGAGGAACCCCTCCAGCCAGTCGGCCATGGGCGGGCTCTGCACGCGGAGCAGTTCCTCCGGGATGGAGGCCTCCAGCCGGTCCACGGTCTCCAGGGCGGTGTCGAAGCGGCCGAGGAACATCGCTCCGTAGATCTTGAAGTGGTAGTCGTGCGACCGGTAGAGCGTGTAGAAGTTCATCGCCCCCGAGCGGGCCCGGTACTTCTCGTCGGCGGCGATGGCGGCGGTGTTGTCCGTGACCACCCGGCGGTAGTCGCCGCACAGCACGTCCAGGTGCGAGGGCATGTGCTGGAGGTGTCCGGCGTCGGGCACCAGTCCGCGCAGCCGGTCGGCGACCCGGAGGGCGGCCTCGGGGGTGGGGGACATCTCCATGAGGTGGATGTAGAAGTGCAGGACGCCTGGATGCGCGGCGGCGGCCGGGTCGGCCAGAGCCCGCTCGAGCACCGCCTTGGCCTCCCGGGTGCGGGCGCCCTCGGCGGGCTCGCCCGTGCGCCCGTCCCACAGCTGCCAGGGGGTGAGGTTCATCAGGGCGTCGGCGTACAGGGCGGCGACGTCGAGGTCCTCGGGGGCCAGCTCGTGGACGGCCCGCATGGCGTCGGCGTAGGGCTCGTTCCACACCGAGCAGTCCTCGGTGGGGCGCGTCTGCGGGTAGCGGGCGCGCAGCGCTCCGATCAGGGCGCGTTCGACGGGGGTGGCGGCGGCGGCCTTCCGATGGGCGAGCTCGACGGCGGCGTGGGTGCGGGCGACGGTGCGCGCCAGGTCCCGGTCGTCGAAGAACTCCCACGGTTTGTTGTAGTTGGGGCCGAGCGCGTAGGCGATGCCCCAGTGCGCCATCGCGCAGTCGGGGTCCGCGCGGACGGCCGCTTCGAAGCAGGCGACGGCCTCCTCGTGGTGGAAGGCGTACGACCAGACGAGTCCGCGGTCGAACCACAGCTGGGCCTCGGGGGAACCGGTGGTCACGGGCCGGCCGTGGTCGCCGAGGTCGTAGTCGTAGTCGTGGAACTGCGTGGACGGCTTCTCGTGCATGGACGGCGTGTGCTGCGTGGACGGCGTGTGCTCCATGGGTCTCCCATCGTCGCGCGCGATCGGAGCGACGTATACCGCGCCGTCCGGCGCCGGGGCGAGGTCATGGGGGCGGGAGCACCCGTTCGGGGTCGCCCGCGAAGGACCGCACGAAACAGGGGCCCGGCGCGGTGCGACGGGCCCCTGTTCCTGACGGCCTGGGCTCAGTTGCGCCGGGTGTTGCGGCGCAGGACGACGAAGCCGCCGATCACCAGCAGCGCTCCGAGAACGCCGGGCCACAGGTTGGCGCCGGTCTCGGCGAGACCGCCCTGGACCGCCTGGGGCTCGGTCCCGCCGGAGACGGAGCCGACGCCCGTGTCGGCCGGGGGCTGCGACTGCTCGGAGGAGGGCGCGGGCGCGGCGGCGGCCGCGTCCGCGGGAGCCGTAGCCGGGGTACCGATCTCGCCGCCCGCGCCGGCGGCGGGCGCCGAGGTGGCCGCCTTCGGCGAGGGCTTCGTGTAGACGCGCGGCTCGGTGGTCGCGCTCGCGGGCGCTTCGGGCGCCTGCGACGACTGCTGCGCGCCCCCGCCGGCCCCGTTGTTCCCGGTGTCTTCGTTGTCCCCGGTGCCGTCGGCGTTGCCGTTGCCGGAGTCGTTGCCGCCGCCGTTGCCGGAACCGTCGTCCCCGGCTCCGCCGTTGTCGGCGTCGCCGTCTCCGTTGTTCCCGGCACCGCCGTTGTCGGCACCACCGTTGCCGGCGTCCCCGTTTCCGGTGTCACCGTTTCCGGTGTCTCCGGAACCGTTGTCGTCGCCGTTGCCGTTTCCGTTGTCACCGGAACCGTTGTCGTCGCCGTTGCCGGCGCCGTCGTCCGAACCCGGGTCCTTGCCCGCGCCGCACGTACGGCCCTCGTTGATGCAGTCGACCATGTCCCGCATCAGGTTCTCGTCGAAGACGTTGATGAAGTCGCCGTGATCCGTCACCGGCTTGTGCAGCTGCTCGGGGAAGGAGTCCACCGCGAACAGCGGAGTCGTCCTGCCGCCGTCCTGGAGGCTCGGCGCGTCGACGTCGTACACGATGCGCTGCACCAGCTGCGGCACGGCCTCGAAGCCGTTCGGGCAGGTGCCGTCGGCGGCGGCGAAGGCCACGTGGGTGCGGTGGTTGGCGCTGTCGATGTTGGTGCCGTCCCAGCAGCTCTGGAAGCGGAACGTGCGCACCACGTCGCTGCCGGCCGGGCAGAGCGGGTACTTGTCCTTGAGCTGGCGGTCCTCGAACCCGGTGCAGCTCCAGGATGCGTTGGCGTTGGCCGTGCCGTTGACGAAGGCCTTGGCGTCGCCGGTGATGATGCGCAGCAGCCGGGGCATGGCGGTGACCTTGGAGCGCGGGTTGCCGACGAAGGTCAGCGTGACGTCCTTGGCGGTGACGATCTCTCCGGCGTTGCCCTCGATGCCGCCGCCGGGGCTGCCCGCGTCCTGCTCCTGTTCGCCGTTCTGCAGGCGCAGGACGGGCCAGTAGTAGGTGGACTTGTCGCCCTGGTCCACGCAGCTCGTCTCGGCCTTGGCCAGGTCGTCGTCGGAGGCGAAGGCGTTGTTGGACTGGTTGCCGGTGTAGTCGTGGAAGTGGTGGGCGCCGTTGGAGACGCCCGGCGCGACGATCACGTTGTCCGAGTTGAACAGACCGTTGGCGTTGACTCCGCAGCTGGTGGTGAAGGTGCCGCGGGAGGGGCCGGAGGAGGGGTCCGGAGTCTGCTGCGCGGGCTGGACGGAGTTGATGTCGGCGTAGTCCGCGGCGACCGGCCCGTTCCCGGCCTGGCCTCCGTTGCCCTGCCCGCCCTCGCCGCCGTTCTGGCCGTCGCCGTTCTGGCCGTCGCCGTTCTGGCCGTCGCCGCCGTTCTGCTTCTCGTCGCCGTTGCCGTCGGCGCCCTGGTCGGCCTGGTCGTCGGAGGCGCGCAGGGTGCAGGCGGCGAGGGACTCCAGACCCTCCGGGCGGTCGCCGACCCGGTCGATGGCGACCGCGATGCGCTCGATGGTCGCCGCGCGCTTCTCCTTCAGGGGGTTCATGACCGCGTTGTCGGCGAAGCCGGCGTCCTGCTGCATGGCCTGCGCCGACTCCTGGAGTTGGCGGTAGGCCGCGGCGATCTGCTCGTCCAGCAGGGCCAGTTCGCGGTCGACCTCGGCAGAGGCCCCCTCCGGCACGCTGGTCAGCTTGCTGCCGACGTCCGGACAGTCGACGGTGACGGCGCTGTTGCCGGCCCGCCGGGTCGAATTGCCCTCGGAACCGTCCTCGGTGGCCGAGGCGTACACGTTCGCCGCCATCAGGCCGCCGCCGCCGAGCATCAGCGCCACAGCCAGGAAGGTCGCGCGTCGTCCGCCCGTCGGGCGTCTGCGCCTGTTCTGTACCAAGGAGTGCTCCTACGCTTCGTGGGCGGCCATGGACAGGAAATCCCCCGGCCCTATACGGAGCCGGACGCGGGAGTGTTCAACCGCCCCACGAATTCATAGCAACATCTCAGACAACCGCCGTGGTCCGCCCCTTCGCACCAGGTCCCCGGTCATCTCGTCGGAGCATCGCAGAACGAGGACGGGGCCCGCCTCCTTCGGCGGGCACGCTCGTGCAACAGGCCCATGACGAGGGCCGCGGCCACCGCGATCAGATGCTCGCGGCCCGCGAGGTTGGGCTTGGCGATCGACTCCCACACCATCGAACCGCCGGTGAGCGTGAACACGATGGGCGCGTGGCGGACGACCGAGAGATAGGTGAACAGTCCGACGACGGCCGCGGACGGGCCGGTGTCGAGCACCTGGCCGGCCTCGGGCGGCAGACCGAGACCCCACCAGCCGGGCCCCATCGCCAGCATCACCCGCACGGTGAGGGTGCCCGCCAGAGTGGAGCCGTAGGCGATGAGCAGGGTCCGGCGGCGGCCGAGGGCGAGTTCGGCCAGGGCGAAGGCGAGGAACAGCTGGGTGATGCCCGCCCACACCGGCAGATCGAGCGCCGGAACGTACAGGGAGACCGGGGTGCGCAACAGGGCGAGCCACAGGGGCAGGTCGCCCTGGACCCCGCCGACGGCGCGCACCGCCGTCGCTCCCGCGGGGTGCTGGGCGACGGCGTGGAAGAAGATCACGCCGACGCAGGCCACGAACGCCAGCAACAGCGCGGCGGGTCCCCGGCGGCGCAGCTGCCGCAGCGGGTCGACGACGATGCCGTACCACTCGCCCCGCAGCGTCCGGCCGACGAACCCGGCCGCGTCGGAGAGCACGCCGCCGCGCGGCGCGCCCTCGGCGCGGCCGTCACCGGGTTCGCCGCCGACGCGGTCGCGCGGCCGTTCCACTTCGGGACGCAGGATGCTCAAGGTCTCTCCCACACACTCGTCGCACGATGTTTCGTGCGAGTCACGCTTCGGAAGACGCAGAGACGGCCCGCGAGGCTTACTCGGACGGGGGCCGTCTACCTCACATTTCGGACCGGACGCGCGGGTCGGCCACCGGGGCGCCTCCTGACTCCCGGTCACCCCGCTGTAACTCGGGTGGGTTACTGTCACCCGTGTGGAACGCACTGACCAGCGGAACATGCCCCCGGCCAGGTTATGTCGCACGATGGGCCCGACCGGCCCCGGCGCCCCCGGCCCCCTGCCTCAGAACGACCGCCGCGTGACCCGCCGGCCGCCCGTGGAGGCCAGGCCCGCCGTCGAACCCGTGCCGGCCCTGCTCGCCGAAGGCCTCCTCACCGAACGGCTCGCCCTGGCCGTCCCGGAGGACACCAGGGTCGTCGTGGCGGACTACGAGATTCCGCCGGGCGGGTCGCTGCCCTGGCACTACCACGAAGGACGGGTGGTGGCCGTGGTGACGGCGGGCGTGCTGACCCGGACCCTGTCGGACGGCTCCGAGTGCGTGACACCCGCCGGGGGCTGCATCGTCGAGCCGGTCGGTCCGCAGGGCGTGCACATGGCGGAGAACCGCGGGCCGGAGCCCCTGCGCATCTGCGCCATGTTCTTCCTCCCGCAGGGCGCCGCGCTGTCTACGCGCGCAGAACCGCCGAAGGCGGTCGCCCGCGGCTGAGCCGGGCAAGTCCCGTCCCGTCCCGTCCCGTCCCGATCGGAACGGGACGCGGCCGCCAGGAGCGCCCTGGACCGCCCGGGCCGTCCGAGCCGCCCACGCCGCCCACGCGGCCGGGATCAGCGTTGCGGCTGGCTGCCCGGCTCCTGGGTGGGGAACGTCTGCTCGGCGCCGGGCAGCGTCGGCCTGGGCAGGGTGGCGACCTCCTCCTGTGCCTTCAGCAGCTGCTGCGCCGTGTCGTCGGGCAGCGCCGGCGCGAGCGGCTGGGCCGACCCGAAGCGGAAGGCGGAGGTGAGGTCCCCGAACGCGGAGCGCCGCCAGGTGCTGATGTTGGGTTCCGCGACCCCGGTGACGGTCTCCAGAAACCGCAGGGCAGAGGTGTGGTCGAAGGCCTCGGAGGCCACCCAGCCGCCCACGGTCCAGGGCGAGACGATGATCGCCGGCACCCGGAAGCCGCCCCCGATCGGCAGCCCCCCGACGAACTCTCCGGGCGTGCCGGCCGGCGGGGTCGGCGGTGGCACATGGTCGAACAGGCCGTCGTTCTCGTCGTAGTTCAGGATGAACGCGGTCTTGGCCCACACCGCCGGGTCGGCCGCGATGGCCTCGATCTTCGAGGCGACGAAGTCCGCGCCGGCCGCCGGCAGGAAGTCCGGGTGCTCCGACTGGCGCCCGGGCGGAATGATCCAGGACACCGTCGGCAGCCGGTCGGCCCGCGCGTCGTCCTCGAAGGCGCCCTCCGGCTGCGGCCGTACACCCCGCTCGTACAGGTCCGAGCCCGGCAGCGCGTCCCTGAACGCGGCGAACTGCTCCAGCAGGTTGCAACCGTAGTCGTCCTCCTGCTGGTACACCTTCCAGCTCACGCCCGCCGCCTGGAGCCGTTCGGCGTACGTCGTCCAGCTGAACGGAGTCGGCGCGGAGTTGCGGACGACCGGGCCGCCCCGGTCGCCGTCCGGGTCGATGCTGCCGGTCATCCACATCAGGCGGTTGGGCCAGGTCGGGCCGAGGACCGAGCAGAAGTAGTGGTCGCACAGGGTGAAGGTCTCGGCGAGCGCGAACTGGAACGGGATGTCCTCGCGGGTGTAGTAGCCCATGACGTACGGGCCGTTGGCGCCGTCGGCCTTGCGGTGGGCCGGCAGCCAGCGGTCCATCCGGCCGCCGTTCCACGCGTCGTGCTGCACCGACCAGGCGTGGCTGGTGGACGGGATGGCCTGGGCGCTGGAGGTGTGGGTGTCCAGGTGGAAGGGGAGCAGGTAGCCCCTCGGGTTCTCGGGGTCGGGCTGGTGGAAGACGGACCGTCCGGTGTCCAGGGTGAGCGCCTCGGGGTCGGCGAAGCCGCGCACGCCGGACAGGGTGCCGAAGTAGTGGTCGAACGAGCGGTTCTCCTGCATCAGCAGCACGACGTGCTCGACGTCGGCGAGCGAGCCGCGGCGGGGCCGGCCGGCCGCGACGGCCTTCTGGACGCTCGGCGGGAGCAGCGTGAGAGCCGCGGCGGCGCCCAGCGCTCCCGCGGCCGAGCCCAGGAGTCTGCGGCGGGTCAACTCGGCCATGTGTGTGCCCCTTGGTGAGCGAAGGTACCGATGGGAAGGCCGGCCCGTGCCCGCGCGGGGCGGGTCGGCGCTCGCGCTCCGCCCGGGCCGGGGAACCGGAGGTCGCGGGGGCCCGGCGCCGAACGGGCCGTCCGACGGGCGGCGACGGCCCGTCAGCCGCCGTGCGGCGCCGGTCCGTTCAGGTCCACAGCTCCGCGCTGTCGCACACCCGGGCGCCCATGTTGCGTTCCATCATCGTCAGCGCGGCGTCCGCGAGGTCGGCGTGGATGTGGGCGACGGCGTCACGGGGGACGGTCACCTCGAAGTGCCGGATGTGGGCGTCGAGGGCCGAGTAGAGGACGCACTGCTCGGTGACCTGACCGCACAGGACGAGATGACCGATGCCCTCCTGGTCGAGCAGGTAGGACAACGGCGTCTCGAAGAAGACCGAATGCCGTGCCTTGACGACGAACAGCGCCTCCTCGTCGGGCCGCAGCGGCTCGACGAGGTCGCGGTGCGGTCCGGTGAGGGCCTTGTCGAGCAGTTCGCCGTGGTGGGAGCGCCACTGACCGAAGTTGTCGTTGACGTAGACGACGGGAACGTCGGCGCGGCGGGCCCGGTCGAGGAGAGCGGCGGCCACCGGGACCACTCTGCGGGCCGACGGCAGGAGCAGGTCGGCGTCCGGGTGGTCGTACGTGTTGATCATGTCGATGACGATCAGCGCGGTCTTGCTCATGCCGCTATGGGTTCCCGGTCGGGCGCGAATGTGACGGCACATCACTCGTCCGCGTCAGAGAGCGGGTGCGCGGCATTCGCGCCCTGCGGGACGGCCGGCGGTGGGGCCTGGTGGCGAATCTCGGTGGCGGAGGCCACGGCCCCCTCGGTTACAGTGCTCCGCCGGTATCGGGCCGGCGTCGAGAGGAGACTCAGCGGTGCGCTTTGGGGCGGGGAACGTGGGGAACGTGCGGCGGGGGCTGACGCTGGCGGCCCTGCTGACGGGGTTGATGACGGGATGCGCGGCCGCGGAGGACGACTCGGACGGCGCGGCGGGCGCGGCGCCGAGGACGACCGCGAAGGTCGCCCAGCGTGGCGGCTCCGTCGGGGCCTCGGGGTCCGCCTGCGAACTCCCCGTCACCTTCGACGTCGCGGAGTTCTGGAAGGCCAAGGCGGTCGACGCCGAGAAGGAGGCCGCCGCGACCGGCGACCTGGGCGAGCTCGCCGACGCGCTCCTGCGTCAGGGACCGGTCACCATGGCCTGCGAGATCGACGCCAAGCCCGCGGGGAAGATCGGATTCCTGCGGGTGTGGACCGGCGAGCCCGGCGACGCCGACGCGCGCACCGTGCTGGAGGAGTTCGTGGCCGCCGAGCAGGGGGCGTCCAAGGCCGCCTACCGGACGTTCGAGGCGGGCGACGTCACGGGCGCCGAAGTCGAGTACGTCACCACCAGCGAGCTCCTGGAGGAGAGCAAGACGGAGCACGCCCTGGCCGTCACCACGCCCGAGGGCCCGGTCGTGCTGCACCTCGGCGGGCTGGACACCGGGGAGCACGAGGCGATGCTCCCGGCGTACGAGCTCGCCAAGAGCACCCTGCACACCACCGCCGCCTGAGCCGGTCGTTGGCCCGGGCGGCCGCCGCCCGGCTGGTCCCGGGCCCCGGCGGCCGCCGCCCGCGGCGGTCCCGGGCTCCGGCGGCCGCCGCCCGCCCGGGCCCTGTTCCGGTCAGTGGCCGAGCAGCTCGCGCATCCTCTCGGCGGCGCGCACGGCGGCGTCGCCGCAGCAGGTGTTGAACAGCACGTGCACCTGCCGGGCCCGCCGGGCGAGCTCGCGCACCCTCGGCACCCACTCCCCCAGCTCGTCGTCGGTGTACTCGTGCCGGAACCGGTCCTCCTTGCTGCCGGTGCCCCAGGCCGGGCTGCGCCCGTGCAGCCGGACGACCGCCAGCCGCCCGCTCGTGACGGGCGTGACCGGCGGCACCGCGGACGCCAGGGACTGCTCCATGTCGACGGCGACCGCGGCGAACCCGTGCGAGCGCAGCAGCTCGGCGGTGGCGCGCCGCTGCCGCTCGCCCCGCCACCAGTGCGGGTGCCGGAACTCCACGCACACCGGCCACCCGGCGGTGCGCTCGGCGCACTGCTCGAGGAACGCGCGGGCACGCTCGCCGGGGCGGAACCAGGGCGGGAACTGGAAGAGGACGGCGCCCAGCCGGCCCGTCTCCCGCAACGGCTCGATGCCGTCGGCGAACCTGCGCCACACCTCGTCCAGCGCCTTCGGACCGCGGACGTCGTCGGGCAGGCCGGGCGGCAGCACGGCGGGCCGGGTGGGATGGCCGGTCAGCAGGGAGAAGGCCTTCACGTCGAACACGAAGTCCCCGGGGGTGCGCTGCGTCCACAGCCGGCTGGTGCGCTCGACGGGCAGCGCGTAATAGGTCGCGTCGACCTCCACGACCGGGAAGCGTTCGGCGTAGTGACGTAACCGGCCCTCGGCGTCGCGCCGGCCGGGCGGATACCAGCCGCTGGAGACCAGCGCCCGGTCCGTCCACGAACACGCGCCCACCAGAATCTCGCTCATGGCGGGCGGATACCCCGCCCGGGCCGGTTCTCCCGCGACCGCGCGCGGATGCGCATACGGTCGGATGTGGCGCATTCTTGCTGTGTCGCCCACGCGGCGGCGCACGGACGAGGTAGGGCCGATGACTGGGAGCGCCGGGGACGAGCGGAAGCCGTCCGGACCGCCGCCCGCGCTGCTGGCCGGCACCGTGGCGGACGCGCTGCGGGCGGCGGGCGGCAGCGCCGGGGGCGTGTACCTGTGCTCCCGCACGCCCGACGAGCTGCGCCTGGCGGTCCTGGCGGGGCTGCCCGGTCCGCTGTTCCGCCCCTGGTGGCGGGTGAACGTCGACCGGCCCTTCCCGGTGGCCGACGTGTACCGGACGGGCGTGCCGGTGATGCTGGCCAACGCCACGGAGGTGATGCGCCGCTATCCGCAGTTCGCCGCGGGGCTGCCCTTCCAGTTCGGGTCCCTGCACGTGCCCGTCGGGGCTGACGGCCGTTCCTTCGGGGTGCTGACCGTTCTGCGCCCGGCCACGGCGGACGCGGCGGAGGTGCCGGCGGACCGTGGGCGGCTGACGGCGGTGGCCGACCGTCTGGGAGCGGCCCTGCTGCGGCTGGCCGCGGACGGCGGGGCCGTCACCTGGGACGACGAGCCGCTGTGCGTGCGGTCGCCGGTCGCGGGCCCTGCCCCCGGGCGCGTCGGGCGGTTCGCGTGGGAGCCGGCGACCGGCGTCGTCACCGTGGACGCGCAGGCGCTCGCCCTGCTCGGCCTGCCGCCGGGCGGGTTCGCCGGCACGCTAGACGCCCTGGCCCGCGGCGTCGACCCGATGGACGCCGACCGGCTCCCCGGCCTGTTCCGTCTGACGGCGCAGGGCCGGCCCCCGCCGCTGCCGGTCCGCATGCGCACCGTCGACGGCGGGCTGCGCCTGCTGGAGCTGTGGGAGACGACCGGCGCGAAGGGCCTGCCGGCCGACGCCCCGGCCGCCTCCCCGACGACGCCCCGCCCCGTCGCCGGCGTCCTCCTCGACCCCGGCCCTGGCGCCCTCGCCGACGGCGCCGCCGACCTGCTGCCGGAGGGCGTGTTCTGCCTGGACCGGCTGGGGTTCGTCGTCTACGCCAATCCCCGGGCCGGGCGGCTGCTGGGCGTGCCGCGGGACCAGCTGGTCGGCCGGTCGCTGTGGGAGGCCGTGTCCTGGCTGAACCAGCCCACCTTCGAGGAGCACCTGCGGGGCGTCCTGCTGTCGCCTGAGCCGGCGCACTTCCATGTGCGGCTCCCCGCGGCCACCGGCCGGCCCGCCGACGGCCGTCCGTACGAGGGCGACTGGCTGCGCGTGTCCCTGTACCCCGGCGCCGACCTCGTCACCTGCACGGCGGTCCCGGCGAACCGCGTGCCGGACGAGGCGGCCCCCGAACTCCCGGACCCGGAGGCCTCCGCGCCGGACGCCGCCGTGTCCGCGGCCCCGTTCTACCGGCCGATCGTCCTGGCCATCGCGCTGACGGAGGCGGTGACCGCCCGCCAGGTGTCGGCGGTGGTCATGCAGGAGCTGCTGCCCGCGTTCGGCGGCCGCCGGCTGGCCATCTACCTGCTCCAGGAGCGGCATCTGTACCTGGCGTGGGAGTCCGGCTTCCCCGAGGGGTTCCTGGCCCCGTTCGAAGGGGTGGGCCTGGACGCCCGGCTGCCCGGGGTCGAGACGCTCACCACGGGCCGGCCCCTCTTCTTCGACTCCATGCAGCAGCTCTCGGACGCGTACCCGGGCATCGAACTCGACGCGGAGGAGGGCGCGCGTGCCTTCCTCCCGCTGATCGCCTCGGGCCGCCCGGTCGGCTCGTGCATCCTCGGCTTCGACCGCTCGCGCAGCTTCGGCTCCGAGGAACGCACGGTGCTCACCGCGCTCGCCGGCCTGATCGCCCACGCGATGGAGAAGGCCCGGCGCTACGACACCGAGGCCGCCCTCGCCCGCGGGCTCCAGCAGGCGCTGCTGCCGCGGCGGCTGTCGCAGCACGCGCAGGTGGAGACCGCGGGCCGCTACCTGCCCGGCACCGAGGGCATGGACGTGGGCGGGGACTGGTACGACGTCGTGGAGGCGGGGGACGGTCTGGCCCTGGTCATCGGCGACGTGCAGGGGCACGGGGTGCAGGCGGCGGCCACCATGGGGCAGCTGCGCAGCGCCGTACGCGCGTTCGCGCTCGGCGACCGGCCCCCGGACGAGGTCATGGGCGGCACGAACCACCTGCTGATCGACCTCGACCCCGGCCAGTTCGCCAGCTGCTGCTACGTCAGGCTGGACCCGGCCACCGGCCTGGCCCGGGCCGCCCGCGCCGGGCATCTGCCGCCGCTGCTGCGCCACCCCGACGGCCGAACCCAGGTCGTGGAGCTGCCCGGTGGAGTGGTCCTCGGGGTGGACCCACGGGCGCACTACCCGGTCACGGAACTGCGGCTGGAACCGGGAGCGATCCTCGCCCTGTACACGGACGGGCTGGTCGAGCGGCCCGGCCACGACATCGACGACGGCATCGCGGCGCTGCGCAGGGCGCTGGCCGAGGCCGGTGCTGCGCCCGGGCTTCCCCCCGCCGGGAAGGGCGGCCCCGCGGGGGCTTCGGCGGCCGGCGCCGTCGCCTTCGGGGCAGGTGCCGCCGGTACCCCGTCCGGGCGTTCCCTCGGAGACGTCGCGGACGGGCTCACCGCGCTGGCCGGGCAGGCCGCCGACCGGCCCGACGACATCGCCCTGCTGCTGGCCACCCGGCGCGACGGCCCCGAAGATCACCCATGGCGAGCATGAGAGACGCGTCCTGTGACCCTGTGTGACGCCTCTCGCCTCACGCCGCCGGGCAGTGTAGACATGGGCACATGGTCCGACTCCTGGGGCGCACGGATGCCCGGCCGGCCCGTCGTCCCCGGGGCCCGCTGGTCAGTCGTACACCCGAATCAACGCTGGGCGGACGCAGTCTCGCCGCGCAGGTGTTCGTCCTGCAGGTGGTCATCGTGCTGCTGCTGGTGGTGGCCGCCGTGGTGGCGCTGCTGCTCCAGGTGCGGCACGACACCACCCAGGAGGCCCGCAACCGGTCACTCGCCGTCGCGCAGACCTTCGCCAACGCGCCGGGCACGGCGCAGGCGCTGGTCGGCCCGGATCCGACGGCGGTCCTGCAGCCCCGGGCCGAGGCCGCCCGCGAGGCCTCGGACATGGACTTCATCGTCGTGATGGACACCGAAGGCATCCGCTACACCCACCCCAAGCCGGACCGCATCGGGAAGAAGTTCGTGGGGAACATCCAGCCCGCGCTGGACGGCGGGGTCGTGGTCGAGGAGATCGACGGGACCATCGGGCGGCTGGTCCAGGCCGTCGTGCCGGTGAAGGCTCCCGACGGGAAGGTGGTCGGCCTGGTGTCGTCCGGCATCACCACCGCGCACGTCGGCGGCACCGCGAACCGTCAACTGCCCCTGGTCCTGGCCAGCGCCGCCGCCGCCCTGGCCCTCGCCACGGCGGGCACGGCCCTGGTGAGCCGCCGTCTGCTGCGGCAGACCCATGGTCTGGGGCCACGCGAGATGACCCGCATGTACGAGCACCACGACGCCGTGCTGCACGCCGTGCGCGAAGGCGTGATCATCGTCGGCGGCGAGGGTGATCTGCTGCTCGCCAACGACGAGGCGCAGCGCCTGCTCGACCTGCCTCCTGACGCCGAACGCCGGCAGGTCCTCGACCTGGGGCTCGACCGGGGCACCGCCGAACTGCTGGCGTCCGGGCGGATGGTCACCGACGAGGTGCATCTGGTCGGGGAGCGGCTGCTGGCCATCAACCAGCGGCCGACCGATCTGGCGGGCGGGCCGGCGGGCAGCGTCGCCACCCTGCGCGACTCCACGGAGCTGCGCGCCCTGTCGGGCCGGGCGGAGGCGGCCCGCGAGCGCCTCGACATGCTGTACGCGGCCGGCGTGGGCATCGGGACGAGCCTGGACGTGACCCGCACCGCCGAGGAGCTGACGGAGCTGGCCGTGCCGAGGTTCGCGGACTTCGCGACCGTCGACCTCTTCGACGCGGTCCTGGACGGCGAGGAGCCGGAGGCGCGCGGTGCGCTGCGGCGCACGGCGGTCAGCGCGATCCGCAAGGGCGCCCCGCTGTACGCGGTGGGCGAGCGGATCCGGTTCGTGGAGACCGCGCCGCAGTCGCGCAGTCTGCGCGAGGCCCGGGCCGTCATCGAGGCGCGCCTCGCCCAGGCGCCGGGCTGGCGCGCCCAGGACCTCGAACGCACCGAGCAGGTGGTCGAGTTCGGCATCCACTCGCTGATCACCGTGCCCGTGCGGGCCGGGGGGCTGACCCTGGGCGTGGTCAGTTTCTGGCGTTCGGAGCGGCCCGACCCGTTCGACCCGGACGAGGTGGTGCTCGCGGAGGAGCTGGTGGCGCGGGCCGCGATCTCCATCGACAACGCGCGCCGCTTCACCCGCGAGCACGGCATGGCCGTCACGCTGCAACGGAGTCTGCTGCCGCGCACGCTGCCCGAGCAGAACGCCCTGGACATCGCCTACCGGTACCTGCCCGCGCAGGCGGGCGTGGGCGGCGACTGGTTCGACGTGCTGCCCCTGCCTGGGGCCCGGGTCGCCCTGGTCGTGGGCGACGTGGTGGGCCACGGCCTGCACGCGGCGGCGACCATGGGCCGGCTGCGCACCGCGGTCCACAACTTCTCCGCCCTGGACCTGGGCCCCGAGGAACTGCTCGGACTGCTGGACGAGTTGGTCGGGCGCATCGACCAGGACGAGGCGGACGACGCCGTCAACGCGCCGGTGTCCGGGGCGACCTGCCTGTACGCCGTCTACGACCCGGTCTCCCGGCGCTGCACGATCGCCCGCGCCGGCCATCCCCCGCCGGCGCTGGTCCACCCCGACGGCCGGGTCGAGTACCTCGAGGTGCCGGCCGGGCCCCCGCTCGGACTGGGCGGGCTGCCGTTCGAGACGATCGAGCTGGAACTGGCCGAGGGCAGCGGGCTGGTGCTGTACACCGACGGGCTGGTGGAGGACCGGGAGCGCGACATCGACACCGGTCTCGAGCTGCTGCGCACCGCTCTGGAGCGGGGCTCCGGGAGCACGCCGGAGCAGATCTGCCAGGGCGTCCTGGACGCCCTGCTGCCTGCCCGCCCGAACGACGACATCGCGCTGCTCGTGGCGCACACCCGGGCGCTGGGCGCCGACCGGGTCGCCGAGTGGGACGTGCCGGTGGATCCGGCCGCGGTCGGCGAGGTGCGGGCGGCGGTGGTCCGGCAACTGGCGCACTGGGACCTGGAGGACCTGTCCTTCACGACGGAGCTGATCCTGAGCGAGCTGGTGACCAACGCGATCCGATACGGCAGCGCGCCGGTGGGCGTGCGCCTGCTGCGCGACCGCACCCTGATCTGCGAGGTCTCTGACAGCAGCAGCACCTCGCCGCACCTGCGGTACGCGGCCATGACCGACGAGGGCGGACGCGGCCTGTTCCTCGTGGCGCAGCTCACCGACCGCTGGGGCACCCGCTACACGCCCAAGGGCAAGGTCATCTGGGCGGAACAGCCCCTGCCGTGAGGCCGGTCGGGGCGCCGCACCCGGCGCGCCCTCGCTCATAAATGATGCTTATGAGTCCATAGACCGGACCCGCGTACCGGGTTAGGTATGCCTCAGTTTAGGCTTCCCCCGAGTCGATCTGTCGCCACTCGAAGGGAACCTGATCATGCCCCGCCCCCTGCGGGTAGCCATTGTCGGAGCCGGCCCCGCCGGGATCTACGCCGCCGACGCGCTGCTCAAGTCCGATGTGGCCGCCGACCCGGGTGTCTCCATCGACCTCTTCGAGCGCATGCCGGCCCCGTTCGGCCTGATCCGCTACGGCGTCGCCCCGGACCACCCCCGCATCAAGGGCATCATCACGGCCCTGCACCAGGTCCTCGACAAGCCGCAGATCCGCCTCTTCGGCAACGTCGACTACCCGACCGACATCAACCTGGACGACCTGCGCGCCTTCTACGACGCCGTGATCTTCTCGACCGGCGCGATGGCCGACCGCGAGATGTCGATTCCCGGCATCGAGCTCGACGGCTCCTACGGCGCCGCGGACTTCGTCTCCTGGTACGACGGTCACCCGGACGTCCCGCGCACCTGGCCGCTGGAGGCCGA
This sequence comes from Streptomyces sp. NPDC037083, assembly GCF_055606485.1. Lineage (NCBI taxonomy): Bacteria > Bacillati > Actinomycetota > Actinomycetes > Kitasatosporales > Streptomycetaceae > Streptomyces > Streptomyces sp. NPDC037083. The sequence continues at coordinate 443,289 of NZ_JBVJSQ010000003.1, read as the reverse complement.
GAAGGTGGCGGTCCTGGGCGTCGGCAACGTCGCCCTCGACGTGGCCCGCGTGCTGGCCAAGACGGCGGACGAGCTGCTGCCGACGGAGATCCCGGCGAACGTCTACGAGGGCCTGAAGGCCAACAAGGCGCTGGAGATCCACGTCTTCGGCCGGCGCGGTCCCGCGCAGGCGAAGTTCTCGCCGATGGAGCTGCGGGAGCTGGACCACTCCCCCAACATCGAGGTCATCGTCGACCCCGAGGACATCGACTACGACGACGGCTCGATCGCGACGCGGCGCGGCAACAAGCAGGCCGACATGGTCGCCAAGACGCTCGAGAACTGGGCGATCCGCGACGTGGGCGAGCGCCCGCACAAGTTGTTCCTGCACTTCTTCGAGTCGCCGTCCGAGATCCTCGGCGAGGACGGCAGGGTCGTCGGCCTGCGCACCGAGCGCACCGCCCTCGACGGCACCGGCAACGTCAAGGGCACCGGCGAGTTCAAGGACTGGGACGTCACCGCGGTCTACCGGGCGGTCGGCTACCTCTCCGAGAAGCTGCCGAAGCTGCCCTGGGACCTCGAGTCGGGCACGGTCCCGGACGCGGGCGGCCGGGTCATCGAGGAGTCCGGCGCGCATCTGCAGTCGACCTACGTCACCGGCTGGATCCGACGCGGCCCGGTCGGTCTGATCGGCCACACGAAGGGCGACGCCAACGAGACCGTGTCGAACCTGCTGGACGACCACGCCAACGGCCGTCTGCACACGCCGCTTTCGCCCGAGCCGCAGGCCGTGGACGCCTTCCTCGCCGAGCGTGAGGTCCGCTTCACCACCTGGGAGGGCTGGTACAAGCTGGACGCCGCCGAGAAGGCGCTGGGCGAGCCGCAGGGCCGTGCGCGCGTGAAGATCGTCGAGCGCGAGGACATGCTCCGGGAGAGCGGCGCCTGAGCACCGCGGGGGCTCGGAACGGACACCCTCCGAGCCCGGCCGGGGCGACGCCCCCGGCCGCCTCTCCTCGCCTCCCCCGCCCGCCGACGGCCAGGACCGTCAGCGGGCGGCGGCCCCGGTCGAGTCAGCCGTCGTCGCGCGGGTGGGTCTCGATCACCCGGCCCAGCACGTCGGCCCGCAGGTAGGCGCTGCCGTAGTCGTCCGACAGGTAGACGCTCATCGACGGGTCGGTGTCGAAGACGGTGGAGGCCGGGGTGATCACCAGGTATCGGCTGGTCGGCTCGGGGACGCCGAGGGTCCGGCCGGCCTTGGCGAGCAGCGCGGACACGGCGTCCCAGTCGTAGTCGTTCAGGTCGACGGGGACCGCGCCGTTCATGACGGTGCCGCCCGGCCCGTCCTTCACCGCGACGTCCCCGCCCCGGTACATGTAGCGGTCGTAGAGCTTGGGACGGCCGTCGACCGGGGCGTCGGCGATGGCGTACTCCTCGTAGACCACGAGGCTGGTGACCTTCGATCCGCCCATGGCGGCGGTCAGCTTCGCCACGGCCCGTTCGACGCCGTCCCCGCTGAGCAGGTCGACCTTCTCCGCCGAGACCCCGTCCGAGGAGGCGCTCGGCGTCCGGCGGGCGCTCGGCGACACGGAGGCGCTCGGCGCGTCCTTCGTGTGCGGGAGCTGCGTCCACACCAGAACGCCCGTCAGGGTCGTGGCGGCGACGGCCCCGGCGACGGCCCTGACGCGGGTGCGGCGCGCCCGGGGCCCTGGTCCGGCGTCCGGCACGGTCGGCGTGACGTCGGCGACCGGTGGCGGGAGCAGCGGGGACGGGGCCTGGGGAGGCGGGGCGAGCGGAGGCGGGGCGAGCGGGTAGGACGTCGGCTGGGCGGGCCGCGCCGACGGGGCGGGGTCCGGTGCGGGCCCCATCGCGGCCGCCAGCATCCGGTCGACCTCCGCGGCGTCGGGGCGGGCCTGCGGATCCCGGACGAGCAGCGCGCCGAGAACGCCGGTCAGCGGCCCGGCACGGCGCGGGGCGGGCACGTCCTCGCCCAGCACGGCGGCCAGCGTGGCGAGCGTGCTGGCCCTGCGCAGCGGGTGGCTGCCCTCCACGGCGACGTACAGCATCATGGCCAGCGACCAGAGGTCGGCGGCGGGACCGCCCTCCTTGCCGCTCACCCGCTCCGGGGCCATGAAGTCGGGCGAGCCGATGACGGCGCCGGTGGCGGTGAGACTGGCGGACTCCCGGACGGCGGCGATGCCGAAGTCGGTGAGCACGGGCCGCCCGTCGCGGCGCAGCAGGACGTTGGCGGGCTTCACGTCACGGTGCTCGATGCCCACGGCGTGCGCGGCGCGCAGCGCGGACAGCACCTCGCGCCCCAGGCGCGCGGCCTCGGCCGGGGGCATCGGCCCCTGCTGCAGCCGGTCCTGGAGGGAGCCCCCCTCGACCAGCTCCATCACGATCCACGGATAGGTGTTCTCGCCGCCGTCGACGATGTGATGGATGGTGACGACGTTGGGGTGGTGGACCCGGGCCAGCGCGCGGGCCTCCCGCAGGACGCGTTCGCGCAGCGTGCGGGCGCCCTCGGGGTCGTACTCGGCGAGGTCCGGATCCGGAGGCCGCACCTCCTTGACGGCCACGTCCCGGTGCAGCGCCAGATCGTGCGCGCGCCACACCAGTCCCATGCCTCCGCCGCCGAGCCGCTGGAGCAGCTCGAAGCGGCCGTCGACGACGCGTCTGTGGGGTTCCCCTGTGCTCATGGAGGGGAGCTTAGGGGTAGCGACCGACAGGCGGTGTGTCGGCCAGAGGGGGCACAGCGCGAATGGTCCGCGGGCCCACGGGCATGCTGTGAGCGAGGTCACTTCCGGCGAGCCGTACCGGAGCCACGCCGGGACCGCTCCCCTCTCTCATCGCCCTCCCCACGAAGGACATGTGCCTTGGCTCTCATGCACCCTGACGCCCCGTTGTCCCGCCGCCCGGGCCGCTGCTGGACGATCCGCGTGGTCGGGCACCGGGACCGGACGGCTTCGGTCACCTGCTCCTCGGCGTGCGCGATGCCGCCGCGCTCCCGGGACCTCGCGGCCCTGCGCCGCTTCGCGGAGGCCCACGCCGCCGCGCACGCCCGCGCGGCGGCGGTGCATCACGACGCCGCCTGCTGGTGCCGCCGCCAGCGGTGCGCGCTGCACGAGGGGACGCGGGTGAACTGCGGGGGCACGGTCGTCCTCGTCCTGCGGCACGACCCGGCGGTCGGTCAGGTGTGGACGCTCACCGAAGTCTGTTCCGCGTGCGCCTCGTTGCTGCCGCACGCGCGCGTGCTGAGCCGGGCGGTTCCACCGCCGCCCCGCGTCCCGGACCCGGCGGCGGGGGCCCACCCGAGCAGGGGGCCGGGCCCGGGCCAGGGCGTGGACCCAGGCCAAGGCGCGGGTGTGGGCCAGGGCGCGGGCCCCGGCCAGGGCGCGGGTCGGGAGGCTGCCGGCCGGCCGGTTCCGTCCGGACCGGCGACGCCGAGCGTGGGGCCGCCGCGTCTCGTTCCCGGCGGGTTCAGCGCGCCCTCCTCGGGCGCCGGTGCCGGCCCGGACCGGACCGGGGGCCGACGGCGCGGTCCCGCCCGGCGCGGGCGCGGTGAAGCGGAGGGCGGCCGGGTGTGACCCGACCGCCGTCTTCCTCAGGCCTGCCGCAGGACGGCGCCGTGATCGTTCAGCGCGGCACCGGGACTGTCGGCGGAACCCGGAGGGGCGGGGCGTCGGAGGCCAGGCGGGCGCAGCGGTCTCGGCTCGGTCTGCCGCAAGGCCGTAGCAAGGCCCTCAAGGCCTGTACCAGGACTGTCGGCGGGACCCGGAAGGGCAGCGCGCCGGAGGTCAGGCGGAAGCAGCGGTCTCTACGCGGACCGCCGCAAAGCCGTAGCAAGGCCCTCAGGGCCGCTACCAGGACTTTCCGCGGAATCCGAAAGGGCAGCGCGCCGGGGGTCCGGCGGGCGCAACGGTCTCTACCCGGACTGCCGGGCATAGGCGTAACCGGCCTCGCGCACGGCGTCCAGCGCGCGCGGGTCGATCGTCCCGTACGGACAGCAAGGCCGTAGCAGGGCCCCTCAGGGCCGGTACCGGGACTGTGGCGGGATGCGGATGGGCAGGGCGCCGAGAGACCGGCGGGCGCAACGGTCTCTACCCGGACTGCCGGGCATAGGCGTAACCGGCCTCGCGCACGGCGTCCAGCGCGCGCGGGTCGATCGTCCCGTACGGACAGCAAGGCCGTAGCAGGGCCCCTCAGGGCCGGTACCGGGACTGTGGCGGGATGCGGATGGGCAGCGCGCCGAGAGACCGGCGGGCGCAACGGTCTCTACCCGGACTGCCGGGCATAGGCGTAACCGGCCTCGCGCACGGCGTCCAGCGCGCGCGGGTCGATCGTCCCGTACGGACAGCAAGGCCGTAGCAGGGCCCCTCAGGGCCGGTACCGGGACTGTGGCGGGATGCGGATGGGCAGCGCGCCGAGAGACCGGCGGGCGCAACGGTCTCTACCCGGACTGCCGGGCATAGGCGTAACCGGCCTCGCGCACGGCGTCCAGCGCGCGCGGGTCGATCGTCCCGTACGGACAGCAAGGCCGTAGCAGGGCCCCTCAGGGCCGGTACCGGGACTGTGGCGGGATGCGGATGGGCAGGGCGCCGAGGGTACGGGGCGGGTGCGCGAGGCTGTCGGACCCGCCGGCGACGGGTCGGTCGCCGTCGAACCCGGCGGCCAGCAGCCCGCTGATGCGCACGCCGCTGCGCCGCCCCTCCAGGTGCAGGCGTCCGACGTTGACCCGGTCGTCGGCGAGCAGCGTCAGGACGGCGGACGGCCCGGCCGCGTAGGTCGCGAGATAGCCGTCGGCTCCGCGCACCAGCAGTTCGCGGAACTCGCCGCGGGACGAGAGGTCGACCATCCGGCGCCCGACGCCGAGGGCCGCGGCGGTGAGCGCGGCGAGCCCTTCCGGCTGCACGTCCGGCAGGTCCTGGGCGAGGACGAGGCCGTCGGTGCTGGCCGCCAACGCCCCCGTCAGCTGCGGCACGCGGGCGCGCAGCCTCTGCAGTTCGTTCAGAACCTCGGCCTCGACGGCCATGACCGGTGTCCCTTCGGCGCGTTGTCGACTGGAGCGAATCAAGTGCGGTGCGGCGCTGGGTGGTTCGGGTGCCCCCGAGGCTACGGAATGCGGCCGCCGAAAGCGACGGGTTTGGCATTTTCCACTGGCATGCGCCGGGTGAGGCGCGCCGAAGGCCGACGGGCCTGGTCTCCGCAACCGTGGGCGACGGCCGGGAGGGAAGCACCGGCACGCGCTGGTGCGTACGCACGCGCGTGCGTGAAGAAGGCGTGCGTGCCCGCGTGCGATGGGCTCGGACAGGCGCGCGGACAGGGCTCGCCCCGACGCGGATGGTGGGCGGGCCCTGTCCACAGGATCCGATTCTCGGTTCCCGGGGCCTGCGGGCCCATGGGTGCGAGGCCGTCGGCCGTGGTGCGCGGCGCACACCCCGTACGAGTGACGCACACCCGGCACGCGGTCACCCGGATCGGTACGAGTGACGCCTCTCGCGCCGGGGAAGGCGCACCTGGACGGGGACGCTCTCGGGCGCCCGCGCCGCCCACCCGCTTGATCGCCCACGCCCCGCGGCGCGCGATACTGGCCTTCGCACATCGCCGCCACGTCGTCGCCCGCCCTCACGAATGGACTCATGCTCATCTCCGCGACCGTCCCGCCCACGACTCCCTCCACGGTGTGGCAGACCCGAGGCCGCCACACCGGCCCCACCGCGCCCGACGTCCTGCGCAAGAACCTCCGGGCGTCGAAGGACGCCGGGACCCTCCAGGACTTCAAGGAGCTGCCCGACGCCGACAACCCCGAAGGGGAACTGGCCTTCGAAGCCCGGTGGCTGGTGGAGGACGAGGTGACCGTCCGCGCCCGGCTGACCCTCGCCGAGTGGTCGGGCCGCGGCCAGGAGTGGACCCTGACGGCGGAGGCGGAGCGCCCGTGGGACCTGCGATGGCCGTCGCCCGCCGGCATGTTCTGGCCCTGGGAGGCGGACGCCCTGTGGGGGCACGAGACCGTCACCGGTGAGCGCTTCCTCGACGTCAACCCGCTGCCCGCGGACGACAAGGAACTGCGGCGCACGCTCCGCGGCGCCCTGCGGGACACCTGGACGGTGCATCTCGTCGTCCACGAGGCCATGACGCCCGACGAACGGGGCCGGCGCTCGCTGGTCCCGCTGCTCCCGCCCGGTCTGCAGCACCGGGTCGTCGAGCACCGGGCGGCCCCGCACCAGCTGCGCACCGTCAACTGGGCCCTCAAGGAGTCCGGGGTGGAGGTGCCGCGCGGCGGCGCGCTGGTGCTGCCCGGCTCACCGGCCCCGGCCGACTACGACGCCGCCGACTTCTCGGTGCGCAGCGTGTTCCTGGACGGCACGCACCCCACCGAGCTGCTGGACGCCGTTCAGCGCTTCGCCGCGCTCACCAGGCCGCTGCCGGAGGGCGCCGAGGCGGCGCTGACGGCGCTGCGGGAACAGTGGCAGCTGCTGACCCTGGAGGAGGAGCTCGCCCGCGAACGCAAGCTCGTGGCGATGTACAAGGAGGCGCTGGAGGCGATGACGCAGTCCCGGGACCTGTACCGGGAGGCCGCGGAGCACGCCCACGAGGCGCTCACCGCGTACCGGGAGGCCGCCGCGGAGGCCGGGGAGCCGGTGCGGACGCCCGCCAGGCGCGCCGGCTCGCCCTTCCAGCAGCTGGGCCGCACCCTGGAGCGCTTCAAGGAGTCGACCAGGGGTCTGCTCCCGGTGCAGACCGCGTCCACCGTCGCCTCGGGCGAGTCGGCGGAGCCGCACCGGACGGTCGCCGACGGCGGCGACGACGCGCCCAGGGCCGTCGAGCGGTAGGGCCCCGGCGTCCTCGGCGCGATCCGTTCCGCATCGGGACGCATCAGGACGTGTCACCTTCCCCACTCTGGATACGCGGTCCTCACGGCACACGGACCGCCCCGGAAGGGACCAGGACATGGGCAGCGAGCACGGCCCCCGGTCATCGCTCCACCGCTCCGACACCACCCTGCGCGTCAACGGCAAACCGCACACCCTCACCGTCGATCACCGACGCGTCCTGCTGGACGTGCTGCGGGAGGACCTGGACCTCACCGGGGCGAAGAAGGGCTGCGACCACGGTCAGTGCGGGGCCTGCACGGTCCTCGTCGACGGGCGGCGCGTCAACAGCTGTCTGCTGCTCGCCGTCGCGCTGGACGGCTGCGACGTGACGACCGTCGAGGGCCTGTCCGGCGACGGGGAGCGGCCGCACCCGCTGCAGCGGGCCTTTCTGGAGCGCGACGCCTTCCAGTGCGGGTACTGCACTCCGGGCCAGATCTGCTCGGCGGTCGGCATGCTCGCCGAGGCCGAGGCGGGTCACCCCTCGCACGTCACGGACCCGGCCGCGCCGTCCGGGCGACCCGTCCCCCTGGACCGGGACGAGATCCGCGAACGGCTCAGCGGCAATCTCTGCCGGTGCGGCGCCTACCCCCGCATCGTCGACGCCGTGGAGGACGTGACCGGAACCGGCCACAGCCACGACCCGAGGACGTGATCCGGTGGAACCCTTCGCCTACGTCCGGGCCGGCAGTCTCGCGGAGGCCGCCGCCGCCTTCGCCGAGCACCCCGGCGCGCGCTATCTCGGCGGCGGCACCAACCTCGTCGACCTGATGAAGCTCGGGGTGGAACGCCCGACCGCGCTCGTCGACGTCACCCGGCTCCCGCTGGACCGGGTGACGGAGCTGCCGGACGGTTCGCTGCGGATCGGGGCCCTGGTGCGCAACAGCGACCTCGCGGCCCACCCGCGGGTCCGCGACCGGTGGCCCGCCCTGTCGCAGGCGGTGCTGGCCGGCGCCTCGGGTCAGCTGCGCAACGCCGCCACCACCGGCGGCAACCTGTTGCAGCGCACCCGCTGCCCCTACTTCCAGGACGTCTCCAAGCCCTGCAACAAGCGGCAGCCGGGCAGTGGCTGCGGCGCCCGCGACGGCGTCCACCGTGACCACGCGGTGCTCGGGCACTCCGAGCAGTGCATCGCCACCCATCCGTCGGACATGGCCGTGGCCCTGGCGGCGCTGGACGCCGAGGTGGAGCTGTACGGCACGGCGGGCGTGCGCCGGGTGGCGGTGGCCGGCTTCCATCGGCTGCCCGGTGAGCGTCCGGAGCGGGACACGGTGATCGAGCCCGGCGAGCTGGTGACGGCCGTGCTCCTGCCGGCCGCCTCGGCCGGGTTGCCGTCCGCGTACCGCAAGGCGCGGGACCGGGCCTCGTACGCCTTCGCCCTGGCCTCCGTCGCCGTGGTCCTGGAGGTCGCCGACGGCGTCGTCGCGCACGTGGGGATCGCCTTCGGGGCGCTGGCGCACCGGCCCTGGCGGGCACGGCGGGCCGAGGAGGCGCTGCTGGGTGCGGCTCCCACCCGGGCCGCGTTCGAACGGGCCGCCGATCTGGAGCTGTCCGCGGCCCGGCCGCTGCGCGACAACGCCTACAAGGTGCCGCTGGCCCGCGGCCTCGCCGTCGACGTCCTGTCGCGGCTCGTGCCCCAGGAGGAGGACTCATGACCGCGGTGGGCGCCCCCGCCGAGCGGCGGGAAGGCCGGGAGAAGGTGACCGGAACCGCCCGCTACGCCGCCGAACACCCCCTCCCCGGGCGGCTGTTCGCCCGGCCCGTGCCGGCCACGGTGGCGCGGGGCCGGGTGACCGACGTCGACGTCGCGGCGGCGCTGGCGCTGCCCGGCGTCGTCGACGTGCTCACCCATCGCAACGCGCCCCGTCTCGCCGAGCCGGACGACGCCACCCTCGCCGTGCTGCAGGACCCCGAGGTGCCGCACCGGGGCTGGTTCGTCGCCCTGGTGGTGGCCGACAGTCCGGAAGCGGCGCGGGCGGGTGCCGCGGCGGTGCGCGTCGCCTTCGCCGAACAGGCCCATGACGTCACGCTCGACGCCGGGCATCCGCAGGCGTACGTCCCCGAGGAGATCAACGGCACGTATCCGGGCGAGCGCGAACAGGGCGACCCCGACGGGGCCTTCGCGGACGCCGACGTCCGGGTCGACGTCGGATACCGGGTGCCGCCCCTGCACAACCACCCCATGGAGCCGCACGCCAGCACCGCGCACTGGGACGGGGAACGGCTCACGGTCCACACCTCGAGCCAGGGCACCACGGCCGTACGCGCCGCGCTCGCCGGCCTGTTCGGGCTTGCGGAGGAGCGGATCACGGTCGTCGCCGAGCATGTCGGCGGCGGCTTCGGGAGCAAGGGCACGCCCCGTCCGGACGTGGTGCTCGCCGCCATGGCCGCACGGCACACCGGGCGTCCGGTCACGGTGGTGTTCCCCCGTCGCACGATGCCCACCTCGGTCGGTCACCGGGCGCCCACCCTGCACCGGCTGCGCCTGGGCGCGGACCTTGAGGGCCGGCTGACGTCCCTCGTGCACGAGGTGACCACGCACACGTCACGGATCAAGGAGTTCGTCGAGTACGCGGCGCTCCCGGCGCGCGTCATGTACGCCGCCCCGCACCGCCGCACCACGCACCGTGTGGTCCGGCTGGACGTGCCGACGCCGTCCTGGATGCGCGCCCCCGGCGAGGCGCCGGGCATGTACGCCCTGGAGTCGGCGATGGACGAACTCGCCGACGCGCTCGGCATGGACCCCGTCGAGCTGCGGATCCGCAACGAGCCGGACGTCGAGCCCGACAGCGGCCGGCCGTTCAGCAGCCGCCATCTCGTCGAGTGCCTGCGCGAGGGCGCCCGCCGGTTCGGCTGGGACGGCCGCGATCCCCGTCCGCGGGCCCGGTCCGCCGGCCCGTGGCTGCTCGGGACGGGCGTGGCCGCCGCCACGTACCCGGTCCAGGTGTATCCGTCGACCGCGGCGGCGCGGGCCCTGCCGGACGGGTCGTTCCTCGTCGAGGTGAACGCCGCCGACATCGGCACCGGCGCCCGTACGGTGCTGGCGCAGATCGCGGCCGACGCCCTGGAGGTCCCCCTCGAGCGGGTGCGGATCCGGGTGGGCTGCAGCGACCTGCCGGCGGCGCCGCTGGCGGGCGGCTCATCCGGCACCGCCTCCTGGGGCTGGGCGGTGCACGAGGCCTGTGGACGGCTCGCCGAGCAGCTGGCACGACATCAGGGCCCCTTGCCCGAACCGGGGTTGCAGGTGCGTGCCGACACCAAAGGGGCGGCCGACGCCGAAAGCCCCTTCGCGCGGCACGCATTCGGGGCGCACTTCGCGGAGGTCGCCGTGGATGCGGTGACGGGCGAGGTACGAGTGCGCCGACTGCTCGGGGTGTACGCGGCGGGCCGCATCCTCAACCCCCGTACCGCGCGATCCCAGTTCGTCGGAGCCATGACCATGGGTCTGGGCATGGCGCTGACCGAGGGCAGCACGATGGACGCCGCCTTCGGCGACTTCCCCGAATCCGATCTCGCCGCCTACCACGTGCCCGCCCACGCCGACGTGCCCGACATCGAGGCGCACTGGATCGAGGAGGACGATCCGCATCTCAACCCCCTGGGCGGCAAGGGGATCGGCGAGATCGGCATCGTGGGCACGGCGGCCGCCATCGGCAACGCCGTCCACCATGCCACCGGCGTCCGCCTGCGCGAACTGCCGCTGACCCCCGACCGGGTGCTGACGGGCCTGCTGGAGGCCCGCCGACCCGGTCCGGCCGGCCACTGAGCGGACGCCCGACCTGCGTCCGGCCGTCACCCGACCGGGGACCGACCGGGGACCGACCGGGGACCGGGCCGCGCCCGACCGGGGACCGGGCCGCGCCCGACCGGGGACCGGGCCGCGCCCGACCGAATGCTCGCGCGGCAGCGGACCGGGCTGGCGGCCGCGCCGCCGTCCGCCCCGCAGGGCGCCGCGGCCGTGCCCTCCTCCGACTGTTTCGAGCATGGCGACGAGCCGGGCGACGTCCTCCAGCGACCGGGCCGCGGCTGCGTGGAGGAGGCCGCCGACGGGATCGGGGTGGGCGGGACCGGCCTCGGCGGGCACGCGGGCGGCCGCTTCCGGATCCGGTACGGGGGCGGTTGGCGCCACCGGGGGCAACGGTGCGGTCGCGCACGCGGCGCCGGTGAGAGGGGGACGGTCCGGGAGGGACTGTGACGAGCGGGTGATCATGCTGGGCTCTCTCTGAAGGGTGCGGTCGCCCCTGCGCCCCGGAGCTGCGACACACGACGTGACGCTCCCCATGACCGGGGCCGCCCGGCGCACTGCGCCACTCGGACGCGCCACCCGTGTGAGACGCGTCCGATGCGGTAATCCGGCGGGAATCGGGAATCCGGAAGCCGAAAGCGGGGAAATCGACAGACAGGGACCACGCGCCAGGGTCCGGACGAAGAAGGACGAAGAGAACAGACGCCGCGCGACGGACCAATTCGGGAGGGCCCGTGGATGCGCCAACCACGCTCGTCGTCGTCGCGGCGGTGTCGGCCGCCGCCGTGTTCGCCGTGGCCGCCGCGGTGCTGGTACGTCTGGTCCGGGCTCGTCGGGGCCTGCGACGTGCGGGACTTCCCACCGGCCCGCGCTGGGTGTTCTGGGGGGCGGTCCTGTACTTCGTGCTTCCGGCGGACGCCCTCCCGGACCCCGTCTACCTGGACGACATCGGCGTCCTGCTGCTGGCCCTGCGCACCCTGCGCCGCGCGCCCGAAAACGCCCCCGAACACCTCCCCGAGTGAGCGTCCGGGAAGACGTTTTCACCCCCGCTCGACCCGATCTCCCCTGTTCCACGCCCTGCTCGGTGCCCAACTCCCCGATGATCACGGAGAGTAAGGAAACCAACCACCCGTTCGACTCGTATAAGTGACTGAAGGTCGCATCCATCCAGCACCACGCAGCGGGCCCGAGTGACGTCGCACAGCGGCACCGCTTGATCGAAGCAGTACCGACGAGGGAGAGACGATGAAACCGTTCGCGCTCAACTACGCACGCCCTGCGGCGGAGTTGGAGTACGCCGCTCCGTACGCCTACGACCACGGACTGCAGTTGAACGTACTCCTCGACGGCCGGATCGCCGCTCGTGACCACGCCCTGCTGAGAGAACTCGGGACCACGACCTCGACGGCGGGCTCCAAGACCCACTTCGACGACTGAACACGGGCCGACATCACATGACCGTGCTCATCCTGACCTGTGAAGAAGACGTCACGGCGGACATGGTGGTCGTGCACCTGAACGCCGCCGGCGTCCCGGTCGTCCGGCTCGATCCCGCCGACCTGACCCATTCCGTCGCACTCTCCGGCGAGTTCGTGCACGGGGCCTTCCGCGGCCATCTGTCGTCCGCCGGGCGGCTGGTGAGCCTCGACGGGCTCAGGTCGGTGTGGGTCCGCCGGCCCGGCGCCCCGGCGGCCCGGGCGCCCGAACCGTCGGCGTGGCTCACGGAGGAGGCCTCGCAGGCGCTGTACGGCATGCTCCGCGGCACCGCCACGCGCTGGATGAACCACCCGGACGCGGCTGTGCGCGCCCGGCACAAGCCCTGGCAGCTCCGGCTCGCGCAGCGCAGCGGCCTGCCGGTGCCGGCCACCCTCATCACCACGTTCCCGCAGGCGGCGCGCGAGTTCGCGGACCGCTACCCGGACCTGGTGGTCAAGCCGGTCTCCGGGGCGCATCCCCAGGACCCGCCGCGCGCTGTGCCCACCACCCGGGTGCCGCCGGGCGCGGACTTCGCCGCCGTGGCGTACGGTCCGACGCTGCTGCAGCGCCGGGTGGCCAAGCGGGCCGACATACGGCTGACCGCGGTCGGGGACCGTCTCCTGGCCGCCCGCAAGGACACGGTCCCCGGCGGCGACCCGGACGTGGTGGACGTGCGCTTCTCGCCGTCCACCACGCCCTGGCGGGCCGCCGACGTCCCGCCGCGCCTCGCCGAGTCCGTGCGGAGGTATCTGCGCGAGGCGGAACTGGCTTACGGAGCCTTCGACTTCGCCGAGGATGCCGACGGCACCTGGTGGTTCCTGGAGTGCAACCAGTCGGGCCAGTTCGGCTTCGTGGAGGTCGACACCGGACAGCCGATCGCCCGCACCATCGCGGAATGGCTGGCCGGTTCTCCCCCGGAGCGGGGCGCCCGGCACGCCGACCGGTGCGGCTCCGCCGCCTCCTGACGCACCCGGGCGCGGCGGTGGCTCGAAGGAGCAAGGAGCACCGCCGCGCCCGGGGCCGGCCCTCGGGCCGCCCTCACACCGCCAGGGACAGTCCGTTCTCCGAGTCCTTCGCGGGCGTCGCAGCCGCCGACTCGAGCAGGGCGTCCGCCGCGGCGACCGCCTCGTGGACGTCGGACGTGCCCATCAGCACGCACAAGGTGTAGGCCACGTCCTGAAGCTCACGAGCCGCCTGCGGCGTCTCCCTCTCCGCCTGAGCGATCCTCAGGGTCGCGTACCGGGTCAGCAACGTCCTGGCGATCTTCGGGTCCGGAACGATCACGAGCGCCCCTCTCTCCTGTTTTGCGCTGCGTGTGCCCGGACCTGGGCGATTCATGCCTGTCAGTGGGTCATGTCACCCGCCAGGGTCAGGATCCGGCCACGGACGCCCACCCGGACCGTCCGTCGTGCGGACGCTTGTGCGCGTCCGGGCACGCGCCGCCCGGCGACAGGAGTGCGTCGTACGTGCCGGTGTCTCGGGCGGACTTCCGGACGGCGCCGTGGACGGCCAGCGGCGGTCCTCCTGGCGGTCGGGTCAGACGGCGGCGTCCAGTTCGGCGAGTTCGTCGGCGGTGAGGACGAGATCGGTCGCGGCGAGGGAGTCCACGATCGTCTCCGGGCGGCTCGCGCCCGGGATGGGCACCACCACCGGCGACTTGGCGAGCATCCAGGCCAGGCAGACACGCTGCGGGCTGACCGCGCGGGCCTCGGCGACACGGGCGAACGGCGCGTAGGAGGAGCCCAGTTCACGGGCGCGGGCGATGCCGCCGAGCGGGCTCCACGGCAGGAACGCGATGCCGAGTTCGTCGCACAGGCGCAGTTCGGGCTCGCTGGAGCGGAAGCGCGGGGAGAACTGGTTCTGCACGGAGACGAGCCGGCCGCCGAGGATGTCGTTCGCCTCCCTGATCCGGTCGGGGTCGGCGTTGGAGATGCCGGCGGCGCGGATCTTGCCCTCGTCCAGGAGTTCGCGGATCGCGCCCACGGAGTCGGCGTAGGGGACCCGCGGGTCGGGGCGGTGGAACTGGTACAGGCCGATCGCCTCCACGCCGAGCCGGCGCAGCGACGCCTCGCAGGCCGCCTTGAGGTGGGCGGGGCTGCCGTCCAGGGTCCAGCTGCCGTCGCCGGGGCGCAGATGGCCGCCCTTGGTGGCGACCAGGACGTCCGCGCCGCGGTCGTGGGAGGCGAGGGCCTTGGCGATCAGGGTCTCGTTGTGGCCGACCTCGTCGGCGTGGAGGTGGTAGGCGTCCGCGGTGTCGATCAGCGTCACGCCGGCGTCCAGTGCGGCGTGGATGGTGGCCAGGGAACGGGTCTCGTCCGGTCGGCCCTCGATCGACAGGGGCATGGCGCCGAGACCGATCGCGCTGACGTCCAGGTCACCGATGCGGCGGGTCTGCATGGGGTCGCGGCCTCTTTCGGTTGCGGGCGGGCACGGGTCGTCCGGTGCACCGGAAGGTGATCGCGGCGCACCGGACGTCCTCAAGCCTGGCCCCGCCGTCGGCCGCGGGTCCAATGGAGATAAGCGAACGCATTCAGCAGCACGGCCGCTGAATCACCCGGGCAGGGTCAGGGCCGGTTCGCCAGATACTGCGTCACGCCCGGCGCCTGGTGCGCGTCCTCCTCGCGCACCAGGCCGCCGACCGCCTTCGCGTCGGGCTTGAGCACATAGGCCGACAGGGCGGCGGGCCGGGAGACGTCGGAGAAGTCCTGCGGGGTGCCGAGTCCGGTGTCGGCGCTCTTCTGCGAGCGGTGCGCCTTCACCACGTCCTCGCGGGCGAGACTGCCGGCCGCGCAGGCCTTCTTCAGGTCGGCGCCCAGCAGCCGGGCGGCGTTGTAGCCGGACAGCACCCCGGAGTCGACCGGGGAGTCCGGGTACTTCTTCCCGTAGGCGGCCACCATCCGCCGCACGCCGGGCAGGTCCGAGCTCACGGCGGGCGCCGCGCTCACCACGTGCAGCATGGCCAGCAGCGCCGGTGCGGCGGGGGTCTTCATCAGCTGCGGCGCGAAGCCGGGCGCGTTGCTGACGACGGGGACGCGCAGGCCGCGCGAGGCGGCGACGCCGGCCAGGGAGGCCGTCTGGGCGGGGCCCGCACTGATCAGGACGGCCTTCACGCCTGCCTTGCGCAACGCCGAGACCTGCGCGGACAGATCGGTGTCCGTCGCCTTGATCTTCTGCGGGACGATCTTCAGGCCGGCCCGCTTCGCCGCCCAGGTGGAGCCCTCCAGGGCGTTGGCGCCGTAGTCGCCCTCGAAGTACACATGGCCGACGGCGTCGCCCTTGGCCAGTCCCTTGGTCCGGGTGAGGAAGTCGACGGCGGCGATCATGTCGAGGTCGTAGGTGGTGCCGATGACCTGGACGGAGTCCTTGCCCAGCAGGGAGGCCGCCCAGGCCTGCGGGAAGGTGAGCAGCCGGTCGCGCTCGATGTCGTCGAGGAGGGCCGCGACGACGGGCGAGCCGATGACCTGCGGCAGCGCCACCACGTCCGGCGCCAGGTCGGCGTAGGCGGTCACGGCCTTCTGGACGTCGTAGCCGTGGTCCTTGACCACGATCTCC
Organism: Streptomyces sp. NPDC037083; assembly: GCF_055606485.1. NCBI lineage: Bacteria > Bacillati > Actinomycetota > Actinomycetes > Kitasatosporales > Streptomycetaceae > Streptomyces > Streptomyces sp. NPDC037083. Next base: position 427,668 of record NZ_JBVJSQ010000003.1, on the reverse strand, counting down.
ACCTTCCGGCCGCAGACCCCGCCGTCGGCGTTGGTCTCGTCGGCCCACATCTGCTGGGCCTGCACGATGGACTTGCCGAGGGTGGCGTACGGGCCGGTGAGGTCGGTCAGCGCGCCGAGCCTGACGGTCTTCTCGGTGACCCCGGGGCCGGTCCTGACGCCGTCGGCGCCCTCGGAGCCGCCGCTGCCGTCCGCCTTGGAGCTGCAGCCGGTGGCCGCGACGAGGAGGGCCGCGAGCGCGGCGGCGAGGACGGCGGGGGCGCGGTGTCTGTGGTGCGTGCGGTTCACGGGGTGTGCTCCTTGGTTCGGACGGCGGAGGCGGGTGGACGGGTCGTCGGCGCCGGGGCCGGGGAGGCGGGGCGCAGACGGGTGCGGAGACGGCGGACGAGGCCGTGCAGTCCGTCGGGGGCGTACAGCAGGACCAGGACGATCGCCGCGCCGTAGAGATAGCGGGCGGCCTCGGTCGGGCCGACCCCTCCGTCGGCGGCGCCGGGCGCGGTCACCAGGGGCAGCTGGTCGGCGTAGCGGGTCATCAGCAGCGGCAGCGCGGTGACGAAGAAGGCGCCGGCGGCGGCGCCGGCCACCGAGCCGAGACCGCCGATGACGATCATCGCCAGGTAGTCGACCGAGAGGGCCAGCCCGAAGTAGTCGGGCACGACCCGGCGGAACGCGAGTGCGAGCAGCACTCCGGCCAGGCCGGCGTACATCGACGACACGACGAAGGCCGCCGAACGGTACCGGGCGACGTCGACGCCCATCACGGCGGCCGCGGTCTCGCTGTCGCGCAGCGCCGCGAGGGCACGGCCCGGGCGCCCGCGCAGCAGGCCGCGCGCGGTCCACCAGGTGCCGGCCAGCAGGGCCAGGCCCAGGAACCACAGGCGTTCCTCGGCGCCGAACGGCACGCCGAGGACGACGAGGGCCCCGTCGTCGGCGGCGAAGGAGAACCCGCCCAGGGTCAGCGGGGGCACGGAGCGGCCGTTGAAGCCTCCGGTGACGGAGTCGGCGGTGAGCAGGACGTGGTGGCCCAGGAAGACCAGCGCGAGCGTGGCGACGCCCAGGTAGATGCCGCGCACCCGCCCGGCGACGGGGCTGAACAGCCCGCCCGCCGCTCCGGCGAGCAGGACGGCCAGGAGTACGGCGAGCGCGGGCGGCAGCCCGGGTCCGGGTTCGCCGGCCAGCCAGGTGTAGCCGTACGCGCCCACGGCGAGGAAGAAGGCGTGCCCGAGGGAGAGCTGGCCCGCGGTGCCGGCGAGCAGGCCGAGGCCGACGGCGCCGATGGCGGCGGCCATGGAGAACAGGCCGATGCGCAGCCAGAAGGCGTCCAGGTAGAAGGGCGGCGCGCACAGCAGGAGGGCGGTCAGCAGGACGGCGGCGCCCTTGGGGATGCGATCAGACACGGGTGGCTCCCTTCGCGCCGAACAGTCCGGTGGGCCGCACCAGCAGGACGGCCACCATCACGGCGTAGGGGGCGACGTCGCCGAACCCCTCGCCGAGCACGTGCAGTTCGGACTGGTAGCCCGCCGCGAGGGCCTCGGTCAGACCGATGATCAGGCTGCCCGCCAACGCGCCGGGCGGGGAGGCCAGGCCGCCGAGGATCGCCGCCGGGAAGGCCTTGAGGGCGATCTGGCCGGTGGTCCGTTCCAGTCCTGGCGCGGGGAACGCGGCGAGGAACACCGCGGCCAGCGCGGCGAGCGCGCCGGCCAGGCACCAGGCGAGCATGCGCACCCGGGTCAGCCGTACGCCCATGAGGGCGGCCGCCTCCGTGTCCTCGGCGGCGGCCCGCAGGGCCAGGCCCCAGGGCGTGAACCGGAACAGGGCGAAGACGGCGCCGATGGCGATCGCGGCGACGGCGATCGCGGCGAGCCGGCTGTCGGCGACGGTCACGGAACCCAACCGGGTCACCGAGTCGCCCCAGGGGTCGCCGAGGGTGAGCAGGTCGCCGCCGATGCGCCGGGACAGGTCGGTGAGCAGCACGATGTCCACGCCGATGGTGACGATGGTCTGCACGTGGGCGGCCCCGGGGTCGGGGTCGCCGCGTTGCAGCAGCAGCCGGTCCAGTGCGCCGGCGAGTGCGGCGGTCGCCAGGACGGCCACCGCGAGGGCGGCGGGGAAGCCGAGGTCGTCGTGCAGGACGGCGACGAGGTAGCCGCCGAACAGCAGCAGCGATCCGTGGGCGAAGTTGAGCACGCCCGACGCCTTGAAGATGACGACGAAGCCGAGCGCGACCAGGGCGTAGACCGCGCCCAGGGCCAGGCCGGCGAGGACGCTGTCGAGGAGGGCGGTCATGCGGGGTCCTCTCCTGGCGTGCCGAGGTAGGCGCGCAGCACCTCGGGGTGGCGGCGGATCTCGTCGGGGGTGCCGTGGGCGATGCGGCGGCCGAAGTCGAGGACGGTGACCTCGTCGGCCAGTCGCATCACCAGGCCCATGTCGTGCTCCACCAGCAGCACGGACAGTCCGAGTCGGGCGCGCACGGCCTCCACCGCCTCGGCGGTGCGGGCGCGTTCGGCGCCGTTCATGCCGGCCACGGGCTCGTCGAGCAGCAGGACCCGCGGCTCCAGGCACAGGGCGCGGGCGAGCTCCACGCGTTTGCGGTCGCCGTACGACAGCAGGGCGACCGGAGTGTCGAAGTGGTCGGCCAGGCCAGTGAGTTCGGCGATCTCACGGGCCCGGTCGAGATGGGCGCGCTGTTCGCGCGAGACGCCGGGCAGACGCAGGGCCGTCGCGGCGAACCCGGCGCGGGACAGGGCGTGCCGGCCGAGCATGAGGTTGTCGGCGACGGTGCCCTCGGTGGTGACGATGTTCTGGAAGGTACGGGCCACGCCGAGGGCGGCGATCCGGTGCGGGGCGAGCCCCGTCAGCGTGGTGTCGCCGAGCCGGACCTGCCCGGACACCGGGCGGTACAGACCCGACAGGACGTTGAAGCAGGTCGACTTCCCGGCGCCGTTGGGGCCGATCAGGGCGTGCACGGATCCCGGGGCGACGGTGAAGGACACCGCGTCCAGGGCGGTCAGGCCGGCGAAGCGGACGGTCACGTCGCGCACGCTCAGTTCCGGCGGCGGCTGGAGACGGTCGGCAGCGGCGCCGACGGTGGGGCGGAGCTTCACGCGGCCCCCTGGTCGCCGGCCGGGTCGCCGAGGTAGAGGCGGCGCACCGCGTCCGTGCGCGCGAGGTCGTCGGCCGGTCCGGACAGTCGGATCTCGCCCACTTCCAGGACGTGGGCGTGGTCGGCGAGCGACAGCGCCATGCCCGCGTTCTGCTCGACCAGCAGGACGGCCGTGCCCTGGGCGTTGATCTCGCGGATCACCTCGGCGATCCGGAACACCATGCGCGGGGCCAGGCCGAGGGAGGGCTCGTCGAGCAGCAGCAGCCGGGGAGCGGCCATCAGGGCCCGGCCGATGGCGAGCATCTGCTGCTCGCCGCCGGACAGCAGCCCGGCCTGCTGACGCCCGCGCTCGGCGAGGACGGGGAACAGCGTGTGGACGCGTTCCTGGCCCTCGCGGACCTGGTCGGGCGCCCGCCGGCCGAGGCCGAGGCCGCCGGCGCGCAGGTTCTCCTCGACGGTCAGGCCGGCGAAGACCCGACGGCCTTCGGGGACCTGGACGACGCCGGCCCGCACCGCCGCGACCGGGTCGCGGCCGTCCAGGACGGTGTCCCCGTAGCGGACCTGGCCGGCGGTGACGGCGCCGCGGTGCAGACGCAGGGTGCCCGACACCGCCCGCAGCAGGGTGGACTTGCCGGCGCCGTTGGCGCCGAGCAGCGCCACCACCGCGCCGTGCGGGACGGTCAGGGACACGGAACGCAGGGCTGACAGAGCTCGTCCGTACGTCACGTCGAGGCCTTCGACGTGCAGGGCGGGCCGCTCCTGCGGGGGTGCTTCGGGCATCGCGGCTCCTCGGGTCCGTGCCGGCGGGCACGGAGTGTCTGGGAAGGGGAGCTCACGACAGCACGGGCGACGAGGGGCGGTACAGGCGCTCGGGCGGGCTCGCTGCGCCGACCCAACGGCGGGTCGGGGGACTTGTGCGCGCGCCCAGGGGGCGGAAGGCGGACGCCGGGGTTCCCCCCGGTGGGAGGAAGCAGGGACGCGGACGCTCTCGTCCGGAGGAGGAGCAGGGACCGGTTCGGAGGGGGACGGTGCCGGAGGCGGCCCCCGTGGCGTAAGGGCAACCAGGGGGGAAGCGGGCGAGGCGCCGGCGGTGGAGAGCGATGAGCCGGGGGCCGCTCAGCGGGTGCGCAGGCCCCGGGCCGTCAGGGCGAGGCTGATCTCGACCAGGTCGGCGGGCCGGGACAGGGAGCGGCCCGTCAGCTGCTCGTAGCGGCGCAGGCGGTTGAGGACGGTGTTGCGGTGGCAGTACAGCCGCTCCCCCGCCCGTTGCGCGGAGCCGTCGCAGGCCAGCCAGGTCGCCAGGGTGTCGAGGAGGACCGCCTCGTCGGCGGGTTCCAGGTCGCCGAGCGGCCCGAGCACCCGCTCGACCAGCGCCGTGCCCAGGTCCGGGGCGGAGAGCACCAGCGCGGCAGGAAGGTGTTCCGTCAGCCGGACCGTGCCGCCGGTGCTCGGACACATGTCCAGCGCGGTGTCCGCGAGACGGCGGGCGTCCCCGACGGCGGCCAGCCCCGACACGGCGGTGCTGACGCCCGCCCGCGCGCCCCCGCACAGCGGTGGCACGGCCGACGGCCCGCTCGTGGGACGGGCGCCGTCACCCGAGCCCCCGCGAGCCGACCTGCTCCCGCCCCCGTGCCCGTATCCGTCCTCGTGCCCGTATCCGCCCTCGTCCGCCTTCTCGTCATCGCCCAGCAGGACGATGCCGTAGTCCACCTCCACCCCGGTGTGCCAGTAGACGCGGGTGCCGCGGGCGAGCGCGGCCCGTGCGCCGGCGCCGTCGGACGGGCCGCCGCCGGTCACCGCCACGACCGCGTAACGGCCCTCCTCGGGCAGGTCCAGCGCGTGGGAGGTCTCCGGCAGGTCGGCGATCCGGCAGGCGCCGTCGAGCAGCGCGCCCGCCAGCAGCCGCAGCCGGTTCTCCCGACGCCAGGCGAGCTGTCGTTCGGCCTGCCGGTAGGCGTCGGCGACCAGGGAACAGTGCTCGTCGACGAAGGCCCACACGTCGGCGGCGACGTGCACGAGCAGCCGCACGTCCTCGGGAGCGGTCCGGGAGGTCTCCTCGATGAGGCCCTGCCACACCAGGGACCCTCCCAGCCGGAACGCGTGCAGCAGGGCGTCCAGCGGAAGCCCCTGCTCCGCGCGGGTCGCGCCGATCTTCCACGAGCACCGGCGGGCCGCGTCCCGGCTGCCGCGCGGGTCGAGCAGCGAGGACACGCTGTGCCGCAGCGAGCGGTGCACCTCCTGCCAGGTGGCGCCGGGATCGCTCGTCACCGCCGCGCGGTAGGCGGGCTCCTGCTCCTGGATCGCGGCGACCAGCCGGTCGGTGAGATCGGGCAGGTCCGCCAGGAGCACCCGGGCCGCTCGGTGCAGGACCCGCAGGGCGTCGGCGTCGATGAGCGACCGTCCGAGCCGCGGATGCGGGTGCGACCGCAGTGCGGGCGCCGACGGCGGGGCCGTTGCGGGGCGAAACGCGGTCCGTGACCGTAGGGCGTGATGCATCGCGGTCCTTCCCCGGGGCTGTGTTGCGCCGTCGACTCGTCCTGCCCACGAAGGATGGCATACCGTCCGGTCGGTCCCTAGGGGTGTGCACGATTGATTTCGGAGTGAACAGCCGGTCGGGAGTGGTCGGGCGGTGGCCGGGCGGGTCGTGCCCGGGCGGGCAGCGGCCGGCCGGGCGGGCTACCGGGACCTGTCGACCATGCGCGCCAGTTCGACGCGGGAGCGCACGCCCAGCGCCGCGAAGACCTTGCGCAGGTGGTAGTCGACCGTGCGGGTGCTGACGGAGAGGGTGAGAGCCACCTCGCGGTTGGTCGCGCCCTCGGCGACGCAACGGGCGATCCGCAGTTGCTGCGGCGTCAGTCCGGACAGGCCGGCGTCGCTCGCCCGGCCGGCCGGGGCGGCGCCGCCCGCCCGCAGCTCGGCGCGTGCCTGGTCCGCCCACACGCGGGCGCCGCAGCGCTCGAATCCCACCAGAGCGGCGCCGAGGCGGTCGCGCGCCTCGCGCGGTCGGCGGCGCCGGCGCAGCCACTTGCCGTGGAGCAGTTCGGTGCGGGCGCGCTCGAAGTCCCCGCCGCCGGCCGCGTCGTGAAGATCGAGGGCGGCACGGTACAGGGCGTCGGCACGGTCCGCCGGGGCCAGCAGCGCGCGGCAGCGCAGCAGCTGGGCGGGGGCCTGGGGGTCGGCGCCGAACCCCGCCCACCGGGCGAACTCCTCGACGACGCCGACGACGTCGAGGCCCCCCGCCTCCACGACGACTCCCGCCTCCCCGAGGACTCCCGCCTCCCCCACGACTCCGACCGTCCCGACGAACCCGGCCTCTCCGACGACTCCGGCCGCCCCGACGACCCCCGCCTCCCCCACGACTCCGACCGTCCCGACGAACCCGGCCTCTCCGACGACTCCGGCCGCCCCGACGGACACGGCGCGCCCGAGGCCGCCGGCGCGCCCGAGGCCGCCGGGGCTCCCGAGGCCTCCGCGGCTCCCGAGGCCTCCGCGGCTCCCGGCCGTGCCGGCGTCGGCGCGGCCGGTGGAGGCGGCCGCCTCCACGAAGCAGGGCACGGCGAGCATCCACACCGCGAAGTGCCCCCGCCGTGGCCCCGGGCGCACCAGCGGCCCCAGCCGGTCGGCGGCCTCCCGGGGCCGCCCGCGGGCCAGGTCGGCGCGGGCCGTCGCCCATTCGGCCAGCGTCGCGGCCTGGACCAGTCCGTGCTGCCGGGCGGTCGCCAGCGCAGCGCCCGCGTGGACGGCGACCTGGTCCGGACCGGCCTCGATCGACGCCGCCAGGGCGAGCACCGCGTGGTGGTGAGCGGCCCTGTTGCGCTGTCCGGTCCGCAGGGCGGCCCGCAGCCCCTCCTCCGCATGGGTCCTGGCCAACGCGTGCCGTCCGGCGCGCAGTTCGGCGTAGGCGAGGTATTCGCGGGCCCGCGGAAGAGCCACGGCTGCACCGGTCGTACGGGCGACGGCCAGAGCCTGTGCCCCCGCTCGCCGTGCGGCCACGAGATCACCCAGCATGAGGGCGGCCGCCGCCGCGCGCAGCGCCGGCTCCGGTTCCGGCTCGTCCGCGCTCTGCGTGCGCTCCACGTCCGCGACCAGCCGCCGCAACGGCCCCGCCGCCTGCGGAAACCTCCCCTCGATGAGGGCCCGCACTCCGGTGCTGTAGCCGGGCAGGAGGGCGCTTTCGCCCTCGCCCTGGCTCTCCCTCACCGGCGAGGGCGGGCGCGAGGGCCCGCCGGCGCGTGGCTGCCCTCCGTCGCGCCCGGACCCCTGCCGGTCCGGGACGGCGTCGTCCCCGCCGCCGCCCAGGGCGTGCACGCATCCGGCGGCGTCGCCCGCGGCCCACGCGGCGTCCGAGGCGGCCAGCAGCGCCGTCTGCGCCTGCCGCGGGTCGGACGCGGCCAGCAGACCGGCGGCCAGGAGCAGTGATGCCCGCGCTTCGTCGACGGGTCCGTCGTGCAGCACCGTCATGCCGCGCACCAGCTCGACGCGGCCGCGGACCGCCACCGGAGCCGCGTCGTCCCGGGCCGCGTCGAGCAATCGCAGGGCCCGGTGCGTGCGTCCGCCGAGCAGGGCCTGTTCCGCCGCGGCCGTGCACCACTCGGCGCGCCGGGCGCGGTCCTCGGCCAGTTCGGCGGCGCGGGCGAACGCCGCGCACCGCAGGCCCGGCGACGCGGGGTGGGCGGCATCGCCCGCGGTCAGGGCCAGTTCCACGGCCGTCGCCTGCCGGGGAGCGGGCGTGGACCACGCCCGGTGCAGCAACACCCGCAGCGCGTCGGCCCCCGCGTCCTCCAGCTCCCGTGCGAGGGCGTGGTGCGCGGCGCGACGGCGCTCCGGCAGCGCACCGGCGTACACCGCGCGGCGCAGCACTTCACTGTGGAAGCCGACGTCGCCGTCGAGCAGGGCGAGCACATCGGGCAGCGGATCCCGCGACGGTCCGTGCGGCGCTCTCTGCGGCGGTTGGTGTGGCGGTCCGTACGAAGGTCTCTGCGGCGGTTCGTGGGGCGCCGCGGGCTCTCGGTCGGGGCGGGTCGCCAGGAGGCGTCGCGCTCCCCCGAGGGCGAGTCTCAGGTCGATCCGGGTGGCGCACGGGTCGTCGTCCGTGTCCGTGTCCCGCACCGCCGCCGCGACCGTGAGCAGCAGATCCTGCTGGGCGGGCGTCCACCCGGCCGGCGCGCCGCCGATCAGGCCGGTCAGCAGCTCGGCTCCGGCCGGCGGGCGCGGCAGCGCGCGATGGCCGCGGAGCTGGGCGGGTGACAGCCGCCGGACCATGGCCAGCAGCAGCGCCGGGTTGCCCTCGGCGTCGGCCACGAGTTCGTCGCGGACCGCGCGGTCGACGGCCCAGCCCGTCGCCTCGTCCACGAGGGCGGCGGCCTCCGCCGGGGGGAGCGGGCCGACGCGGACCACCGGCAGCGCTGCGAACTCCGGGTCGGGCGCGCGGTGTCCGGCCACGCTCAGCAGCACGCTCACGGAGCCGTCGCCGCGCAGGTGCACGGCGGCGCGGCCCAGCGCGGCCCGGGTGGAGGCGTCCCACAGGTGCGCGTCGTCGGCGCACACCAGGAGGGGCGCCCTGACGGACGCGGCGCGCAACGCGGCGAGGAGGACCGCGCTCGGCGGGTCTGCGACCGCCCGCGCCCCGGCCGGTGCGCCGAGGGCGCGCAGCAGTGCGCGCAGGCCGCCCAGCGGTACGGCCGACGTCGCCGGGTCGGCCTCGACACGGACCACGGCTCCGGCGGGGAACGCATGGGCGGCACGGTCCAGGAACGTCGTACGGCCGCAACCGGGTTCGCCGGTCACCACCCGCACACCGCCGCCGGTGATCGTCTGTCCGCTCATGCGCCGGACGTTACGTACGCGCCGCGCGCGGTGGAAGCCTCGCGACGGAGCCGACGGCGGTGTCGGTGCACCCCGTCAGGCGCCCGCGACCAGGACTTTCGTGAGCGACGGGCGGGACGTTCCTTGTGCGGGCGCCCAACGGCCGCCGTCGCGCCGCGGGCACGGGCACAGCGGCGGCCTGCCGGTCCGTGCCCGTCCCCGTGCCGGGAGCGCCCTGCCGACTCAGGACGAGTGCGGGCAGTTGCCCCGGTACTCGTCGATGGTCGGGCCCGGTTGCGGCAGCGGGCACAGGAACTGCTCGTAGCGGGTGTCATTGTCGATGAAGCGCTTCAGCCACGAGACGCTGTACTTCGCGATCGCGGTGTTCGACGAGTTCGGGGTGAAGTGGGTGGCGTTGTTCAGCTCCAGGTACGCGCGGTCCAGGGAGGACGGCAGGGTGGAGTAGAACGGCTCGGCGTGCGTGGCGACGGGGGCGATCGTGTCGCCGTCGGCGCCGACGACCAGGGTGGGTGTGCTGATCTCGGGCCAGGTCTTGTCGACGTTCCAGGGCGTGAGCGGGATCGCGGCCTGGAGGGAGGGCCGGCTCTTGGCGGCCGCCAGGCTGCCGCCGCCGCCCATCGAGTGCCCCATGACGCCGAGGCGGCCGCTGTCGACGCGGGAGCGCACCGAGCTGACCTGCGTGAGGTGGTCCAGGGCGGCGAGCAGCTGACGTCCGCGGGAGTCGGGCTGGTCCAGCGTGGTGAGGGTGTCGATGGTGAACACGACGAAGCCCTGGGAGGCCAGCCGCGGCCCCAGCCAGGCGATGGAGGACTGGGTGCCGGTGTAACCGGGCGAGACGGCGATCGCGCCGAAGGTGCCGTCGGCGGTGCTGGTCGGGTAGTAGATCGTGCCGCCGCCGAAGCCGGTGACGGCGAGCGGGGAGACGGTGGTCTGGGAGACCGCGTAGGGGCCGCGCGACGCCTCGATACTCGCCGTGGTCGGCGCCGGTCCCCGCTCGAAGGGGTTGTCCGCCGCGTGCGCGCCGGGGTCGCCGAGGGTGACGAGTCCGACGGCGGCGGCGATCGCCGTCGCGAGACGAGCGAGCCTGCCGGACCTGCCGGGCGTGGTGTGGGGGGTGCCGTAGGCGTGGGGGGTGCCGGAAGCGGTCCGCCGGTCCGCGCCGGTGCGTGCTTGCTGCTGCACGAGGAGTCGTCCTCTCTGTGGGGCGGACGCCCGGGGCACGGCCGCGGGACACCGCACGGGCGGGTCCGGCCGCCGCCCCCGACGGGAGCCGCCGATGGACTGGCGGTGCCACTGTCGGGGCGCGACGGGCGTGCGGGGATCGGCGATGTCACCGGTCTCGCGATTCCGCCGCACGATCCGCGGCCGGCGGTGCGGGCGTCACCGCCCGGGCCGCCTATCGTCGGCGGGAGGACACGCACACGGGCACGAGCACGCAGGCACACGCACACCAGGCACAGCACACCAGTCAGGGCACACCGGGCACGGGCCACCGGTACGCGGTCACGAGGCACGTCGTCACGAGGCACAGTCACAAGGCACGTCGTCACGAGGCACGTCGTAGGACGAGAGCGGGAGCGTCGGATGAACGAGGAGGACCCGGACCCGGGGGAGGCCGGCGCGACGCTGCGGGCCCTGCTGGCCTTCGAGGACGGCGACGCGGTGCGGCTGCTGTGCGCGCCGGCCTCCCCCGGCACCGTGGTGCGGCGGATCGCCGTCGGCCTGGACGACCTGGGCCCGCACGGGGAGGGTCCGGCGGGCGAGGGAGCCCTGCTGCTGGCGGTCGGCGCCGCCCCCGACGCCCAGACCGTGCGGGAGGCCACCCGCCGGGGCGCCTGCGCCGTCGTCCTGGGCGACCCGGGCGAGGAGGACGCGGAGGCGGAGGCGGTGGCGGCGGCCCGCGAGAGCGGCATCGCCCTGCTCGCCCGGGCCGAGGGCGCCGACTGGGCCGGGGCCGCCGCGCTGCTGAGGTCGGCGCTGTCGTACGTGCGGGCCGGCCGGGCCGACGACGAGGGGGGCCCACGGGGTCCCGAGGCGGCGCCCTCCCTCGCCGCCCTGGCCGCGCGGGTCGCGGAGTACGTGAAGGGGTCGATCACGATCGAGGACACCCGGTTGCGGGTTCTGGCCCACTCCGCCACCGGCCCCGGCGCGGACCCGCTGCGCCGGACCGCCATCCTCGGCGGCCGGGTTCCCGACTGGCGCGTCGCCGAGCTGCGCCGCAGCGGACTGCTGCGCGCCCTGTGGACCTCCGAGGACGTCATCCACCGGGCCGCCGACGGCGACAGCCCGGAGCGGCTGGTCGTCGCCGTGCGCAGCGGGCGGGAGATCCTCGGGTCGATCTGGGCCGCCGCGGACGGCGCGGCCCTGGCCCCGGACGCCGCCCGGTACCTGCGCACGGCCGCCGGGCTGGCCGCTCCGCTGCTGGTGCGCGAGCGGCTGCGGGAGAGCGGCACGGCACACCGCAGGGAGGCCGCGCTGCGCGGTCTGCTGCACGGTCTGGGCGACGGGCGCACCCACGCCTGGTCGCTGGGGCTGGCCGCGGACGCGCCGTGCGCGGTGGTGGTGGCCGAACGTCGGTCCGGCGGCAGGGCCGACGACCGGGCCCTGGACGTGCTGGTCCTGGAGGTCTCGGCGCACCGGCCGGGTACCGGCGTCCTGCGCGAGGGCGACCGGCTGGCGCTGCTGCTGACCGGGGACGCCTCGGCGGCGGACCACGAGAGCGCCGTCGCGGCCGTCGTGCGCGACCTCGCCACGGTGGTGTCCTCGCTGCCGGATTCGCCCGCGGTGTGGCTGGGCGTCGGCCCGGTCGTCACTCCGGAGCGGGCCGCGCTGTCCTACGGGCGGGCCGCCCTCGTCGTCCGGGCGCTGCGGGACAGGGAGCTACGGGCACTGGCCGCCGGACGGCCCCGGCCCGCGCGGCACGCCGACGCCGCCGGCGCGGGCGCGTCGCTGGAGGTGCTGCGGATCCTGGACGCGGCCCGGCCGGTGTGGGAGTCCGGCGGCGGGCCGGTGCACGAGCTGATCCGCACGGACCTGGCCGCGGGAGGCGACCTCGTACGCACGCTGGCGGCGTACCTCGACGCCGGGGGCGACGTCCCGGAGGCGGCCCGTCGCCTGGTCGTGCACCCCAACACGCTCCGGTACCGCCTGGGCCGGGTCCGGGAGCGCCACGGCGTGGACCTGGACGACCCCGACACCCGGCTGCTGCTGACCCTCGCGGTTCGCCTGGCGCTCCCTCCCGAGCTGTGAGTTCGTGCGAGCGCACGAAGGATCCGGTGGTCTTTGTCCGGTCCCCCAAAGACGCGCGGCCGTGGGCGGGGCGAACCTGGAGTTGTCACGCACCGTCGTGACGCCGAGCCCCACCGCCCGCGCGCGCCGAAGGAGACCACGAACGTGCCGCTCCCCACCGAGAACCACGAAACCCCCGCGAGCCGCCGGACCTCGCCCTCCCCCGTCGCCCTCGCCGTCCGTCAGGCCGTCGCGGACGGGCTGATCGCGCAGGACCGGCCGGTGGCCGGGTTCGTCGACGTGCGGGGCGTGCGCGACAGCGTCGACGCGCTGCACGGGGCGTTCGCGCACGTGCCGGACGTCCTGCACACGTTCGCCGCCAAGGCCTGTTCGCTGGTGCCGGTGCTGCGGCTGCTCGCCGAGGCCGGCATGGGCTGCGAGGTGGCGAGCCCCGGCGAACTGCGGCTGGCGCTGGACGCGGGGTTCGCCCCGGCGCACATCGTGCTGGACTCGCCGGCCAAGACCCGTCAGGAGATCCGCGAGGCCCTCGACCTGGCCGTCGCGCTCAACGCGGACAACCTCGACGAGCTCGAGCGGATCGACGCCCTGCGCCCCGCGGACTGCGCGTCCGTGCTCGGGCTGCGGGTCAATCCCCAGGTCGGCGCGGGGTCCATCGGCGCGATGAGCACCGCTACCGCGACGTCCAAGTTCGGCGTGGCCCTGCGCGACCCCGGCGCCCGCGCCCGGGTCGTCGAGGCGTTCGCGCGGCGGCCGTGGCTGACCCGGCTGCACGCCCACGTGGGTTCCCAGGGCTGCCCGCTGCCGCTGATCGCGGAGGGGCTCGCGGCGACGCACCGGCTCGCCGAGGAGATCAACGCGTACGTCGGCCGCCGCCAGGTGACCAGCCTCGACCTGGGCGGCGGGCTGCCGGTGAACTTCGCCGACGACACCGTCACGCCCACGTACGCGGAGTACGCGGCCGCGCTCAGCGCCGCCGAGCCGGCCCTGCTGGACGGCCGCTACCAGGTGGTCACCGAGTTCGGCCGTTCCCTGATCGCCAAGAACGGCTTCACGGCGGCCCTGGTCGAGTACGTCAAGGACGCCGGCGGGCGCCGGGTCGCCCTCACTCACGCCGGCGGCCAGGTGGCCACCCGGACCGTCTTCATGCCGGAGGCCTGGCCGCTGCGGGTGTCCGCATACGGCCCGGACGGCTCGCCCAAGCGCACGCCCCTCGTACGGCAGGACGTCGCCGGCCCGCTCTGCTTCGCCGGGGACGTGGTGGCGCACGACCGGCCGCTGCCGGCCCTCGCCGAGGGGGACGTGATCGTGCTGCACGACACGGGCGGGTACTACTTCTCGGCGCACTGGTCGTACAACAGTCTGCCGAGGCCCGCCGTGTACGGCTTCCTCCTCGACGCCGACCGGGTCGCGTTCGCCATGGTGCGGCCGGCGCAGACGGTGCGGGAGATCTCCGAGGAGAGCGGTCTGGCCCAGGCGGACGCCCTGCTGACGGGCTTCGCCGCGCCCGTTCACCGCTGAGCGCGTTCCGGCAGGCATCAGCCGCGCGATTCGGAGCACCCGGCATCCAGTCGCCTGTCGAGGAGAAAGCCATGCTCTGGGTCGCCGTACTGCTGCTGCCGCTGCTGTCCGTCCTGCTGGGGGTCATGGACCGGGTCGAGGATCGCCTGCTCGTCCCGGATCGGGCCAAGCGCCGCCATGCCGCGGGCCGGCGTCACCTCCGCCTGATACCCGGCGGCTCCACGGGCGCGGGCGCAGGCACGGCCGCGCACAAGGCGGCGGGGACGAGCACGGACGACGAGGCCCAGGCGGCCTGACGGCGGAGCCGACGTACACGCCCCGGTCCGAGAGCGGATGCGGCGTGCACGCCCCGCCCTGCGTGTGCAAGGCTCGCCCACGCTCGCCATATCGGCAACGGCAGGGAGAGTCAGCGGTATGCGCATCGGTCTGCTCGGCACCGGCCCCTGGGCCGGGATGGTCCACGCCCCCGTCCTGCACGCCCATGAGGGGCTCGACTTCACCGGCGTCTGGGGCCGCCGCCCGCAGGCCGCGAAGGAACTGGCGGACCGCCACGGGACACGGGCCTACGACGACGTCGACGCCCTCCTCGCGGACGTGGACGCGGTGGCCGTCGCTCTGCCCCCGGACGTCCAGGCGCGGCTCGCGGTGCGCGCCGCCGCGGCCGGTTGTCATCTGCTGCTCGACAAGCCCGTCGCCGCCACGGTGGCGGGAGCGCGAGCCGTGGTGCGGGCCGTGCAGGAGGCGCGGGTCGCCTCGGTCGTCTTCTTCACCACCCGGTTCGTGCCCGGGCCGCGCGCCTGGATCGCCGAACAGGCGGACGCCGGAGAGTGGTTCACCGCGCACGCGCAATGGCTCGGGGACGTCTTCCACGAGGAGGGCGACAGCCCGTTCGCCACGCCCTGGCGCGGGGAGAAGGGCGCCCTGTGGGACGTGGGCCCGCACGCGCTGTCGGTGCTGCTGCCGGTGCTCGGCGACGTCCGCCGGGTGACGGCCGCGGCCCACGGCCCCGGTGACACCGTCCATGTGGTCCTGGACCACGTGGAGGGCGCCTCCAGTACCCTGACGCTCAGTCTGACGGCCCCGCCCGGGGCGGTGGGCGCGAGCGTCGAGCTCCGCGGCACGGCCGGGGTGACCCGTCTCCCGGAGGACAGCCCGGACGCCGCCTCGGCCCTCTCCCGGGCCGTGGACGAGCTGCTCGCCGCGGCCCGCGACGGCCGCCGCCACCCCTGCGACGCCGCCTTCGGACTGCGCGTCACGGAGATACTGGCCGACGCGGAGGCCCTGCTGAAGGGCGCCGCCGACGGCCGCTGACGGCCGCTCTCCTCCCTGCGACAGGTCGCTCCGCCGCACAGGTTCTTCCGTCGCGTCCGCCGCGGTCTCGGCGTGCGCCCGCCCGTGCCGGGGTGGAGCGTGGGGGTGTGGGACGACTGGACAGTGAGCGGCGGGGCTGGCTGCGGGGAGCACCGCCGCCGCTGTGGGTGCGGGCTCTGCCGCTCGTCCTGGTCGCGGGCGTCTGCGCGGTGACGCTGGCCAGCCCCGAGCCGCTGGACATCGGGTTCGCGCTGGGCGCGATCCCGCCGCTGGCCGTGCTGTCGTACGGTCCCGTGGCGACCGGGCTGCTCGGCGCGGCCGTGATCGTGATGCTCAACGTGCCGGCGTTCCAGCTCGACCAGCCGGGTCAGGCGGACCTGCTGACGACCTGTTTCGTCGCCGTGCTCAGCGTGTTCGTGTCGTTCGTGCGCAGGCGGCGCGATGTGCAGATGGACCTCGAACGGACGATCGCCGAGGCCGCCCAGAACGCTCTGGTGCCGCCGGTGCCCGAGCGGGTCGGGCCGGTGCGCTGCGCAGGCCTGTACCGGACGGCGGAGCGCGGGACGCTGGTGGGCGGCGACTTCTTCGACGTGCGCGAGAGCGCCCACGGGGTGCGGGCGGTGCTGGGGGACGTGCAGGGGCACGGGCTGGCGGCGGTCGCCACGGTGTCCTCGATCCTGGGGGCGTTCCGGGAGGCGGTGCTCGACCAGAAGGACCTGGAGTCGGTGGCGGCACGCCTGGACCGGCGGCTGGTCGTGGACGGGGCACGGGTCGCGCACGCCGAGCTGTTCGCGACGGCGGTCCTGGTGGAGTTCACGCCGGACGCGGACGCCGTGCGCGTCGTCGTCTGCGGTCATCCGCCGCCGGTGCTGCTGCGCGACGGCACGGCCGTGGAGCTGGACGTGGTGCCGTGGACACCGCTCGGGCTCGGGCTGTCGGGCGCTCCGCTCACCGCCGTGGTCCTGCCGCTGCGCCCCGGCGACCGCCTCTTCCTGGCCTCCGACGGCGTCTCGGAGGCCAGGGACTCCGCGGGGGCGTTCTATCCGCTCCTGGACCGTCTGCCCGCACTCGCCGCCGGAGCGGATCCCGCGACGACGGCCGACCGGGTGTGGACGGACGTGCTGCGCCACTCCCCCGGCGTACGGGACGACGTCACGATGCTCGTCCTCGCGCCGGTGCGTCCGGCGGACCGCTGAGGCTCTCCGCGTCGCCCTCGGCGTCGATGTGCGGCAGGATCCGGTCCAGCCACCGGGGCGTCCACCAGGCGTGCGGCCCCAGCAGCGTCATCACCGCGGGCACCATGAGCAGCCGCACCACGGTGGCGTCGATCAGCACGCTGACGGCGAGGCCGAGGCCCAGCATCTTGACGACGATGTTGTCGCTGATGATGAACGCCGAGAACACGCTCACCATGATCAGAGCCGCACAGGTGATGACCCGGGCGGTGATCTCCAGGGCGTGGGCGACGGCGTCCTTGGCGTCGCCGGTGCGCAGCCAGGCCTCGTGGACGCGGGAGAGCAGGAAGATCTCGTAGTCCATGCTGAGGCCGAAGATGATCGCGAACATCATCATCGGCACATAGCTCTCGATGGGCACCTTGCCGTTGACGCCCAGCGCGGGCCCGCCCCAGCCCCACTGGAAGACGGCGACGACGACGCCGTAGGAGGCCGTGATGGACAGGACGTTGAGGACGGCGGCCTTGAGGGCGACCAGGGGGCCGCGGAACACCGCGAGGATGATCAGGAAGGCGAGGGCGACGACGACCCCGATGATCAGGGGCAGTCTGCTCGCGACGATGTCGCGGAAGTCGACCTGCGCGGCCGTGGTGCCGGTGACGTAGCCCTTGGCGTCGTAGCCGGAGACCGCGTCGGGGAGGGTGCGGTCGACGAGCCGGTTCGTCAGGTCGGTGGTGTCGGCGCTCTGGGGGGACTTCTCGGAGTAGACGGTGGCGAGCAGCACGTCGCCGTCGCTGGTGGGGGTCAGCGGGGTCACCGTGGCCGCGCCGGGCACCGCGTCCAGGGTCTTCGTCGCCTGGGCGGACAGGTCGGAGCGCTTGTCGGACGGCACGGACGTCTGGTCGATGACGACGGTGAGCGGGCCGTTGGAGCCGGGGCCGAAGGCGTCGGTCATCAGGTCGTAGGCCCGCCGGTCGGTGAACGACGTCGGGTCGGCGCCGTCGCCGATGTGGCCGAGCTGGATGGAGAAGACGGGGATCGCGAGGATCGCGATGACGGCGACGCCTGCGCCGAGGTACTGCAAGGGTCTGCGTTCGACGCGCCTGGCGTAGCGGTGCCAGGTGCCGTGCGGGACGGCGCCCGGTTCGGCGTCGGTCTCGGCGACCGGTTTGCGCACGTGGTAGCGGTCGATCCGGCGGCCGATCAGCCCGAGCAGGGCGGGGACGAGGGTGAGGGCGCCGGCGACCGCGGAGACGACCGTGATGGCCGCGGCGAGTCCCAGTTTGCCGATGAAGGACACCCCGGACGCGTACAGACCGAAGAGCGCGATGATCACGGTGGTACCGGACACGAGCACGGCGCGGCCGCTCGTGGCGTTGGCGTGTCCGGCGGCCTCGGCGGGATCCGCGCCGTCCATCAGGTTCTGCCGGTGCCGGGTGGTCAGAAAGAGGGCGTAGTCGATGCCGACGCCCAGCCCGATCATGGTGGCGAGGGTGGGCGACACGGTCGCGAACGTGAAGGCGGCGGCCAGCAGCCCGAGGCAGGCGAGCCCGCCGACCACGCTGATCAGCGCGGTGACCAGGGGCAGTCCGGCCGCGATGACACTGCCGAAGCCGACCAGCAGGACGACGATCGCGACCGCGAAGCCGATCAGCTCGCTGACCCGGTCGTCCGCGGCGGGGCGGGCGAGTTCGCCGAGCGAACCGCCGTACTCGACGTCGGCGCCGGCCGCGCGCAGCGGTTGGACGGCCTGGTCGACTCCGGTCAGATAGCCGTCGCCGAGGGTGGAGGGCTGCTCGTCGAACCGCACGGTGATGTAGGCGGTCTTGCCGTCGCCCGACACCGGTCCGACCTTGGTCGCGGTCTGGGTCAGCGGGTTCTGTACGGACAGCACGTGGGGCAGCTTCTGCAGGTCGCCGACCGTGGTGGACATCGGGGAGCTCAGCCCGGTGACGGCCTGGTCGTCGTGCAGGACGATCTGGCTGCTGTAGCCGCCGGCCTGGGGGTCGTGTTTCTCGAGCACGTCCAGGCCCTCGGTGGACTGCACGCCCGACAGCTGGAAGTTGTCCTCGTACACGCCGCCGACGGCGCGGCTGACCGCCTGGAGGGCGACGAGCGCGACCAGCCAGACGATGATCACGATCAGATAGTGGTGGGCGCACCAGGCGCCGAGCCTTCGCAGTCCCCCCCGTTGGGGTTTCCCGGCTGCGGTGGGTTCCATGACCTGGGCCTTCCTGCCGTGCGGCGGTGTGCCGCAGGGTTGGGGGCGCCCCGACACAGCCCATTAGACGCCCGGCCGATCATCGCGGCATCTCGGGCCGGGATGATCGGGATTGCAGGGTGCGGCTCCAGGATGAATGGTGTTAGTACATTCCTTCGGACGCGAGGAGCAGACATCATGCCGACGTCACAGCCCGGCGCCGCCCGGCCCTCCCCGGAGCGCGCAACCCCGGACAACCTGCTCCACACCCGCACCGGCACCGAGGTGTCCGCCGAGGACATGGTCCTCGCCACCG
This sequence comes from Streptomyces sp. NPDC037083, assembly GCF_055606485.1. Classification (NCBI taxonomy): domain Bacteria; kingdom Bacillati; phylum Actinomycetota; class Actinomycetes; order Kitasatosporales; family Streptomycetaceae; genus Streptomyces; species Streptomyces sp. NPDC037083. The sequence goes on along the minus strand of NZ_JBVJSQ010000003.1, from coordinate 408,971 downwards.
GCCGCGACCTCACCCCGCGCAATCTCGAGTGGGCCCGCCGCAAGCTCGCCGAGGAGGGCCCCGGCGCGATCGAGAAGCTCCTGCCCTAGAACCCCCGACGCTCTTTCCCCGCACCCCCCGCCCTGCCAGACTGCGGAGGGTGCCCGACTTCGACATGCTCGTCCTCGGATCAGGTCCCGGCGGTCAGAAGGCCGCCATAGCCGCGGCCAAACTGGGCCGCCGAGTCGCCGTCGTCGACCGCCCCGACATGGTCGGCGGGGTCTCCCTCCACACCGGCACCATCCCCTCCAAGACCTTGCGTGAGGCGGTGCTCTACCTCACCGGTCTCACCCAGCGCGACCTGTACGGACAGAGCTACCGGCTCAAGGAGGACATCACCGTCGCCGACCTGACCGCCCGCACCCAGCACGTCGTGGGGCGGGAGATCGACGTCATCCGCAGTCAGTTGACGCGCAACCACGTCGCCCTGTTCGCCGGCACCGGCCGGTTCGTCGACGACCACACCGTCGCCCTGCGCGAGATCACCGGCCAGGAGCGGCTGATCGGCGCCGATCACATCGTGATCGCCACCGGGACGCGGCCGGCGAGGCCGGACAGCGTGGAGTTCGACGGGCGGACGATCCTCGACTCCGACAACGTCCTGACCGTCGAGCGGGTGCCGCAGTCGATGGTGATCGTGGGCGCCGGGGTGATCGGCATGGAGTACGCGTCCATGTTCGCCGCGCTCGGCAGCAAGGTGACGGTGGTGGAGAAGCGGGCCGGGATGCTCGACATGTGCGACGTCGAGGTCGTCGAGTCGCTCAAGTACCACCTGCGGGACCTGGCGGTGACGTTCCGCTTCGGGGAGACCGTGGCCGCCGTGGAACGGCATCCGCGGGGTGCGCTGACCGTGCTGGAGAGCGGCAAGAAGATCCCGGCGGACGCGGTGATGTACTCGGCGGGCCGACAGGGCCTGACCGATGAACTCGACCTGGACAAGGCGGGGTTGACGGCCGACCGGCGCGGCAGGATCGAGGTCGACGAGCACTACCGCACGTCGGTCGGGCACATCTACGCCGTCGGTGACGTCATCGGGTTCCCCGCGCTCGCCGCGACCGCGATGGAGCAGGGCCGGGCGGCCGCCTACCACGCCTGCGGGGAACCCGTCGGGCAGATGCATCGCCTGCAGCCCATCGGCATCTACACCATTCCGGAGATCAGCTTCGTGGGGCGCACGGAGGACCAGCTGACCGAGGAGCGGGTGCCGTTCGAGGTGGGCGTGGCCCGCTACCGCGAGCTGGCCCGCGGGCAGATCATCGGCGACGCGCACGGCATGCTCAAGCTGCTGGTGTCCCCCGAGGACCGCACGCTGCTCGGCGTGCACTGCTTCGGCACCGGAGCGACCGAGCTGATCCACATCGGGCAGTCCGTGATGGGCTGCGGCGGGACCGTCGACTATCTGGTCAACGCGGTGTTCAACTATCCGACGCTCGCGGAGTCGTACAAGGTCGCCGCGCTCGACGCCACCAACCGGCTACGGCAGTTGGACCGTATCGGGGACTGACCGGGCCTCACTCCTCGACGATGTGGACGGCGGCCTCCTCCGCGCCCGCGGCCCCGCCGTCCACGCCCACGTCCCGGGCGATCTCCTCCTTGACGGCGTCCGGGTGGGCCCCCTCGTCGGGCGCCACGAGCCGGCCCGCACGCCGGTCGCCGGCCTGGGGATCGACGGGCTCGCCCTCGCCGCCGGCGAGGTCTCCGACGCCGTCCCCGGCGGGCTCGGCCGTGTCCGGCACCTCCTGGGCGAGCCGCTGGTCCAGGCTCTCGCCCTCGTGCTGCTCGGCCGCGGTGGTGCCGTACTTGGTCACACCGAGCGGCTTCTCCGGCGGGGAGTAGCCCTCGTCCAGGGTGTCGTCGTAGGTGCGCTCGTCGACGGCGTCCTGGAGGTCGAGCGGGGCCGCGTCCTCCTGCTCCTCGTTGGTTCCGGTGGGCTGGTAGACGTCGTCGCCCATCGCCTCGGACTGCGTGCCCATGGTGCCTCCTTGCCTGCCTGCTGTTCTTCCCCGTCCGCGTTTCCCGTGCGGGCCGCTCCAATCGCGACACATGTCACCTGCGTGGGCGGGCGTGCACGTTACCCGTCCGTCAATCTTGAAAGCTCAACCGTTCGGGCTATAGTCACTCGCACACTCGGTGTGACCGTTCGCGCACGCAGTGCTGGAACGGTGTTCCGCCGCGCTTTTCCCCGCCGACGTCTCCCGAGGTCGTCCCTCTCGAGCCGCGGTGGCGCTCCACCCCCCACCCCCCATACGCCGTCGGGCCGCTTCGCCCCGGGCGGTGTGCACGAAGGAAAGCAGCGCAACGATGAGCAACAGCACCGGAAGAGGGCTCCAGCCGAACGTGCTGGGCACCTTCGACTCGGTGGTGATGGCGATCGCCGGCAGCGCCCCGGCGTACTCCATCGCCGCAACGACGGCGGTCCTGGCCGGCGCCGTGGGCCTGGCCGGTCCGGCGGCGCTGCTGTACTGCGCGATACCGATGCTGGGCATCGCCCTGGCGTTCGGCCGGCTCGGCCGGATCGACGTGAACGCGGGGGCCAGTTACTCGTGGGTGGGGCGCACGCTGCACCCCTTCCTGGGCTTCGTCAGCGGCTGGGCCGTGGTGGTCTCGGCGACCGTCTTCATGGTGGCGGGGTCGCTGCCGGCCGGGTCGATGACACTCGCCCTGTTCGACGAGGGCCTCGCCGACGACACCGCCCTGTCCACCGTCGTCGGCGCCGCCTGGTTCCTGGTGATGCTGGCGGTCGTGCTGGGCGGGACCCGGCTCACCGTGCGCGCCCAGCTGGTCATGTCGGGCGTGGAGCTGGCGATTCTGGCGCTGTTCGCGGTGCTCGCCCTCGTCCACACCGACAACTCGCTGCCGTTCGACTGGTCCTGGCTCGGCTTCAGCCACTTCGACGGTGTCTCCGGCTTCGCCTCGGGCGCGCTGGTCGCCGCGTTCTACTACTGGGGCTGGGACGTGGCGAGCAACCTCGGCGAGGAGACCCGCGGCAGCCGCCGGACGTCCGGTCTCGCCCAACTGATCGGCCTGGGCGTCGTCTTCCTCCTCTTCGAGGTCTTCACCGTCGCGGTGAACGTCGTCCTCAGTTCGCAGCGGATCGAGGACAACGGCGCGAACGTGCTGGCGGCGCTGGGCGAGGAGGTGTGGCCGGGCTGGGGCGGCAAGCTGCTGATCGTGGCCGTGCTGCTGTCCACCGTCGCCGCGCTGGAGACGACCCTCGTCCAGGTCACCCGCTCGCTGTTCGCGATGGGCCGCGACCGTACGATGCCGTCCGCTCTGGGGCGCGTGCACCGCACCTGGAACACGCCGTGGGCGGCGGTCGCGGCGGTGGGCGCGGTGGCGATGGTGCTGTTCGTCGCCTCCAACGCGCTGGGTTCGGTGGGTGACATCCTCGCCGACGCGATCGCGGCGATCGGCCTGCAGATCTCGATCTACTACGGTCTGGCGGGCCTGGCGGCGGTCGTCGCCTACCGCGGGACGCTGCTGAGGTCCGCGGCCGACTTCGTCCTCGGCGGACTGTGGCCGCTGTTCGGCGCCCTGTTCATGTTCTGGATCTTCGCGGAGTCGCTCGGTGAGCTGGAGCCCGCCGCCGTCGCCGTCGGCATCGGCGGCCTGGCCGTGGGGCTGGTGCCGATGCTCTGGTACCGGCGGCAGGGCAGCGCCTACTACCGGCCCGCCCGGCTCGACGCCTCGCGGACCGTCGCGACCGGCCACGTGTCCGGTGCCCGCCCCGCCGCGCACCTCGCCGCCCATGACGGTCTCTCGACCGACTTCTGAGAAGGAACACGATGGCGCGGGACCGTTTCACTCCCGTTTTCGACCCGGACTGCGGGGACGTCGCCCTCTCCTCCGTCCGGCACGACGTCGCCGTCGGCCGCTGGCAGGGGATTCGGGACCTGCTGCGCGCGACCGGCCCCGACTGGCTTGCCCGGGGCCACCGGGTCCGGATGCTGGCGCAGGCCTGTGCCGACGGTTCCACGGTGGAGACCTGGCTGGCCGCCGAGCCGCACAGCGCCGACGCGCTGGTGCTGCGGGCGGCCACGGAGACGGCCCGCGCGTTCGACCTGGCGATCGCAGCGGGCCGGGGCGTGCCGATCGAGCGCGGCCGCGTCGACGGCGCGGTGCTGGCCTGTCTGTCCGCGGCCGAGACCTACCCGGACGACCCGACGCCGTGGATCTCGCTGATCTCGGTGGCCCGGCTCTACCCCTCCGGAGTGCGCAGGCGGGAACTGGCTCGCTGGTGGGACGAGTTGCACCGGCGTGACCCGTACAGCATGGAGGGCCACCTTCAGGTGCTGCACTACTACTCCGCCCGCTGGCACGGCTCGCACGGTCTCATGTACGACTTCGCCCGCGACGCGGCCGGCGTGGCCCCGCCGGGCTGCCCGCTCCCGGTGCTGGTCCAGTACGCGCGGGTCGAGGAGTACCGCCACTCCCTGGCCACCGCCGAGGGCCGCTCCGTCCCCCTGGGCCTCGGCCGGCACTGGGACGACGACGGGGCGGTCGGCGACGTCCGACGCACCTGGGACCGCTGGATCACGGGCCGCAAGGAGGGCCCGGTCGCCCCGGGCGAGCTGCGCGACGTCAACCACCTGGCCCACGCCGCCTGTTCGGCGGGCGCCGCGGACATGGCGGGGCCGCTGCTGGGGATGCTCGGCCGCCGGGCGACCCGCGCCCCCTGGTCCTGCACCGGCGATCCGGCGCAGCAGATCGTCAGGTGGCGCAAGGAGTGGGGCGTGGGCGACTGAACCGCCCGAGCGGACCCGGTTCGGGCGCGCGGCCCGGGGAGGGCGGGCCGGCGGCGCGGAGATCCGCCGCCGGCCCGCCCCTCCTCCGCCTAGGGCCGCGGGAAGCGGGTCTGGGGCCCCCGGTGCCGCGGCTGCCGCGGCACCGGCCGGGCCGGTGTGGGCGGCAGGGTGCGCGCGACGGGCCCGTCGCCGTTCACCCGTACCGGCTCACCGTGGTGATGGACCGTCAGCGGCGGCCCGGACAGCAGGGTGTACGCGGCCTTGTCCGGGCCTATCTCCACATGCAGCCGCCGGCCCCGGTACTGGACGCTGAAGGCCAGCCGGCCGATCCGCTCCGGCAGCCGGGGGGCGAAGCGCAGGCCGTCGGCGTCGCGCCGGAGCCCGCCGAACCCCGCGACCAGGGCCGTCCACGTGCCGGCCAGGGAGGCGATGTGCAGTCCGTCGCGGGTGTTGTGCTCCAGGTCGGCCAGATCCATCAGCGCGGCCTCGGTGGTGTAGTCGTAGGCCAGGTCCAGGTGGCCGGCCCGCGCGGCGATCACGGCCTGGCAGCAGGCCGAGAGGGAGGAGTCGCGGACGGTCAGCGGCTCGTAGTAGGCGAAGTTGCGGGCGATCTGCTCCTCGTCGAAGTGACTCGCGCAGGTGTACATCGCCAGCACCAGGTCGGCCTGCTTGACCACCTGTTTGCGGTACAGGTCGAAGTAGGGGAAGTGCAGGAGCAGGGGGTACTGGTCGGCGCGGGTGCCGTCGAAGTCCCAGTGCTGGTAGCGGGTGAATCCGGCGTGCTGTTCGTGGACGCCGAGTTCGTCGTTGTAGGGCAGGTACACCGCTTCGGCGGCGTCCCGCCAGGCCGCGCCCTCCTCCTCGTCCACGCCGAGCCGGACGGCCTCCTGCGGATGGCGCTCCACGGCGTCGGCGGCGGCGAGGAGGTTCGCCCGGGCCATGAGGTTGGTGTACGTGTTGTCGTCGGCGACCGCGCTGTACTCGTCGGGGCCGGTGACGCCGTCGATGTGGAAGGCGCCGTGCGCGTCGTGGTGGCCGAGCGAGCGCCACAGCCGGGCGGTCCCCACCAGCAGTTCCACGCCCGTGGCGCGCTCGAACTCGGTGTCCCCGGTCACCGCGACGTACCGCACGACGGCGTCGGCGATGTCGGCGTTGACGTGGAAGGCGGCGGTCCCGGCCGGCCAGTAGGCCGACCCCTCCGACCCCTCGATGGTCCGCCAGGGGAAGGCGGCGCCCGCCAGCCCGAGCTGCGTGGCCCTCTCCCGGGCGGCGGGCAGGGTGCTCTGCCGCCAGCGCAGGGCCTCCGCGACGGCGTCGGGAGCCGTGTAGGTGAGCAGGGGCAGCACGAAGGTCTCGGTGTCCCAGAAGGCGTGGCCGTCGTACCCGGAACCGGTCAGCCCCTTGGCGGGGATGGCCCGTTGCTCGGCGCGCGCGCCGGCCTGCAGGACGTGGAAGAGGGCGAAGCGGACCGCCTGCTGGATCTCCTCGTCGCCGTCGACCTCGACGTCCGCACGGGACCAGAAGTCGTCGAGGTAGGCGCGCTGGTCCTCGAGGAGGCCGCCCCAGCCGCTGTGTCCGGCCGCCGCGAGGGCCGCCTCCACCTGGTCGCTCATCGCGGGCCGGGAGCGGGCGCCGGACCAGCCGTGGGCGACGAGCTTCTCCACGCGCAGCCGCTCGCCGGGCTCCAGCACGGAGGTGACGGTGAGACGGGCGACGTCGACGTTGCTCTCGCCGCTGAGGGTGGTCCGCTCGGGGCCGGTGACGGTGTGGTCGGCGGCCACGGCGACCCGCAGCCCGCTGCGCCTGGTGCGGTGGACGAGCCGCAGCCGACGGCCGACGGCCACGTCCTCCTCCGGCTCCAGCGGCGACTTCAGGGCGCGGGCCGCGCGCGGGTCGCCGTTCGGGTCGGGGAGGCTCTCGTTGGTGACCAGTTCGGACTGGATCACCACCCGGGAGCGGCTGTCCACCGCCTCCACCTCGTAGGCGACGGCGGCGACGGCCCGCTGGGTGAGCGAGACCAGCCGGGTCGAGCGCACCCGGACGGTGGACCCGGCCGGCGAGGTCCACTCACACGTCCGCTCCAGCACGCCCCGCCGCAGGTCGAGCACCCGCTCATGGCTGACGAGGCGTCCGTAGCGCAGGTCGAACGGCTCGTCGTCGACCAGAAGCCGGATGATCTTGCCGTTGGTGACGTTGATGACCGTCTGCCCGGACTCCGGATAGCCGTAGCCCGCCTCGGCGTAGGGCAGCGGGTGCAGTTCGTGGACGCCGTTGAGATAAGTGCCCGGCAGACCGTGCGGTTCGCCCTCGTCGAGGTTGCCGCGCCAGCCGACGTGCCCGTTGGACAGCGCGAACACCGACTCGCTCTGTGCGAGGACGTCCAGGTCGAGCTCCGACTCGCGTACGCACCACGGCTCGACGGTGTACGCCCGGTGGGTGGTCACGCCCGCCCTCCCCGCTCGCGCAGGTCCGCGAGATCCTTCACCACGACGTCCGCGCCGTGCGCGTACAGCGCGTCGGTCTGCCCGACGCGGTCGACGCCCACGACGTAGCCGAAGTTCCCGGCGCGCCCGGCGTCCATGCCGGCCAGCGCGTCCTCGAAGACGGCCGCCCGGGCCGGCTCGACGCCCAGGTCGCGGGCGGCGGCGAGGAAGGTGTCGGGCCGCGGCTTGCCGGGCAGGTCCCGCTCCGCCGCGACGACGCCGTCGATCCGTACGTCGAAGAGGTCCTCGGCGCCGATCGAGCGCAGTACGTCCCGCGCGTTGGCGCTGGAGGAGACGATCGCCGTGCGCAGTCCCCGCGCGCGTGCCGCTTCGAGGTAGCTCAGGGTGCCGTCGTAGGCCTCGACGCCCTGGGTGCGGATCTTCTCCAGGAGCAGTTCGTTCTTGCGGTTGCCGAGGCCGTGGACGGTCTGCGCGTCGGGTGGGTCGTCGGGGTGTCCCTCGGGCAGTCGGACCTCCCGGGAGGCGAGGAAGGCGCGTACGCCGTCGGCGCGCGGGCGGCCGTCGACGTACTCGTCGTAGTCGTCGCCCGCGTCGAACGGCCTGAAGCCGTCCCCGTCGCGCTCGCGCAGGAAGGCGTCGAAGGTCTCCTTCCAGGCGGCCGCGTGGACCACCGCCGTGCGGGTGACGACCCCGTCGAGGTCGAAGAGGCAGGCCTGGATGGCTTCGGGGAGACCGAGAGTCGTCGTCATACAGGCTCCCGTTCCCCGGGATCGGCCCGCTCAACGGTGTGGCGCCCGCCACATCTGCGGGCTGTCACTCGTGCGGGAACGAGTGGTGCTCGTGCGCGATCAGCCAGCGGCCGCCCTCCTTGCGCAGGCCGAAGGTGAGGCGCAGCCGCAGCGCGGGGTTCTCGGCCAGCTCGCGGGGCGTGCCGCAGCGCAGCAGCGCGTGGGCGTAGGCGACGTCCTGACCGGCGGTCACGTCGAGGGTGTCGAGGTCGAAACGCGCCCCCTCGGCCTGCCAGGCGAAGAACGGCGGCCACAGGGCGCGATAGGCCGCGAGGCCCCGGATGCCCGCGTGCGGGGGCGGGACGTAGTACAGGACCAGGTCGTCGGCGTGGTCGGCGAGGACGGTGTCGAGGTCCCCGCGGTGGACGGCGTCGGCCCAGCGGGTGATCAGGGTGCGGATCTGTGTCTCGTCGTCGGGCAAAGGTCGTCCTCCTCTCTCTGCGGGTCTCCTTCCAGGAGACTGCGACACTCTGCTGTGTGCTCACTTTCGATGATCTGCTGCTGCGGGCCCGTTCTCTCGCCGGGGACGGCGGGCGCGCGCTGCTCGGCATCGCCGGCAGCCCCGGCGCGGGCAAGACGACTCTCGCGCGCCGCCTGGTGCGCGAACTGAACGGCACGGGCGAGCCGTGGGTGGCGCATGTCCCGATGGACGGCTTCCACCTGGCCGACGTCGAGCTCGACCGGCTCGGGCGCCGGGACCGCAAGGGCGCGCCGGACACCTTCGACGCGGCGGGCTACGCGGCGCTGCTGCGGCGGCTGCGGGAGGATGCGGGCGGCGACGACGTCGTTTACGCCCCCGGCTTCGAGCGGGTGCTGGAGCAGCCGGTCGCGGGGGCCGTGCCCGTCGCGCCGACTGCCCGGCTGGTCGTCACGGAGGGCAACTACCTCCTCCTCGGCACGGGCGCGTGGGCGCGGGTGCGGTCCGCGCTGGACGAGGTGTGGTTCTGCGAGAGCGACGAGGCCGAGCGCGTACGCCGACTGGTCGCCCGGCACGAGGAGTTCGGCAAGGGCCACGAGGAGGCGGTGGCCTGGGTGCACCGGAGCGACGAGCGCAACGCCGCACTCGTGGCGGCGACCCGGGACCGGGCCGATCTGGTGGTGCCCTGGCCCCTGTGACGTCCGGGCCGCCCCGGGAGCATCCGCCCGCCGGCCTCCACTGCGCCCGTGACGGCGTGTCCGCGCCCGGGCACGGGCGGACGGAGCAGGTGCGGCGGTGGGGCGATGAGCCGGGTCCGCCGCTGTCCGACCTGGTCGCCGCGGTGCCCGGCGACCGGGTGGACGGCCCTCAGCCGCCGGCCGCGCGGAGCGTCAGCCGCGGCTCGCCGTGGGCGTCGTCCGGCCCGAGGACGGCGGTGAACGCGTCCGCGCGCACGGTCAGGCCCTCCGCGGTCCGCTCGACCGACACCGCCCAGGGCTCCTCGCAGCCGTAGCGCACCGCGAACACGTGCAGGTCGTCCGGCGCGCCGGGGAGCGGCCCGGCCTCCAGGGCCGAGGAGCTGACCAGATGACGCCAGCCCTCGTCCGGGTTGCCGTAGCCGCGCGGATCGGCCGCGAGGGCGAAGGCGGCCTGTTCCTGGGTGAGTTCGGCGCGGGCGTCGAAGTGGTCCGGGCCCGGCGCCCCGGGGTGCGTCAGACGCAGGGCGCCCGGCGAGGAGACGGCGGCCGACGCCGTGCGGCGGACCCGGTCGCCGTCGTCCTCGGCGTACGGCAGGCCGGCCAGCAGGTACGGCGTCCCGTCGAGGCGCTCCACGGCGACCGTCGTCCACAGGCTCGTGCCGTCGGTGACGTACAGGGAGCGCACGTACCGCAGGACGTGGTCGCGGCCGACGACCGGCTTGGTGACCAGCTTGGCGCTCAGGCCCTCGGCGCGGACGTCGCGGACGCGGACCGCGCCCATCGGGCGGCACAGCAGGAAGCCGTCGGTGACCGGGCCGAACCCGTGCTGGCGGTTGACGGCGGCGGCCAGGAGGTAGGTGCCGCCCGCCTCGATCACCGCCGGAGTCATCCGGTCGTCGAAGGCCACCGAGACCGTGCCGGCGCGCAGTTGGTGACGTGCCGGTCGCGGCGACGGTTCGCGGTGCCAGCGGGCGGTGTCCTGGATCTGCCAGACCAGCATCCACGCGAAGTGCCCGTCGACCCCGCCGTCCGCCTTGCACGCGTGCCGGGCCCAGCGGCTGTCGCCCCGGTAGCGGCCCAGGTCGGAGCCGATCCGTGCGCCGAAGTAGCGCAGGCCGAGGACCGACTCGAAGGCCGAGTGCTGCTCGCTGTAGCGGGGGCCGCCGTTGTCGAAACCGCCGACGGTGAGGCGGGCGTCGAGGTAGCGGGCCAGGGCGTCGCCGTCCTCGGCGAAGATCTCCTCGCCGCTGACCCGGTGGGCCTGGGCGAGGAAGGACAGCGAGATCGGACCGTAGTTGTTGTCGTAGGCGCCGCCGTGTTCGGGGGGCAGCAGGGCGCCCCGGTCGCGGACCCGGTGGGCGCGGATCTCGTCGCTGTACAGCGCGAGCGCGCGGGCGCGGATCCGGGCCCCTTCGGCGGCGGGCAGGCGCCGGGCCAGCATCAGGCCGCCCACCACGCAGCCGATCGCCTGGTTGCCGGCCTCCTGCGGATTGAAGAAGGTCGCCTCGGTCAGCCAGCTCCAGTAGCCCCGGGCCACGTCCAGCAGCTCGGCCCGCTGCTCGTCGTCGACCAGGCCGTCGGCGGTGTCGAGGACGTTCACGGCCTGCAGCAGTGCCCACACCGTGCTCGGCCAGTCGCCGATCGGGTGGGCGCCGGCCGCCAGGGTGTAGCGCGCGTACGGGAGCCCGGAGCCGCGCACCCTCAGGTTGGGGTAGCCGGGGTTGTCCTCCCGGTAGACCCGCTCGCGCAGGTGGAAGGCGAGGCTGCGGCGCACGGCGTCCGGCAGGCGCGGGTCCCCGGTGCGCTGCCAGGCGAGGGTGAGCAGGGAGGTGATGCCGAGGGAGGTGTCGCCGACGTCGTCGACGCAGTCGGGGTGTTCGAGGTTTCCCTCCGGCGTCATCCGCCGCAGCGCCTGCTCGGTGACGTCGGCGAGGACGGCGTCGTACGCCTGGGGGGTGTCGGGCAGGTCGTGCAGCGGGCCGCGCTGGTGGAGGAGGTGCACGCGGGATCAGCCCTTCATGCCCGAGGTCGCCAGGCCTTCGACCAGCCTCTTCTGGAAGATGAGGAAGCAGATGAGCGTCGGCAGGAGGGCGAGGGTCGACATGGCGAACATCGCGCCGTAGGAGGAGCCGCTGGTCTGGTCCAGGAACAGGGTCAGCCCGAGGGGGACGGTGAACTTGTCGTTCTGCTGGAGGTAGACGAGCTGGTGGAGGAAGTCGTCGTAGGTCCAGATGAAGGTGAAGATGGTGGTGGTGACCAGGGCCGGCTTCATCAGCGGCAGGATGATCTTCCAGTAGATCTGCCAGGGGTTGGCGCCGTCCATCATGGCCGCGTGGTCGAGCTCGCGCGGGATGGAGCGGATGAACTGGACCATCAGGAAGATGAAGAAGGCGTCCACCGCGAGGAACTTCGGCACGATCAGCGGCAGGTAGGTGTTGATCCAGGTCAGGTTGTAGAAGATCGTGTACTGGGGGATCAGGACGGCCTGCGTGGGCAGCATCAGCGTGCCGAGCATCAGGCCGAACCAGACCTTCTTGCCGCGGAACTCGAAGCGCGCGAAGGCGTAGGCGGCCAATGAGCAGGAGACGACGTTGCCGATCACCGCGCCGATCGTGACGATCAGCGAGTTGGTGATGTAGAGGGAGAAGGAGTTGCCGGAGCCGCTCCAGCCGTCTGCGTAGTTCTGCGGGTTGAGCTTGTTCGGGATCAGCCCGGGGTGGGTGAAGATCTCGGTGTCGGGCTTGATCGAGCTGCTGAGCATCCACAGCAGCGGGTAGAGCATGACGATCGCCACGCCGATGAGCACGGTGTGGATGAAGATGCGGCGGGCGCCGGTGGCCGAGCGGAGCTTCTGCAGCGGCGACGCGTTCGGGGTGATGGCGGACATGGGAAGGACTCCTCGCTCGGACGTCAGGCGTCAGTCGTCGTAGTGGACCCAGTAACGGCTGGCGATGAAGTTGACCGCCGTGAAGCCTGCGATGACCAGGAACAGCACCCAGGCCAGGGCCGAGGCGTATCCCATCTGGAGGTCGGTGAAGCCCTTCTTGTACAGGTACAGGGAGTACAGCATCGTGGAGTTCAGGGGTCCGCCGGTGCCGTTGCTGACGACGAAGGCGGGGGTGAACGTCTTGAACGCGTCGATGATCTGCAGGACGACGTTGAAGAAGACGATCGGGGTCAGCAGCGGCAGGGTGATCTTGAAGAACCGGGTCGCGGGGCCGGCGCCGTCGATCGCCGCCGCCTCGTACACGTCCCTGGGCAGCTGCTTGAGACCGGCGAGGAAGATGACCATCGGGGTGCCGAACTGCCAGACCGCCAGCAGGATCAGCGTGTAGATCGCGGTGTCGGGGCTGGAGATCCAGTCCTGGCCCTCGATGCCGAACCAGGCGAGGAAGTCGTTGAAGAGACCGTCGCCGCCGAAGACCTGACGCCACACGATGGCGACGGCCACCGCGCCGCCGAGCAGCGAGGGCAGGTAGAAGGCGGCCCGGTAGAGGCCGATGCCCTTCAGGTCCCGGTTGAGCAGCATCGCCACACCGAGCGCGAGGGCGAGCTTCAGCGGAACGGACACCATGACGTACAGGAGCGTGGCGTGCACCGTGTCCCAGAAGACCGGGTCGTGGGCGAACATCCGCTCGTAGTTCTTGGTTCCGACCCACTGCGCGGGCGTCAGCAGGTCGAAGTCGGTGAAGGACAGGTACAGCGAGTCCAGCATCGGGTAGATCGTCAGGCCGAACAGGCCGACGAACCAGGGGGCCAGGAAGACGTAGGGCCACCAGCCTCCGCCCCGCTTTCGGGCGAGACGGCGCCGCATACGGTCGCGCTCCCGCTGGTCGGACGGGGTGGCCGGAGCCGGCGCCCCCTTCACGACCTCATCGGTCTTCGCGGTGGTCATACTCATCTCCCTGGCCCTCTCCCGGTGTTTCCAAGTGCTCCGCGCGCGCTACGCGGACAGGATGCCTGCCGCCTGGTCGAAGAACTCGCCGAGCTGCGCCTTGATGGACTTCTTGCCGAAGGCGACGGCGAGGTTGGACTGGAACAGCAGGTCCCAGACCTGGTCGGCGCCCTGCGGCGGCGGCACCGGGTTGGGCAGCGCGTTGGTCGCCTTCGCGACGCGCTGGGAGATGTAGTCGGCGTTCGCCATGTTCAGCTTGTCCGTCTCGGTCAGGCCCGCCGAGATCAGGTTGCGGGCCTTCTCCGTCGGCGGGATGCCGCGCAGCAGCTGGAAGTCCTTGATCGCGGAGTCGTCCTGCGCGATGAACGTGATGATCTTGACGGAGTCGGCGATCCGCTTGCTCTTCGCCGTGGCGCTCAGCAGCACACCGCCGTTGACGAAGTTGCCCTCGCGGGCACCGGACCAGTCGCCCTGCGGGGTCGGCAGGAAGTCCAGCTGGGCGTCGGTGATCGAGCCGCCCGCGCCGTAGACGCCGGAGTCGAAGGTGAACAGCGCCTTGCCGATGACGACCGCGTTCTTGGTGAGGTCGTTGTGCGCGGCCGAGGTGAGCGCGGGCGGACCGGAGGCGTTGGTCTTGCGCATCTCGGCCCAGTACTCCCACCACTCCTGGAGGGTGTCGGCGGTGAAGCCGACCTTCTTGCCGTCGTCGGAGAAGAAGGTCTGGCCCTTCTCCCGTGCGAAGACCTCGAAGCACTGGAGGGTGGAGCCGCCGCCGTCGTCGACGCCGTAGATCTTGCCGCCGCTCTTCTTGTGGACCTGCTGGGAGATCGACTTCAGGTCGGCCCAGGTCCACTCGCGGTCCGGCAGCTTCAGGCCGAGCTTCTCCAGGCCGCTGCGGTTGACGGTGAGCTGGTTGACGCCGATGCCGGACGGGACGCCGTACAGCTTGCCGTCGACGGTGCCGTTCGCCAGCAGCGTCTTGGAGAACCCGGTCAGGTCGAGGGACTTGCCGACGTACTCGTCGAGCGGTGCGAGGACTCCCTTGCGGGCGTACTGGGCGACCAGCGCGGTGTCCATCTGCATCAGGTCGGGGGCACTGCCGCCGGCGACGTTGGTGTTGAACTTGTCGAAGTACCCGTCGTAACCCTGGTAGGTCTCCTGGATCTTGATCTTCGGGTTGGCCTTCTGGAACGTCGCGAGCGCCTTCTTGTAGGCCGCGTGACGGTCGTCGCTGCCCCACCAGGTCATGGTCAGCTTGCTGCTGGTGCTGCCGGCTCCGGTGCCGCCGGAACAGGCGGCGAGCGAGCTGCCGAGCGCGCCGGCGACGGCAAGTCCGCCTGCGGTACGGAAGAGGGTTCTGCGTGAGAGCTGGTGACCCACCGGGTCCTCCCTGGATGTGCGTGACGGATTTCCGGGCCGGTCGCTGCGGCACGGGTGCATGGAGCTTGGATGCGTGCTCTCCGGAGGCGCGGCCTCGCCCGGCCGCGGCGTCCCTGCGGGTGCGCTCCCCGGCCTGCGGGCCGTCACCGTACGAGCACGCCCTCGTGCGGCTGCCGTACATCTTCGTGTACGGGCGGGACGCTCACCCCAAGCCGGTGTCCCGACCGACTTAGAAAGCGCTTGTCCGGACATTGGCAGACCGAGTCGGAGGCCGTCAATCCTTAGCCCGCGCGGCATCGGTCACGGTTTGGACTCCCCGGGCGACGGCCAGGCGTGCGGCGCCCGCGACGGTGCCCGAATCCCCGACCGTGCTGCTGACCACCTCGGTGGGCCAGCTCAGCCGGGCCAGCTCGGCCCGCACACCGGGCAGGAGCTGGGGATCCGCGCCGGTGCTGCCCCCCAGCACGATCAGGCCGGGATCCAGCACGGCGGTCACCGCGGCGGCGAGGCGGCCCACGTCCACGGCGTGGCGGTCGACGACTGCGCGGGCCGCGGGCCTGCCCTGCCCCGCGAGGACGAAGAGCCGTTCGGTGGTGCGCGGGCACGGCCCGTCGGAGGCCTGCCAGGCCGTGCTCGCCCGGCGCAGGAGGGAGCGGGCCCCGATGTACTCCTCCAGGGCCTCCTGACGCGGCTCGCGGCCGTCGTCCCAGGGGTAGGGCAGCCGCGCCAGCTCTCCGGCGGCGCCGTTCGCCCCGCGCAGCACCTGGCCGCCGACGACGATGCCGAGGCCGATGCCCACGCCGATCCGCAGGTAGCCGAAGGTGTGGCGGCCACGGGCGGCGCCCTCGTGGAGCTCCGCGAGGGCGGCGCAGTTGACGTTGTTCTCCAGGTGGACGGGGACGCCGGGGGGCAGAGCGACGGCCATGGCGTCGAAGACCGGTCCGGCCTTGGCGGTGGCGGGGCGCATGCCGCTGCCCTGCCGGTCGCGCGCGAGGACGTCGCCCACGGCGACCACGATGGAGCGCAGCGGGACGCCGGCGGGCAGCGCGGCCAGCGCCTCGCGCACGGCGTCGGCGGCGTCCTGGCGGGAGGCGGTGGCCTCGGCGAGCAGGGCCCCGTCCAGGGCGCAGCCCCTGACCCGGGTGAGGGCCGGGCCGAGGTCGACGGCCAGCACGGCGCCGGCGGCCGGTCCCAGGCAGTAGACGGCGGCGGAGCGGCCGGTGCCGCTGGAGGCGGTGCCGGAGTGCGTGGCGAGCCGGGCGCCCTCCAGCTCGGCCACGGCGGAGGACACCGTGGGCTTGGACAGCCCCGCCAGGCTCGCGAGCTGCGGCCGGGTCGCGCTCCCCGCCTGGGCCAGCACGGCGAACACGGCGCTCGCGCTCTCGGTCAGGCGGGGGGCTTCAACCACGTCGAGTTCCACAGATTCCCCCACACGGGTACAGGGCCGCGCGCCCGGTCGACGGTCTCGGCGGGCTGCCGGCGATGGGATGCACCGACGTCGCGCGTTCCCGCTCCGCGGCGGCCGTCACAGGCTGCCCGGTGGTCGAGTGCGCGATTCCTCTTGACGCACTGTACTTCGTTAGTTAACTTCCTAACGAACTTCACGGTATACGCCTGCCGTGCTTCGTCAGAGGCCCGTCCCGGGGCTTCCCTAGTTCACCAGGTCACCACCAGGGTCACGGTTCGCCCGCCGTCGCAGCTTTCAGCGCATCGACGAAAGAGGATCCGTGCAGGACTCTCCCCCTCCGCGCCCCGTCGTGGTCGGCGTCGACGTGGGCGGCACCAAGACGCATCTGCGCGCAGTCGCGGGCGACGACGTCGTGGCCGACCACGTCCGCGCCACCAGCGGCTGGCGGCCGCACGACCCCGACGACGCCGCGCGCCGGCTGGCCGGCCTCGTCCACGAGGCGCTGCCCGCCGGCGCGTACCCGTCCGCGCTCGCCGTGGGAGCGCACGCCTGTGAGACCCCCCTGCAGTGCGCGCGGATCCGGGTCGCGCTGCAGGAACTGCTCGGCGTCCCCGCGCATGTCGTGGGCGACGCCGAGTTGCTCGTTCCGGCCGCAGGGCTGGACAAGGGCGTCGGCCTCGTGGCCGGCACCGGTTCGGTGGCCGTGGGCCGGCTGTCCGACGGCACCGTCGTCCAGGTGGGCGGCTGGGGCGCGGTCCTCGGCGACGAGGGCGGCGCGGCCGGTATGGTCCGCGAGGCGGCCCGGGCGGTGTGGGCCGCTCATGACCGGGGCGAGGAACCCGACGCCCTCGCGGCCGGCCTGATCGCCTCCCTCGGCGTGGCCGAGGTCCCGGCGCTCGGCGCGGCCCTGGAGAGCGCCACGGACGTCTCCGCGGAGTGGGGGCGGCACGCCCCCGTCGTCTTCGCGGCCGCGGCCGCCGGCTCCGCGCTCGCCGCGACCGTGATCACCGAGGCCGCCGCGGCCCTGGCCGCGCTCGTCGTCCGGCTCGCCGCGCGCGGGGTACCGGTCGACGACGTGGTGGTGGCCGGCGGCACCGTGCTCGGCCGGCCCGAGCTGTACGAGGCGTTCACCGCCGCGCTCGAGACGGCCGTGCCGGGAGCGCGGCCGCGGCCGCTGACCGTGGCGCCGGTCGAGGGAGCGGTGGCGCTGGCGCGTTCGCTTCTGTGAGCCGCCGACCCCACGTTCACCTCCGCGCCACGCACCGGTCGCCGGACCATCGCGGACCGGACACAGCCCGGCCGTAGATCTTCGCTCAGACACGTCGTCCGGCTCACAAGTCGTCAAAAGGCCCACGAGCCGCACATGTTCGCACCTCTTCCCTCTGGCCCCACGGCCGAAGAACTCATGAGAGGCACACCCATGCCGTCATCCGCCGGGCTCTCCTCCCCCTCGGCAGTGAACCGCAGGCGCTTTCTGAAGGCGTCGTTCGGAGGGTCGGCGGCCCTGGTCGCCGCCCCGACGCTGGTCTCGTGGCTGGGCGCCGCCGACGCCAAGGCCGCCACCGCGGCGCTCCCGTTCGTCGACGACTACAAGACGAACGTCCTGGCCAACCTCACACCCGAGACCAACGCCGTGGTGCGGGTGCTCGGGGGGTTCGCCCACGTGTGGAAGACCGGCTCGGCCTGGAACACCGGCGCCCCGCTGCGGCCGGAGACGCTCCGCGCGAACATGCGCTACTGCGCCGCGGTCACCCGGGCGCGCACGGAGGCGCAGGGCAAGGAGGCGTTCGTCTACGACCGCCAGCACCAGAGCTACGCGATGATCGGGGGCCTGGGCCCCCTGGCGGACCTGTACCGGGCCGGCGCCAAGGCGGTCACCTCGATCACGAGCGCGCCGGACACCACGCCCGCCACCAAGATCGACGACGCCGTGCCCGTCGGCGCGCCCGCCGGCTCCGCGCTCGGCGCCGGCTCGTACGACTCCGACCTCGGCCAGGTCGCCAGGCTGGTGGACACCGTGCGCGGCCCGTACGCCTCGGGCAACCCGGGCAAGTACGCCTTCCAGTACCCGCGGCCGTGGCGCATGAACGAGGACAGCCAGGTCGTCGACACCGGCAGGACCGACGCGCTCGGCTACCCGGTCTACGACTCCGGGGTCGTCGTCGTCCCGCAGCTGCTGCGCCAGCGCAGCACCTCCCCCACGGACGACGGCGGCTTCCCGAGCGGCCACACCAACGCCTTCCACCTGGCCTCGCTGGCGTACGCGTACGCCGTCCCCGAGCGGTTCCAGGAGCTGGTGACCCGCGCGCTGGAACTCAGCCACACCCGGATCGTCTCCGGCATGCACTCCACCGTCGACGTCATCGGCGGCCGCGTCATGGCCACCGCGCTCGCCGCCGCCACGCTCGCCGACCCGGCCAACGCCGAGCTCAAGGCGGCCGCCCGGGCCCAGGCTCTGGCCTACTTCACCGAGAAGACCGGCACGACCGCCGACACCCTGTTCGCCCACGCGCACTCCGACGCCTCCGACAGGTACGCCGACCGGGAGGCCAACGCCCGCGCCGTCGCGCCGCGGCTGACGTACGTCCTCACCCGGCAGGGGCGCGAGGAGCCCCTGACCGTGCCCAAGGGCGCCGAGGTGCTGCTGGAGACCCGGCA
This sequence comes from Streptomyces sp. NPDC037083, assembly GCF_055606485.1. Classification (NCBI taxonomy): domain Bacteria; kingdom Bacillati; phylum Actinomycetota; class Actinomycetes; order Kitasatosporales; family Streptomycetaceae; genus Streptomyces; species Streptomyces sp. NPDC037083. The sequence continues at coordinate 390,498 of NZ_JBVJSQ010000003.1, read as the reverse complement.
GCCGTACCTGACCGCGGCCCAGCGCCGTGAGGTGCTGCGCACGACCGCGCTGCCGTCCGGGTACGTGCTGCTGGACGGCTTCGAGCAGTGGGGCCGGCTCAACCTGTTCGCGGCGGCGGACGGTTACGGCGCCTTCGACTGCGACGTCACGGTCACCCTGGACGCGACGAAGCACGGCTTCCACGCGGCCGACGCCTGGCGCAACGACATCGACGGCGCGGGCGGCCTGACCAAGCGCGGCTCCGGCACGCTCACCCTGACCGGCCACAACCGCTACCGCGGCGGCACCGTGGTGGAGCAGGGCGTGGTCGTCGCCGGGCACGCGAACGCCCTCGGCCAGGGCGATGTGCGGCTGACCGGCGGAACGCTGCGCGCGGGCGCGCCGGTGCGGGTGCGCGGCGCGTGGACCCAGGGCTCCGGCGCGGCGCTGGATCTGACGCTGCGCGCACACCACGGGCCCGCCCTCACGGTGTCCGGGCGGGTCCGGCTCGGGCGGGGCTCGGTGCTGTCGCTGCGCCTCGACGCCGAGCGGCCGCCGGCCGCGGGGACGGTCGTCCCGGTGATCGACGCCTCGTCGCTGCGCGGTCGGTTCGACCGTGTCGCGCTGAACTCCGACCGCCTGCGGGCCGTACCCGTGTACACGGCAGACGGTCTGTCGGTACGACTCCTGAAGCGGTAACGCCCCGCGTGGCGGGAGCCGGTGCGCAGCGGGCCCGGGCGGCCCGTGCGGATCGCTCCCGCCGCCGCCCGACGGTGTGACCGCGGGGTGGACGATGGCGCGCGAACCGGACCCGGTCCTGGAGAACACCCCTGCCGCGGGGGCGGCGCGGCCCGCCCCGCCGGCCCGCCGACGCCTGCTCGTGCCGCTCCTGGCGGTCGTCCTGCTCGTCCAGATGGCCGTCGCGATGGTCACCGCCGCGGTGCAGCAGACCCCGACCATCGACGAGCCGGTGTACGTCGCCACGGCGGCCGAGTACCTGCACGAGCACCGCGTGCGCCACAACCCGGAGCACCCGCCGCTGGGCAAGCTGGTGATCGCCGTCGGCGTGGCCTTCGCCCACCCGCACGTCGACGCCCCGTTCGCGGGCGCCCAGGAGGACGCGGGCCGGCATCTGCTGTACGGCTCCGGCAACGACCCCTGGCGGCTGATGCTGTGGGCCAGGCTGCCGGTGATCGCGCTGACCCTGCTGTTCGGCCTGGTGGTGTTCGCGTTCGCGCGTGACCTGGCCGGCCCCGGACCCGCGCTGACGGCGCTCGCCCTGTACGCCCTGTGCCCCGACCTCGTCGCGCACGGCTCGCTGGCGACACTGGACGTGTCCGCGGCGGGCTTCGTGCTGACGTCGGCGTGGCTGCTGTGGCGGGCTCGCCGGCAAGCGCCGCGTCTGTACCTGCCGTTGGCCGGGGCCGCGCTGGGCGCGGCGCTCGCCACCCGGATGAGCACGCTGCCCGCGGTCCCCGTGGTGATGGGGCTGGCGGCGCTGTCGGTGTGGTCGCGGCGTCCCCGACAGGTGCGGAAGGCCCTGCTGGGGGCGGGGGTGGTGGCGGTGGTCGCGGTCACCGTCGTCTGGGCGGCGTATCTCGTGGTGGATCCGCGGCTGCGCTGGGACCCGCGGTCGGTGCACGTGCCCGTGGTGCACGGTCTGCGCGGGCTCCTCGTCCGGGCGCTGCCCTTCCCGGAGGCGTACCGGGACGGCATGCGGATCCAGTTCGGCCTGGAGAACCAGGACTGGCAGGGCTTCCTGTTCGGGCACGAGTACGCCGGGGCGCGGTGGTACTACCTGCCGGTCGCACTGGTCGTGAAGACCCCGCTGGGGATGCTCGCCCTGTGGGCGGCCGGGACGGTCGCGCTGCTCGTCGCGCCCCGGCTGCGGCCCGCGGCGCCCTACGTGCTCGTCCCGGCCGCCGTTCTGCTGGCCTCCGCCATGACCGGGGCCCGGGACCTGGGCACCCGGTACGCCGTCTTCCTGCCGATGTTCCTCGCGGTGGCCGCGGGCTGTCTGCCGGCCGCGCGGCGGCGGCGGAAGACGCCGGTGATCGCGGCGGTGCTGGTCGCGTTCGTCGCCGTCAGCTCGCTGCGGACGTTCCCCTACTACCTGCCCTACTCCAACGAGGCCTTCGGCGGGACGGCGAAGACGCATCTGCGGCTGCACGACTCGAACGTGGACTGGGGCCAGGACCTGGGACGACTGGCGGACCGGCTGCACGGCCGGTACCCGGGCGAACCGGTGTGGCTCGTCTACAAGGGCAGCGGGGTGCCCGCCTACTACGGCATCGAGGCCCGCGATCCACGGCGGGTGCCCGCGCGGAAGGTGCACGGACTGCTGGTCGTGTCGGACTCCGCCGCGGCCAAGGCGACGGGCCGACTGGCGGCGCTGCTGCGCTCCAGCCGGCCGGTCGACGAGGTCGGGCACTCGATCACCCTGTACCGGCGGTAAGCCACGATCACCGGGGGTGTCGAGGGGTGTCCGCGCCCGCCCTGTCCGGCCCGGTCCCTGAGCTATGTTGAGCTTCGTGGAAGACAAAGGAGGCGCACCGGTGCCATCGCCGCAGCAGGCACGCGCACAGGCATCCGCGATCACCTCGGGCAGGACCGGGCCGGAGACGGAGGCGTCGCCGACCTCACGGCTCAGGGCGCTCTTCGACGGGCCCCAGCTGTCCCCGGGGCAACGGCGCATCGCCCAGTATCTGATCGAGCACATCACCGAGGCGGCGTTCCTGTCGATCACCGACCTCGCGGACCGGGTCGGCGTCAGCCAGCCCTCGGTGACCCGGTTCGCCGCGGCGGTGGGCTTCAGCGGGTATCCCGCCCTGCGGGAGAAGCTCCAGTCCATCGCGCTGGGCGCCCTGGCCGGCGGCCCGGCGGCGGCGGAGGTGAACCGCAGCAACGAACTGCAGGCGGCCGTCGACGCGGAGATCGAGAACCTGGAGAACCTGCGGCGCGACTTCGCCGACCCGGACCATGTCATCGACATCGGGCGGCGGCTCTCCCAGTCGGCCCCGCTGACCGTCCTGGGGCTGCGCATCTCCGCCTCGCTCGCCGAGTACTTCGCCTACGCCGCCCGCCGGGTCCACCCGGACGTCCGGCTGGTGACCCGGGGCGGGAGCGTCGCCTACGACGCGCTGCTGCAGTCCCGGGAGGCGGGCGGGACCTGGGTGCTGGCGTTCTCGATGCCCCGGCACGCGCAGGAGACGCTGACCGCCGTGCGGGTCGCGCGCAGCGCCGGTCTGAAGGTCGCGCTGATCACCGACCTGGCGCTGGGGCCGGTGGCCGACGAGGCCGACGTCACCTTCGCCTCGGGCACCGGGTCCCGGCTGGTCTTCGACTCCTACGCGGCTCCCGGCGTGATGGCCGCGGCGCTGCTGCAGGCCATGACGGACGCGGGCCCCGAGCGCACCCAGGCGCGACTGGAGGAATACGAGCAGATCGCCGAGCAGCACCAGTTCTTCCTCAGGGAATGACCGGCCGAACCCTCGCCCGCCCTCTCCTCCCCCACCCCCTCGACGAAAAAGACCAAAGGGATCACTGCGGGCATTTCGCGCATGAATGTTTTCATACGTCTTGCAAAGGCGACGGCATATATAAATACTGCTCACGGCCGCACCCGCCCGCGAAGGGCTCCTGTACGGGCACCCGAAAGCCGCCGTCCCTACCCACGTCGGCGCCCAGGGTGTTCGGGGCATCGCTTGCGCGAGCGCCCGTGGCGGCCCCGGTCATCCCCTAGACCGGGGCCGCCCCGAACCGTCGGACCACCGTCACGACGCCACACACCCGGAAGCGATGATCATGACCCTGACGACGACGCGCATCAGCCCGGACTGGCCGTGCCAGGTCAAGACTCCCGGCAGCTACGACTGGGAGCGTTCGGCCGCCAAGTGGCTGCGCGAACTGGTGCCCGCGCGCTACGCGAGCTACCCCGCTCTGCTGCGCCATCCGGTACTGCTCGCCCGCCATGCGCAGATCCAGGTCCAGAACGAGGTCCGGGTGGCCCGCACCGCCCTGCAGACCGCCCGCGCCGACCTGCCCCGGCTCGGACTGCAGGAGTCGGTCATCGAACACACCATCAAGATGTACGCGGCCGAGGTGATGCAGTTGCAGCACATCGCCCGCAGCGTCCGCGCTGTCTCCCAGGCGCTGGCGGAGCAGAACGCAGGGCGCTGAGACACGGGGTCCGGTCCACCGCCGGGGGCGCATCGCTCCTGGCGGGGGCGTTGTCGCAAGACCCCGATCGAATCCACGTCCGTGTGCCATGCTCAAGGCGTGACGAGCGAACCCGCCCTGCCCGCGGAGTCCGGCGGGGTGCCCGACATGGCCGCGCTGACCCGGGTGGTGGCACGACAGCGCGCGGAGATGGACCGACTGCAGGAGCTGGCGGCCACCTCGGCCGTGCTGGAGCGGGCCAAGGGTGCGCTGATGGCGCAGCGCGGCTGCTCGCCGGAGGCCGCGCAGGAGGAGCTGCAGCAGCGGGCGGCGTCCGGGCGGCGGACGCTGCTGGAGGAGTGCTGGATCACCCTCGGCGCCCTCGCCTCCGCACCCCACGACGAACCGCCGCCCGCTCCCACCGGCGCCACCGGGCCGGACACCGTGCCGGCCTCCCTCGCCGACGAGATCGACGCCGCCGCCCTGGGCCGTCTGAGCCGGGCCCTGGTCCGGGTCGGCACCCCGCACGACCTGGCCCGCCTGCTGCTGGACCAGCTCGCCGCGGACATGGGCGCCGACGCCGTCATGATCTACGCACGCACACCCGGCGGCGGACTGACCCTCCTCGGCCACGCCGGCATCGACGACACCCTGGCCGACCAGTGGAGCCGGGTGCCCCCGATGAGCGGGATCGCCGCGCTGGACGCCCTGCGCGCCGACCAGCCGCGCTGGCTGGAGACCCCGGAGAAGGACGCCGAGCACTACCTGCTGATCGGGGATCCGCCGCAGCGCTGGCAGTCGCGAGCCTGGCTGCCGTTGACGACCGCCGAGCCGGCCGACGTCGCGCTGGGGGTCCTGTGCCGGCGCGAGGGCGCCTTCACCCCCCGGATCCGGGAACACCTGCTGGCCGTCGCCCAGCTGTGCACGGGCCCGCTGCGCGTCTTCGGCACCCGCAGGACGACCACCCCCGGGGCCGCCGCCGACGCCGTGCAGACGGTGTTCGACCGGCTGCCGGTCGCCGCCGTGCTGCTCGCCCCGCTGGGCTCCGGGGCGGGGCACGTGGAGGACTTCCGCGTCGACGCCGCGACCGGCATGGCCTCCGACGCCCTCGGCCGCAGCGGACGTGACCTGGTCGGCCTGCGCTTCCTGGAGTGCTGGCCGGAGATCGCCGAAGAGCCGCTGTGGCGCGGGCTCCTGCGGGCGCTGAGCGGCGAAGAGCCCTACGAGAGCGAGCCGTTCGCCCGCCATCAGCTGGTGGCCGGGTTCAGCGAACTGGCCACGTACACGGCGCGCGCGACGCGACTGGGCGACGGCCTGGTCGTCAGCTGGGTCCGCCACGACCCCTCCGACCGGCAGGAACAGCGGCTGGCGGACGTCCAACGGCTGGGCAAGCTCGGCTGGGCGACGTGGAACCTGGTCACCGGCGAGGCGAACTGGTCCTCCCAGGTGTTCGCCATCTTCGAGCGCGATCCCGCCCGGGGCGTCGTCCCGCTGCACGGCCTCCCCCGCCTCGGCCTGCCCGAGGACGTGCCGGTGCTGGCCCGCGCCGTCGGCGAGCTGGTGCGCCACGGGCGGCCCTGCGACGTGCCGTTCCGCATCGTCACCCGTGAGGGCGTCCGGCATCTGCGGATGGTCGCCGAGGCCGTGCCGGACGCGCACGGCGAGCCCGTCGAGGTGCACGGCTTCGTCCAGGACCTCACCGCGCAGCGCAGCGCCGAACTCGCCCTCGTCGCCAGCGAGCGGGCGATGCTCACCCAGCACGGGGTGCTCCAGGCCGAACGCACCGTCGCCGCACGGCTGCAGGACGCGCTGCTGCCCCTGCCGAAGCAGCCCGTCGAGCTGGCCGGACTGCGGGTGGACATCGCCTATCTGCCCGCGCAGGCCGGCCTCAACGTCGGCGGCGACTGGTTCAGCGCCATCGAACTGCCCGACGGCGACGCACTGTTCGTGGTGGGCGACGTGGCCGGGCACGGCATGGGCGCCGTCGCCGCGATGGCCCTGCTGCGCTTCACCGCCAAGGGCATGATCATCACGGGCTCCTCGCTGACCGGCGCACTCTCCCGGCTCAACGCCCTGCTGCTGCACTCCCGCGACCCGCACGGCTCGGCGACCATGGTCCTGGCCCGCTACAGCCGGCGCGAGCACCGGCTGGTGTGGGCGCAGGCCGGGCATCCACCGCCGCTGCTGGTGCGCGGCGGCCGGGCGCGCTACCTCGACCGCCCCTACGGGATGCTGCTCGGCGCGACCGACACGCCCCGCTACGAGGAGGCGCAGGTCGACCTGGAACCCGGCGACCGTCTGCTCCTCTACACCGACGGTCTGGTCGAACGGCCTGCCGAGAGCATCGACCGGGGCCTGGAACGGCTCGCCGGGGTCGCCGCGCTGCGCGACGGGGCGGGCCCGGCCCCGCTGGAGCGGCTGCTCGGCGCGCTGCTGGACCCCGAGGGCCGCGACGACGTCTGCGTCTGCGACATCCAGGTCCCCTTCGACGGCGAGCGCTAGCGGCGCCCACGCGCCGCGGGGCCTCCCGTGCGCCGGGCCTCCGCGGTCATCCGGCGCCCGAGGCGGTGCGGGACTCCAGATCACGGCGGGTGTCGTCGCCGTAGACGCCGGTCTCGTCGCCCCGGATGCCGTACCAGAGCTGGAAACGGGCCACGGCCTCGGTGAGGACGGTGTCGTAACGGCCGTCGGTGGAGCCGCCCTCGTACACGTTCGGGATGCGCAGCAGCCGCTGCTGGAGATCGGTCACCTCGGGTCCGCTGTCCCCCTCACGCAGGGTGCCGGCTCCGTCCGGGTCGGCCGAGGCGCTCGCGGAGGCGGGCGGCGCGGCGGGCGGCGTCGCCGGGGCCGTCTGTGCCGCGGCCTCGCCGCCCCGGCCCGGCAGCAGGAGCGCGCAGGCGAAGCCGACGAGGGCCGCCGCGCACACGCCCACCGCGATGGCGCCGCGACGCAGGCCCGCACCGGAGTCGTCGCGGGCCCGGGCGCGGGCCCGCGTGCCGTCCGGCGTCGGCGCGGGCACGGGGCGCCGCCCCACCGCACGTCTTCCGCTGCCGTGGCGCCCGTCGCCGCCGGGCAGCGGCCGGGGGCCGCCGCGCTCGCTCGCCCAGTCCCGGCCGCCGCGCGGCGTCGCCAGGGTCGCCGTGCGGGGACCCACCGGCGGAAGCTCCTCGGTCTCCCCCTCGACCGCGACCGGCTCGGGCGGCAGCGGGATCGCCTCGTAGGCGCCGGCGTCATGGGTCAGTTCGGTCATCTCGCGGAACAGCTCCGCGAGGGCGTCGGTGTTGCGCGGTCGCAGGACCCGGATGGGTTCCAGGACCGGGCGTTCGTGCGGCTGTCCGGGTTCCTCCGGTGTCGGCACGCTCGTCTCCCTCCCGTTGGTCCCCCAAGGGAGATACGGGCGTGCGGGCGGCGGGGTTCACCCGTCGAGGAAGCGGCGCAGCGAGCGGATCACGGCGGCGACGAAGGCGTCCCGCCCGGCGTCGTCGAGGGCGTCCAGGGACAGGTACGGGTTGAGGTCCTCCAGCTCCACCAGCAGCAGTTCGCCGTCGGGGGCACGGCAGGCGTCGACGCGCTGGATGCCGTGCGCGAGGTCGTTCCAGTCGATGAAGCGACGGGCGAACTCCAGGTCGCGCACGGTGGGCGCGTACGGTTCGAGCTGCCAGCGGCGGTCCGGGTGCGGGGCGTACAGGGCGTACTGGAAGTCGTGGTCGACGAAGACGAAGGAGACCTCGTAGGCGAAGTCGACGCACGGCTGGACGAGCGTGGAGCCGTCGGCCAGACCGGGGAGGGCGTCGGGGCCGACGACGCGCAGGCCCAGGGAGTCGGCGCCGAGCCTGGGCTTGACGACGTACCGCTCGGCCGCGGGCAGCAGATGCAGGTCCTCGGGGCGGCCGACGGTGGGGATCACCGGGAAGCCCTCGGCGCTCAGGTCGAGGAGGTACTGCTTGCCGAGCATGTCGGCGCGGCCGGTGAGCGGGTTGTAGACGCGCACGCCGTCGCGGAGCGCCCGCTCCCGGAAGGCGTCGTACTCCTTCCGGTACCCGAGGACCGGACCGCTGTTGCGGACGACGACGCCGTCGAAGGCGTCCATCAGCGCGGTCGCGTCCAGCGGGTGGCACAGCGCCAGGTCGAACTCCGCGCGCAGCCGGGAGGAGAGGAGCACGTCCTCGTCGCCGTAGCGGCGCCCACGCGCCGGATATGCCAGGTCGGTGACGTAGAGGAGACGGGGGCGTGCGGCGGACATGCGGGTCTCCCGGTGGGCTGCGAAGCGGTGCGGAAAGGTTACGCCAGACGAGGCCGCCCTTCGGGGGCGGGGACGGGCAGACGGGACGGCAGGGGCGGGGACGACGTGAGGCGGGCCAGGTCGAGGCTGAGGTGAGTGGGACTTGCGGGCGGGGACGGCCGGGGGGCGACAGCGCCGGGCGGCCGGGGCGGACGCGTCGGCCCGGGCCGACGGGACTCGTGGGCCGGGGTGGTCGGGCGGGTCGTACGATGAAAGGACCGTCGTCTTCTCCCGAAGGGCTCGTCGACTCCCGTGACCACCGCAACACTTCTCGACGGCAAGGCCGCCGCGGCCGACATCAAGAGCGAACTCGCCCTCCGCGTACAGGCGTTGAAGGAGCGCGGCATCACCCCGGGGCTGGGCACGATCCTGGTCGGCGACGACGCGGGCAGCCGTTCCTACGTCGGCGGCAAGCACCGCGACTGCGCGCAGGTCGGCATCGCCTCGATCCGGGTCGAACTGCCCGCCGACGCCTCCCAGGCCGACGTCGAGGCCGCCGTGCTGCGCCTGAACGCCGACCCCGCGTGCACCGGCTTCATCGTGCAGCTCCCGCTGCCCGCCCACATCGACACCCACGCCGTGCTGGAGCTGATCGACCCGGTCAAGGACGCCGACGGTCTGCACCCGACGAACCTGGGCCGCCTGGTGCTGGGCATCCCCGGGCCGCTGCCCTGCACCCCGCGCGGCATCATCGACCTGCTGCGTCGCAACCACGTGGAGATCACGGGGCAGCAGTTCTGCGTCATCGGCTGCGGCGTCACCGTGGGCCGGCCGCTCGGGCTGATGCTGACCCGCAGCACCGAGCACGCCACGGTCACCCTGTGCCACGAAGCCACCCAGGACACGGCCGCGCACGCCCGGGAGGCGGACGTGGTGGTGGCCGCGGCCGGAGTGGCGCACCTGGTCAGGCCCGACTGGATCAAGCCGGGCGCGACGGTGCTGTCCGTGGGTCTGACGCGCACGGTCGAGGGCATCCTCGGCGACGTGCACCCGGACGTGAGCGATGTCGCCGGGTCCTTCGCGCCGCCGATCGGCGGGGTCGGGCCGATGACGCGGGCGATGCTGCTGACCAACGTCGTGGAGGCGGCCGAGCGGATGTGACGCCGCGCCCCGTTGGGCACTCGGTCCCCTTCGGAGGGAACTGAGTGCCACGGCGCCGCTCAGGTGTTACGTTCCGTCCATGAGCGCCACTGACAAGGCGGAGGCCAAGCCGCCCATGCGGGACGCCCTGGTCGCGGCGGCCTTCCGGCTGTTCCTCGAGCGGGGCTACGAACAGACCACCGTCGACGACATCGTGGCGCTCGCGGGGGTGGGCCGGCGGTCGTTCTTCCGCTACTTCCCGTCCAAGGAGGACGTGGTCTTCCCCGACCACGAGCGGTGCCTGGCCGACATGACCGCGTTCCTCGCCGCGAGCGCGGCGGAGCACGAGCCGGTGCGGCGCGTCTGCGACGCCGCCCGGCTGGTCCTGCTGATGTACGCGGAGAACCCCTCCTTCTCCGTGCAGCGCTACCGGCTCACCAAGCAGGTGCCCGGGCTGCGCGCGTACGAGCTGTCGGTGGTCTGGCGCTACGAGCGCGCCCTCGCCGAGTACCTGCGGGGCCGCTTCACCGGCCGCCCCGACGGCGACCTCCACGCCGACGTGATCGCGGCCGCGGTGGTCGCCGCCCACAACAACGCGCTGCGCTCCTGGCTGCGTTCGGACGGACAGGGCGAGGCGACCGCGACCGTGGACCACGCGCTGGGCTACGTGCAGTCCGCGTTCGGCTCGGCCCCGCCGCCGCCCCTGGTCGAGCGGCCGGAGGACGTCGTCGTGGTCGTCTCCCGGCGCGGGGCGCCCCTGTGGCGCGTGGTGCAGGAGCTCGAGACGACCCTCGGGCGCGACTGACCACGTGATTCGCCCCTGAATCCTCCTCCACATTTAGGGGTACGCAGTGCCTTTACGCGTGGCACTGAGTGCCATACTCTGTGGGCGTGCACGGTGGCACGGTGAACCGGGCACGTGCGTGCACGGGTGAGCCGCGCACGTGGATTCCGGCCGAGTGCAGGGAGTTGACCCGCGTGTACCACCACTCAGGAAACGTCGTCCAGCAGGCCGCCGGCTCCGCGGCGGGCCTCCTCGACCGCGCGACCGCCGACGGCGACACGATCCTCTTCCAGCGTTGCACCTGGTGCGGCACCGCGATGTACCACCGGCTCCTGTGTCCGGTCTGCCAGGGCAGCGACCTGCGCACGGAGCGCAGCGAGGGCACCGGCACGGTGCGTCACGCCACCGTGGTCAACCGCAACACCCCCGCCGCGCGCAATGTGTCCCTCGTCGAGATGGCCGAGGGATTCGTCGTGCGCGGCCGGGTCATGGGCCCGCTCATCGGCATCCACAGCGGCGACCGCGTCCGCCTGTCCACCGTCAAGGACCCGGTGCGGGGCGAGCCCGTCTTCCAGCTCCTCGACGAGCCGTACCGCGCCTGGCACTGACCGGGCCCCACCGCGCCGGGGGCCGGAGGGCTGGTCGCCGCCGCGGCGGCCGTGGCCGCGCCCGTGCTGACCGGACTGGCCGCCGCGCCGGACCCCGCAGCCGGACACGGCGGCCGTCCTCGCGCCCTGCCGGCGCCGACTGCCGTGTGAGCGTGAGGAGTTCGGCGTCCGAGGGCCCCGTGTCCCGCCTCCCCGTGTCCGGATTCTTGTCCTGCGCGGGCACAGTCCGTCGTCACAGGCAACCCACAGATCCCGTTTCGCTTCCTCCGGGGTGCGAGGGGCTCCCGGTACGGACGGGGCTCCCGCACTCCGAGTGCTGAGGAGTGGACCTTGATCCGTGCCCGGCGAATAGGTGTCACCGCCGTGGCCGCGCTCGCGGCCCTGGCGGGAACACCGGGACTGGCACAAGCCCGACAACCTTCCGAGACAAGACCGTTGACCACCTCCGCCGACAGCGGACTGCCGCCGGGGTGGCAGATCGGCGGCGAGGGCGCCGACCGTGAGCTGGTGTGGCGCTCGCCCCGCCCGGTGCCCGCCGGCGACGCCCGGGTGGAGTTCCACGCGGGCGAGCGAATGCTCGGCGTACCGGAGCCGGGCCGGGACGGCCGCACGTTCCGGCTCGCGCTCGACGACACGGGCGCCGCCCCCCTGAAGGACCTGCGGGTACTCGCGAGCGGACGTCGGCTGGACGCGCCCGCCGGCGACTCCCCCGAGGCGGGACGGCGTTCCCTCGCCGCCCGTCAGCTCCCGGCCCGGGCCCCGGCGAACTCCGTGGACCCCGGCAGACCCGGCTCCTACCGCACGACGTCCGGCGAGTACGACCTGGCGCCCGTGAAGCTGCCGGGCTACGCCGAACCCGTCGAGATGAAGGCCCTCGTGGTCGCCCCGAAGGGAGCCACCGGCAAGCGGCCGCTCGCCCTGTTCCTGCACGGCCGTCACTCCACCTGCTACAAGCCGGGCGCCGAGGAGGACGTGACCGGGGACTGGCCCTGCCCGGCCGGGATGAAGCAGATCCCCAGCCACAAGGGCTACCTCGAGGATCAGCGTCTGCTGGCGTCCCAGGGGTACGTCACCGTCTCGATCTCGGCCAACGGCATCAACGGCCAGGACTGGGCGGCCGAGGACGCCGGAGCCCAGGGCCGCTCGTCGCTGGTCCGCCGACACCTGGCCAGGTGGGCCGACTGGGCGGCGCACCCGGCCGCCGCTCCGGCCGTGGTGCGCGACGCACCCCGGGCCGACCTCTCCAAGGTCCTGCTCGTCGGCCACTCGCGCGGCGGCGAGGGCGTCAACCGGGCGGCGATGGACAGCCTCTACCCGCCGCCCGCCGCCCAGGACGGCTACCGGGGTCCGGTCCGCTGGAAGATCCGCGGCACCGTGCTCGTCGGACCGACGATCTTCGGCCAGAATCCGGTGGCCGACGTCCCGTCCGCGACCATCCTGCCCGGCTGCGACGGCGACGTCTCCGACCTCGAGGGCGAGACGTACCTCGACGGCACGCGCGGGGTCAGCCGCGGCGCCGCCCTGCACAGCGCCGTCTACGTGGTCGGCGCCAACCACAACTACTTCAACAGCGAATGGACCCCCGGTCAGGCCGAGGCCCCGGCCTGGGACGACTTCTACGACGACCCCGACGACCGGGACCCGGTCTGCTCGACGGGCGCCCCGACCCGGCTGACCGCCGACCAGCAGCACCGGGCCGGCGCGACCTACATCGCCGCCGCGGCACGGCTGTTCGTCGGCGGCGACGACCGGGTCCGCCCGCTGCTCGACGGCACGGGGCTGCGTGCTCCCTCCGCCGACCCGGCTCGCGTCCTGACGCACGCGGTCGGCGCCCGGCGCACGGGCGGCTTCGTGCCCGACGGCGGGGTCGAGGTGACCGGCGGCCGGGTGTGCTGGGCCGACCCGGACCCGGCGAAGGCCTGTCTGGACGAGAACACCCCGGGAAGGTCACCGCACTTCGGGTGGTGGGACCTGGAGAAGGACAGCGCAAAGAGCGCGGTCGCCCTGCAGTGGTCCGCGCCGGGCAGGCCGACGAGGATCACCTCTCGCGTTCCGGTCTCCCTGGTCGGCGCCAGGAGCCTCGCGCTGCGCGTGTTCGTGCCGCCGAACACCACCGGAACCCGCTGGGACGTGTCCGTCACCGACACCGCAGGCCGCCGCGCCGAGCTCGGCCGGGTCACGGCCGACGGGCTGCCCGGCTCCTCCCGCACGGCCTCCTACTGGGCCCGCGAGCTGCGGGTGCCGCTGACCGCCGCCACCCGCGCCGGACTCGACCTCGGGCATGTCAAGTCCCTTGTTCTGACGCCGCGTTCGGCGTCGGGGAAGGGATGGTTCATGGACGCCTGGGGCTGGGCGCCCGGCATGCCCGCGGTGAAGGCGGCGGCGCTGCCGCGCATCGACATCGGCCGGCTCACGGTCAAGGAGGGCGACTCCGGCACCCGCACCTACCGCGTCCCGGTCCAGGTGTCCGGACACGGCGCCGGCAAGGCCCGCTTCTACGTCCTCGACCCGCAGACCGGCGAGCCGACGGAGAAGGTGCTCACGGTCCGGCCCGGAGTCACCCCGATCGACGTACCGGTCGCGGTGAACGGCGACACCCTGTTCGGCAACGACGAGGCGCGGGACCTGCTCGTGAAGGCCGTGCGCGGCGCGGTCGTCGGCTCCTTCCGGGGCGGGGTCACGGCGCAGAACGACGACCCGGCGCCGAGGGTGACCCTGGCGCCCGCCGTGCGGGCGACCGAGGGCGAGCCGCTGACCTGGCGGATCTCGCTCTCCGAGCCCGCCGAGGTACCCCTGTCGTTCTCGCTGCCGCTGATGCCGGTCACCGAGGGGGCCGAGCTGTCCACCAAGGACGTGGACCCGCAGTGGCTGGCCGACGTCTCGGGTCGGCAGCCCGACCCGGAGGTCCCGCTGTCCCAGGTGGAGATGTACGTCGGTGTGGACGTCGCGGCCGGGGCCACGAGCGCCGAGTTCGGCATTCCGACGGTGAAGGACCAGGTGGCCGAGCCCGAGGAGTCGGCCCGTCTGGCTCTGACGGACGACATGGGCGAGCCGCTGCCGGACACCCCGACGGCGACCGGAACGGTCGTGGACGCACCCTGACGCGCCCCGCCCGGGCGCCGCGGGTGAGGGAGGGGGCACGGACCGGACGGTCCGTGCCCCCTCCCCTTGCGCGCTCACAGGGTGATGCGGATCCCCACGGTGCCGTCCAGCCCCCGGCGCAGCCTGCTGCCGAGCAGGGTGAGCCGGCCCAGGACGCCGTACTTGCGGGCGAGCAGCGCGCGGTAGCGGGCGGTGGTCTGCGCGTCGCAGATCGAGGCGGTCGCCGGGACCTGCTGGCCGGTGGGGTTGCCCCGCACGTCGCAGGGGCCGACGAGGACGTCGCCGCGGGCCCGGATCCGCTTGACCTTCCAGGCGTCGGCGGCCGACCAGGCCCCGAGCGCGTCGCCGTCGCGCACCACCCACACGGGGGTGGCGACCCCGGTCCCGTTCTTCCGATAGCTGGTGATCAGCAGGTACTTGCCCGCGGCCAGCCGGTCGATCGCCTTCTCGTCCATGTCCGCAGTCTAGGCAGCGGGTCGCGTCACCACCTGGGCAGCGTCGGCTCGTAGTCCGGCCGGACGCGTCGCATGTAGCCGGTGTCGTCGCGCCGCCGCATCCCGGAGTCGAGGTAGCGGCGGTGCAGCCGGTCGAGGGCGTCGAGGTCCAGCTCCACGCCGAGGCCGGGCCCGGTCGGCACCGCGACCTCCCCGTCCTTCAGCTCCAGGACGCCGGGGACGATCACGTCGTCGCCGCCGTTCCACGGATAGTGGGTGTCGCAGGAGTGGTCGAGGTTCGGGATGGCGGCGGCGACGTGCGTCATGGCCGCGAGGCTGATGCCCAGGTGCGAGTTGGAGTGCATGGACAGGCCGATCCCGAACGCCTCGCAGACGGCGGCCAGTTCGCGGGTGCGGCGCAGTCCGCCCCAGTAGTGGTGGTCGGTGAGGAGCACCTGGACGGCGTTCTGCTCGACGGCCGGCCTGAGGTGTTCCCAGGCGATCACGCACATGTTGGTGGCGAGCGGCAGCGGCGAGTTCTTCGCGACCTCGGCCATGCCCCCGATGGTCGCCGTCGGATCCTCCAGGTACTCCAGCACGCCGTCGAGCCGGCGGGCGACGTACGTCGACGTCTCCACCGTCCAGGCGGTGTTGGGGTCCAGTCGCAGGGGCTGCCCGGGGAAGGCCTGCGCCAGCGCCCTGATCGCGTCGATCTCCTCGTCCGGCGGGAAGACCCCGCCCTTCAGCTTGAACGAGCGGAAGCCGTGGCGCTGTCGCATCAGCCGGGCCTGTTCGACGATCCCGTCCGGGTCGAGGGCCTCGGGCCAGTCGTCGCCGATGGCCGGCCGGCCGTCGAGCGCGGGGTGTTCGGCCCACTTGTAGAAGAGGTAGGCGGCGAAGGGCACGGAGTCGCGCACCCGTCCGCCGAGCAGGTCGCTCACGGGCCGGCCGAGGAGTCTGCCCTGGGCGTCCAGGCAGGCGACCTCGACGGCCGAGGTGGTCCACCCGCGCTCGTGGGAGCTGGGCACGGCCGGCAGCAGGGCCCCGTCGATCGCGGCGGCGAGGGCGGTCGTGTCGAAGACGTCCATGCCGACGACCGTCCTCGCGGCGATCGCCAGCCGTTCCAGGCGCGCCTCGCCGCCCGGCGACTCGCCGAGCCCCACCGTGCCGTCCTCCAGGACGAGTCGGAGGATCACGCGCAGCGCGAGCGGTTCGTGGACGCCGGCCGAGTTCAGCAGCGGCGGGTCGGAGAAGGCGATGGGCGTGACGATCAGTTCGCGGATGCGCGTGGCGGAGGTGTTCATGCGGCGACCGCCTCCAGTCCTCGGCCGATGAGCCGGGCGAGCCGGGCGATGTGCTCGGGGCCGGGATCGACCAGGGGCGCGCGTACGCCGCCCACGTCGAGCCCGCGGATCGTCACTCCGGCCTTGACCAGGGACACGGCGTATCCCGGGACCTCGTCGCGGAGGGCGACGAGGGGGCCGTAGAACACGTCGAGGAGGAGGGTGACGAGGTCGTCGTCCCCGTCCGCCAGGGCCCGGTGGAAGGCGAGGGCGATCTCGGGGGCGAAGGCGAAGACGGCCGAGGAGTAGAGGCCGACGCCGATGCCCCGGTAGGCGGGGGCGGTCATCTCGGCGGTGGGCAGGCCGTTGAAGAACTGGAAGTCCTCGGCGCCCGGCACGGCCCGCACCGCGCGCACGACGCGGTGCATCCGCTCGACGTCGCCGATGCCGTCCTTCAGCCCGACGACCCTGGGCAGGGCCGCGATCTCGGCGGCCGTCGTCTCGGTGAGCCGGACGGTCGAGCGTTGGTAGAAGACGACGGGCAGGTCGGTCGCGGCGGTGACCTCCTCGACATAGCGGACCAGGCCCCGCTGGGGAGCGGTGACCAGGTAGGGCGGCAGCAGCAGGATGCCGTCGGTGCCGGCGCGCGCCACGCGCTCGGCGTGGTCGCGGGCGACGGGGACGGGGCCGCCGGCGGCCGCCAGCACGGGGACGCGTCCGGCGGTCGTCTCGACGGCGACCCGGGTGGCGTGTTCGATCTCGTCCGGGGTGAGGGCGTGGAACTCGCCCGTCCCGCAGGCGACGAACACCCCGCCAGCGCCCGCCGAGACACCGGCCTCGATGTGCCGGGCGAGCCGTTCCCCGTCCAGCGAGCCGTCCGGTGCGAACGGCGTGACCGGGAAGAACAGCACTCCTTGGAACTTCATGTCTCCCTCGTGACTACGTGGATGGCGTGGGGGTCTGTACCGGACGCGTCAGCCCTTGGTGGCTCCGGCGGCGATGCCGGTGACCAGCGAGCGCTGCAGGAGCAGGTAGACGATCAGGCTGGGGACGAGGGCGATGACCGCGCCCGCGAGGACGACGCCGGAGCCGACCTCGGGGTCGGTGCGCAGGATGGACAGGGCGACGGTGACCGAGTAGTCGGTGGGGTCCTTGGAGGCGGTCAGGGGAAGCAGGTACTGGTCCCAGATCATGACGGACCCGAGGACGCCGGCGACGCCGAGCGCGCGGGCTTGCACAGCGGCAGGATCACCTGCCAGAGCATGCGGAACTCGCCCACCCCGTCGAGGCGGGCGGCCTCCTCGATCTCGGTGGGGATGTCCTTCATGGACGTCGTTTCCGGCCGGTCCGGCGGGGCCTGGACCACCTCGAACCTGTCCTTGCCGAGGGCCTGGTCGAAGGTGGCGATGTTGTAGGGGCCGGTGAGGTACATGCCGGCGTTGCCGTCCTGGAAGCCACCAAGGACCTGCCGGCGATCGCCCATGAGCACCTCCAAGCACCTCCGTTCACATCCATGAACCGGCTTCACGAATCTAAATTGAGCGCCCAAGCTACGAATGGTTTCAGCCGTATGTCAAGACATGGCCGGGACATGGCCGGACCGTGACGGGAGGGGCCGCGGAACCGCCGCCGCCGGACGCCTCTTCACCACGTCGCCGCCCCGCCGGAACGGATCCGGCGGGGCGGCGACCGGACCGCAGGACCTGCGGATCAGCGCAGGGCGGCCGCCATCCGCCGGACGCCCTCGGTGAGGATCTCCGGCGAGGTCGCCAGGTTCAGCCGAACGTGCCCGGCCCCTCCGGTGCCGAAGTCGCAACCGGGACTGAGGGCCACCCGGCCCCGCTCGAGGAAGACCGCGGCCGGATCGTCGCCGAGGCCCAGTGCCCGGCAGTCCAGCCAGGCGAGGAAGGTGGCCTCGCCCGGCCGGTACCCGACGCCGGGCAGGTGTTCGGCCAGCAGGGCGCGGAGCAGCCGCCGGTTGTCGTCGAGGCCGGCCAGCAGGGCGTCCAGCCAGACCGCGCCCTCGCGCAGGGCGGCCGTGTGCGCGATGACGGCGAGGTGGCTCGGTCCGTGGCCCACCTCCTCGGGCATCCGGGCCAGGTCCGCGGCCGCCTCGGGACCCGCCACGGCCAGGGCCGACTTGAGCCCGGCCAGGTTCCAGGCCTTCGACGCCGACATCAGCGACAGCCCGCTCCCGGCGCCGGGCACCGCGAGATAGGGCACGAAGTCGGCTCCCACCGCGGTGAGCGGCGCGTGGATCTCGTCGACGACCACCCGCACGCCGTACCGTGCGGCGAGCGCGGCGACGGCGGCCAGTTCCCCGGCCGTGTGCACGGTGCCGGTCGGGTTGTGCGGGCTGCACAGCAGGTGCGCGGCTCGCCCGCCGCCCGCGACGGCCCGCTGGTAGGCCTCCTCCAGCACGTCGAGGTCGAGCCGTCCGTCCGGGCCCAGGGGAGCCTGGGCCACCCGCCGGTCCAGGTGCTCGACGAACGAGAAGAACGGCGGGTACACGGGCGGGTTGACGACCACCGGATCACCGGGACCGGTCACCAGCTTCAGCATCTCGACGACGCCCAGCATCACGTCGGGCACGAGGGCCGTCCGCTCGACCGCCGGCCCGTCCCAGCCCCACCGCCCGGCGGCGAAGACGGCCAGCGCCTCGGCGTAGGCCGTCCCCGCCGGATAGCCCGTGTCACCGAGCTCGAGCGCCCGCGTCACCGCGCGGACCACCGGCTCGGCGAGCGGCACGTCCATCTCCGCCACCCACAACGGCAGCACGTCGTCCGGGTACGTGCGCCATTTCATGCTCGTACGGCAGCGGAGCTGCTCCAGCGTCAGCGCCTTTAAAGGGTTTGCCTCACCATGCGTCTTGTGCGGGATGCTGGTCATGGGGCACAAGATAGGGGGCTGTGGTGTGACCTGGGATCATGTGAACGGGACAGGTGCGGCGGACGCCGGTGCAATCCCCGAGGTCGCCTGCGACGAGTCGGGTTCGGACGGGGAGAACCTCACCGGCGGAAACACCGACGTGTTCGCCCACGCCAGTGTGCTGCTGCCGGCCGAGTCCGCCGCCGGTCACGTGCAGGAGATCCGCGATCGCATCCGTTCGCCGGCCGAGGAGTACAAGGCGAACCATCTGCTCCGGGAGAAGCACCGATCGGTCCTGGAATGGCTGCTGTCACCGTCGGGTCCGCTGTCCGGACACGCCCATGTGCATCTCGTGGAGAAGGCCTATTTCGTGGTGGACCGGGCCGTCGACCTGCTGCTGGACGACCCGGAGACGGCCGTGTCCCTCTTCCGGCAGGGCCGGCGGACCTTCACGGCAGCGGAATGGACGCAATTCCTCGCGGCGGCCAACCAGTTGCTGCGGGTACGCCACGAGGGGCCGCCGGACGTGCCCGTCGACCACTTCTTCCACACGGTCGAGGAACTGCGCCGGAGATATCCGAGGACACGGGCGGCGCAGACCCTCTCGCGGCTCTCGGGACAACGGTCCCGCGCGCTGTCCTACCGCGCCCGCATCCAGGACGGGCCGTTCGTGCTCACCCCCGTCCTCAATCCGCTGCTCCCCTCCATCGTGCACACGGCGGCCCACTGGAGCGCCGGCGGCCGTCCCGTCCGTCTCGCGCACGACCGGCAGAACATGCTCACTCCGGAGCGGATCGCCTGGATCGAGGAGGCGGCCCGACGGCGGGGCATCCGGCTCGCCGGCATCCGCCTCGTGGTCGCGCGGCTCGACCCGCGGGTGCAGCTCGCCGACTTCCTCGCCGGAATCGCCCGCAAGGTCGCCTCCGACGAACTCAACGGCCACGGCGACCCCCGGCTCACCGCGCTGCTGCGCCCCTACACCGGCGCGGCGGCCGTCTGGGGCGACGAACGGAGCTGGGCGCGACTCGGCCCGGCGGCGGAATCGGGAGGACGGGCGACACCGGTCGACTCGGGCGTCCAGATGGCCGGACGACCGAGCCCGTCGACCTCGTCACTTCCGGAGGCCGTGGCCCGCCGCCCCTGAGGTGATCGCTCCCGGGCTGAACGCTGCCGGGCCCCGGCACGTATCCAGGTGAGGGCGCTCAACGACCGGAGAGCCCCGCGGTGTTGAGACCGCGCGATCAGGGTTTCGGGAGCCATGCATGAGGCACGTACGACGACGGACCGTCCGGCGAGTGACCCGGCTGGCGGCGGTCGGCGGACTCCTCCTGGGAGGGGCAATGGTCACGCAGGCGGCCATGGCGAGTGAGCCGCCCGCCGCACCGGTGACGCCGCGCAGCTCCGCCGAGTCCGTCGTCACGAATCCGGGAGCGGCTCTCGTCGAGAAGTTCGGCACCGCCCGTACCGCGGGCACCTGGCTCGGCTCCGACGGACGTCCGGTGGTCGCGGTCACCGACGACGCGACGGCCGACGCCGTCCGGGCGGCGGGCGTGGAGGCGAAGGTCGTCTCGCACAGCATGAACGAGCTCAAGTCGGCAGCGGCGACCCTGCGGTCGGCTCCCAAGGTGCCCGGTACGGCATGGGTGATGGACTACCGGACCAACCAGGTCGTCGTGCAGGCCGACAGCACCGTGTCGGCCTCCGACTGGTCGCGGCTGACGGACACGGCCGCCGGCATCGGCAGTTTCGTGCGCATGCAGCGCACCGGCGGCGAGTTCACCACCCGGATCAACGGCGCACAGCCCATCCTGTCGACCGGCGGACGCTGTTCGGCCGGCTTCAACGTGACCAACGGGACGAGCGACTTCATCCTGACCGCCGGGCACTGCGGGCCGACGGGCTCGACCTGGTTCGCCGACAACCAGGCCAAGCAGCAGGTGGGCCAGACGGTCAACTCCAACTTCCCCGGCAGTGACTTCTCCCTGGTGCAGTACGCGAGCGGCAAGGCGGGCGACGGCGCCGACGTGGTGGCGATCGGCAACGGCAACGGGGTGCGCATCACGGGCACCGGTGACGCGGCCGTGGGCCAGCGGGTGTTCCGCAGCGGCAGCACCAGCGGGCTGCGCGACGGCCAGGTCACCGGCTTGGACGCGACGGTGAACTACCCGGAGGGCACGGTCAGCGGTCTCATCGAGACGAACGTGTGCGCCGAACCCGGCGACAGCGGCGGCCCGATGTTCTCCGAGGGCATCGCCCTCGGCGTCACCTCGGGCGGCAGCGGCGACTGCAAGACCGGGGGGACGACCTTCTTCCAGCCGGTCACCAAGGCGCTGGCCCAGCTCGGCGTTCAGCTGATCGTGGCCGCGCCGTCCGACAACGCGCAGGGCGGCACGCCGACCTCGTCGGCCGATCCCGCGCCGTCCGGCTCCCCCACCCAGGCGGCGATCGCCCCGGGCTCCGCGTCCCCCGGCTCGACGACTCCGGTGACGGGCGTCGGAGACAGCGTGTCCCTCGCCGCGCGACTCACCGACCCCAGGAACATCGGCCCCGGTCTGCTGGTCATCGCGGGCAGCATGGTCGCCCTGGTGGCGACCCGCTACATCCGCGCGGAGCAGGACCGCAAGGCGTACCAGCGCTACTACTCGGCGACCTGGGGATGACCTCGTCCGAGCGCCGGAACCGGGTGGGGCGAACGGGTGTGGCGATCGCCACACCCGCCCGGCCCGGCGGGCGCCGGTCGGCGGGATCATGTGGGAGTGCCGGTCCTGGGACGGCATGGCATGCGGACGGCATGCGAAGGACGAGTGGACGACGAGACCGTGGAGGACGGCCCGAGGGCGGTGCGGGGAGGGCTCCCGTGCGCCCGGTGGTTCTCAGGGCGGGGCTCCCGTGGACGGCCCCGCGGTCGGGTGACCGTCAGGCCGCCTCGACGGTCTGCGGAGCGGCGGCCCACTCCAGGACGAGCCGCTGGTACTCCTCGCGCTGCTCGACGCTCAGTGTCCCGCCCGACCGGAACCACAGGGCCCGGATCTCCTCGTTGACCTCAGCAGCCGATCGCTCGGAGAGGGTTTCAACAGTGGTGGACATGATGTGAATCTTAGGGCGTCCGACGTGAAGGCCGCGTGAGTCATCCCGAATCAACCGGACATATCGGACGTGTTGCTGGTCACGTCCTCTGTCAACCCTTTCGTCGGAGTTCCGGCCCGCCCGTCTTCGACCGCGGTCCACGCGCGGGCGCGCCCAGGGCGTGACGCCCGGGACACGCCGGGCGTCCGCGCCGTCTCACGGGCCCGAGGGGGATCAGGTGCCCGGCTTGCGGCCGTACACGAAGACGTCGTCGCCGTTCTTCAGCAGCGACCAGTACTTCTTGGCGGCCGTCGACGTCATGTTGACGCAGCCGTGGGAGCCCGGGGGGTTCCACATGCTGACGCCGACCGAGTGGAAGGCCTGCCCGCCGTCGAAGAACTGGCTGTAGGGCATGGGCACGTTGTAGATGGTCGACACGTGGTTGAGGTGGCGCCAGTAGATCTTCTTCAGGCCGGTGCGGGTCTCGTACCCGTTGCGGCCGGTGCGGACCGGGACCGGCCCGTAGACGAGCCTGCTGCCGTCCTGGATCCAGCTGATCTGCAGCGTGAGGTTGACGCAGGCGATGCGGCCCTTGTTGGTCGGGCAGGCGCCAGACCTGTTGGGGTTGCTGCCGACCGCCTTCTGCTTGTTCATGAGGTCCATCACGCCCCACGTGACCGGCCCTGCGTAGCCGATGTTCGGGGTGATGCCGTGCTTGTTCTGGAAGGCCTGGATGGCCTTGCAGTCGGTGCTCGACTGCCTGCCGTCGACGGGCCGGCCGAGGAACTTCTCCACCTGCTTCTGATACGGGCCGGCCTGCGTCGTACAACTGGCGGCCTGGGCCGGCGCCGCGCCCAGCGCGAGCGTCAACGGCGCGACGAGCCCGGTGACCCCGAGCGCGACGACCCCTCGTCTGCGTATGTCCCCCATGGTTGCCCTCTCCCTGGCACGTGGTACGTGGTGGCGATCTCGCAGTTCTAGACCGCTCTACGCGGGCGGCGGTTGTACTGCGACGCAGGCTGTGACGAAACGGTGAACTAACGTCCGCCCCGGCCTCGGAGGGGCAGCCTACGGCCGGCCGCCGGCCCGGTCGCCGGCGGCCCCAGGGACGAGCGACGGCTCAGCGGTAGCCCGCCGTGTCGGCCGGCTTTCCCGCGTCCTGGACTTCGACGAGGTAGCGCCAGGCGTCCGGTCGGCTGCCGTCGAGGTCGGTGAAGCCGTACTCCTGGGCGAGGCCCCCGCTGGAGAGGGACCGGCCGTTGAACCGGGCGACGCCGGGGTCGGCGGCGAGCGCGGCGACGGCCCGGCCGACGTAGCGGGGCGTCTCGGAGATGGCGAAGTGGGGGACGCGATCGAGGGCGTCGCGCCAGTTGGCCTCCTCCACGCCGAACTGTTCGAGCATCAGCTCCGAGCGCAGCCAGCCGGGGGTGAGCGCGACGGCGGTCGCGCCGCGGGGCCCGAGCTCGTGGGAGAGGGCGAACGCCATGCGCAGGACGGACGCCTTGGCGAGGTCGTAGAAGAAGTTCACGCGGTAGGTGTCGCGGTTGTACTCGGCGGTGCCGTCGGTCATCTCGACGACCAGCCCGCCCGGCCGGCGCAGCAGGAGCGGCAGGGCGTGATGGCTGGTGACGGCGTGGGTCTCGACGGCGAGCCGCAGCAGCCGCAGCCCGTTGTCGAGGTCGTGCTCCCAGACCGGGGTGTCCCATTCGAAGAGCTTGTCGCCGCCCCAGACGTCGTTGACGAGGACATCGAGGCGGTCCTGTTCGCCGGCGATGCGGTCGACCAGGGCGCGCACCCGGTCGGGGTCGAGGTGGTCGGTGGGAACGGCGATGCCGTGGCCGCCCGCCTCGGTCACCAGGTCGGCGGTGTCCTCGATCGTCTCGGGGCGGTCGTACTCGGAGCGCCGGTCGCGGGTGGTGCGTCCGGTCACGTAGACGGTGGCGCCGGCCGCCCCCAGTTCCACGGCGATGCCCCGTCCCGCGCCCCGGGTCGCCCCCGCGACCAGTGCGACCTTGCCTTCCAGCGGCCCAGACATGTCCGGCCTCCCTCTTCCCGTGCGAGTGGTGTCGCCTCGAGGGTCCCGGGAAAACCGGACGTCTTCTGTCGTCTTTCGGCGGCGGTCACCCGGCCGGGCGCAGCCGGCCGGCCGGGACGGCGTCGTCCGCCGGGTCCCCGCGCCGATGGCGGGGGCCGGCGGCGGGGCGACGCCGTGCGCCGTGCGTCAGTGCCCCCGGGCGATCCAGTCGTCCAGGTGGGGCGCCTCGGCGCCGATGGTCGTCGTGTCCCCGTGCCCGGTCAGCACCTTCGTCTCGGGCGGGAGGGCGAGCAGCCGGTCCCTGATGGACGTGATGATCGTCGGGAAGTGGGAGTAGGAGCGGCCGGTGGCGCCGGGGCCGCCCTGGAAGAGGGTGTCGCCGGTGAACAGGACGCCGAGCCCCGGTTCGTACAGGCACACCGCACCGGGCGCGTGTCCGGGGGTGTGCAGGACCGTCAGGTCGACGCCGGCGGCCTCGATGACCTGGCCGTCGGCGAGGTGGGCGTCCGGCTCGCGGTCCGGGTGGGTGAGCCTCCACAGCGGAAGGTCGTCGGGGTGCAGCCAGATGGTCGCGCCGGTGAGGTCCGCGAGGGCGGGGGCGGCGCCGACGTGGTCGTTGTGGGCGTGGGTGCAGACGATGGCCGTCAGCCGCCGGTCGCCGACGGCCTGCGCGATGGCGGCCGCGTCGTGGGCGGCGTCGATGACGACGGCCTCGTGGTCGTCGCCGACGATCCACACGTTGTTGTCCACGTCCCAGGTGCCGCCGTCGAGGCTGAACTGTCCCGAGGTGACCAGGCGTTCGATGCGCGCGGTCATCACAGCACCACCACCGAACGCAGGACGTCTCCCTGGTGCATCCGCTCGAACGCCTGCTCCACCTGGTCGAGTTCGATCGTCTCGGTGACGAACGCGCCGAGGTCCAGGCGGCCCTGCAGATGCAGGTCGATCAGCATCGGGAAATCACGGGAGGGCAGACAGTCGCCGTACCAGGACGACTTGAGCGCCCCGCCGCGGCCGAACACGTCCAGCAGGGGCAGTTCGAGCTTCATCTCGGGCGTGGGCACGCCGACGAGGACGACCGTGCCGGCGAGGTCGCGGGCGTAGAACGCCTGCTTGTACGTCTCGGGGCGGCCGACCGCCTCGATCACCACGTCCGCGCCGAAACCGCCGGTCAGTTCGCGGATCGCCTCGATCGGATCGGTCTCCTTGGAGTTCACGGTGTGGGTGGCGCCCATACCGCGTGCCTTCTCCAGCTTGCGGTCGTCGATGTCGACCGCGATGATCTTCGCCGCGCCCGCCAGCCTGGCCCCTGCGACGGCCGCGTCACCGACCCCGCCGCAGCCGATGACCGCGACCGAGTCTCCGCGGCCGACGCCGCCGGTGTTGATCGCCGCGCCGATGCCCGCCATCACGCCGCAGCCCAGGAGTCCGGCCACCGCCGGCGACACCGACGCGTCGACCTTCGTGCACTGCCCGGCCGCCACGAGGGTCTTCTCCGCGAACGCCCCGATGCCGAGGGCCGGGGACAGCTCGGTGCCGTCGGTGAGGGTCATCCTCTGCTCGGCGTTGTGGGTGTCGAAGCAGTACCAGGGACGTCCGCGCAGACAGGCACGGCACTGCCCGCACACGGCCCGCCAGTTCAGGATCACGAAGTCGCCCGGAGCGACGTCGGTGACGCCCTCGCCCACCGACTCCACCACGCCGGCCGCCTCATGGCCGAGCAGGAAGGGGAACTCGTCGTTGATCCCGCCCTGCTTGTAGTGCAGGTCCGTGTGGCAGACCCCGCAGGCCTGGATCTTCACCACGGCCTCACCCGGACCCGGGTCCGGGATCACGATCGTCTCCACCCGCACCGGCTCGTTCCGGCCCGGCGCGATCACTCCGCGCACTTCCTGCGGCATGCTGCCGCCCCTTTCCTCGGTGGTCGTCCGTCCCGGTGCCGACCCTACGCGTGACTGATCGTCCGGAGCACGGACGACGGGGCCGGGAAGCGTCCGGAACGCACGCTTCCGGCCAACGCGCCGCGGCCGCCCACGTAGCCTGGTGGCTCCGACCGAACCCCCTCGAGGAGTCCCGTGACCATCGCCCAGACCGCCGGCGACCGGCCCCCTTGGCGGCTGCTGCTCGACTACGTGCGGCCGCACCGCCGGGCCCTGCTCGTGGGGGCGGTGCTCTCGCTCGTCACCGGCGCCACCGGGCTGCTCCTGCCGCTGGTGGCGCGGAAGTTGATCGACGACCTGGGTCATGACCGCGCGATCACCGGCGCGTTGCTCGCCCTGACGGCCCTCGTCGTGGCCAACGCGGCGGTGGGCGCGCTGGGTTCGTACGTGCTGCGGCGGACGGCCGAGTCGGTGGTCCTCGGGGCGCGTCGGGCGTTGTCGTCCTATCTGCTGCGGCTGCGGATCACGGCGGTGGACCGCAGTGAGCCCGGCGACCTGATGGCCCGCATCACCTCGGACACGACACTGCTGCGCGAGGTCACCACCGACTCGCTGGTGGGCCTCGGCACCGGCGGCCTCACGCTGGCCGCCACGGTCGTGATGATGGGCCTGGTGGATCCGGTGCTCCTGGGGGTCACGCTGGCCGTGATCGTGTGCGCGGGGACGGTGCTCGGGGTCATCGTGCCGCGCATCAACCGGGCGAGCCGTCGCGCGCAGGACGCGGTCGGGGTGATGGGGGCCTCGCTGGAGCGGGTGCTGGGCGCGCTGCGCACGGTGAAGGCGTCGGGCGCCGAGCCCCGTGAGGAGGCGACGCTGCACGCGGCCGCGGAGGAGTCCTGGCGGCAGAGCGTACGGGCGGCCAAGTGGTCGGCCGCGGCCGGGAACACGGCGGGACTGGCGATGCAGACGGCGTTCATCACGGTGCTCGCGGTCGGCGGGGCGCGGGTGGCGACGGGAGCCATCCAGATCGGCACACTGGTGGCCTTCCTGCTGTACGTGTTCTACCTGATGTCGCCGATCCAGCAGGTGGTGGGCGCCGTCACCCAGTATCAGACGGGTTCCGCGGCCCTGGGCCGCATCCAGGAGGCCCTGCGGCTGCCCGCCGAACCGGCCTCCCGGCCCGCTCCCCTGCCCGCCTCCGCCGAACCGGCCTCGCTCGCCTTCACCGACGTCCGTTTCCGCTACGCCGACGACCTGCCGTACGTCCACCACGGGGTGACGTTCGCCGTGCCCGCCCGGGGCATGACCGCGTTCGTCGGACCGTCGGGCGCGGGCAAGACCACGGTGTTCTCGCTCATCGAGCGGTTCTACGACCCCGAGTCCGGCACGATCACCCTCGACGGCCGCGACGTCGCCGACTGGGAGCTGGCGCACCTGCGGTCCGCCATCGGCTACGTGGAGCAGGACGCCCCCGTCCTGTCGGGCTCGCTCCTCGACAACCTGATGCTCGGAAACGCCGAGGCGGACGACGACACCGTGCGGGAGGTACTGAAGACGACCCGTCTCGAGGACCTCGTCGCGCGCCTGCCCCAGGGGCTGGACACGCTGGTCGGGCATCGCGGGACGAAGTTGTCCGGCGGTGAGCGTCAGCGGGTGGCCATCGGCCGCGCCCTGCTGCGCCGCCCGCGGCTCCTCCTGCTCGACGAGGCGACCTCGCAGCTGGACGCGGTGAACGAGGCGGCGCTGCGCGACACCGTGGCCGACGTCGCCCGCACGACGACCGTCCTCGTCGTGGCCCACCGGTTGTCGACGGTCACGATGGCGGACCGGATCGTCGTCATGGACGCGGGCCGGGTCCGCGCCGTGGGCACGCACCGCGAACTCGTGACCGGCGACCCGCTCTACGCGGAACTCGCGGCGACCCAGTTCCTCGCGACGACCGACTGAGCCGGCCGGCGTCGGGGCCCGACCGCACGGGTGCGGGGGCCGTCCGGTCGTCCGGACGGCCCCCGCGAGGAGAGGAAGAGGTACGACGCTCAGCCCAGCAGCCCGGTCACGGGGGCGACGAGGTCGGTGACCTGGTGCAGTTCGTTCAGCTGCCCGAGCTGGGTCACCTTGTTGAGTTCGCCCAGCTGCCCTGAGACGGGCGGGAGTTCGGCCCGGTGCTCCTCCGGGATCTGGTCCGCGACGAGCGCGTCCAGCGTGGTCATCGGGTTCAGCCGGCCGGCGGCCGGGGCGTCGGCCGCGCTCGCCATGGGCGCCGCGAGACCCGTGAGGCCGGCGGCGAGAGCAGCGAGAGCGGCGATGCGTCGAGTGGAGATCATGTTCTCAGCAACGCCCCGGACGCCCTCGCGGACACGGGCGACCGCCCACGCTCACCCGACAGGTGGAGCGCACCGGCTGCGCTTGCCGACCCCCGCGGGCGGGAGGAGCCTCGAAGGTGAGGGACCGGCGGCCCGCTCCCCTGGGACGCGGCCCTCGGAGGAGGTCACCATGGGCACCGCGGCAGGCTCCGCATTCGACACCGAGACCCTGCGCAGGGGCGTGGAAGGACAGACCGCGGCGGCATTGCTGTCGCTCTACGCGGACGACGCGGAGCTGCGCGTCGTCGACCACAACTCGCAACCCAGTCGGCCGACGGTGCTGCACGGCCGGGACGAGATCGGCCGGCTGCTCGAGGACGTCTACAGCAGGGACATGACCCACACCCTGGAGGAGTGCATCGTCCAGGGCGACCGTGCCGCCTACAGCGAGTCCTGCCGGTACGCGGACGGCGTGCGGGTGCTCGCCGAGTCGATGATCACGCTGCGCGACGGCAAGATCGTCGAGCAGACGCTGATCCAGGCATGGGACGAGTAGGGAGGAGGACCGCCGGGGTCCAGGTCTCCTCCCGGCCGACCTGGACCTTCTCGGTGACGGCACGGCTGGGACGGTCGCGTCCGGCCCGCTCCCGGCCGACGGCGCCGGCCAGGGCGACGGGCCGTCGGGTCACCGTCGCCCTGCCCGTGGCGCTGCCCGTCGCTCTGCTGCGGACGGCGCTGCGAGCGGCGCGCTCCCGCCCGCCTCGTCCGTCGCCGCGCGCACGTGGATCGCGGTGCGGCCGGACCCGGTGAGCCGGTCGGCCTCGAGGCGCCCGGACGCCGGCCGGTCCGCTTCGCGAGCCTGCCGGCAGCCCGCGGCCGCTCAGTCCGACGCCGACGTGTTCCCGGCGCCGCCCAGGGCGCCTTCGGTCCGCAGGCGCCCCTCCCGCCGGATCACCGCGCCCAGCCTGGCCAGGGCCGCCACGGTCGCGAGGCCGACGGGGACGGCCGGCCAGTACGGGAGGACGTTCCCGAACGCGGCGTTCACCAGGAGCGCGAGCAGCGCCGTCATGCCGACGACGCATCCGAGCGCGCAGGGCCCGAAGCGGTCGTCCCGCCCGAGCCGGACCCGGCCGGTCCATGCCGCCAGGAGCGCGGCGGCCGCGACGGCGAGGCCGACCAGGTAGGCGGTGATCATCGGCATCAGCACGATCAGCGTGACGTCCAGCGGGCCGAAGTGCCAGCCCCGCCACACGTCATGGCCGTCGATCTCCACGACCCGCCCGTGCCACAGGCCCACCACGACCCGCTTGCCCTCCCACAGCTCGCTCGCGTTCACGTCGTGGACCTTGTCGACCGTCTTTCGTCCTTCCGGCAGGGCGAGTTCGATCGTGTACTCGGTGTAGACGTTGTACACGCCGCCGCCGTCCTGTCCGGTGCCCGAGTAGCCGGACGACGTGTGCGAGGTCAGCGCCGTGACGGTCGCCCCGGCGGTGTCCAGGGAACCGTCGGACCGGGCGAGAGAGACGGCCGTCTCCTCGTAGGTGCGGCCGGCGAGCAGCAGGATCAGCGCGACCATGACGAACCGGAACACCGCTCGCCGGACGCGAACCTTCCTGGTCCGGGCCGGCGCCGCCGGCTCGTCCGCGGCGACGGCGTCGGCCGTCCCGCCCGGCTCGCCCGCGCCGCCTGCCCGGCCCGCCTCGCCCGTCTCGTCCGTCCCGCCCGCGACGGTCTCGCTCGTGTCCGGCATGGTTCCCCCCTTGCCCCCGTGCATCGCCAGGCAGGAGGGATGCCCCGCCCCGTCGGCCGTCACACGTCCCCGGTCGCGTTTGTGCCCCGACCGATGTCAGGGGGTGGGGGCCCGGCGTGTCGGTCGGGCCCCCGCCCGGTCCGTCAGTTCAGGGTCCACTTCTGGTTGTCGGCGCCGCCGCACGACCAGAGCACGATCGGGGTGCGGTTAACCGTGGCCGCCCCGTACGCGTCGAGGCACAGGCCGGCGTTGACGTTGGTGATGGTGCCGTCGGCGTTGACGTTCCACTTCTGGTTGTTCTGCCCGGTGCAGTCCCAGACGACGACCTTGGTGCCGTTGGCCGTGCCGTGGTTGTAGGCGTCCAGGCACTTGTTGCCGTACACCACGAGTTCCTTGCGGGAGGTGTACGTCCAGGCCTGGTTGGAGCCGCCGTTGCAGTCCCACAGCTCGGCCTGTGTGCCGTTGGAGATGGTCGAGTCGAACATGTCCAGGCAGCGGCCGGACTGCTTGCCGGTGACGAGGTTCCCGTTCGCGCCGGGCAGCGGCCTGACCGTGATGTCGGCGAGGGCCGGGGCGCCCGTGAAGGTGAGCGTGTTGGCGGAGCCCTTCGAGAGGGCGACCTGGAGGGTGATCGTGCCCTGCGTGGAGCCGGTCGGCGGGAACGAGACGGTCGTCGCGGTCTGGCCGTTGACCCGCAGGGTCGCGGTGCGGGCGGTGGAGGCGGTGTTGGTGTAGGCGACGTCGACGACCTTCAGGCCGGTGCTGCCGACGGCCACGCCGGAGAAGCCCGACGTGCCGGCGTAGGTGCTGCCCGACGCCTCGGTGCCGCCGGTGACGGTGAGCATGACCGAGCCGCCCGCCGGGACGTTGGCCGTGTAGCTCGTGCCGAAGGTGCCGACGTCGGCGCGGGCCCACAGGTCACGGACGGTGGCGGACGCGTTGGTCAGCCCCAGGTCGGACCAGCGGACGGTGATGTTCGCGGCGGCGGAGGTGCGGTTGAGCAGCACCACGGCGCGCTTGCCGGTGCCGGCCAGGACCTTGCCGTACACCTGGAGCCCGCCGGCGTCCTCGGCGACCTTGACTCCCTGCAGGCCGCGCGCGTCCTGGTCGACGGCGATGACCTCGGGGTTCTTGAGGATGTCCGCCGTCTCCGTCGTCATCGTGGCCAGGTTGTTGCCGGCGAGGAGCGGGGCGCCGGACACGGCCCACAGGTTCATGTGGGTGCGGTTCTGGGCGGCGGTGAAGCCGTCCATGCCGACCATCAGCATGTCCGGGTCGTTGTAGTAGCCGGTGTGCTGGGCGGTGGGGTGCACGTTCCGGTCGAAGTTGGTCAGCAGGTTGGTCATGGACGGCTTGTCGCCGAACAGGATGATGTCGTCGTTGGTCCGCCACATCGCTCCCTGTCCGGGCGCCCAGTTCCAGGGGTTCTGCCGGCCCCAGTTGCACAGCGACAGGGTCATCGGACGGCCGGTGGTGGCGGTGGCCCTGGCGATCGCGTCGCTGATGGCCTGGTACGTCGTCCTGGCGTCGAGGCCCTCCGCGTCGCCGCCGCACCAGTCGACCTTCACGAAGTCGAAGCCCCACCTGGAGAACTGGAGCATGTCCTGGTCGTAGTGGCCTTCGCTGCCGCTGCCCGGGGCGGCGGGGCGGCCGGTCGGGTAGTAGTAGCCGCAGCCGTCCTTGCCGGCGTCCGTGTAGATCCCGGCCTTGAGGCCCTTGGCGTGGATGTAGTCGGCGATGGCGCTCATGCCACCGGGCCACTCGGACTCGTCGACGGTGATGTCGCCCCCGCTGTCGCGGGTGCCCTGCCACCAGCCCTCGTCGATGTTGATGTACCGGTATCCCGCCGCCGGCAGACCGGATGCGACGAACGCGTCGACCTGCTGCTTGATGACGTTGTAGTCGATCTTCGCGGCGAAGCTGTTCCAGGAGGCCCAGCCCATCGGGGCGGCGGGAACGGCGATCTGGCGGGAGGTCGCGGCCTGTGCCGGCGCCGGCTGGGCGAACAGAAGGGCGGCGGCCGCCGTCAACAGGAGGGCGAACACGCGGGCGGCGGCCGACCTGCGGCGCCGGACGAGGCTGGAGCGGGGTGGGGGAAGCATGCGGCGGCTCCGGATTCGAACTTCGAAATATCGAACATGGATCGGTGAACCGAACATGGTGCGCGCCGAAGTTAGAGGCGGCCGAGGGTGAAGTCAACGGCCGTGACAGAAGTGGCGAGGCCCCGCCGCGTCCAAGTGGCTGCTTTCGTGGGGGCCTTACCCCTGCCCGGGGCGCGCCGCCATACTGTCCGTCGTGCGAGTGGCGATCATGACGGCGGGATCCCGGGGCGATGTGGCCCCCTTCACGGGGCTGGGCCATGCACTCGTGCGCGCGGGGCACGAGGTCACCCTGGTCACCCATGCGCGGTTCGCTCCGCTGGTGGCGGGATCGGGGGTGGGCTTCCACGCCCTGCCGGTGGACCCGCGGGCCGAGCTGGAGTCCGAGCGGGGCCGTGGGCTGCACCGCAGCGCGACCGGTCCGGGCAAGCTGCTGCGGGTGGCCCGGATGGCCCGGGCCCTGGTCGGACGGATGGCCGACGACCTGTTGGCCGCCGCCCGGACCGCTGACGTCCTGCTGCTGTCGGCCTCCGTGGCCCCGCTGGGCCACACCATCGCCGAGGGCCTCTCCTTGCCGAGCCTCGATCTCCACCTCCAACCCGTCGCCCCCACCAGGGAGTTCGCTCCGCCGTTGCTGGGCGGCGGTTCCTGGGGAGCGGCCGGCAACCGGCTCGCCGCGCGCGGCGTGGGGCTGGCCGTCGAGCGGGCCTTCGCCCCGGCCCTGCCGGCGCTGCGGACCCGGCTGGGACTGCCCCCCACACCTCGCTTCGGCGGCGCCCTGTCCGCCCGTCGGCGGGGCGGCCGACCCGTCCTGCACGGTTTCAGCCCGCTGGTGGTTCCCCGCCCCCGGGACTGGAGTGCGCAGCTGGACGTCACCGGATACTGGTGGCCCCACGACCGCGAGACGCAGCTGCCGGCCACGCTCCGCAGATTCCTGGACGCGGGGCCGCCGCCGGTCTTCGTCGGTCTGGGCAGCGCGACCGTGCCCGACCCCCGGCGGCTGAGCACCGAGATCGTCCGGGCCCTGCGGCTGGCGGGGCTGCGCGGCGTGATCCAGCGCGGCTGGGCCGGCCTCGCCGTCGACGGCGAGGACATGCTGACGGTGGACGAGGTGCCGCACTCACTGCTGTTCCCGGAGACGGCCGCGGTGGTCCACCACTGCGGGGCGGGCACGACGGCGGCCGGTGTACGCGCCGGAGTGCCGGCGGTGCCGGTGCCGATCCAGTTCGACGAGAGCTTCTGGGCCGGCCGCCTGGTCTCCCTCGGGGTGGCCCCGGCCTCGCTGCCGCTGCGCCGCCTGACCGCCGACGCCCTGGCCGACGCGCTGCTGCGGGCCACCGGAAAGGCCGAACACCGCGAGCGTTCCCGAGAGTTGGGGGCCCGGGTGCGTGCGGAGAACGGTGTGGAGCGGGTGGTGGAGGCGGTGGGGCGGCTGTCGTCCGCCCGGCCCGGCGGCGTCTAGGTCCGGCCATTCGTCCGGTTCAGGCCGGATCGGGGAGCCCGCGTGATCCGCACGGGGGGCTCTGGGAACCCGTGCGCTCCCAGCCCGCCGGCCGCAGGATTCCCAGGAGCTGCCGGACCAGTTCGTCGACCACCTCGTCCAGCGTCGCGTCCACCCACCCCGCGCTCCAGTCGTGCAGGAGACCGTTGACGCTGCCGATGAAGGCGGCGGCCGCCAGGCGGTAGTCGCGGCGGGCCGCCTCGCCGCGGTCGGCGGCCGCCGTCGCCTCGGCGCAGATCAGGTCGACCCAGCGGGCGCGGCGGGCCAGGCGCTGCTCCTCCAGGCGGGGACTCACCCCGACGATCTCGACGAAGGTGATGCGGATCCGGTGCGGGTCGCTGGTGACGTCGGCCGCGTAGGCGCGGAAGATCGCGGTGACGCGCTCGGCGAGCGGCAGGTCCTGCGTGCCGGCGAAGGCGGCCAGGACGGCCTCCTCGGCCCAGTCGTTGACCTGCAGGTGCAATTCCGCCAGGACGTCTTCGAGGGTGCGGAACTCCTCGTAGAACTGGCGGGTCGAGAGGCCGGCCGCCTCGCTGAGCGACGCGACCGTGGTGCCGCGGTAGCCCGGCGTGCCGCCGAACAGCCGCAGCGCCGCGTCCAGGAATCGTCCGCGCCGTTCGGCCTGCCGCTGCTCGGCGGTCTTGCCGCCGTACCGGCCGGTCGGCGCTC
Organism: Streptomyces sp. NPDC037083; assembly: GCF_055606485.1. Lineage (NCBI taxonomy): Bacteria > Bacillati > Actinomycetota > Actinomycetes > Kitasatosporales > Streptomycetaceae > Streptomyces > Streptomyces sp. NPDC037083. Next base: position 356,616 of record NZ_JBVJSQ010000003.1, on the reverse strand, counting down.
TGAGCCTGCCCGTCACTGGCCCTCCCTCGTGGTTCCCCTGCTCCCCCACCGCCAATTTTGTCGTGTACGGAGTCTTGTGGCGAAGGGCACCCCTTCCTTACTTTCCAGTAAGTCAACTCTGAACGCACCGGTGTTCAGATTCGGGCGGCCTTCCGCCCTGCCCCCACGCCTTCAGCCACCCAGAGGAGAGAGCAGCCATGCCTGCTGTCAGATCCAGGCACCTTTGCTCCGTAGCCGCCGCCCTCGTCCTGACCGTCACCGCCCCGGCCGCCGCCACCGCCGTCACCGCCGGCTCCGACGCCTCGACCCCCGCCGCCCTGCGCGAGGTGCTCTTCGTCGGCAACAACTGGGAAGGCACCGCGGACGTCATCAAGTCCAGCGGTGACTTCGCCGAAGTGGGCCGGATCAACGTGATCCCCGACAAGGACGCCCGGATGGCGGCGATCAACGCCGACCCGATCAAGTGGATCTACTTCCAGGCCATCCGCAACGGGGTCGGCGAGGGCCACGACCAGTTCGTCGACGACATGTACAGCACGCCGGACGGCGCGTCGGTGGTCGTCTCCCGGCCGAGCTTCGCCGACGTGGTCTCGATCGACCTGGCCACCGGAAACATCAACTGGCGTTTCCCCGTGTCCGGTTACCGCTCGGACCACATGGCCGTCTCCCCCGACGGCAAGCGGGTCGCGGTCTCCGCGTCGATCTCGAACACGGTGCACGTCCTGGACATCGTCACCGGCAAGCAGGTCGGCTCGTTCAAGACCGGCGACAAGCCGCACGAGAACATCTTCACCAAGGACGGCAAGTACATCTACAACATGTCGATCGGCGACGTGAACACCTCGTTCGACGCGCCCTGGCAGGACTTCACGAAGGGCGACCGGCGCATCACCGTCGTCGACGCGACCACGTACCAGCAGGTCAAGGTCATCGACATGCGGCAGCGGCTGGACGCGATCGGCCTGACGGACTACTCGGACGCCGTGCGCCCGGCGGTGTTCTCACCGGACGAGTCCAAGCTGTACTTCCAGGTCTCGTTCTTCAACGGCTTCTTCGAGTACGACCTCGCCACGGATCGGATCACCCGGACGAAGACCCTGCCGAAGAACGCGGCGACCAGCGACGACCGCACCACCTTCGTCAACGACTCGCGCCACCACGGCCTCTCCATGAGCCCCGACGGCGCCAAGCTGTGCGTCGCCGGCACGATGGACGACTACGCGACGGTCGTCAACCGCGCCACCCTCCAGGAGGGCCCGCTGGTCACCGCCTCCAAGCCGTACTGGGCCACGGTCAGCGGCGACGGCAGGAGCTGTGTCATCTCCGAGAGCGGCGCCGACCAGGTCACCGCGATCGACTTCGCCACCGGGCAGAAGATCCTCTCGGTGCCGGTGGGCGACCATCCGCAGCGCGTCCGGCTGGGCCACGTCGCCGCCGACTGGACCGGCGCCGGCAGCTGACGGTCCCTCAACCGGCCAGTTCCTCCACCGCCTCGATGACCGCGCCCGCTCCGTCCTCGGTCGCCGCGCGCTGCGCCGCGGCCGTGGCGCAGCGGGTGTGCGAGGGATCCCGTACGACGCGGTCGAGGGCGTCGGCGAGCATGCCGGCGGTGAGGGACCGGAAGGGAAGGGGCGCGGTGGCCGCGCCGAGTGCCGCCAGCCGCCCGGCCCAGAACGGCTGGTCCGCCGTCACCGGCACCGGGACCGCGGGCACCCCGCCGCCGCAGTCCCGCCGCCGCGGTGCCCGCTCCGGCGTGGTGGACCACCGCGGCCGTACGGGGGAACAGCAGCGCGTGGGGCACGTCCCCGACGGTGAGAGCACGTCGTCGCCGTCGGCGGCGAGCCCGGCGCTGCCGGTCTGCAGGATGCCGCGCAGCCCGGCCGCGCGCAGCGCCCGGTCAGGGTCGAGTCTCGACCCTGACGTGAGGGGAGGGTCAAACGGCGGCTATCCCACCTTCTGTGCCGTCCACGCCGACAGCTCGGTGCGGGCGGCGGCCAGCAGGCTCGCGGAGGGCTTGGTCGCGCCGTTGGTGACCAGTGCGTAGTGCACGGCGCCCTGGTCGGGTGCGCTGAGCAGGAGCCGCCGGCTGCCGGCGCCGCCCGGTTCGGCGGCCGCGGCGACCTTCGTGGTGCTCGTGTACGCCGGCGGGGCGTACACGGCGCCGAGGTCGGAGACGACCGTGGTGGCGGCGGTCGGGAAGGAGGCGGGCAGGTGCAGCTCGGTGGGGGCCGCGGCGCCGTTGGACCGCCACACCAGCAGCCCGTACTGGCCGGAGCCGACCAGTTGGGCGGTGTTGGGCAGGGAGCCGGGGACGGGGTTCCAGGTGAGCGTGGTGGATCCGTCGCGGGAGCGGTCCTCGTAGGTGAAGGCGAGGGTCGTGCCGGAGGTGGCGCTCGGGTAGACCCGGTCGAGGAGCCGGGCGTCCTGGCGGAGGGTCGCCGTACCGCCGTCGTCCATGCGCACCGCGGAGAGGTCCTCGTCGTTCCAGGCGTCGCCGGCGGTGAGCACCTTGTCGGCGTTGTCGTTCATCAGCTCGTGGTGGCGGCCGTGGTAGATGTCCCACTGCCACTGCGAGCCGGACAGGACCGGGCCGGAGGTGGCGGGGGCGGTCCACCAGTTCGCGCCCTTCACGCGGGAGTCGAGGGCCTGGTACATGGCCTTCAGGACGGTCGGCGCCTTGTCGGAGACCGTGCCGGCCAGCGGGTGGCCGAACTCGCTGACGATCGCCGTCGTCCCGGCGGCCGAGGCGCGGTCGCGGACGGTCGCGAAGTCGGTGACGTACTGGCCGTCCTGCGCCTTGCCCCACATCAGGATGCCGGAGATGGCCTTCTGGTCGTAGAAGTGGGTGTTGAAGACGTAGCGGGAGCCGAGCGCGCCCGCGTCGAGGAGGCCGCCCTCCTCCTTGCTGACGTTGCCGTTCCAGAAGAGGTTCGGCTCGACGAGGGCGGGCTTGTCCTGCCAGCCGGCCGCGTCCATCCGGGCCCGGAACCTCACGTAGAAGGGCCACAGCAGGTCGCGTTCCCAGGTGCGGCTGGTCTGGCCGGAGTCGTAGGCGCCGGCGTACGGCTCGTTGTACGGGTCGAAGCCGAGGACGCCCGCGAACTGCTCGGCGGTCAGGTTCTGCCGGAGGTACGTCATGGTCTTCTGGGCCATGGCGAGGAACGAGTCCTGGAGGCCGTGGGCGTTGTGCCAGAAGTCGTGCTGGGCGGCCTTCACCGCGCCGTTCTGGGTGATGTTCTGACCCCAGAGGAAGCAGATCCCGCAGGATTCGTCGGGGTAGTCGCCGAGGTCCACCGCCCAACGGGGGGCGCCGTCGCCCGTGTACCAGCTGTCCGGGTCGAACAGCCAGCGGGAGTACAGGTCCTGGTGGAAGTCCGGGTAGACCCGGATGCCCGCGTCGAGGAAGGCGCGGATCTGGTCGGTGGCGGCGGCCAGATACGCGGTGTCGACCTGGCCGCGCACCGGTTCGGCGTAGGCCCAGGAGAGCAGGAAGCGGACGGAGTTGCCGCCGCCGAGGGCGCGCAGGGCCGTCGCCGACTTCCTGGCGTCGGCGACCGAGGCGAAGGGCAGGCCCTTGTTCTCGGCGAGTTTGGTCTCGCCCGAGACGTTGTAGCCGCGCAGGACGACCTCGCGGCCGTTGCCGTCGACGAATCGGCCGCCCGACACGGTGAGCGCCGTGCCGTCGAAGGGGAGGGAGTCGGGGATCGTGGCGGCGGCGGTGGCGGTCGGGGAGCCCGCCACCGTCAGGTAGCCGCAGAGTCCGCAGAGGACAACCAGAACAGCGAGCAGACGTGCCCGAATATTCGGCATGTCCACTACAGTCCGGTGATTTCCGGACACCGTCAATACCTTCTGACCCCCGAGTAAGTTGCTGCTCCGTCAGCTCAGTTGGCGACCCGTCCCGCCACCCGCAACAGGTACTCCTTGCGGTTCAGCGGGTTGTTGTCGGTGCGCGGCCGCTCGGGGGGCGTGCCGTGGACCACGGGCGCGTAGTGGTCGAAGCCGCTCTCCCACTCCCCCTCGCCCCGGGTCAATCCGGGAACGCGCTGTTCGAGGCCGTGCACCCGGGCGGCCGGCACCGTTCCCTCCAGCACGCACCGCGCCCCCCTGGTGTCCGTGGTCCGGGGCACGGCGCGCTGCGCCGCGAGCACCGGCAGCAGCGCGCCCAGCGTGTCCGCCGGGGCCTCCACACGGAACCGGTGCATCGGCTCATGGACTCGCGTGCCGGCCCGGCGCAGCGCCTCGGTCAGCACCAGCGGGGTCAGGCCGCGGAAGTCGTACCCCGTGCTCGACATGCTCTTGTCGAAGCCCTGGTGGGCATGGCTCTGGCGGGGCCAGTAGCCGCAGTGGGTCATGGTGACGGCGCAGTCGGTCACCTGCCAGCCGTGCAGTCCCTGCCCGAGCGTCTCGCGGACGGTGTCCTCCACCGCCTTGAAGAACGCGTACGGCATGGCGCCCAGCTCCACCTCCAGGCCGAAGCGCACCCCGCTGCCCGGCTGGGTCGGGTCGACGCGCAGGCCGACGGTGGCGAGAAAGGGGTTCGCGTCCTTCCCGATGAACTCGGCGGCGGCTCCGGCGCCGGCCGGCCGCTCCACGCACAGGGGCGTCGTCTCACGGAAGGAGACCCGCAGGCCGTACTCGTCGGCGAGGGTGGCCTGGAGCACCTCCTTCTGCACCTCCCCGTACAGCGACACGGACGTCTCCTGCCGGACCTCGTCGTGGCGCAGGCCGATCAGCGGATCCTGCTCGGCGAGCCGGGTGAGGGCGAGGTGCAGGGAGCGCGGGTCGGTGTCCGGCCCCGGCACCACGACCGTCTCCAGGGTCGGCGGCGCGAAGAAACGCCGCCGCTCCTCGCGGGGCGCGCCGAGCCCGTCGCCGACGCGGATCCCGGCGAGGCCCCACAGCCGGGCGATCCGGCCCGCGGCCACCTCCTCGTCGCGTACGTCCGTGCCCTGCTCGAAGACGCTGATCGCGGTGACCTTGCCCTCGCCGCCACGGCCATGGCCGTCGCCGCCGAAGGGCACACGGTCGCGGACGCGCACCGCCCCGGAGAACAGGCGGGCGTAGGCGATCTTCTCGCCCGCCGGGCCCCGCTCCACCTTGAAGACCGTGCCGGAGAGCGGGGCCCGCGGGTCCCCGTCGGCGGGCGGCAGCAGCCCGGTGACGCCCTCGATCAGTTCGGGCACCCCGGCGCCGGTCATGGCGGAACCGAAGTAGACCGGGTGGACGAGAGCGCGGCGGGTCTGGGCGACGAGGGCCGCCCGTACGCGCTCGCGGGTGAGAGCGCCGTCCACGTACGCGGACAGCAGGGCGTCGTCGTGGTCCGCGAGGACGTCCACGGCGGTTTCGACGGCGGGCCGGACGGCGGTGAAGGCGGCCCCGGCCGTGCCGAGCCCCGTGACGGCGCCCATCGGGACGACCGGCGCCGACAGCCGCTCGGTCAGCTCCCGCAGGACGCCCCCGTCACGAGCGCCGCGCCGGTCGATCTTGTTGACGAAGACGAGGGTGGGGATGCGCAGCCGACGCAGGGTCCGCATCAGGATCCTGGTCTGCGCCTGCACTCCCTCGACGGCCGAGACGACGAGCACCGCCCCGTCGAGCACGCCGAGCACCCGCTCCACCTCCGCGATGAAGTCCGGGTGACCGGGGGTGTCGATCAGGTTGACGGTGGCGTCGCCGACCCGGAAGGAGACGACGGCCGACTTGATGGTGATGCCGCGCTGCCGTTCCAGCGCCAGGGTGTCGGTCCGCGTGCTGCCGGCGTCGACGCTGCCGATCTCGTCGATCACTCCGACGGAGTGCAGCAGCCGCTCCGTGAGGCTGGTCTTACCGGCGTCGACGTGGGCGAGGATCCCGAGGTTGAGCACGTGCACGAAGTGTCATGTCCTTTGGAATGGGGGGCGTTCCTTCCTGCTGGGTGGACATGAACGAAGTGCGCATCGGTGCTCCCGGATCCTCGGGCGAGTGGTCATCCGCAGTGCAGCAGACCGGCGCGCGCGGCCGCAACGGATTAACGTGCGGACATGCGCGACATTCTCCCGGCGCTGAACGGGTGGTACACCGCCGGTGTGCCGTTCGGGCTCGCCACCGTGGTCGCCGTCAGCCGCAGCGCCCCGCGCGAGCCGGGCGCGGCGATGGCGGTGGGGCCCGACGACGAGGTGGTGGGCAGCGTGTCCGGGGGCTGTGTGGAGGGCGCGGTGTTCGAGCTGGCCAAGGAGGTCGTGGCCGACGGGGCGGCCCGTCTGGAGACCTTCGGGTACAGCGACGAGGACGCGTTCGCCGTCGGGCTGACCTGCGGCGGCGAGATCACGTTGCTGGTGCGTGCCGTCTCGCCCGGCCTCGACCCGACGTTCGGCGCCGTGGCGGAGTCGGTGGCCGCGGGCGAGCCGGTGACCGTGGCCACGGTCGTCGACGGTCCCGCGCCCCGCGGGGCGTCCCTCGCCGTCTGGCCGGACCGGACCTCCGGCAGCCTGGGCACCGACGGGCTGGACGCGGCCGTCACGGCCGACGCACGCGGCGAGCTCGCCCAGGGCGCCACCGCGATGCGCCACTACGGGCCGCGCGGTCAGCGCCGGGAGGACGCCGTCCCGGTGTTCCTGCACTCCTTCGCGCCGCCGCCGCGCATGCTGGTGTTCGGCGCCATCGACTACGCGGCCGCCGTGGCCCGGATCGGGGACTTCCTCGGCTACCGGGTCACGGTGTGCGACGCCCGCCCGGTGTTCGCCACGCCCAAGCGCTTCCCGCCTGGCGTCGAGGTGGTCGTGGAGTGGCCGCACCGGTACCTGCGCGGCACGGACACCGACGCGCGCACGGTGATCTGCGTCCTGACCCACGACCCGAAGTTCGACGTCCCGCTGCTGGAGGCGGCGCTGCGGCGGCCCGCCGCGTACGTCGGGGCGATGGGCAGTCGCCGTACGCACGACGAACGCCGTGCCCGGCTCGTGGAGGCCGGGCTCACCGAGCGCGAACTGTCCCGGCTGCGCTCACCGGTCGGGCTGGACCTGGGGGCCCGTACGCCCGAGGAGGTGGCCGTGTCCGTGGCCGCCGAGATCGTCGCCCTGCGCTGGGGCGGCAGCGGCGCTCCCCTGACCTCGACGACGGGACCCGTGCATCGCTGAGGCCCGCCGGGTCAGGCCGCGTCCGCCCGGTGGTCCGCGACGACCTGTTCCAGGTGGTGCAGGGCGGCGGTGGTCCTGGCGGGGTGGTCGCGGAAGAACGGGTCCTCCGGCACCGGCAGCGACCCGGCCAGCGCCCAGCCCCGGGCCCGCGCCCAGGTGGCGTCGTCGGCGCCCACCGCCTCGCGGAACACCGCACGCGCCCGGGCGGGCAGGAACTTCCACGCGAGCTGCAGGTCCACCGCCGGGTCGGCCACGGCCAGGGTGCCGAAGTCGATGACCGCGGCGAGCCGTCCCTCGCGCAGCAGCAGGTTGCCCGCGTCGAGGTCGCCGTGGATCCACACGGGCGGCCTGTCCCAGGCCGGCGCGGCGAGTGCCGCCTCCCACACCTGTGTGAGGGCGTCGGCGTCGACCAGGCCGCTCTGCCTCAGCGCCGCGATCTTGGGCCGCACCCGGTCCTCGTGGGCGATCGAGTCACGGTCGTCGCCGAGGGGCACGCCACGGAAGGCGTTGCTCTGCTGCGGGCCGGGGCCTCCGGCGGGATCGGCGGCCTGCAGGGCGGTGAGGAATCCGGCCAGGTCGAGCGCGGTGCGCACCGGGTCGGCGACCGCCTCGGTGGTGGCCGTCTCCCCCTCCAGCCAGCGGTACACCGACCACGGATGGGGGTAGCCCTCGCCCGGCGCGCCCTGGGCGACCGGCTCCGGGACGGGCAGCGGAAGCAGGGGCGCCAGGCGCGGCAGCCAGCGCTGCTCCCGGGCGACCTGGCCGGTCCAGTGCGCGTGGCGCGGGAGACGTACGGACAGTTCGTCGCCGAGGCGGAAGGTGGCGTTGTCCATGCCGGACTTCGGCACGGGGGTGACGGGAAGGCGGGCCCAGTGCGGGAACTGCGCGCTCAGCAGACGGTGTACGAGCGTGGCGTCGATCAGCACGTTCCCATGTCACCGCGTGCCAGTGGCAAGGTCCATCGATTTTTCGTGTGTGGAACGCCCAGGGACGGGTAGGCGCCCCACACGGACAGAGACGCACGTCCTCTGCCCTTCGTCTCACGAAGGAAGGAGGTCCGTTGAGGCAACGCACACTCGCAAGTACCGGGCCGCCCCCGAGCCCTTTGCCCGGGAGCGGCCCGGCCCTTTGCCCGCCGTGCTCCCCACCTCCACCCCGGTGAACCGGCGTTTCAGCGCGGTGGCAGCCGGTGCAGGACGACGTCCGTGAGGCGGCCGCCGGCCGCAGAGGCGGTCAGGTACGTGCAGTACGGCTGACGACGGCGGTCGGTCGGCGAGCCCGGGTTGAGCAGTCGCAGTCCGCCGGGGGCCGTGGTGTCCCAGGGAATGTGGCTGTGGCCGAACACCAGGACGTCGAGGTCGGGGAACCGGGCGGCGCAGCGGGCCTCGCGACCCTGGGCGGGGCCGGTCTCGTGGACGACGCCGAACCGCACTCCGCCGAGTTCGGCGCGGGCGACCTCGGGCAGCCGGGCGCGCAGGTCAGGCCCGTCGTTGTTGCCGTACACGCCGAGGACCGCGCGGCTGCGGCGCTCCAGCAGGTCGAGGGTGGCGGTGTCGACCCAGTCCCCCGCGTGGATCACCACGTCCGCCCGCGCGAGCTCGTCCAGCAGTGCGGCGGGGAGCGCCTTGGCACGCTTGGGGAGGTGGGTGTCGGACATCAGCAGCAGGCGCACGCCGTCAGCATACGAAAACCGTGACCGGGACGAATCAGGACAGGTGCGGCGTCGGCGACGGAGTTAGCATCGGGCCACGCGCACCCGCCGTCCCGCGCGCGGCAGAGCGATTCAGCAAGGGGGCCAGGAGCCCGATGCCGGTCAAGGTCAGCGTCATCGTCCCCGTGTACAACACCGGTCCCCGGATCGAGGACTGCGTCGCCTCGCTGCTCGGCCAGTCGCTCCCGCCGGACGAGTACGAGGTGATCTTCGTCGACGACGGCTCCACCGACGACACCCCGGCCCGGCTCGACGCGCTCGCCGCGCAGGACCCCCGGGTCCACGTCGTCCACCAGGAGAACTCCGGCTGGCCGGGCAGGCCCCGCAACGTCGGCATCGACGCCGCCCGGGGCGAGTACGTCATGTTCGTCGACGACGACGACCGTCTCGGCGACGAGGCCCTGGAGCGGATGTACGCCTACGGAACGGCGAACGACGCGGACGTCGTCGTCGGCAAGATGGCCGGGCAGGGACGGGCGGTGCCGGTGGAGCTGTTCCGCACGAACCGCCCGCACGCCACCGTCGCGAACGCGCCGCTCATCGACAGCCTCACCCCGCACAAGATGGTCCGCCGGGCGTTTCTGGAGCGCACCGGGCTGCGCTTTCCCGAGGGGCGCCGCCGCCTGGAGGACCATGTCTTCGTCACCGAGGCCTATCTGCGCGCGGGCAACGTCTGCGTGCTGGGCGACTACGTCTGCTACTACCACGTCCGGCGGGACGACGACGCGAACGTGAGCCTGCAGCGGTTCGACCCGGCGGGGTACTTCAAGAACCTCCGGGAGGCCCTCGACGTCGTCGAGCGGTACACCGACCCGGGTCCGCTGCGCGACAGCCTGTTCCGGCGCTGGCTGCGCGTGGAGATGGTCGAGCGGCTGCGCGGCCGGCGCTTCCTGAGCCTGTCGGAGGAGTACCGCAGGGAGCTGTTCACGGAGATCCACGGGGTCGTCGTCGAGCGGTTCGGGCCGGGGGTCGCGGCGCCGTTGCAGCCGGCCCAGCGGGTGGTCGCCGCGCTGGCCGCCGAGGGACGCTACGACGACGTCGTCGCGCTCGCGCAGTGGGAGACGGGGGTCGGGCTCGCCGTGGAGCCGCGGGACGTGACGTGGCGGGACGGCACGCTGCGGATCGCCTTCACCGCCGAACTGACCCACGACGGCGAACCGATGGGCTTCCCCTCGGCGGCCGGCTCGGCGCAGTGGCCGCCGCGGGACGTCGCCGAGGCGGTGCGGTGGCTGGGCGCGGACACGGTGAGCCGGTTCGAGCGGGCCGCGCCCGACCTGCTGCTGCGGGAGCGGACCAGCTCTGCGCAGTACTTCCAGCCCGTGGAGGCGGTCCGGGAGACGGTGCCGGTCAGCGACGGCGCCGGGGTGCGGCTCGTCCTGCGGGCCACCGCCGTCCTCGACCCGGCCACCGCGGTCAGCGGCAGCGCGCCCGGCGAGGGCCTGTGGGACGTGTGGGTGCGCGTGCGCCTGGGCGGCTGGACGAAGGAGCTGCGGCTGGGCCCGGCGCCCCGCCACGGCCGCCCCGCCCCGCCCGCCGGGGTCGTCGCGGGCCGCGTGGTGCTTCCGTACTGGACGGACCGGTACGCGAGCCTCGCGCTGGACGTCGGCCACGCGACGCAGCGGCTCGGCCTGGGGCGGGTGTCGGCCGGGGACGTGACCGTCACCGAGGACCGGCTCCACGTGACCCTTCCCCTGCATGTGCCGCAGACCGCCGATCTGCTGCTGCGGCTGACGGACACGAGGTACGGCGGCACACGCGAGGTCTTCGGGACGCTCTCGCCGGGCGGGCGGCTGACGGCCGTCCTGCCGGCCGGCGACCTGACGGGGCGGACCTGGCTGACGACGGTGTGCCTGACCCCCGGCACGGAGGGGGCGCGCTTCCACGAGCTGCCCTTCGCCCTGCACGTCGGGCCGGACGGTGTTCTCGTGGTGCCGTCACCCCAGCCGGGCGGTGCACGGCGACTGGCCCGCAGGGTGCGCCGCGCGCTGTACCGGGCGCTCGGCAGGGCCACGGCACGAAGGAGGTAGGCGCGACCGGGACCGCCGGCCGTGGTCGGCGGGGCGGCGCGCGGGCAGCCGGCTCAGGGTTAGGACGCCCGGCGCTGCCGCTCGGGGGGGTCCGACCGGTGGCGGTGCCGCCGGTACCGGGCGACGGTCTCGGCGAGGCCGCTCGTGAAGTCGCGCCGGCGCCGGCGGCCGAGAGCCACGCCGCGCTCCCGCGCGACCAACCGGTGGGCGGCGCCTCCGCCGGGCCGCAGTCCCGGGGGCGCCGGGGCGCGCTCACCGGACCGCGCTCATCCGGCACCGGTCCGCGGTGAGCGGTGGAACGCGCGGGGACCGGGCCGGAGGTCTCCGGCCCGGTCCCTGTCGTCGGCCCGCGCTCGCCCGTTCGTCGTCGGCCCGCGCTCGCCCGTTCGCCCGTTCGTCGGACGCCGGTCAGTCCTCGCCCCTGACGATGTTCCAGTCCGGGCCGGACCGCTTCCCGGGCGCCGCCACCGCCGGCAGGCAGGTGCGCGGCGCCGCCGGGGCCCGGCGCAGACGGCGGGCTCTGGCCCATCCCGTCTCGGGTCGGCGGGTCGCGGGTTTCTCCTCGGTCTGCGCGGTCACGACGGTTCAACACCCTTCTGTTTCCTTCTGCGCCCTGCCGGCGGCAGAGCGTGGGGGCGGCTCAGCCGGAACCCGGGCCGCCGCTGCCGAACGAGCCGCCGGAGCCCTGCTCCCAGCGGGGACGCTGCTGGTCGGCGCTGTCCCGGCCGCCGGTGGGCCGCAGCTCGTGGGGCGTGAGACGTTCGCTGTCGTCCGTCGCCCGCGGCATCTCGTTCGGTTCGCGTGTCCGGCTCTCGTGAGCCCGGCCGGACGCGGGCATGCGTGGCTGTTCGTGCGGCTTCGGCGGCGCGGGCTCCCGGCTGCGGACCTTGATGCCGAGCCGGAAGGCCCAGATCAGGCCGCCCACGAGCACGATCCCGACGACGATGAAGGCGACGGCGGCCAGCACGGACTTTCCGGATGCCGCGAGGTAGGCGGAGGCGAAGGTGTCCATGGACGGCGGGTACCCTGCCCGCGCCCCCGGACACCTCGCGGCCCGGCGGCTCAGCCCGGCAGCACCAGGTCGCTCCACACCTGCTTGCCGCCGCTGACCGGCACGGTCCCCCACGCGTCGGACATGGCCTCGACCAGGAGGATGCCGCGCCCGCCGGTGGCCTCCCAGCCCAGGTTCGTCGGCTTGACGGGGGTGCGGGCCGAGGCGTCGGTCACGGCGACGCGCAGCCGGCGGTCGATCAGGGTGAGGTCGAGGCGGACCGGGCCGCCGGTGTGCACCAGGGCGTTGGTGACCAGCTCGGAGACGACGAGCAGGGCGGCGTCCATCCCGGCGTCGGTGACGCCCCAGGCGCGCAGGGTGCGCCGGGTGAAGCGGCGGGCGTGCCGGGCGGCCTCGGGCACGCGCCACACCGTCCAGCCCTCGCGCAGGGGTTTGACGGCCATGCCGTCGTAGCGCATGAGGAGCAGCGCGACGTCGTCGCCGCGGTGGGCGCCGCCGAGCAGCGCGTCGGCGACGAGGCCGAGGTGGGCGGGGTCGGAGACGGACAGACCGTGGGCGAGCCGTTGCAGGCCGGTGTCGATGTCCAGGTCGGCGGACTCCACGAGGCCGTCCGTGGTCAGGGCGAGGACGGCGCCGGGCGACAGCCGCAGCGGGGTCATCGGGAACTCGGCCCGTGCCAGGACGCCGAGGGGCGGTCCCCCGTCGGTCTCGACGATGTCGGCGGAGCCGTCCGCGTGGCGCAGCACGGGCGGCGGGTGGCCGGCCCGGACGCACCAGGCGGTGCCGTCCTCCATGCCGACGTCGACGTAGCAGCAGGTGACGAAGAGGTCGGTCTCCAGTTCCAGCAGGAGCCGGTTGGCGTGCGCCACGACCACGTCCGGCGGGTGGCCCTCGGCCGCGTAGGCGCGCAGCGCCGTGCGCATCTGCCCCATCAGGGTGGCGGCGGCCGCGCTGTGTCCCTGGACGTCGCCGATGACGAGGGCAACGTGGTGGTCGGGCAGCGGAATGACGTCGTACCAGTCACCGCCGAGCTCGAGGCCCGCGGTGGCGGGCAGATAGCGCGCGACGGCGACCCCGCCCGGAAGCACGGGCAGCCGGCGCGGAAGCAGCTGGCGCTGGAGCATGCCGACGAGTTCGTGCTCGGCGTCGAAGGCGTGGGCCCGGGTCAGGGCCTCGCCCGCGAGGCCGGCGGAGGCGGTGAGCAGGGCGCGCTCGTCGGGTCCGAAGTGGTGGGGCTCGTCCCACCCGATCAGGCAGGCGCCGGCCATACGGCCCCCGGCGGACAGCGGCAGGACGGCGAGGCCGCCCGGGCCCACCTCGGCGAGGGCCGGTTCCAGGGGGGTGCCGGCGGGCCAGATCCGGGCGCGGCCCTCCCGCAGGGCGGCCGCGAGGGTGGGCATGGTCCGCACGGGCGCGTCGGGCCACTCGGAGCGCCATTCCAGCTGCCACAGCTGCGGCCAGAACTCGGGTTCGGGCGGGTCGAGGACGGTGACGACGAGCCGCTCGTTCTCCAGTTCGGCGAGCGCGATCCGGTCGGCCCGCAGCGGCTTGCGCAGGGCGGCGACGACGGCCTGGCTGACGTCGCGGACGGTCCCCGCGGTGGCGAGCGCGGCGGCCAGCCGCTGGACGCGGGCCACGTCGGTGACCTCGTCCCGCAGGGTGGAGGCGTCGGCGACGGTGCCGACCAGCCGCGCCGGGCGGCCGTCGCCGCCGGGCAGCAGCCGGCCGCGCAGCCTGAGCCACTTCGGCGGCCCGGAGGGCTGGAGCACGCGGAACTCCAGTTCGCGCTCGCCGATCGACATGTGGTCGGCCTCGACGACGGACATCAGCGAGGGCAGGTCCTCCGGGACGGCGCGCCCGAGGAGGGTCTCCACCCGGCCGTCGAAGTCGGCGCGGGCCATCCGGAACAGCTCCAGGATCTCGTCGCCGACGTCGACCCGGCCGGTGTCCATGGCCAGGCTGAAGTCGCCCGCGCGCAGTGCCTCGCCCTCGACAGGGGCGGCGGGGGCCGGAAAGGCGACGGCCTCGGCGACGAGTTCCAGGCAGGCGCGGTCGTCGGCGTCGAAGCCGCCGGGCCGCTCGCCGAGGGCGAGCAGACAGCCACCGCCGCGCACGGGCAGGGCGGCCAGATGGACGTCCCGGGCGGGCATCCGCCGCGCCTCCGGGCAGGCGGCGAGCTCCGCCGGGCCGAGCCACACCGGCCGGCCGGTGCGGTGGGCGTCCGCGGCGGGCGAGCGGCCGTCCAGCGGGTAGCTCTCGAGCAGCCCGTACAGGGTGCGCGGGACGCCGGCCGACTGGGCCAGCCGGAGCAGGTCGCCGTCCTCGTCCGTCGTGTAGACGGCGGCGAGCGCCGCGCCGGCGAACACCAGGGCCTGTTCCAGGGTGCGGCGCACCCGCTCGGGCGAGACGGGACCGGCGGTGATCGTCTTGAGGGCGATTTCGGCACGCGAAGGCCCCGTTCTGCGCTCCGCGGCACCCTCACTGACCACGTCCGCAATTAGAGCGCCATCGGGGTCCGCGCGCAGCCCCTGAGGCCGTTTCAGGGAGGCCGGAACAGGGTGCCGCGCGGGGCGTGCTCGAAACGAACCGAACATGTCTTGACGCATGCGTTCCGCACGGTGGTCTCGTGACAGGCGGGACTGTCGGCCCCCTTCCCGGCTTGCGAGGCTTTCGTCGGGCCCACGGAGGGGGACGCATGGACAAGCGGTACGAGGTGTACGCGCTGGCGGACACGCACTTCTACGAGACGCCCGACCGGCTGAACACCGGCGGGTCCGGGACCGCGCCGGTGTTCGACACGGCGCGCCGGCCGGTCCCCGAGGGCTGGACGTCGGCGCGGATCGGCGACTGGCTGACGATGACGCCGCCGGCCGCCGACGGCTCACCGGCCGCGGGTCCGGCCCAGGGCTGGAAGATCCACGCCTCGGCCACCCGGGCGAACGCGGACCGGATCGCCGCGATCGTGTGGGACTACTGCGTCGCGCGCCGCGTCCCCTTCAAGTTCGTCCCCGGCCCGCACCTGCTGCACCTGCGCAACACCAAGTACGCGGGCCGCGACACGAGCGGCAAGTTCGTCACCGTCTACCCGGCGGACGAGGAGCAGCTGCACACGGTCCTGCGGGAGCTGGGCGCCCTGCTGGAGGGCTTCGAGGGCCCGTACATCCTCACCGACCTGCGCTGGCACGACGGCCCGCTCTACGTCCGCTACGGCGCCTTCGCGCGCATGTTCGTCGTCGACGACCGGGGCTCGCTCGTGCCGGCGGTGCGCGACGGCGCCGGAGAGCTGGTGCCCGACCGTCGGGCGCCGTCCTTCCAGGTGCCGCCGTGGGTGACCCTGCCGGCGTTCCTGGAGCCACACCTCGCGGCCCGCAACACCACCACGGTGGGCGAGCTGCCGTACCGCATCGAGAAGGCGCTGCACTTCTCCAACGGCGGCGGGGTGTACGCGGGCACCGACACCCGCGACGGGTGCAAGGTGGTGCTGAAGGAGGGCCGGCCGCACGCCGGGCTGGCGTCGGACGGGGCGGACGCGATCGCCCGGCTGGAGCGGGAGAAGCGGGCGCTGGAGGCGGTGGCGGGAACCGGGGTGGTGCCCGAGGTCCGCGACTGGTTCCTGCTCGGCGACCACCGCTTCCTGGTGATGGACCTCGTCCCGGGACGTCCGCTGAACTCCTTCTTCGCCGAACGGCACCCGCTGCTGTGCCCGGACCCCGATCCGGCGGCCGTCGCCGCGTACACGGCGTGGGCGGTACGCGTCCACGCTGCCGTGGAGCGGGCGGTGGAGAAGGTGCACGCGCGCGGGATCGTCTTCAACGACCTGCACGTCTTCAACATCATGGTCGCGCCCGACGAGGAGTCGGTGCATCTGATCGACTTCGAGGCGGCCGCCCCGGTCGAGGAGAACGGCCGCCAGGTCGTGGCGCACCCGGGCTTCTTCGCGCCGCCCGACCGCCGGGGCACGGACGTCGACCGGTACGCACTGGCGTGCTTACGGCTCGCCCTGTTCCTGCCCGTCACCACGCTGTTCGTGGTCGACCGGGCCAAGGCGGCCCATCTGGCCGAGGTGATCGCCGAGCAGTTCCCGGACGTGCCGCGGGAGTTCCTGGACGCGGCCGTCGAGGAGATCACCCGCGTCGTCTCCGGCAGCGCGCCTGAGGCGGACGGCGCCGGGTCCGCGGCGCCGGCCCGGCCCGCGCGTCTCCCGTCCGCGCCGGCCTTCCGGGTGGAGCCCGGCGACTGGCCGCACAGCCGTGACTCGATGGTCAAGGCGATCCTCGCCTCGGCGACCCCGGAGCGCGACGACCGGCTCTTCCCCGGGGACGTCGCCCAGTTCTCCGACGGCGGCGGACTCGGCCTGGCGCACGGCGCCGCCGGCGTGCTGTACGCGCTCGCCGCCACCGGCGCCGAACGCTACGACGAGGGCGAACGCTGGCTCCTCGACCGCACGGCCCCGGCCCCGGCGGGCACCCCGCTCGGGCTGTACGACGGCCTGGCGGGCGTCGCCCACGTCCTGGAACTGCTGGGACACCGGCAGCGCGCGCTGGACCTGGTCGACGGCATCCTGCGCGAGCGGTGGCAGAACCTGTCCTCGGACCTGCACGGCGGCCTGGCCGGTCTGGGGCTCGTCCTCGGCGACCTGGCCCGCCGGACCGGAGAGCCGGAGCTGCGCGAACGGGCCGCCGAGGCCGCCGCCGTCCTCGTACGACGTCTCGCCGAACCCCTGCCGGACGCGCCCCGGCGGCGGGCCGGCCTGCTGCGGGGGGCGAGCGGCCCGGCCCTGTTCCTGCTCAGGCAGTACGAGGACAGCGGCGACCGCACGCTGCTGGCGGCTGCGGACGTCGCACTGCGCCGGGACCTGGCGGCCTGCGTGGAACGTGCGGGCGGCTCGCTGGAGGTCGACGAGGGATGGCGGACGCTGCCCTACCTCGGGGACGGCAGCGTAGGGGTCGGGATGGTGCTCGACGACTGCCTGGACCGTCTCCCGGACCCCGACGGCGACTTCGAGCGGGCCCGGGCCGGCGTCCTGACCGCCGCCACCTCCCGCTTCTACGCACAGCCCGGCCTCTTCCAGGGCCGCGCCGGGATGATCCTGCACCTGGCCCGCACCACCGCCCCCGGAGCGACGCGGGCACGGCTCGACGAACAGATCGACGCGCTGGGCTGGTTCGCGATGCCCTACCAGGGCCAACTGGCCTTCCCCGGACACCAGATGATGCGGCTGTCCATGGACCTCGGCACCGGGACCGCGGGCTGTCTGCTCGCCCTGGCCGCCGCCCTCGACCCGGACGGCGTGGGCGTCCGCGCCCAGCTGCCGTTCCTCCCGCCGCCGCACCGGCGGCCCGATGACGCGGCTCCCCGGCCACCGGCGGAGTCGTGACGCAACCCGTCCCCACGGGACGACGTATCCAACCGACGAAAGGACACACCATGGCCCTGCTCGACCTGCAGACGATGGAATCCGACGAGCACACCGGGGGCGGCGGCAACAGCACCGTCAGCCTGCTGTCCTGCATCAGCGCGGCGAGCGTCCTGCTCTGTCTGTGACCCGCGCGCAGCGCTGATGGCCCCGGGCGGTCCGCTCCTCACGGAGGGGGCCGCCCGGGTCCGGCCTCCCCGGGAACCTCGACGCACGTGCGGGAGCGGATGCCGATGGACCGGACGACCGGTGAGCTGCTGGCCGCGGCCACCCGGCACAGCTCCGGACGCTGTGCGGCCCTGTGCCTGGTGAGCACGGGGACGACCGGCGCCGCGCTGCTGCTGCCCGCCGCCCTCGGCCGGACCCTCGACCTTCTGGTCGCCCACGGCCCCGCGACCCGCTGGGTGCTGTACTGCGCCGCCCTCGTCCTGCTGCTGACCCTGCTGGACGCGTGCGAGACCGTGCTCGCCGGCACCCTGGACGCCCGGACGACCGCCTTCCTGCGCCGCCGCGTCACCGGCCACGTCCTGGCCGTGGGTCCGCGCGCCGCCGACCGCTTCGGCGCCGGGGACCTCGTCGCGCGCGTCGTCGGCAACGCCGCCCAGGCCGGCACCGCGCCCGGCGCCCGCGCCGCGCTGCTGGCCGCGCTCGCCGGCCCCGTCGGCGCGGTGGTGGCGCTCGCCCTCGTCGACCCGTGGCTCGCGGCCGTCTTCCTGGCCGGGGCGCCGGTCCTGACGCTCCTGCTGCGCACCCTCGCCCGCGACACCTCGGCCTGCGTGACGGACTACCAGCGGGCGCAGGGGCGGATCGCGGCCGCGCTCGCGGAGGCGGTCGCCGGAGCCCGCACGATCCGCGCCGCCGGTACGGCGGACCGCGACACGGCCCGCATTCTGCGTCCGCTGCCCGAGCTGTCCCGGGCCGGTCTGCGCATGTGGCGGGTCCAGGGCCGGGCCGCCGCGCAGGCGGTCGCCGTGGCGCCGCTGCTGCACCTCGGGGTCGTCGCCGTCGCCGGTCTGCTGCTCACCGGGCACCGGCTGTCGCCGGGCGGCGTCCTCGCCGCCTCCCGTTACGCGGTCCTCGCCACCGGCGTCGGCGTGCTGGTCGGGCAGCTCTCCGGTCTGGTCCGGTCCCGGACCGCGGCCGCCCGCCTGGGCGAGGTCCTGGGCGAACCGGCTCCCGCCCACGGCGACCGGCGGCTGCCGCCGGAGGGCCCGGGCCGTCTGGAGCTGCGCGGGGTCACCGCCCGGCGCGGCGACCGCACCGTGCTGGACGACGTCGACCTGGTCGTTCCGGGCGGGACGACGCTCGCCCTGGTGGGCCGCTCGGGCGCCGGAAAGTCGCTGCTGGCCGCGCTGGCCGGTCGGCTCGCCGACCCGGACGCCGGGGAGGTGCTGCTGGACGACGTCCCGCTGACCGCGCTCCCCCGGTCCGAACTGCGCGCCGCGATCGCCCAGGCCTTCGACCGCCCCGCCCTGCTGGGAGCGACCATCGAGGCCACGATCGCGCTCGGTCCCCCCGCCCGCGCCCCCTCCCCCGCCCGGGTCCGGGAGGCTGCCCGCACCGCCCGCGCGGACGACTTCGTCCGCCGTCTGCCGCAGGGCTACGCCACCGCGTGCGCCGAAGCCCCGCACTCCGGCGGCGAGGCCCAACGTCTGGGCCTGGCCCGCGCGTTCGCCCACGGCGGCCGTCTGCTCATCCTCGACGACGCCCTCTCCAGCCTCGACACGATCACCGAGCGGCAGGTCACCGACTCCGTGTTCGGCAGCGCGACGACGGCCACCCGCCTGGTGGTCGCCCACCGCGCCGCCACGGCCGCCCGCGCCGACGCCGTGGCCTGGCTGGACGGGGGGCGCGTGCGCGCGGTGGGGACGCACCGCGAGCTGTGGCGGGACGCGGGATACCGCGCGGTGTTCGGCGCGGGGGCGGACGGCGAGGCACGGGCATGAGCCGCACCGATGGCACCGACGGCACGGGCGGGCTTCGGGCCCGGGGACCTCGAGCCCCGGGACTGCGAGCCCGCGGGCTTCGCCTTCTGAAGGACCACCGCCGGGCTCTGGCGCGGTTGACGGGCTGGTCGGTGCTGGAGTCCGGGCAGACCTTCCTGCTCGGGTACGCCCTGGCACGGGCGCTGGACGACGGTTTCCTCGCCGGGCGGGCCGCGGTGGGACTCGCCTGGCTCGCGCCGGCCGCGCTCGGGGTGCTCCTGGGCGCCTACGGCACCGGGCGGGTGTACGGGGCGGTGGCCGAGCTGGTCGAACCGCTGCGCGACCGGCTGGTCGTACGGGTGGTGGAGCGGGGGGTGCGCGAGGCGGACGGCGGGGCGCTGTCCGGGCTCACCCAGCAGGTGGAGATCGCCCGGGACACCTTCGCGGGCCTGGTGATGGTCTCGCGCTCGTTCGTGTTCACGTCCGCCGGCGCGCTTGCCGGCCTGTGCTCGCTCGCCCCGCCGCTCCTCGTGGTGGTCGCGCCTCCGCTCGCCGCGGCGGTGGCCCTGTTCGCGCTGACGCTGCGTCCGCTGGCCGGACGGCAGGAGGCGTTCCTCGCCGCCGACGAGGCGCTGGCGGCGAACCTGGGCGCCGTCTGTCCCGGGCTGCGCGACGTCACGGCGGCCGGCGCGGAGGAACGGATCGCTGCGGACACCGGCGTCCTCGTCGAAGCCGAGCTGCGGGCGGCGCGCGCCCTGGCCCGCTGGGGCGTGGCCCGGGTGGCGTGCCTCGCCCTGGGCGGCCACCTGCCGCTGGTGCTGCTGCTCGCGGGCGCGCCCTGGCTCCTGGCGCACGGGGTCACCCCCGGCGCGCTGGTCGGCGCCCTCGCCTATGTCACCCAGTCCCTGCTCCCGGCTCTGACCAGCCTCATCCACGGGCTGGGCACGAGCGGCTCCCGCCTGACGGTCGTCCTGCGCCGGCTGGCCCCGCCCGGCGGGCCCGGGCCCCGCCCGCCCGACGGCCCGGACCGGACCGTCCCCCGTCATCGCGATCCGACCCCGACACCGGTACCGGCGGACGCGGAGCCGCGGGAACCGCGGGACGCGGAGGCCGTCCCGCACTGCTCCGCGCCGCACCGCTCCGCCCCGTCCCGCGCCGTGTCCCCCGCGCTCTCCCTGACCTCGCTCACCTTCGCCTACGGCCCCGCCTCCGCGCCCGTCGTCGACGACCTCACGCTCACCTTGCCCGCCGGGGCGCACCTGGCCGTCGTGGGCCCGAGCGGGGTCGGGAAGTCCACGCTGACCGGGCTGGTCGCCGGTCTGCTGGAACCGGCGCGCGGGCGGATACGGATCCACGGCCGTCCGGTGCCGGGCGGCGACGCCGCCGCTCTGCGCGTGCTCATCCCGCAGGAGGCGTACGTCTTCAGCGGCACCCTCGGCGAGAACCTCACGCACCTGCGGCCGGACCCCGTGCCCGAGGAGGAGCTGCTGGCCGCAGCCGCGGCCGTGGGACTGGCCCCCCTGGTCGACGCGCTGGGCGGGCCGGGGGCGGCGGTGGATCCGGCGGCGCTGTCGGCGGGTGAGCGCCAGCTGATCGCCCTCACGCGCGCGTACCTGTCGCACGCGCCGCTCGTGCTCCTCGACGAGGCGACCTGCCACCTGGACCCGGAGGCGGAGGCCCGTGCCGAACGGGCCTTCGCGGCCCGGCCGGGCGGCACCCTGGTCGTCGTGGCGCACCGCGTCAGCTCGGCCCGGCGCGCCGGCCGGGTGCTGGTCATGGACGGGCCGCGCACGACGTGCGGGACCCACGACGAGGTGGTGCGGACCTCGGACCTGTACCGCGATCTCGTCGGGTCGTGGGAGACCGGAGCGGGCTCACAGCCAGCCCTGCCCCTGGGAGATGCGGATGGCGTCCACACGGTTGCGGGCGCCGGTCTTGCGGGTGATCGCCGCCATGTAGTTGCGCACGGTCCCGTGGGACAGGTGCAGGCTCCCCGCGATCTCCGCGATGGAGGCGCCCTCGGCGGCGAGGGTTAACACGCTCAGTTCACGGCGGGTCAGCGGCATCTCGGAGGCCTTGAGGAAGCCGAACCCCAGCGAGTCGTTGACGAAACGTTCCCCCTGAGCGACCTTGCGGATGCCGCGCAGCAGCTGTTCCGGTGTGCCCGCCTTGTCGACATAGCCGAGCGCCCCCGCCTCCAGGGCTCGTTTCAGCAGGCCGGGCCTGCTCGCGCTGGCGAGCACGAGCAGCCGCGGAGGCGTCGCACCCACGCCCCGTGGACGCAGGTCGCCCAGGGGCGGGATGCCGTACGTGTCGGAGCAGTCGAGGTCCGCGGCGCACACGTCCGGCCGCACCGCCCCGAGGCGGCCGGCCGCGCTGCGCCACGGGACGTCGTCCACCCGCAGGTCGGGCTCTCTCGACAGCCACTGTGCGAGGACCGATCTGACCAGACACGCGTCATGCACCAGAAGTACCCGGATCACTGCCGCCCCTTCGACTCACCGTACGCAGGTTTCTCGGTGTTGAGCGCGTGCCCATTGTTCGGCCTTCGGGACGGTTCATGAGCGCGAAGATCCAGCCATCAGGGTGCGCGGGGGCGCACGCGGGGCGGTCGTACACCGCGGTGCGCTTCGACCGAGGGGGCATGGGCAGGAGCCGACGGGGTACGAGAGGGCATTCGGCGGGCGGGCCGCTCGCCGTGCGCGTCGCGTCGCCAGGGGGCAGATTTGAGGCCTGACCCGCGCGGCGCCGGGCGAGGAGGTGGTCGCCGTGCCCGAGCAAACGTCCGGCCAGGCGCCGGCTGCCGCATGGGCGCCGGTCGGCCGGCCGCTGCTCTCGCTGGCGCTGACGTCGATGATGGACGCCGTCGGCGCGCACTCCGGCGCGGTGTACCTGCGCCCGGCCGACGAGCCGGTGCTGGAGATGGCGGTGATGGCGGGGCTGCCGCGGTCCTTCGCCGCCCCCTGGGAGCGGGTGGGGCTGAGCGCGCCGATCCCGGTCGCCGAGGCGGCGCGCGAGCGGCGGCTGGTGTGGGTGGGCGGGCAGGAGGACATGGCCCGGCGCTACCCGCGGATCGCCGTCGTCCTGCCGTACCCGTTCGCGCTGGCCGCGTTGCCGGTGGCGACCGCGTCCCGGGTGTACGGCGCGGTCTTTCTCACCTGGCCCGGCTCCCACCCCGCGGAGCTGTCCGACCGGGAGCGCAGGGAGCTGACGTCGGCCTGCGAGCGGCTGGCCCTGCGGCTGGAGCGGGCCGCGGCGCAGAACCGCGCGGTGAGCGCCGAGTCGGATCTGCTGGACGCGGGGCCGGGCGGTGTCTCCGAGACGCTCGGCTCGCTGGAGGCCGCCCGGATGGTGGCCCGGCTGCCGTACGGGATGTGCTCGCTGGATCTGAGCGGGCGGGTGGGCTTCGCCAACGGCGCCGCGTCCGAACTGCTGGGCGTGCCGGTGAGCGGGCTGCTCGGCTCCCAGCTGTGGGCGACCGTGCCGTGGCTGAACGACCCCGTGTACGAGGAGCGCTACCGGGCCGCGCTGATCAGTCAGGACGCCACTTCGTTCGTGGCGCTGCGACCGCCGTCGCAGTGGCTGTCGTTCCGGCTGTATCCGAGCACCACCGGGATCAGCGTGCGGATCAGCCGGGCCCGGGCCGTGTCGGAGATGCGGCCGGCCGATCCCCGGTCCGGGGACGCGCCGACCCGGCTCGTGTCGATGTCGCAGGCGCTGAGCCTGGCCGGGGCGCTCACCGAGACGGTGAGCGTGCAGGACGTGGTGGGACTCGTCGCGGACGAGATCGCCCCGGCCGTGGGCAGTCGGGCCCTGGCGCTGCTCGGCGCCCGCACCGGCCGGCTGCACGTGCTCGGCCACCACGGCTATCCCGACCCGCACACCGTGGAGCGGTTCGAGGGCATGGCGCTGACCGCCCCGGCCCCGGGCGCGCACGTCGTCGCCCACGGCGTCCCGGCGTTCTTCGACTCCCGGCAGCAGCTGGAGCGCCTCTATCCGGCCCAGCACGACGAGCCGGACGGCTTCGCCGCCTGGGCCTACCTGCCGTTGATCGCGTCGGGCCGCCCGGTGGGCGCCTGTGTGCTGGCCTACGGCGAACCGCGCACGTTCTCCACCCACGAGCGTGCGGTCCTGGCCAGTCTGGCGGGGCTGATCGCGCAGGCCCTGGACCGGGCCCTGCTGTACGACGTCAAGCATCAGCTGGCGCACGGGCTGCAGGCCGCCCTGCTGCCGCCCTCGCTGCCGTCGCTGGCGGGCCTGGAGGCGACCGCCCGCTATCTGCCGGCCACCCGGGGCATGGAGATCGGCGGCGACTTCTACGACCTGGTGCCCTCGCTGCCGCTCCCGGCGGCCGTGATCGGGGACGTGCAGGGGCACAACGTGACCGCGGCCGGGCTGATGGGGCAGATCCGCACCGCCGTGCGCGCGTACACGACGGTCGGACAGGAACCGGGCGAGGTCATGCGCAGCACCAACCGGCTGCTGATCGACCTCGGCTCCGACCTGCTCGCGAGCTGTCTGTACCTGCGTCTGGACCCGGCCCGCGGACGGGCGGTCATGGCCCGGGCGGGGCATCCCCCGCCGCTGCTGCGCCGGCCGGACGGCCGGGTGCGCGTCCTGGACCTCGCGGGCGGCCCGCTGCTGGGCATCGACGACTCGGCGACGTATCCGACGACGGAGGTCGAACTGCGCGCCGGCTGCGTCCTCGCCCTCTACACGGACGGGCTCATCGAGACGCCGGGCGTGGACATCGAGGACGCGGTCGCGGATCTCGGACGGCGGCTCGCCGCGGCCGGGGACCGTCCGCTGGAGGAGGTGGCCGACGAGCTGGTGAGGCTCTACGCGGCGGCGGAGGAGCGGATGGACGACGTCGCGCTGCTGTTGCTGCGGCCGCTCGCGGACGACTGACGGAACGTCACCCGACGGCCCTGCCCGGGATCGGCACCCCACCGGCGCCGGCGCCGGCCTCCGGCACTGGCGCCGAGGTCGGCGTCGGCGGGAAGCACGACGGTCCGGCCCTCCCGCCGGAGGGCCGGACCGTTCGAGCGTGCGTCGGTTCGGTGGACGATCGCCGGGAGGCGATCAGTGGGTCTCGGTCACCCCGGAGCCGTCCTCGAGGCCCGACTGGTCCTCGTTGCCGTGGCCGTTGGCCGCGCCGTCGCCCGCGCCGGCCTCCTCGCCACCGGCCTGGTCACCCGCGCCGGCCTCCTCGCCACCGGCCTGCTCGCCCGCACCGGCCTGGTCACCGGCGCCCGCTTCCTCGCCGCCGGCCTGGTCGCCCGCGCCCGCTTCCTCGCCGCCGGCCTGGTCACCGGCACCGGCCTCCTGGCCGCCTGCCTGGTCGCCCGCACCGGCCTCATCGCCGCCGACCGCGTCACCGGCGCCGATGCCGCCGCCGTCACCGAGGGTCGCGCCGACCGCCTCGAGGGCGGTGGTCACCGGCTGGAAGAAGGTCTCGCCGCCGACGGTGCAGTCGCCGCTGCCGCCGGAGGTCAGGCCGATCGCCTGGCCGTCCTGGGTGAAGAGCGAGCCGCCGCTGTCGCCGGGCTCCGCGCAGACGTTCGTCTGGATGAGGCCCGTGACGGTGCCCTCGGGGTAGTTCACCGTGGCGTCGAGGCCGAGCACCTGGCCGTCGTTGAGACCGGTCGTGCTGCCCATCCGGAAGACCTGGGTGCCGACCGTCGCCTCGGCGGCCTGGCTGATCGCAACGGTCTGCTGACCGGTGTTGACCTCGCTGGGCGCCTGGGTGTTCGGGTCGTCGTACTTCACAAGCGCGAAGTCGCCGTTCCCGGGGAAGGTCGCCTGGTCGACGGTGGCGATCGGCTGGCCGTCCTCGGAGTCGGCCCACTTCTCGGCCGCGACCCCGCAGTGACCGGCCGTCAGGAAGGCCGGGGAGCCGTCGCCCGCGGTCACGTTGAAGCCGAGGGAGCAGCGCGCTCCGCCGGCGAATATCGCGTCGCCGCCGGCGACGAAGGTCTTGAAGGTGCCGGCCGACTTCTGGATGGTGGCCATGCCCGTGCCGAGGGTCTTGACCGTCGACTCCAGCTGGTCCCACTTGCCGCCGGTGACCGTGGAGTCGGCCGTGACCAGGATCTGGTTCGTCCTGGGGTTGACGGCCCAGGCGGTGCCCGGGATGGTCGCCTTCGTCTTCAGGGTCTTCGCCGCGGCCTCCAGCTCGGCCGTGCTGTTCTCGACCTCGCGGACCTTGGCGCCCGCCTTCTCCGCCTGTGCGACGACGTTGTTCTTGTCGCCGGAGACGTTGACGACGTTGACGACGAGCTGCTGGCCGGCGGTGTCGTAGTACGAACCGGCGAAGGCGTCACCGAGCAGGCGCTCCAGCTGCGAGGCGAGCTCCGACGCGTCGCCCGCCTTCAGGGTCTTCACCGAGGCGGCCTTGTCGGAGCCGCCGTCCTGGGAGGCGTTGGCCTGGGGAAGAAGGATGGCCGCCGCTCCGAGCGCGGCCACACCGCCTGCGGCGAAGATGGCCTTGCGCTTCGTAACTCGCTTGTGACTCAAAAAACTCGACCTCCTGGGGGGACGGGGTCTGGCTGCCGGGGTCGGCAGCTCCGTACAGCGGCGCCTGGTTGGCCTTGGGTACGCAGCCGGCGCGCGACGCGTTCAATCGCGTTTGCCAACTTCCTTTGCTCAACGCTGAATCGGCCATGACCCGCGTCCTACCGGGCGACCCGGGGAACAATCGCCCATATGACGATGACGACCGCCGAAGCCGACAAGATCCTTTCCGACAACTTCGCGCCCTGGGTACTCGATCTGGGGCTGTCCGTGCTGGACCTCGGCCCGGATCACGCGCTTCTGCGTCTTCCCTGGTCAGGGTCGCTGGCACGGGAGGGCGGAGGGCTCTGCGGGCAGGCGTTGATGGCGGCCGCGGACACCGCCGTCGTGATCGCCGTCTCGGCCGCCCGTGGGGCGTACGGGCCGATGACGACGGTGCAGCAGTCCACGTCGTTCCAGCGCGCGGTGACCGATTCGGATGTCCTGATCCGAGCGGTGCTGACGAAGCTGGGCCGCCGCATGGCGTTCGCCGACATCACCCTGACGGCCGAGCGGACGGGGGAACTGGCCGCCCGTGCGAGCACCGTCTACGCGCTGCTGGGCTGAACGGCTCCCCGCCACCCCCTTTCCCGCTTCCCGCCGCACCCCTTCCCGCAGGCGCCGCACCCCTTCCCGCAGGCGCCGCACCCCTTCCCGCAGGCCCCGCGCCCCTTTCCCCCGGGCGCGCGGCACGCCTTTCCCGCAAGCAGACGGCGCCCCGTCCCGCGAGCACCGTTCGTGGTCGGACGGCGACGAAACGTGCTCAGCCGGAGGGGAATCCCCGCTTCAGAGAATCTGCACAGCGAATGCTCAACCGGGTCACCGCGAGCGGGGGTTCTGCACAACTCGGCGGCGGCCGCCACGTCATTGGGGCAGGAGTGTCTGATTCGCCGCGAGGGCGCCCGGCGCTCATCCGAGCGAACGTGGGCCGAGGTGTGAAGAAGTCGGCCACAAGGCGTGGGCGCACCTGCACGGTTTGACGCTGCTGTAACGCAAGTGCCCAGGTGAGACGGGTGATTGATTGGATGCGTCGGCCGTAAACCTGCTTTGATCCATCGCACTGCAGGGCCGCCGCGGCCTCCCGGAGACGGGAAGCCGCGGACCCCGTGGCCGCGGCCGTCATCTGTCCCCAGAGGGGGCCGCTCCCCCCTTATGAGATATCCATGTGAAGGGAAGTTCCACCATGAACTCCACCCCCCAGGTTGAGACCGTCGAGATCTCCGACGCCGAGCTGGACAACGTCTCCGGCGGTCTGTCCGTGAACGCCGTCGGCACCGTCACCGGTCTGGTGGACGGCGTTGCCCCGGTCTCCGGCCTGGTCAACACGGCCGTCGGCACGGTCGAGGGTGTCACCGGCCTGAACACGGCCCCGGTCACCAACCTGGTCGCCGGTCTCTGATCGCACCCTTCGTGACCCCCGCGAGTCCCGGAGCCGTCAACCGGCTCCGGGACTCGTCGGCGTCCTGAAACTCCCGAGGTACGTCCCGTGCAGTTCCGCCAACAGGCCCTCGCCAAACTCCAGTCGCCGGAGGAACTCGACCTGCCGGTGCGTTTCGCGCGTCCGCAGGGCTGGCTGGTGCTGTCCATGACCGTGGTCGTCATCGCGGCCGCGTCCGTGTGGGCGGTGACCGGCTCGGTCACCTCCACGGTGAGCGCGCCCGCCGTCCTCACCCATGGCGAGGGCAGCTACATCCTGCAGAGCCCGGCCGCGGGCCAGGTGACCGCGGTCCTCGCGAAGGAGGGCCGGCGACTGCCCGCCGGCGCCCCCGTGCTGAAGGTGCGCACCGCCGACGGCGACACCGTCGTGCGCACGGTCGCCGCGGGCCGGATCACCGCCCTGGCCGCCACCATCGGGCAGATCATCTCCACCGGCGCGAACGTCGCCGCCGTGGAGAAGGTCGCCGACGCCGACGACCCGCTCTACGCGACGGTGTACGTCCCCGCCGAGAACGCGGCCTCCATCCCCGCCGACGCGGCCGTCGACCTGACCGTGCAGACCGTGCCGACCCAGGAGTACGGCGTGCTGCGCGGGCATGTGAAGTCGGTGGACCGCACGGCCCAGTCGGCGCAGCAGATCTCCGCGTTCCTCGGTGACAGCCAGCTCGGCGAGCAGTTCACCGAGGACGGCCGGCCGGTGGCGGTCCTGGTCCGCCTCGACAGGTCCGCCACGACGAAGAGCGGCTACACGTGGTCGTCGGCGCAGGGACCGCCGTACGCGCTCGACTCCATGACCATGGCCACGGGCTCGATCCGGCTGGCCGACCAGCGTCCCGTCGATTGGCTGCTGCCGTGACCACTGCCGAGCAGACCCGCGGCCGCCGCCGGGCCGCGCCGCCGCGGCGCACGGTCCCCAAGAGCCGGACGAAGACCGTCCGCACGCCCACCGTTCTCCAGATGGAGGCCGTGGAGTGCGGGGCGGCCTCCCTGGCCATGGTCCTCGGCCACTACGGCCGGCACGTCCCGCTGGAGGAGCTGCGCATCGCGTGCGGTGTGTCCCGCGACGGCTCGCGGGCCAGCAACCTGCTGAAGGCGGCCCGCGGTTACGGACTCACGGCCAAGGGCATGCAGATGGACCTGGCGGCCCTCGCCGGAGTGAAGTCGCCCGCGATCCTCTTCTGGGAGTTCAACCACTACGTCGTCTACGAGGGTCTCGGCCGGCGCTTCGGCCGCCGGGGCGTGTTCGTCAACGACCCCGGCAAGGGCCGGCGGTTCGTGCCGATGGAGGACTTCGACGGCAGCTTCACAGGCGTCGTGCTGGTCCTGGAACCGGGCGAGGACTTCGAGCGGGGCGGACGCAGGCCGGGTGTACTGGGCGCGATGCCGGCCCGGCTGCGCGGCACCGCGGGCACGATGCCGGCGGCCGTGCTGGCGAGCCTGCTGCTGGTCCTGGTGGGCGCGGCGGTGCCGGCGCTGAGCCGGACCTACATCGACATGTTCCTGATCGGCGGTCAGACCTCGCTGCTGACCGTGCTGTTCGCCTCGATGGGCACCTGCGTGGCCCTGACGGTCGCGCTGACCTGGCTCCAGCAGGCCAACCTGCACCACGGCCGCATCATCTCCTCGACCCTGTCCAGCGCCCGCTTCCTGCGCCATCTGCTGCGGCTGCCGGTGACCTTCTTCTCCCAGCGCAGTCCGGCCGACCTCGTCCAGCGCCTGCAGTCGAACGACGCGGTCGCCGAGACGCTGGCCCGCGACCTCGCCTCGGCGGGCGTGGACGCGGTGGTGGTCGTCCTCTACGCGGTCCTCCTCCATACCTACGACCCCCAGCTGACCTACGTCGGCATCGGTGTGGCGCTGCTCAACATCGTGGCCATGCGGATCGTCATCCGGATGCGCGCGACGCGTACGGCGAAGCTGCGCGCGGACAACGCGCGGCTGACCAACACGGCCTACACCGGGCTGCAGTTGATCGAGACGATGAAGGCGACCGGCGGCGAGGACGGCTACTTCCGCAAGTGGGCCGGGCAGCACGCCACCACGCTGGAGGAACAGCAGCGGCTCGGGGTGCCGAGCGCCTGGCTCGGCGTGGTCGCGCCGACCCTGGCCACGCTCAACAGCGCGCTGATCCTGTGGATCGGCGGCATGCGGGCGATCGAGGGGCACATCTCGGTGGGCCTGCTGGTCGCCTTCCAGGCCCTGGTCACCCGCTTCACCGCCCCGCTGACCCGCCTGAACGGCGTCGCGGGCCGGATCCAGGACTTCGCGGCGGACGTGGCCCGGCTGAAGGACGTGGAGAACTTCCGCGCCGACCCGCTGTACGACCGTCGCACCGGCGCGGAGTCCACGCGCCGGCTGCAGGGTCACGTCGAGCTGGAGAACATCACCTTCGGCTACAGCCCGCTGGACAAGCCGCTGCTGACCGGCTTCGACCTGACCGTCGGGCCCGGCCGGCAGGTGGCGCTGGTCGGGGGCTCCGGCAGCGGCAAGTCGACGGTGTCGCGGCTGATCTCGGGCCTGTACGCGCCCTGGGAGGGCGTGATCCGCATCGACGGGCAGCGTCTGGAGGACATTCCGCGCGGGGCGCTCGCCTCCTCCGTCTCCTTCGTCGACCAGGAGGTGTTCCTCTTCGAGGGTTCGGTCCGCGACAACGTGGCGCTGTGGGACCCGTCGATCCCCGACGACGCCGTCGTCGACGCGCTCCGGGACGCGGCGCTGTACGACGTCGTCATGCGCAGGCCCGGCGGCATCCGCAGCAAGGTCGAGCAGGACGGCCGCAACTTCTCCGGCGGGCAGCGTCAACGCCTGGAGATCGCAAGGGCGTTGGTGCGCCGGCCCAGCATCCTCGTGCTGGACGAGGTGACCAGCGCGCTGGACGCGGAGACCGAGCAGACGGTGATGGACAACCTGCGCCGGCGCGGCTGTGCGTGCGTGGTGATCGCCCACCGGCTCAGCACGGTGCGCGACAGCGACGAGATCGTCGTCCTCCAGCACGGGACGGTCGTGGAGCGCGGGCGGCACGAGGAACTGGTGGCACGCGGCGGCTCGTACGCGGCCCTGGTCAGGGAGCGTTGAGATGACGGCCGTACACGAGGGCGACGTCGTTCTCGCCGCGCTGGGACAGCTGGGCACGCGGATCGACTGCGCCGGCCTGGGCCGCCTCGACCTGGAGGGCCCGCAGGTGCTGTGGCTGGTCGCGTCGGGCGGGCTGGACCTGTTCGCGGTGGACGCCGAAGAGCAGGGCCACTGGTACCACTTGGGCCGGCTGGAGGCGGGCGCGCTGCTGCTGGGCCCGGTTGCCGGACCCCAGCACACCCTCGTCGCACGCCCGTTGCGCGACTGCGTCGTGCACCGCGTCGGGCTGCGCGAGCTGTACCAGCCCGCGAGCACCCAGACCTGGTCCTACGACGAGTACGGCAACCCCCAGTACGTGCCGCCGACTTCGAGCCCCCTGGAGTACGCGCTCGCCCTCGGCGTCGGGCGCGGCCTGTCGATCCTCTTCCAGGCGCCGATGGCCACCGAGCGGGCGGCCGCGGAGGTCACGGACGACGACGTGTTCTGGATGCAGGTCCCGCCGGGCAGTGTGCAGTACGGCTCGCTGTACGGCGCGGAGGCGGCCGCCGACCTGCTGATGGACCCCGCGGTGTGGCAGTCCATGGTCGACCAGCAGTACCGGCTGCTGACCACGCTGGACCGCTGGATCGAACAGCTGGAGCGCACCCACGAGACGCGTACGGCCGCCGGGATCGAGGCGGGTGAGGCGGTGCGCGCCCAGGCCGACCGGACGCTGCTGGCGTCGATCGGCAGGAAGCCGGGACAGCGCACCACGTCCGCCGACGCGGACGCCACCTTCGCCGCCTGCGCACTGGTCGCGAGGGCCGCCGGGATCACCCTGGCCGAGCCGGCGCAGGCGGGCGCCGACAGCGACCGGCTGGACCCGGTCGAACGGGTCGCCCTCGCCTCGCGGGTCCGCGCCCGGGCCGTGCGGCTGGACGGCCGCTGGTGGCGGGACGACGTGGGACCGCTGGTCGGTCATCGCGCCCTGTCCGGGGCGCCGGTCGCGCTGTTGTGGCGGCGCGGCGGCTATGTCGCCGTCCATCCCTCGACCGGGCGGGAGACCCCGGTCGAGAAGGCCAACGCGGAGGAGTTCGAACCGCGGGCCGTGATGTTCTACCGGCCGCTGCCCGAACGGAGCCTCGGCCCGCTCGGTCTGCTGCGGTTCAGCATGCGCGGCTCCGCCAGGGACCTGACGAACCTGCTGCTCAGCGGGTTGGTGACGGTGGCGATCGGGGCGCTGGTGCCGATCGCGACCGGCAAGGTGCTCGGCGAGTACGTGCCGAGGGCCCTGCAGGAGCCGATCGTGCAGGTGTGCGTGGCGGTGATGGTCAGCAGCGTGGTGGCGGCGGCGTTCATGCTGCTGCAGAACCTGACCATCCTGCGGATGGAGGGCCGGATCGAGGCGACGCTGCAACCGGCCGTGTGGGACCGGCTGCTCAGGCTGCCGACCAAGTTCTTCGCCGAGCGGTCCACGGGCGAGCTGGCCAGCGCGGCCATGGGCATCAGCGCGATCCGGCGGCTGCTGGCGGGACTCGGTCCGTCGGTGGCGCAGTCGGTCACCGTCGGGGCCGTGAACCTGGGCCTGCTGCTCTGGTACAGCGTGCCGATGGCACTGGCGGGGATCGGCATGCTCGTCGTGATCGCCGCCGTGTTCCTGGGTCTCGGGCTGTGGCAGGTGCGCTGGCAGCGGCGGCTCGTGGTGCTCTCCAACAAGCTCAACAACCAGGCGTTCCAGACCCTGCGCGGGCTGCCGAAGCTGCGGGTGGCGGCGGCCGAGAACTACGCCTACGCGGCGTGGGCGGCGCAGTTCGCGCGCAGCCGTGAGCTGCAGCAGCGGCTCGGCCGGATCAAGAACCTCAACACGGTGCTGGGCGCGGTGTACCTGCCGTTGTGCTCCCTGCTGATGTTCATGCTGCTGGCCGGTCCGGCCCGGGGTGCGCTGTCGGCGGCGGACTTCCTCACCTTCAACACGTCGATGACGATGCTGCTGACCGCGGTGACGTCGCTGACCGGCGCGTTCGTCTCGGCGGTGGCGGCGCTGCCGCTGTTCGAGGAGATCCGGCCGGTGCTCCGGGCCACGCCCGAGGTCCGCACGTCGAACACCCGGCCGGGTCCGCTGACGGGCGCGCTCGAGGCGCGCCGGCTGTCCTTCCGCTACTCCGACGACGGTCCGCTCGTCCTCGACGACGTCTCCTTCGAGGTGCGGCCGGGCGAGTTCGTGGCGATCGTCGGCCCGAGCGGCTGCGGCAAGTCGACGCTGCTGAGGCTCCTCATCGGCTTCGACAAGCCCGTGTCGGGCAGCGTGCTGTACGACGGCCAGGACCTGGCCGCGCTCGACCAGTCGGCGGTGCGGCGGCAGTGCGGCGTGGTGCTCCAGCACGCGCAGCCGTTCACCGGCTCCCTGCTGGACGTCATCTGCGGGACGGAGGCCTACACGCCCGAGGAGGCGATGGCGGCCGCCGAGATGGCGGGGCTCGCGGAGGACATCAGGCGCATGCCGATGGGGCTGCACACGATCGTTTCGGGCAGCGGGTCGGTCTCGGGCGGTCAGCGGCAGCGCCTGATGATCGCCCAGGCGCTGATCCGCCGTCCGCGCATCCTGTTCTTCGACGAGGCGACCAGCGCTCTCGACAACGAG
The DNA here is from genome assembly GCF_055606485.1 of Streptomyces sp. NPDC037083. Classification (NCBI taxonomy): domain Bacteria; kingdom Bacillati; phylum Actinomycetota; class Actinomycetes; order Kitasatosporales; family Streptomycetaceae; genus Streptomyces; species Streptomyces sp. NPDC037083. Next base: position 323,723 of record NZ_JBVJSQ010000003.1, on the reverse strand, counting down.
ACGCAGCGCACGGTCATCGAGAGCACCCGCAAGCTCAACGCCACGCGAGTCGTCATCGCGCACCGTCTGTCGACGGTGATGGACGCGGACCGGGTCGTCGTGATGGAGAACGGCAAGGTCGCCGAGCAGGGTCCGCCGGCCCAGCTCCTCGCGGACACGGGCGGGCGGCTGCACGAGCTGGTGCGGCGGCAGTTGGCGTAGGGCCTGCCGAGCCCCCTCACTAACGAAACTTTGCCGTTTCGCTGAAACTGGTCTAGCCTCGACGTGTACGAAACCGTTTCGTTTACGTCTTCTTTGTCTTCCCTGTCCCTGGAGTGGTTCCCCATGTCTCCGAAGACCTTGACGGGCGGCACCCGCACGGGCGCCGGACCGGAGCAGTCCGCGGCATCCGCGAAGAAGTGGTGGATCCTCGCGGTCGTCGCACTGGCCCAGCTGATGGTGGTGCTGGACGCCACCATCGTGAACATCGCCCTGCCCTCCGCCCAGGCCGACCTGGGGTTCTCCGACGGCAACCGGCAGTGGATCGTCACCGCGTACGCGCTGGCGTTCGCCTCCCTGCTGCTGCTCGGGGGCCGGACCGCCGACCTCTTCGGCCGCAAGACGGCCTTCCTGGTGGGTGTCGTCGGCTTCGCCGCCGTCTCCGCGCTCGGCGGCGCCGCCACCAACTTCGAGATGCTGGTGACGGCCCGCGCGCTGCAGGGCGCCTTCGGCGCACTTCTCGCTCCGGCCGCCCTCTCCCTGCTCAACACGACGTTCACCGACGCCAAGGAGCGCGCCAAGGCGTTCAGCGTGTACGGCGCCATCGCCGGTGCGGGCGGCGCCGTCGGCCTGCTGCTCGGCGGCGTCCTGACCGACGCGCTCGACTGGCGCTGGACGCTCTATGTGAACGTCGTCATCGCCGTCCTCGCCTTCGCGGGCGGCTGGACCCTGCTCTCCAACCACCGCGACGCCGAGAACTCCAAGCTGGACGTGCCCGGCACCGTGCTGGTCGCCTCAGGCCTGTTCTCCCTGGTGTACGGCTTCTCCAACGCCGAGACGCACGACTGGGGCTCGGCGCTGACCTGGGGCTTCCTGATCGCGGGCGGCGTGCTGCTCACGGCGTTCGCCTGGTGGCAGACGCGCGCCGCGCACCCGCTGCTGCCGCTGCGCATCCTGCTCGACCGCAACCGCGCGGCCTCCTTCGCCGCCGTGCTGATCTCCGGCGCGGGCATGTTCGGCGTCTTCCTCTTCCTCACCTACTACCTGCAGCTCAACCTCGGCTTCAGCCCCACGAAGACGGGTGTGGCGTTCCTGCCGATGGTCGGGGCGCTCATGGTGGCGGCACAGTTCGGCACGACGGCCCTGGTGCCGCGGCTCGGCCCGAAGACGGTCATCCCGCTGGGCTTCGCGATCGCCGCGGGCGGAATGGCCTGGCTGACCGGGATCGGCGTCGGCTCCGCCTACCTGAGCGCGGTACTGCCGCAGCTGGTGATCATCGGCCTCGGTCTGGGCCTGGTCATGCCGCCCGCCATGCAGCTGGCCACCGGCGGGGTGGCCGCCGAGGACGCGGGCGTCGCCTCCGCCACCGTCAACGCCATGCAGCAGGTGGGCGGTTCGATCGGCACGGCCCTGCTGAACACGCTCGCCGCGAGCGCCGCGACCGACTACCTGGCCGGCAAGGACCCGACGAACCAGCTGGTCCGGGCGCAGGCCACCATCGAGAGCTACACCACCGCCTTCTGGTGGTCGGCCGGCTTCTTCGCGGCGGGCGCGGTGATCGCGTTCCTGCTCTTCCGCCGCGGCGTGCCCGAGCAGGACGCGGACGCGGCCCCGGTGGTGCACATGTGACGGGTCCTCGGATCGAGCACCGCACCGGGGAGAGGGGCCGCCGCCCGAGGGGACGGCGGCCCCTCGGGCGTGCCGCGTGTGCGGCCGTGCGCGGAGTGTGAAGGTTTACCCCTGGGTACTCGCGGTCCATGAGAATCAGCGTGCTGGATGTCGGGTCGAACACCGTCCGGTTGGTGGTGGCGGACGCGGCGGGCGGGGTCCCGCTGCCGGTGCACACGGCGAAGTGGCGGCTGCGGCTGTCCGAGCAGGTGGCGCCCGGCGACCCGATTCCGGACGAAGCCGTGCAGCGGCTCGTCGCCGCGGTCGCCGCGGCTGCCCGGACCGCGGACCGCTGGGGTGCGACCGGCCCGCTGGCCTTCGCGACCGCCGTGGTGCGCGCGGCCCCCAACCGGCGCGAGGTGCTGCGCGCGGTCCGGGCCCGGACCGGCGTCGCGCTGTGCACGCTGCCCGGAGAGGTGGAGGCCGAGCTGACCTTCCTCGGAGCCCGGCGCTGGATGGGATGGCGCTCCGGGCCGCTCGCCCTGCTGGACATCGGGGGCGGCTCGTTCGAAGTGGCCTTCGGCCGGGGCCGGCTGCCGGACTTCGTCGCCTCGCTGCCCCTCGGGGCGGGCCGGCTCACCCACGACTTCTTCGCCGAGGTGGACCCGCCGACGCCGGAACTCCTGCGCGCGGCACGCCGCAGGATCCGCCACCAGCTGCGGGACGTCGCCGCCCGGATCCGGTGGGAGGGCCCGCGCACCGCGGTGGCCACCTCGCGCACCTTCCAGCAGCTCGGCCGGTTGTGCGGGGCCGCGCCCGGGCGGCACGGCCCCTTCATGGACCGCACCCTGCGCCGCCGCGACCTGGGCGAGGCCATCGACACACTGGCCGCCCTGCCCGCGGCCGAGCGATCCCGGCTGCCCGGCATCTCCGCACCCAGAGCGGCACAGAGCCTGGCCGGTGCGGTGATCGGCCACACGGCCATGAAGCTGACCGGGCTGAGATCGGTCACTGTCTGCCCGTGGGCGATCCGCGAGGGCGTCATGCTGCGCCACCTGGAGGACGGCCCGGCCTGGTGGGCCGAGGTCTCCAGGCTCACCGACAAGGAGGACGACGCGCCGTCCGAGCCCGTGCCGCTGCGCCTCGCGCAACACGGCGTCTGACCCGGGAGGCCCACCGGCGCCCCGCCGCCCCCGGCCCACACCCGCCCACACCCGGTGCCTACCATCCAACGAGCGAGCGCCATCGAGCACAGCACAGCGGAAGGAACCCACCGTGCCCGACCACGACAAGCACCCCGACGCCGGTCACGACCGCCCCCGGACCGCGCTGGAGGAGGTCCTGCGGGAGATAGAGGACGCCGAGAAGCGCGTCGACGACTCGGAGAGGGAGCGGAGCCGGCACAGGGCAGAGGCCGCTGACGCCCTCACCACCAACCGACGCGCCCAGGAGGAATCCCGGGGCGACTGATCCGGGCAGCCCGGAGGCCCGCGAGGCGCGTCAGCATGCTCGGGTGGGGGCGCCGGGTGCCGGGTTTTCGCAGCTCGGCGGGGGCAGTCGGGTGGGTGTCCCGGCGGGGTGCGCGATACGCGGGTGGGTGGTCCGAGTCGCGCGGGGTACCCGGCCGGCATGGCACACGACCCCCGAGGACCACGGCTGCCGACCGCCCGCGGCCCGGTCTCCGCGGCCGTCCGCGCGTATCTTTCGGACGCAGGGCCGCTCCCGCCGGCCGAGACGGTCGCCGCCGCGTCCCCGTACGGCGACGACCTCCAGCTGGCGCTGTACCTCTGCTACGAGCTGCACTACCGCGGGTTCGCCGGGGTGGCCCCGGAGCGCGAGTGGGATCCCGACCTGCTGCGGGTGCGGGCCGCGATGGAGCACCTGTTCCTGACCGCCCTGCGCGAGGACACCCCGGTGCACGCGTCCGTCGACGACGCGCTCGCGGACCTGCTCGTCGAGCCCGTCGAGGGCGCCGGCGTCAGTCACTTCCTGTCCGCCGAGGGCGAGCTGTGGCAGGTGCGCGAGTACGCGGCGCAGCGCTCCCTGTACCACCTCAAGGAGGCGGACCCGCACGCCTGGGTGCTGCCGCGGCTGTGGGGGCGGGCGAAGGCGGCGATGGCTGCGGTGGAGTTCGACGAGTGGGGCGGCGGCCGGCCCGACCGCGTCCACGCACAGCTGTTCGCGGATCTCATGACGGACCTGGGTCTGGACACGTCCTACGGCCGCTACCTGGACGCCGCGTGCGCCGAGACGCTGGCCACGGTCAACCTGATGTCCCTCCTGGGGCTGCACCGGACGCTCAGGGGCGCCCTCGTGGGCCACTTCGCGGCGGTGGAGATCACGTCCTCGCCCGGCTCCCGACGGCTCGCGGAGGCGATGCGCCGCACGGACGCGGGCCCCGCCGCCGAGCACTTCTACGACGAGCACGTCGAGGCCGACGCGGTCCACGAGCAGGTCGTACGACAGGACGTGATCGGCGGTCTGCTCGCCGACGAACCCCATCTGGCCGCGGACATCGTCTTCGGCCTCGACGTCACCGGGTTCCTGGAGGACCGCCTCGCCGACCGCCTGCTCACCGCCTGGCGCTCGGGCGAGTCGTCCCTGCGGACCCCGCTGGGCGGGCCCGGGACCGGTGGGCCCGGGATCGGTGGGCCCGGCGGACGCCCCACATCCGAGACAGCCCGCATCTCCTGAGGAACTGGTGGTCTTCCGTGCCGAACACCCCTGCTGAAAGGCCCTGTCGGATCAGCGTCCAGCGCCGGGGCCCGCTGCTCGTCGAGGGCCCGGTCGAGGTGGAACTGGAGGACGGCACCACAGTGGCCTCCGACCGCTTCCGGGTGGCCCTGTGCACCTGCCGGCGCAGCCGCCGCTACCCCTGGTGCGACACCAGCCACCGGGAACGGGAGCGGAAGCAGCCCTAGAGCGTTGCCGAAAGTGCCTGGTGAGGATGGTGGAGGGCCCACCTGTCGTCCAGAATGACAGGATGGTCACGCTGGAGACTCCCCGTTTGGTCCTGCGTCGCTGGCGCGAGGAAGACGTCGCGCCCATGGCTGCCATCCACGCCGACCCCGAGGTCATGCGGTGGATCCGTGACGGCAGCGTCCGCGACGAGCAGCAGACTCGCGGCGGAATCCAGGCATGGGAGAGCGAGTGGGAGTCGCAGGGCTTCGGCCTGTTCGCCGTGGAGGTCCGGTCCACTGGCGAGCTGGCCGGGTTCACCGGTCTTTCGGTGCCCGGCTTCTTGCCGGAGGTGCTGCCGGCGGTCGAGGTCGGCTGGCGGCTGGGACGTTCCCACTGGGGGCAGGGCCTGGCCACCGAGGCCGCTGCGGCCGCCGTACGGTTCGGGTTCGAGGAACGAGGGCTGGAGCGGCTCGTCAGCATCGCTCAAGTGGGCAACGACGCTTCCGAACGGATCATGACCAAACTGGGGATGCATCCGGTCCGTGAGACCGTGAATCCCACCTGCGGCCGACGGGTACGGGTGTTCGAGTTGTCGTCGGACCGGTACGTCACAGCCACTCGTATACGACGGCAACGGGGGCGGTAGCCCCGTGGCGGGCCGCGAGATTCACGCGCACCGGCGGCGTGCCGGCGGGCCGCACGATCGTGGAGTCTCCGTTGAGGTCCCAGGTGATCGGTTCCCTGGCATCCGCCCGGACCTGCGACACGGTGAAAGCGGGCGGCCGAGCTTCCTGCGCTCGGCGACAACGGCTCCAGCAGCGGCCATTGCTCGCCCGCCAGATCTCCACGCGCCACGAGCCACGATCGTCCCGCGTCTGACGGCCTGGGGAGCGATGACCGGCGCCCGTCGGCGGATCAGGCCCGCGAGACGTTGAGCGGCAGCTCTCGGCGGAAGACGGCCATGGCCCGGCCGGGACCGTTGTAGTCGTCGACGATCTTCGTGTCGAAGCCGAGGCTGCGATGGAAGGCGATCGAGCCGGTGTTCTCGACCGACGTGATCGCCTTCAACCTCCGCGCACCGTGTCGTTCCGCTGCTTCAGCGAACGCCGTGTACAGGCGACGGCCGAGACCGGTGCCACGGGCATCGTCCCGCGTGGCGATCAGATGCACGTACCCGGTGCCGTCCGGAGTGACGAACCCGAGGACGTACCCGCGGATTCCGTCCTCGGCCCGGGCGACCAAGCAGGTGGAACCGAACTCCTGGACCAGGGCCAGAAGGTGCAGCGACCGAAGGTCGCGTTCCCCCCAGTAACGGGAGTGATCGGTCAGGACCTGGTGGAAGTCGGCCACCGCGGCCGGTGCGATGCGTATCCCCATGATGACGATCATGGCAGGCGCCCGGCCGCCACAGGCGAAGGTCCGCACGGGTGGGGCACGTTGTACGCAGGCCTGGGCGCGCGCCGCCTGTTCCCGCCCCGCCCTGGCCGGTGCCCTCCCCCGAGGCCGGGCCACCCGGCCTCGGGGGATGACAGCGACAAGCCCGGAGGCCGGCCGGGGGCCCCACTCCGCCCGTCCGGCCTCCGGGTGCGAGATCACGGTGGTCCCTCGCGTCAGGGGCTCGCACTCCCCACGTCACGAGCCTCTCTTGGCGTCCACGGGGACCACGCGATCCCGGTCTCAGAACGCGAAGAGGCTGCTGTCCGCAGCGTTCTTCACGCACTCGTTGGCGAACATGCGCTCGAAGGTGACGCGCTTGCCCTGCCACACGCCGTCGACGGTGACGACCACCGGGTCGTACTGCTTGGTGCACATGGCGCCGCCCGGAGCCGCCAGGACGTCGAAGTCGCCGCCGGCCGCGCGCAGTTCGGCGCAGGCGCGGGCGGGAGCCGGGTGAGTGCCGGAGGGCGTCGGCGCGCAGCTCAGGGTGACGGCCCGGGCCGCGTTGACGGTGGCGGCGTTCTCTCCGTGGCCCACCGTCAGCACGAGTGCCGACGGGGCGTACAGGGAGGTCGGCGCTGCGGCCGGGGCGGCGAGCGCGGGTCCGGTGAGGGATCCGCAGACGGTGACGGCCGTGAGGCCGAGGGTCGCTGCCCAGCGCGCGGTGTTCCGCATTGTGTGCATCCTTCCGCTCGATTCGGGGGTGTGCCGGCCCGGACGATCGGTGCCGAACGCGGCGAGCGCGAGTCTGCCGAGTTCGCCGCCGAATCTCACATCGACCCCATGGGTTTCAGTAACCTTGCGTGTTGAAACAGTGGCGTGAAGTCACGGAATTCGAACGTTCCAACGCCGAAAACAAGCGCTACATGATCCCTTCGATCGACTCGATGACCGGTTTTCATAGCTTCGTTAATCGGCCTGAAACATTCCGCTCAGCGCCCTCACGGGCGCGCCGCACTCCCCCGTTCCGCTCTCGGCGGACTCCTGGTCGACCCCTTGTGTTCACCTACCTGCGGAGTAATCGTGATTACATGATTACGACAGAGCAGACCGAGAAGCTGAGAGGCTGGTTCGAGGGCCGGCTGCCCGACGGCCTCTTCGAGGAACTGACCGAGGTCACGGCCGATCGCGAGGAGATCACCGTGGTGGGTCGTGTCGCCGCCCCGCGGCTGGCCGAGGGCGCCCCGGCCGCCGAACGCCGGGCGGCCGTCGACGCCCGGATCCAGGAGTTCCGCGAACGCACCCGCGAGACCCGGATGGCCGTGGCCCGCGACGCGGAGCACCGGTTCCGGCGGAAGGTGTCCTGGGGTGCGGTGTGCGACGGGGAGCGGGCCCTGTTCACCCATGTCGCCGCACCCGTGATGACCCGGCTGCGGCAGCCCGAGCGCCAGGTGCTCGACACCCTGATCGCCGCCGGCGTGGCCCGCAGCCGCAGCGACGCCCTGGCCTGGTGCGTCCGCCTGGTCCAGCGCCACACCGACGACTGGCTCACCGAACTGCGGGAGTCCCTCGAACACGTCCGGCGCGTGCGGGCCCAGGGGCCGGACGCGACCCCCGACCGGGAGGAGACGGCGGATCAGCCCGCCGACGCCCCCGAGGACGAAGAAGGGTGACGCCGGCTCCTTTGCGGGAGCCGGGAGCGCAGAGCCGGACGTCCCGGTCTCAGACCGTGCCGTCCGCGAGGTCGACCGGCTGTGCCGACGGCGGCGCGTCCGTGCCGGTGACCTCGAGGGAACCGGGAGCGGCGGAGGCGACGTCGGTCAGCCAGCGCTGGGCCGCGGAGTGGTCGCGGACCTTGACGACGAGGTCGGCGCCCTCGTTCTCGCCGGCCGGGGTGAGCGCCAGCGCGTCGTCCCAGCGGGGCAGCAGCTCGCCCTGGACGGTGAGGTCGTAGCGGACGTCGTCGGCACGGGCGTCGGTGGCGTCCGCGCAGGCGCCCAGGATGACCACGCCGGCGTCCGCGTGCGAGTCCACGCACAGGTCGGACCGAGCCGCGCTGCGCAGCTGCCCGTCCTCGGCGTACGACCACTGCTGCGTCCCGTCGGCCGAGCAGGCGTCCAGTTCGACGGAGGCGCCGGCCTTCGCCTCGCCCCGGATGTCCAGGCACAGGTCGGCGGCCGCGTTGCGCAGCCGGGTCTGCCGCGGCGGGGTGGGCAGTTGGGCGGTGCCGGGGGCCGTCGGCGAGGCGGAGGCCGCCTGGGAGTCGGTGCCGGGCACGCTGCCGCTGGTGGAGGCGGCCGGGTCGGCGCCGCCGTCGTCCGACCACATGCCGGCGGCGAGCAGGGTGGTCAGCAGTCCGGCCGAGGCCAGGCCGACGCCGGTGAACAGCGCGCGCGGCGACATCGACGACCCGGTCGACCGTCGGCGCGGCGAGGGAATGCGGGAGAGCAGGTTGCCGCGCCGTCCGCGCGAGCCGCCGCCGCCGCCACGGTGCCGTGCCGAGCCCTTGAGGCGTACGGTCTGCTGCTTGGCGCGGCCGGGACGGGTGTCGTGGTAGCGGCGGGCGCCCCAGCCGAGCACGGCCTCGGCGAGCAGCACGCCGAGGCCGCCCTCGAAGTGGCCGAGCTGTTCGGCGGCGGAACGGCAGTAGCGGCACTCGTCCAGGTGCTGCCGCACGTCCGGCAGGAGGTCGCCGCCACGCCGGATGGGGACGTCGAGGAGCCGGTTGTAGAAGCGGCAGTCCTTGCTCGGCGCGAGGTCCCGGTGGGCACGCACGACGCCCTCGCGGAGCTTGTCCCGGGCCTCTTCGAGAACGGCCGACACGGTGTCCGTGTCCATGCCGAGCAGAGCGGCGGCGACGGTGACCTGTTCGGCCTCGACCTCGACGTGCCACAGGACGCAGCGGGCGACCGCGGGAAGACCCTGGAACGAGCGCTCCGCCAGCACCCGGTTGTCCGGGACCAGGGACTTCGCGGTCCGCATCCCGCGGGCCCCGGCCGGCTTGCGCAGCACCGGCAGGACGCCGGACAGGCCCTCGTCGGCGGACCACAGCCGGGCCGTGTCCCGCACGCTCACCAGCAGCCGGGGGCGCAGCGCGGTGCCCGGCTCGCCCAGCTTGAGCCGGTCGAAGGCCTGGTGGAAGACGGCCGCGGTCAGCATGGACGCGGCGCTTCCGGAAGTGGCGAGGCAGATGACCGCGTACTCGTGCACCGGCCGCCAGTGCCGGGCGATCAGCAGGGCGGTGGACTGGGCGACCTCACTGTCCGCGCCGCCGCGTATCCCGGCGGCGAGGGACTCGTCGGATTCTCCGGGGCCTCCGCCCGGCGGGGGGTAGGGCGGAAGAGGAGGCTGAGCGGTGGGCACTGAGCGAGTTCCTTTGGTACGTACCTGTTCGGTGCGGCAGGGAGCGCGAATTCGCCTCCGCCGACGAACGCAGGGGACCCGGCCATGACCCCCCGCACGGGTGGTTCACCTTTGCACAACTGAGTCGCGGGCAACAAGACGGGAGTCGAAGCTTCGCCTATTGATGGAATGTCGATAAGCGCAATCAACTCCCGCCGCACGTCGCGCCTTTTCATCGGCCGTCGGCATTCCGGCCGGAATCCTTACTTGCGCCCCGTGTGAAACACGCGCACGCGGCGGAGGTCCGCGCACGCTCCCCGGACGCCGGGCCGCGTAGTTGGCTGGAACCGGCCACTTCCTCGGAGGCCCCGCGCAGGACGGCGGCTCTCCTGCGCGAAACGGCCGCCGGCCTTGTTCCTCCCGCCCTCGGCCGGCGGCCCGAGACCCTTCCGGCGCCTATATCTGCCAGGACCGCAACCGGTCGGCCGCCCCGTAGACGTCGGTCTTGCCGTCGAGCAGGTCCCGGGCGAGGTCCACGAGCGCGCCGTACGGCGGGTCGATGCCGGCTCCGCTGGTGAACATGTACGCCACCGCCGTGGCGCACGCGAAGCGGGCGTTGGCCGAGGGCAGCGGCTTGAGCAGGGTGAGCGTGTGCAGCAGCGCCGCGGCCCGCCAGGCCGGGTCGGAGTCCACGCCGAGCCTGGGCGGGTCGACGCGGTGCCGCGCGACGGCGGCGACCAGCGCGGAGAAGTCGTTGATGGTGGGCTGCTCCGGCAGAACCTCTTCGTGACGCTGGAGCAGCCAGGGCACGTCGATGTGGATGACGGGCGTCATCGGTCAGGCGACCTGCCCCTCGCTCCGGGCGGTGGGTTCGTCGTCGGGGAAGGCCGCCGCGAACTCGTCGGCGTGGGACGCGAAGAACTGGCGGAAGGCCTCCGCGCCTTCCTGGAGCGCCCGGTGCCGTGCGATGTCGGCCGCGGCCGCCTCCCGGACGAGTGCCTTCATCGACGTGCCGCGTTCCTTGGCGATCTGCCGCAGGTCCTCCAGCTCGCGATCGCTGAATTCCACGTTGAGGGCTGGCATGCCCTTCACGGTACCGCGCGGGTACTTACTCGTAAATATCACCAGGTCACACTGATGACCGCACGGTACCGAAGGGTGTCCGAGCCTGCTCGCTCGCGATCGAAATCGGCCTATCCCTGATCCGCCACGAAGGACGCCATCCGGGCCAGGGCCGCGTTCCAGTTGATCGCGGTCTCGTTGGTGGACCAGGACTGGATGTCGTCGATGTAGCAGAACTGGCCCACGCAGCCCTGGAGTTTGCTCTGCGCGTAGGGGTCCTGGATGCTCGAGTTCGCTCCGCCGGCCAGGGTTCCCGCAGGCGGGCCCGGCAGGTTCGGGTCGAGCTGGTGGGCGTACCAGCGGCTGTGCTGGTGCTGCGAGTGGACCTCACCGTATCCGGTGACGTACGAGATGTTCAGCGCGTTGCGGCCGAGCACGTAGTCCATGCTCTGGACGGCCGCGTCGCGGTACTTCGAGGCTCCGGTGAGGTCGTAGGCGGTCGCGACGACGACGGCGTTGTTGAGGACCTGGTGGCTGGAGCCCCAGTCGTAGCGGTTGCCGTCCGGCGCGTAGGGCATGCCGTAGGGCTGCGAGACCAGCGTCGCGAGGTACTTGTCGGCGCCCCGGACCACCGACCGGCGCACCTTGTCGCGTCCGGGCAGCCGGTTCGGGACGGTCGCGAGGTCGAGGCGGCCGGCGGCCGCCGTGCGGGACCAGTCGAAGCCGTAGGGGACGAAGACGTCGGCGGTGTGCGCCGGCGACCTCTGCACATGGTCGGCGAACTGCTTCTCCCCGGTGGTGAGGTAGAGCTCGGCCGCCGCCCAGTAGAACTCGTCGGTCACGTCGTCGTCGTTGTAGGCGCCGCCGCCGGTGCCGTCGGCCGGGTCCGCGTACACGGCGGGGTGCGCGAGTGCCGCCGTCCAGGCCTTGCGCGCCGCCGACAGCGCCTTCGCGGCGAAGGCCTTGTCGTAGGGGCGGTACAGGCGGGCCGCCTGCGCGGCCGTCGCGGCCAGGTTGAGGGTCGCCGCGGTGGTCGGCGGGTGCAGTTCGCGCTGTTGCGGGTCCTCGGAGGGCAGCAGCGGCAGGCCGGTCCACTGCGCGTCATGGATCTTGTGATGGGCCATGCCGGCGAGCGGCCGGTCGTCCGGCACCTGCATCTTCAGCAGGAAGTCCAGCTCCCAGCGGGCCTCGTCGAGGACGTCGGGCACCTTGTTGCCGCTCTCGGGCAGGACGAGCGTGCCGTCGCCGAGCTTCGCCGGGTGACCGGTACGGGCGTGGAGGGAGCGTTCGTAGGTGCTCAGCAGCTCCCAGGTCGCGATGCCGCCGTTGACGACGTACTTGCCGTGGTCTCCGGCGTCGTACCAGCCGCCGCTGACGTCGAGCCGGTAGTCGCACTCGCCGGGCCGGCAGGGGACGTTCGTGTCGCCCTGGTTGGGGGCGACGCCCACGTGGCCGGCCGCCCTGCCGTAACCGGGCCGCAGATCGTCGCGGATCGCGATGCCGCTGCGCTGCGTGTAGTAGTACTTCACCGCGTCCAGACGCAGCTTCTCGTAGGCGGCCGCGCCGATGTCGAAGGGGCGGCTGGTCTCGCCGTCGGCGACCAGCGTGAAGCCCGTGCCGCGCTTGCGGTAGGAGCCGAAGTCGATGGAGTGCACGTTCTGCCCGGAGGAGACGTCGAGCCCGCGCGGCACGCTCCAGCCGTGCGCGACCGTCGTCCCCGCGCTGTTCCTCAGCCGCCAGGGCAGCTTGGCGGCGGCGTCGGTGACGAGGGTGGCGTTCTTGGGTCCGGCGGGCAGATAGGCGACCTGGTTCACGCGCACCCGGGGACCGGTGTCGGGCTCGTACACCTCCGGCGGCACCCCGCCCAGCAGCGAGACGTCGTCCAGGCAGAACCGCCAGGGATCGGCGCTGCCGCCGACCTGGAAGGCGACCTGGCCCTGAGCGCTGTCGACCGGCGAGGTGAACGTGTAGGAGTACGCGCCGCCCGCTTCGTCCAGCACGGGCGTCGCCTCGTACCAGGTGTCGTACGGGGAGACGCCGAGCCCCACGATCGCCCTTACCACGTGCCCCGCGGGCACTCCCGAGGCACGGAACGAGAACCGGTACGACGATCCCTTCACCAGGGTGATCGCGTCCTGGCCGACGGCGGAGTCCCAGCGGTTGACGGTGCCCCCCGGCACGTCCGCGCACAGCCGCCCCTCCGAGAGGCCGGCGGTGACATTGCTGGTCCACCAGGGAGCGGCGGTGGCGTCGAAGCCGCCGTTCCTGACCTGTTCGACCTCGTCGGCGCCTGCGGTCTGCACGGGCAGTGCGGTGAGCGCCGCGCCCAGCAGGGCCGCGAGGGCCAGCAGGGTGGTTCTGCGTCGTTTCACGTCCGGGCTCCTCGGTGGAGTGCGGGACGCTCCGCGCGACATCCGGCGGCATCACATGGGAGCGCTCCCAAGGCGGGGTCGCAGAATACAACCGCGGCGCGCGTGACGGTAGTTGGCGGTGCGGTGCAATGCGCGGCAGATGCGTTCAGGGCCCCGTTGTCAGTGGTGCGTCCTACCGTGGGTCGTCCGAGGACCCGTGCGCCGGAGCCCGCCGGGGCTCACCGCGCGCACCACGACGAACAGGAGGTCGCCATGACCACCCTGCCCGACCGGCCCCGCACCGCCCTGCTCGTCATCGACGTCCAGCGGGGCGTGATGGCGGGTGCGCCCCGCCGGGAGGAGGTGATCGCCAACATCGCCGCCCTGATCGGCACGGCCCGCGCGCAGGACGTGCCGGTCGTCTGGGTGCAGCACTCCGACGACCAGCTGGTGCGCGGCAGCGAGGACTGGCGGTACGTCGAGGAGTTGGTCCGCCTGGAGTCCGAACCTCTCGTCCACAAGGCCTACTTCGACTCCTTCGAGGACACGGAGCTGGAGTCGGTCCTCGCGCGGCACGGTGTGGGCCGGGTCGTCGTCACGGGGGCGCAGACGGACGCGTGCATCCGCTCGACCCTGCACGGCGCCTTCGTCCGGGGCTACGACGTGACGCTGGTCGGCGACGCGCACACCACGGAGGACCTCACCGAGTACGGCGCGCCGCCGCCGGAGCAGGTGGTGGCGCACACCAACCTGTACTGGTCGTGGCAGAGCGCGCCCGGCCGCAGCGCGGGCACCGTGGACACCGCGAAGGTGACGTTCGAGGCGGTAGGGCCCGGCTGAGACGCCCCGGGCCTGGCCCGACCCGTCCGGATCGGCCGGGCCCGGGGCGTCACACGGTCCGCGCGCGGGTCGGACGTCTCAGCCGGCGGCGCCGTCACCCCCTCATGCCGTCACGCCTCCCACCGGGTGATGCGGACCGCCCCGTGTGCCGTGCCGGGTGCGCTGCTGGTCAGCCTCAGCCGCAGCTTCGTGCCGCGCACCGGAGCGAACGTGAGGGCCGTCGGCGCGTCCGAGGCGGTGGCCCAGTCGACGGCCGCGCCGGTGACCGGCACGTACCGCCGGCCGTCCCAGACCTCGGCGTCGACCGACGCGGGCAGGCTGTGCGCGGCGTCGACGGTGAACGACAGCTCCACCCGGTCGAAGACACGGGTGCGGCCGTAGTCCACCGACACCCAGTCCTGCGGCCGGGCGCCGCCGAAGGCGGGCAGCAGCGCCGTGGCCGCCTTGGCGAAGCTGTTGGACCAGCCGGTGGCCGGGTCGCCGTCCAGCATGGCGGCGGGCAGGGTGTCCGGCCGGCCCGAGTAACCGGCGTCCGCGTAGGGGTGGTTCACGGGCGCCGGCGGCTCGGGGGCGAAGGCGGCGGCCGGGGTGGTCGCCGTCGAGCGGGCGCGCGTGGTGTGCACGGTGACGGCGCCGCCGCGCAGTCCCTCCACGCGCGCGGTCACCTTCAGGGCGCCCGCAGCGGTGCCGGAGCGCACGATGGCGAGGGCCTTGCCGTGGAAGGCGGTGCGGGTGGCGGCCTGATAGCGCTCCGCGCTCTCCTGCCGGCCGTTGTCGAGACCGGCGAGGGAACCGCCGGTCACCTCGAAGGAGAGGAGGTGCTCGGCGTCGGGCACGACGGTGCCGCGCGCGTCGACCACCTCGGCGGTGACGAAGACCAGGGAACGCCCGTCCGCCGGGAGGGACCCGCGGTCCGCGGTGAGGCGTACGGAGTGCGGGGCGCCGGCCGTGCGCAGCACGTCGGTGGCGACCGTCCGGCCGTTCCTGCGGGCGACCGCCTTCAGTTCGCCGGGCGCGAAGGGCACCCGCCACGTCAGATGCAGCTTGCCCGCGCTGCCGTTGGGGCTGGTGTAACTGCCCGGATAGGGGCCGGTGGTGAACGTCTTGTCGTCTGCGGTGGCCTCGGTGGTCTCCAGATAGGCGCGGCCGTCGACCGTCCTCTTCCTGTCGAACCGGCGTGCCCCGAGGGACTTTCCGTTGAGGTACAGCTCGACGGTGTCGACGTTGGAGTACGCCCACACCTCGACCGTGTCGCCCGCCCCGTGGTTCCAGGTCATCGGCAGCAGATGGACCATGGGCTCGTCGACCCACTGGCTGCGGAAGAGGTGGTACATGTCCTTCGGGAAGCCGGCCGTGTCGACCGCGCCGAAGAAGGATGCCTTCACCGGGAAGACGTCGTAGGGCGTGGGCTCGCCGATGTAGTCGATGCCGGACCACAGGAACTGCCCCGCGAACCACTTCCGGTCGCGGTCCTTCTTGTGCCCGTACTCGCCGCTCATGGTCCAGGAGGCGAGGTTGTTGTCGTAGGACGAGGTCGCCCGTCTGCCGGGGGTGTGGTTCTCGCCGGTGTTGAGGTGCTCGGGCTCCTGGTACGCGCCGCGGGTCGAGGTCTGCGAGGACGACTCGGACTCGAAGAGGAACAGGTGCGGGTAGGCGGCGTGCAGGGCGTCGACGGACTTGGCGGTGTTGTAGTTCAGGCCGAGGCCGTCCAGTTTGGCGAGCATCAGGTCGGCGGCGGAGCCCCTGGCGGGCGGGGTGCGGTACCTGTCCGAGCCGATGATGAGCGGGCGGGTGTCGTCGGCTGCCCTGATCGCGGCGATGACGCGGTCCGCCATGGCGAGGCCGGCGGTGGAGGTGGAGTCGGGGATCTCGTTGCCGATGGACCACAGCAGGACGGCGGGCGAGTTGCGGGCGGCGAGCACCATCTCGGTGGCGTCCTTCTCGCACCACTCGTCGAAGAATCGCCCGTAGTCATACGGCGTCTTGCCGGTCTTCCAGCAGTCGAAGGCCTCCACCAGCATCACGATGCCCAGTTCCTCGCAGACGCGGATCATCTCCGGCGAGGGCGGGTTGTGCGAGGTGCGGAGGGCGTTGACGCCCATCGACTTCATGATCGTCATCTGTCTGCGGACGGCGTCCGCGCTGACCGCGGCGCCGAGTGCGCCGAGGTCGTGGTGGAGGTCGACGCCCTTGATCTTGGTGTGGGCGCCGTTGAGGTGGAAGCCCTCGTCCGGGTCGAAGCGGAAGGTGCGGATGCCGAAGGGGGTGCGGTAGGTGTCGGTGACGCGGCCGGCGACGCGCAGTTCGGTCTGCAGGGTGTAGCGGTGCGGGGTCTCGAAGTCCCACCGCCTCGGATCGTTCACGGTGAGCTCATGGGTCGCCGTGGCCCGGTCGGTCACGGCGAGCGTGGACGACGTGCGGGCCACCGTGCGGCCGCTCGGGGCGAGGATCCGGGAGACGACCTCGACGTCCGCGTCCGTGCCGGAGTCGTTCGCGACGGTGGTCGCGACGCGCACCACGGCCCGTTCGTCGGTGACCTCGGGGGTGGTGACGCGGGTGCCCCAGCGGGCCACGTGTACGGGCTCGGTGACGACCAGGCGGGCTTCGCGGTAGATGCCGCTGCCGGAGTACCAGCGGCTGCTCGGGAGCCGGTTCTGCACCTTGACCGCGATCACGTTCTCGGTCTCGCCGTCGGTGTGCAGCAGGTGGGTGAGGTCGAAGGCGAAGCCGGTGTAGCCGTAGGGGTGGCGGCCGACCTCGACGCCGTTGCAGTACACGTACGCGTCCATGTAGACGCCGTCGAACTCGACCGACACCCGTCGGCCGGCGTACGCGGGCGGCAGGGTGAAGGCGTGGCGGTACCAGCCCAGGCCGCCGGGGAAGAAGCCGGTGCCGCTGGTCGTGCCGTTCTGCCGGGTGGGGGTCTGTTCGATGCTCCAGTCGTGCGGGACCGCCACCCGGCGCCACGCCGAGTCGTCGTGGCCGGGAGCGGCGGCGTCCGCGTACTGCCCGGTCGGGTCGGTGATCCCGCCCGGATCGACCAGTGCGAAGCGCCAGCCGTCGCGCAGCGCGACCGTGCGGCGGCCGGAGTCTCTCGCGGACGCCTCGGCGGCCTGCGCCGCCCCGGCGCCGAGGAGTGCTCCGGCGGCCGGGGCGGCGGCAGCGGAGGCGAGAAGGACCGATCTGCGAGTGACCGTCATGGCCGGCTCTCCCTCATCAGGAACCAGAAGTACTCACAACTGATCGATTGCAAACAGAATCTGACGACGGGGTGCGCATGCCCGTCAAGGGCGCGGGGGACTCCGCGCCCTCGGGGCCGCCGCGGCGCCGCCCCCGTCAGATCGTCCGGTTTTGCCCCTTGACCGTGCGAGGCAGCCGCTGCTCTGCCGTCACCCGGGGGTTCTCGTCCGCGCACGAGCGGAACGCACTAGGCTGGAACGGAAGTGACGTGCCCGTTCACTGTGAGTGTCCGCGATGGAGTGCCGAGATGAGCCCGGAGTACCCGTTCGACGAGGCTGCGACGGCCCGGGCGGTCATCGACGACGCCGGAACGCTGATCGGGTGGAACGAGGGCGCCCGAACCCTGCTGGGCTGGGAGACGTCCGAGGTCGTGGGCCGGCCCGCGGCAGAACTGCTGGCCGAGACGGCGCCCGTGCCCACCGGCCCGCGCTGGGACGGAACGGTCACTTTGCGCCACCGTGACGGCCGGCCGCTGAGTGTATGGCTGCTCGCCCATCACTCCCCGCCCCAGGACGGCGGCCCGGGGCGGTGGCTCGTCGTCACCCCGCTCACCGGGACCGGCCCCGACTCCCCGGACGACCACCTGTCCTCGGTGGCGCTGGTCCAGTCCCCCTGTGCCGTGGCGGTCTACGACGAACGTCTGCGGCTGCGCCGGATCAACGACGCGATGGGCGAGGTGATCGGCCTGCCCGAGGGGCGGATCCAGGGCCTGCGGCTCTCCGAGATCGGCGGCCGGCCGCAGAGCACGGAGCTGGAGGAGCACATGCTGCACGTGCTCACCAGCGGTCGGGCGCGGGATGTGCAGATGTACACGCAGACCGGCGGCGAGGACCGGGCGCACGCCTGGCTCGCCCGGATGGCGCCGGTCACCGACGGCGCGGGCCGGGTGCGGGGCGTGTGTCTGGCCGCCCACGACTTCACCGAGAACTACCTCGCCCGCGAACGGCTCCAGTTGGTCAACGAGGCGAGCGTGCACGTCGGCACCACCCTCGACGTCACCCGGACGTGCCAGGAGCTGGCGGAGGTCTGCGTACCGGCGCTCGCCGACTTCGTCAGCGTCGATCTGCTCGACCCGCAGGACGGCGGGGACCCACCGAGCCGGTTCGCCCCGCCGCTGAGCCTGCGCCGCACCGCGCACCACTCGATCAACCCGGGCACACCGGAGGCCGTGGCCAAGCCCGGGGAGGCGCAGGCCTACCCGGCGGGGTCGCCGCAGGCGGACTCGCTGGTCGCGGGGCGCACCATCGTCGGCACCGTGCCCAGCGGCGATCTCGACGCCTGGCTGACCTGGGACCCGGTACGCGGCGCCCGGGTGCGGGAGATCGGCGTCCACTCGACGATGTCCGTGCCGATCCGGGCGCGGGGCGTCACCCTCGGTGTCGCCGTGCTCACCCGGTTCCGCCGGCCCGACCCGTTCTCCCCGGACGACGTGCTGCTCGCCGAGGAGATCACGGCCCGGGCCGCCGTCTGCATCGACAACGCCCGCCGCTTCTCGCGCGAGCGCGAGACGGCCCTCGCCCTGCAGCGCAGCCTGCTGCCGCGGAGCCTGCCCAGGACCGCCGCCGTCGACGCGGCCTCCCGCTATCTGCCGGCCGCCCGCGCCGGGGTCGGCGGCGACTGGTTCGACGTGATCCCCCTGTCCGGGATGCGGGTCGCCATGGTCGTCGGGGACGTCGTCGGGCACGGGATCCAGGCCTCGGCCACCATGGGCCGGCTGCGCACCGCGGTGCGCACCCTCGCCGACATCGACCTCGCCCCCGACGAGCTGCTGACCCACCTCGACGACCTGGTCGTCAGGCTGTCCGAGGAGGCCGGGAACGAGGGCAGCCCCGGTGAGGTCGGCGCGACCTGTCTGTACGCGGTGTACGACCCCGTGTCCCGGCGCTGCACCCTCGCGAGGGCCGGTCACCCCGCGCCCGTGGTGCTCCGGCCGAACGGCTCGCCCCGGCGGGTGGAGCTGCCCGCCGGTCCCCCGCTGGGCGTGGGCGGCCTGCCGTTCGAATCGGCCGAGCTGGAGGTCGCCGAGGGCAGTGTGCTCGCCTTCTACACCGACGGTCTGATCGCGTCCCGCGAGAGGGACGCCGAGGCCGGTCACCGGCTGTTCGGCGAGGCGCTGGCGGCGCACTCGGACTCCCTCGACGAGACCTGCGACCGGATCCTGCACGCC
The DNA here is from genome assembly GCF_055606485.1 of Streptomyces sp. NPDC037083. Lineage (NCBI taxonomy): Bacteria > Bacillati > Actinomycetota > Actinomycetes > Kitasatosporales > Streptomycetaceae > Streptomyces > Streptomyces sp. NPDC037083. Next base: position 304,637 of record NZ_JBVJSQ010000003.1, on the reverse strand, counting down.
CTGCTGCCGCCCGGCGGCGCCTCCGCCGACGACGTGGCCCTGCTGCTGGCGCGCACCCGGGGTCTGCCCGCCGCCCAGGTCGCGACCTGGGACATCCCCGCCGACCCCTCGCTGGTCGCGCCGATCCGCAGACAGGTCGTCCGGCAGCTGTCGCACTGGGAGCTGAGCGAGGCGTCGTTCACCACCGAGCTGGTGGTGAGCGAGCTCGTCACCAACGCGATCCGGTACGGCTCCCGTCCGATCCGGCTGCGCCTGATCCACGACACGGCGACGCTGATCTGCGAGGTGTCCGACAACAGCCACACCGCCCCGCACCTGCGCCGGGCGAAGACCTGGGACGAGGGCGGCCGCGGTCTGCTGCTGGTCGCCCAGCTCACCCAGCGCTGGGGCAGCCGGCACACCACCGAGGGCAAGACGATCTGGGCGGAGCTGAGCCTGTTCGAGGAGGACTGAGCGGGCTTCGCCGCGGCCGCCCCGACGACTTGGCGGGCGTTTTACCCGGGCGTGTTTTCATGGACGGACACCCGGACCAGTTCGATGGGCGGGCCCGACCACCACCCCGCCCCCGGAGCACTCCCTGAACACCCCGCTCGCCGAAGCCCTGTCCGTCTGCCTGCTCGCCGCCTCCCTGGTGTGGGCCGTGGTGCGCCCCGCCGGCCGCTCGGAGGCCCTCGTCGCCGTCCCCGCGGCGGCCGTGGCGGTCGCCCTCGGGGCGGTGTCGTGGCAGCACGCGCTGGACGAGGCCGAACGGCTCGGGCCGGTGGTCGGCTTCCTCGCGGCGGTACTGGTCCTGGCTCACCTGTGCGACGTCGAGGGACTGTTCACGGCGTGCGGGGCGTGGATGGCGCGTCGGTCCGCGGGCCGCCCCCGGCGTCTTCTGACCGCGGTGTTCGTGCTGGCCTCCTTGGTCACGGCCGTACTGAGTCTGGACGCGACCGTGGTGCTGCTCACGCCGGTGGTGTTCGCCACCGCCGCCCGGATGGGCGTGCGCTCGCGACCGCACGTCTATGCGTGCGCGCACCTGTCGAACACGGCCTCGCTACTGCTTCCGGTCTCCAACCTCACCAACCTGCTGGCGTTCACCGCCAGCGGGCTGAGCTTCACCCGGTTCGCCGCCCTGATGGCGCTGCCCTGGGTGGTCGCGGTCGGCGCCGAGTACCTGGTCTTCCGGCGGTTCTTCGCCGACGACCTGCCCGCCGCCGAGTCAGCCGCCGACGACGGTCCGGCCCCCGAACTGCCGCTGTTCGCGCTCATCACCGTCGCCTGCACGCTCGTCGGGTTCGTGGTGGCCTCCGCGGTCGGCGTCGAGCCGGCGTGGGCCGCCCTGGCGGGCGCCCTGGTCATGGCGGTGCGGGCACTGGCCCGGCGGCGGGTGACACCGGTCGCCGTGGTGCGGTCCGCGGCGCCGGGGTTCCTCGCGTTCGTGCTGGCGCTCGGGATCGTCGTGCGCGCGGTGGTCGACAACGGGCTCGCCGGTGCGCTGGGACACGTCCTGCCGGACGGCTCCGGTCTGCTCGCGCTGCTGGGCGTGGCCGCGCTGGCCGCCGTCCTGGCGAACCTGATCAACAACCTGCCGGCGGTGCTGGTGCTCGTGCCGCTCGCCGCCCCGGCCGGGACCGGGGCGGTGCTCGCGGTGCTGCTCGGGGTGAACATCGGCCCCAACCTCACCTACGCCGGATCGCTGGCGACGCTGCTGTGGCGGCGCGTGGTGCAGGAGCGCGAGGAGCGCGTCGGGGTCGGGGAGTTCACCCGCCTGGGTCTGCTCACGGTGCCGGCCGCGCTGATCCCGGCCGTGGCGGCGCTGTGGGTCTCGCTCCAGGTCGTCGGCGTCTGACCGTTCCGGTCAGCGACGCCCCCCGCCGTAGCCGTACCCCCCGTACCCGTAGCCCCCGTACCCCCCGTAGCCGTAGCCGCCGGACGGGCCCGGACGGCCGCCCCACGAGCAGGCGTCCGGGTGGTGGTACGAGCAGGACGTGCCGTCCGAACCGGACGAGGAGCTCGTCGGCGGTGTGGACGTCGAGGCGGCGGACGGCGTCGGGGCGGGCCCGGGCGCGGAGGGCTTCGCGGCCTTGGGCGTGGGCGCCGGCGCCGCGGACTCGGCGGGAGAGCTGTCGGCTCCCCAGTTGACGAACTGCATCTGCGCGTCGGGCTTCGAGGTGTCGATCACCCAGCGCTGGGCGGCGCTGTCCACCCGGTTCTTCAGCACGAGGGCGCCCGACCCGTCGGTGGCGGCCGGCGCCAGCGCGAGGTTCTGGCCCGAACGGGGGACGAGCGTGCCCTGAAGGGTGAAGTCGTAACGGACGTTCCTGGGATCCGGCTGGCCGGTGCCGGCGCACGGGGCCAGCCGGACCGAGTAGCCGAGGCGGGAGTCCAGGCACAGGCCGGCGTCGGCGGCGCTGCGCAGCAGGCCGTCCGGTTCGTACGACCACTGCTGGCCGGCCGCGGAGGAGCAGGCGGCCACTTCGGCCTCGGCGCCGTTGACGGCCTTGGCGCCGACGATGCCGATGCACAGCCCGGAGGCGACGTTGTGCAGACGACCGCGCACGGTGCCCTGGGCGTCGTCGCCGGCGCCGGCCCACGACGGGTCGGTGGTGGCCGTGTCCGTCCCCGCGGACGGGGCCCTCGCCGCCTCGTCGTCCGTGACCGAGGCGGTCTCGTCCCCGTTGCCGACGACGGCCCACACCGCGAGCGGCAGGACCACCAGCCCGCTCACCGTGAGCACGGCGGCGGTCAGGTTGCGGCGGCGGGCCCGGCGGGCGGCCTTCTGGACCGAACGGGGCGAGCCGGGGCGGGAGTCGGCGTCGGCCGCGGGGCCCGGTCGGGAGACGGCTCCGGCGGCCCGCGCCCCGATCCTGGACAGCGCGCCCGCCCGCAGTCCGACGCGCGGCTTCGCGGCCGCTTCCCCGGGGGCGTCGGGCGCGGCGGCCGCGGCGGGGGCCAGGGCCCCGTCGGTGAAGGCCTCGCCGGCGTATCCCCGGGGCTTCCCGGCGGCCGGACCGGCGGCCTCGGCGTCGCCGGCCACCCTGACCTCGACGTAGGCCGCGGCCGCCCAGCCCAGGATTCCCTCGGCCAGGGCGGCGCCGAGCAGTCCCTCGAACTGGGTCAACTGGTCGGCGGTGTGCGCGCAGTGGCGGCACCGTTGGAGGTGGGCGCGCAGGTCGGGGTCGAGGTCGACGCCGCCGCGGCGGCAGGTGACGTCCAGCAGCCGGTGGTAGCGGTGGCACTCGTCGTCGGTGGCCAGTTCGCGGTGCACCTGGAGGCACTCCTCGCGCAGCCGCTCGCGGGCCCGGCGCAGTTCGACGCGGGCGCCGTCCTCCTCCAGGCCCAGCAGGCCGCCCGGCACCGCCAGGGACTCGGCCTCGACCTCGGTGTGCCACAGCAGGCATCGGGCGGCCTGGGGCAGGCGCTGGAACGCCCGGGAGAGCATCCGCCGGTTGACGGGCGGCAGCATGAGCGCGGCCGCACGGTCGCCCTCCTCGCCCTCGGAGCGCAGCGCGGGGTGCAGCAGGTCCCGGCGGCCGTCGGCGTCCCACTCGGCGGCGATGCGGCGCACGGTGACCAGCAGATGCGGGCGCCACGCGGCCGTCGGCCCGTTCTGCCGCAGGGTCTCGCCGAACAGCCGGGTGAAAGCGGCCGTGGTGAGCATGCCGGCCGCGCGCTCGCCGTCGGTGCACAGCCGTGCGTAGGCGAAGGCGGCCTCCCAGTGCCGGTCCAGCAGCTCACCGACGGGATGCAGCGCGGGCGACGCTCCCGTCCACTTCTTCAGCTCCGAGCTCAGCTGTTCGTCCGTCGCGTCGAAGCGGCGCGTCGAAGGGGAATTCGACAGGCCTGCGTCATTCACGGTCTGCATTCCTTCCGGGGGCATGCGGCATAAAGTCCATACCATCGGGTATGCGATCCCGCCCATGGGCGGGATCGGCTCGCACGGGGTTCGGTGCTTCTGGCGTCCGCGGGGACAGCCCTTTTGGAGCGTGGGGGGTGTGAACGGGAGGCACCTCGTGCGCACGGTGCAGAAATCATTGTCCGTGCGCCGACAAGCCACACCTTCGCACAGCCGGACCAGGAGGAACAAGAGATCTCGCGGTTTCAGCCATTGCCCGCGGGCCGAGAAGTTTTGACGAAACGTCAACACGAGATCGCACCGTGGGGCGGTCACGGTAACGGTGTCCCTTTTGGCACCCCTTTCGGCGGGGCTTTCCCAAGGGAATTGCCGGGCGCATTCCGCCCCGAAACGCACCCGGAGGCGTTTTCCCCCGACTGGGCCGCCGGTCAGGCTCTAGCGTGGCGGGGTCGGAAGAAGCGGACCGAGGAGGGCACGCATGACAGTGACGGGCATCGACGCCGCCGGGGTTCCCATCCTGGACGAGGCGGGGCTGCGGCAGTACCGGGAGGACGGCTTCACCGTCGTGCGGGGTCTGTTCGGGACAGGGGAAGTCGAAGCGCTGTGCGAGGAGTTCGGGGCGCTGCACGCGGCCGGACGCCCGCTGCCCGGGCACTTCGAGCCGCGCCCCGGCGACGCCGATCCGCTGCGGGCTTACCCGAGGGTCATGCAGCCGCACGAGATCTCCGCGCTCGCCCGGCGGGTCCTGCTGGACGCGCGCCTGCGCGAGGTGGTGGAGGTGCTGCTCGACGAGGAGGCGCTGGCCGCGCAGAGCATGTTCTATTTCAAGCCGCCGGGCGCCCGGGGCCAGGCACTGCACCAGGACAACTTCTATCTCCGGGTCGAGCCGGGCACCTGTGTGGCGGCCTGGCTGGCCTGCGACGTGATCGACCGGGACAACGGCGGGCTGGAAGTGGTGCCCGGCACGCACCGGATGGATCTGTTCTGTCCGGAGCAGGCGGACGCGGACGTGTCGTTCGCGCGGGAGTACGTGCCGCCGCCGCCCGGACTCGCCGCGGTTGCGGTCGACATGGCGCCGGGCGACGTCCTGTTCTTCAACGGCAGCCTGGTGCACGGGTCGGGCCCCAACCGCAGCGGCGACCGCTTCCGCCGGTCGTTCATCGGACACTACGCGGGCCGGTCGGCCGAGCGCATCGGAGGGTACTACCGCACGCTGTCGATGAGCGGGGAGCGGGTGGTCCTGCCGGAGAGCGAGGGGGCGGGCCCCTGCGGCACGGAGTTCGCGTCACCGGGACCCCACTAGCCGCGCCCCCTCGCGCGGCCGGCCCGCGAGAACGACGCGGCGGACAGGGAGTCCGGGCCGGGGTAGCCGCCCGGCTCCCGCTCGGTGCGTGTGCGCGGGGCTCGCGCCGACGCCGGCTCGAGGGGGACCTCCCCGACGGACCCAGCCGTGGGGTTCGCAGAGGAGGACCCGGTCGGGCGGCTGCGCGTCCGGCGCCCCGCCGGGTCACCCGAGCAGGTCCAGCGCCCGCTCCCAGCCGAACTCCTCGCCCGCGGCCCGGTCGTACCCGGACCCGAACCGCACGCCCATGGCGCGCAGCCGTATCAGGCTCTCCTGGTAGGCGGGGTGCCGGGCGAGGGTCTCGTTCACACAGGGCAGGACGCCGACGGGGACGCCGAGCCCGGCGACCTCGCACAGGGTGCCCAGGGCGAGGGTGTCGGCCACGCCGGCCGCCCACTTGTTGACCGTGTTGAAGGTGGCCGGGGCGACGACGACCGCGTCGGGCTCCGGGAACGGCCGCGGATCGCCCGGGCGCCGCCAGGCGGATCGGATCGGGCGGCCGGTCTGCGCCTCGACGGCGGCGACGTCGAAGAAGCCGTTCATGGCCAGGGGCGTGGCGATGACCCCGACCTGCCACCGCCGCTCCTGAGCGGCGGCGATCAGCCTGCCGACGTCCGCGGCGACGCCCGCGGCGCAGACCACGAGGTAGAGGAAGGGCGGCTGTTCGTCCTGTTCGGTCACCCGGGAACCCTACTCAAGCGGGAAGGACAGACCGCGTTCGCTCTCCGGGCGCGGACCGTGGATCCGGCGGTCCGCCTCCTCGATCGGCACGTCGTTGATGCTCGCCTCCCGCCGGGTCATCAGACCGCGCTCGTCGAACTCCCACAGCTCGTTGCCGTAGCTGCGCCACCACTGCCCGGCCGTGTCGCGCGACTCGTACTGGAAGCGGACGGCGATGCGGTGGCCGTCGTGGGCCCACAGGTCCTTGCGGAGCGCGTAGTCACGCTCGCCCGCCCACTTCGCGGTGAGGAAGTCGACGATCGCGGCGCGGCCGGTGAGGAAGGTGTCGCGGTTGCGCCAGACCGAGTCCTCGGAGTAGGCGAGCGCGACCTTGTGCGGGTCCCGGGTGTTCCAGGCGTCCTCGGCGGCCTGCACCTTCAGCGCCGCGGTCTCCCGGGTGAAGGGCGGCAGGGGCGGGCGGGCGTCCGACATGGCGTCTCCTGACTCACGACGTGCGGAGAACGATCGTTCTCCATCATGGCTGCTAACGTAGAGAACGAACGTTCTCCCGTCAAGGAACCCAGAGTGCGTCAAGGAACGCAGAGGAGCGGTGGTCGCCCATGGACAGCGCAACAGCCCGCGAGCAGGCGCTCGACGCCGCCGAGAAGCTGTTCTACGGGCGGGGCGTGCAGTCCGTCGGCATGGACGACGTCCGTGGCGCTTCGGGGGTGTCGCTCAAGCGCCTGTACCAACTCTTCCCGGCCAAGGAGCAGTTGGTGGAGGCGTATCTGGAACGGCGGGACGTGCGCTGGCGCGGACGGCTCGCGGAGTCCGTCGCGCTGCGGGAGGACCCCCGCGAGCGGATCGTGGCCGTGTTCGACTGGCTGGAGGCGTGGTTCGCCGAGCCCGACTTCCGGGGATGCGCGTGGATCAACGCGTACGGCGAGCTGGGCGCCACCTCGGAGCGGGTGACCCGCCAGGTCCGCGCGCACAAGCGGGCGTTCCGGGACTACCTCGGATCCCTGGTGGCCGACGCCGGACTGCCGCCGGCGCTGAGCGGCGTGCTGTTCCTGCTGGCGGAGGGCGCGATGGTGACGGCGGGGATCAGCGGCGACGCCGCCCCGGCGGCGGAGGCGCGCGAGGCGGCGAGGCTGCTGCTGGACCGGTGGCCGGACCCGGCGGAGGTCAGCCCGTCGTCCCGGACACCTTGATCGCGCCGACCGGGCAGGCCCGCACCGCCTCCCGGAGCATCGGGTCGCCACCGCCGTCCTCGCGGCCGGGCAGCACGGTGCTGAAGCCGTCGTCGTCCTGGGTGAAGACGCTCGGCGCGGCCAGGGCGCACTGGCCGGCGCCGATGCAGACGTCCGTGTCGATGTGGATGTCCATGCCGGTGGCCTCCTACCAGGTCACGGGGAGGTCCAGCATCCCCTGGATCGTGTCGCCGGGCTTGAAGCGGACCTCCTCGGCCGGGACCGCCAGACGCAGTCCGGGGAGCCGTGCGAACAGGGTGCTCAGGGCGATCTCCAGCTCGGCACGGGCCAGGTTCTGGCCGAGGCACTGGTGGATGCCGAAGCCGAACGCCACGTGCTGGCGGGCGGAGCGGTGCCAGTCGAGGGCGTCCGGTGCGGGAAAGACGCTCTCGTCGCGGTTGATGACCGAGGTCGCGAAGACCACGCCCTCCCCGGCCCGGATCGTCGTCCCGGCCACCTCGACGTCCTCGGTGGCCTGCCGCAGCAGTCCGTCCGCGATGGACAGCATCCGCAGCAACTCCTCGACGGCCGCCGGCATCAGCGAGGGGTCGGCGCGCAGTTCGGCCAGCCGCTCGGGGTGCTGGAGCAGGGTGTGGACGCCGAGGGAGATCATGTTGGCGGTCGTCTCGTGCCCGGCGACGAGCAGAATCGTGGCCAGGGCGACCGCCTCCTCGCGGTCGATCGCACCCTCGCGCATCTGCTCGTGGACCAGCGCGTCGAGGACGCCGTCGCCGGGCGGCGCCTCGAGCTTGTGGTCGACCAGCGCGCCGAGATAGACCTCGAGCCTGTCGCGTGCCCCGCTCACCTCCTGCAGGTCCCGGCCGCGCAGCAGCCGTCGCGACTGCTCCTCGAAGAACTCGTGGTCGGTGTAGGGGACGCCGAGCAGTTCGCAGATGACCATGGAGGGCACGGGCAGCGCGAAGGAGTTCACGAGTTCCGCGGGCGGCCCCTGGGCGAGCATGGCGTCGATCCGCTCGTCGACGACGCGCTGGATGGCCGGGCGCAGAGCGGAGGCGCGCTTGAGGGTGAAGCTCGCCACCACCAGCCGGCGCTGGACGTGGTGTTCCGGGTCGTCGACGTTGAGCAGGGCGGCCCGGCGGCCCTTCAGCGCCCGCAGCCGCGGCGAGGTCATCGGGTAGCCGGGGCGGGTGCGGTCGGTCGACAGCCGCGGGTCGGCGAGCAGGGCGCGGGCCGCCTCGTGACCGGTCACCAGCCAGGCGGTGGTGCCGTCGTAGAGGGTGACGCGGGCCAGCGGACGGGAGGCGCGCAGGGGGTCGTAGGCGGCGGGGGGCCGGTAGGGACAGGTGCGGTCCTGGGGAAAGGCGACGGACGCCGACCCCGGCCCGGGCCCTGCCATCCCCTCTGCCTCTGCCTCCGCCCTGTGTGCAGTGACCCGGCCGTGCGCCGTGGACTTGCCGTCCGGCGTGTCTTCCGTGTTCGGCGTGTCCTGGGCGTTCGCGGTCTCTTGGGTGTCCGTGGCGTCTCGGGCGTTCGTCGTGTCTTCGGTGTCCGGGGTGACCTTGGTGTCCGTCATGGTGACCTCGCAGAGGAGGGGTGCGTCCTGCCGATCTTCATTAGATGGCCCAGGCACCTATAAGACGACGCAGAGTTCGGCCAGATCGACGAATGGGGCGATGCGGCCGGAACCGTTCGCTCCGAGCACCTCCTCGGGGAGACGTCGGACAGCTTCGGGAGGCCCACGGCAGCGGCATCGGGGGACATCCGTGACGTCTTCGCAAGCGGCTTCGCAAGCGGCTTCGGGGTCGGGCTGGGAGCGGCCGACGAAAAACGGTTGCGGTCGACCTGCGGGCACCCGCAGGATCCGGCCATGGCCACTTACGAAGCCCTCCTGCTGCCGACGTCCGCCGCCGCTCTGCCGGTGCCGGTCCAGCAGCAGCCCGGCGCTCCCCGGAGGCCCGACACCGCGCGATCGTGACGGCCGCGCTCGTCGCGGGCCTGGTCGCGGGATACGGCATCGCCGTACCCGTCGGCGCGGTCGCGACCTACCTCGTCTCCCTCACCGCCCGCACATCCCTGCGCACAGGGGTGTGCGCCGCCCTCGGCGTCGCCACCGCCGACGGGCTGTACGCCCTGGTCGCCACGGTCGGCGGCGCGGCCGTCGCCGCCGTGCTGCGGCCGGTGCTGACGCCGCTGCGCTGGGCCTCGGCCCTGGTCCTGCTCGCGCTGGCGACGCGGGGGGCGGTGACGGCGCTGCGCCAGTACCGGGCCCACCGGCTCAGCACCCGGGCCGTGCCGCCTGCGCCGAGCCCGGGGCGGGCCTACCTGAGCCTGCTGGGCATCACCCTCCTCAACCCGACGACCGTGGTCTACTTCGCCGCGCTCGTCCTCGGCGCCGGCGCCGAGGATCCCGTACGCCCGCTGGAACAGGGCGTCTTCGTGCTCGCGGCCTTCGTCGCGTCCGCGAGCTGGCAGGTCCTGCTGGCCGGGGGCGGCGCGCTGCTGGGCCGGGCCCTGACCGGACACCGCGGGCGACTGGTGACGGCCCTCGCGTCGAGCGCGGTGATGACGGTGCTGGCCGTGCGGATGGTGGCCTAGGCCTGACGCCATGCGGATGAATCACGCGGGTACCGGTGTTGTGCACGACGCGAGTCGGAGAACGCGGGTCGAAGCACCGGGTCGAAGCACGGGAGTTCGAGTACGGCGCGCGGACGACGCGACGTTCGACGAGGACGACATGACGAAGGGGACGGATGCCATGCCTCTCGAAGGCGAGTACGAAGCCAGCCCGACGCAGTGGGTGCGCGAGCAGGTGGAGCTGTACGAGCGCTCCGGCGGCACGGAGGGCACGACGCTGCGGGACTCCGGTCTGCCGGTCATCCTGCTGACCACCCGGGGTGCGAAGAGCGGGAAGATCCGCAAGACGCCGCTGATGCGGGTCGAGCACGACGGCCGTTACGCCCTGGTCGCCTCCCTGGGCGGCGCGCCCAAGCACCCGGTCTGGTACCACAACGTCAAGGCCGATGCTCGGGTCGAGCTCCAGGACGGGCCCAAGAAGCAGGACATGACGGCCCGTGAGGTCACCGGCGCGGAGAAGGCCGAGTGGTGGGAGCGAGCCGTCGCCGCCTATCCGCCGTACGCCGACTACCAGAAGAAGACGGACCGGGAGATCCCGGTGTTCGTCGTGGAACCGGTGGACGGCAGCTGAGCGGATCACGGACGCCGTGTCCGGGTGCGCCGAAGCCCTCCGCCGGCGCGGAGGGCTTCGGTCCGAGATTTTCGTAGAAATATCTGTCGGCCGGGACGCATGAAGGCGTTCGCACCGGGCAGCCGACTGTCAGGCCCCGCCGCGTTCCCCCGTCGCGGCGGGGCTTTCCTCTGCCTCGCGCGCGGGACGATCAGTGACATCGAGGAAGATCTGGTCCGCCTCGGGGATCACGCCGGCGATCGAGCGCTTGATGCGCACGGCGACCTCCTCCACGCGCTCGCTGTCCAGGCCCGGCATCAGGTCGACACGGGCCGCCACAAGCGCCGAGTCGAGGCCCATCTTCATGGTGAACAGCGCCTCCACGCTGTCGATCTCGGGCTGGGCGTCGAGGAGCGCGCGGATGCGCCCGCCGGTCTCCGGGTCGGCGGCCTCGCCGATGAGCTGGTCGCGGGCCTCGCGGCCGAGCCCGTAGGCGACGTAGACGAGCAACGCGCCGATCGCCAGGGATGCGGAGGCCTCCCACACGACCTGCCCGGTGACCATGTGCAGCGCCATCCCGATCGCGGCCAGGGTGACTCCGAGCACCGCCGTGCCGTCCTCGGCGACGACCGTGCGCAGGGCCGGGTCGCGCAGGCCGGCGACCCGCCCGCCCTGCTTGCGCACCTGGTGAAGGGCCCGCAGCAGCGAGACGCCCTCGGCCAGGAACGCGACGCCGAGCACGACGAGGCCGGCCACATAGCCGCTCATCGTCTCGTCGGCGCCCGACCGCAGGGCCTCGATGCCCTGGAAGAAGGAGAAGCAGCCGCCCATGACGAAGATGCCGACGGCGGCGAGCAGCGACCAGAAGAAGCGTTCCTTGCCGTAGCCGAAGGGGTGGCGCCGGTCGGCGGGGCGGCGGCTGCGGCGCAGCGCGGCGAGGAGGAAGACCTCGTTCAGACTGTCGGCCACGGAGTGCGCGGCCTCCGACAGCAGCGCGGGCGAGCCCGCGAACAGGCCGCCCACCGCCTTCGCGACGGCGATGATCAGGTTGGCGGCGAGAGCCACCAGGATCGTGACGCGCGTCCTCCGATCGGCTTTCCCTTCGGCACTGCGATCTCCTTTCCCGCGCGTCGTCTCTTCTGCTGTCCGATGGTCGTTCCGTGTGGAAGGTGTCCCGGTCACGTTCGCCGCTTGCCCCGGCCGATGGCGCTCACACCGTGCCGTCGGCGGAAATCGGGGAACGCGTTGAGCAGGAAACGCATCATCACCAGGAGGCAAGCATGGGCGGCGGGGGCGACGACAACAGCGCGTACGGGCACACGGCGTTCAAACGGTCAAAGAGTCATTTCACCGACCGGATCACCGCGGACGGCCGCGACGGCTGGCCCGTCGAGGCGGGCCGATACCGTCTGGTGGTCAGCCGTGCCTGTCCGTGGGCGAGCCGGGCGGTGATCTCCCGGCGGCTCCTCGGTCTGGAGGACGCGCTGTCGATGGCGATCGCCGACCCCATCCAGGACGATCGCAGCTGGCGCTTCACCCTCGATCCGGACGGCCGCGACCCCGTGCTCGGCATCCGCTACCTGAGCGAGGCCTACGAGCGACGGGACAGCGAGCACCCGGGCGGGGTCAGCGTGCCGGCGATGGTGGACGTGCCCAGCGGCAGGCTGGTCACCAACGACTACCAGCAGCTCACCCTGGACCTGGCCACCGAGTGGACGGCCCTGCACCGTCCCGGCGCACCCGACCTCTACCCCGAGCGGCTGCGCGACCAGATCGACACGGTCATGGCCGGGGTGTACGAGGACGTCAACAACGGGGTGTACCGGGCGGGTTTCGCCAGTGAGCAGGAAGAGTACGAGCAGGCGTGCGCGGACGTCTTCCGGCGGCTGGAACTGCTGGCCTCCCGGCTGACCGGGCAGCGGTACCTGGTCGGCGACACGATCACCGAGGCGGACATCCGGCTCTTCACCACGCTGGTACGTTTCGACGCCGTCTATCACGGTCACTTCAAGTGCAACCGCTGGAAGCTGGCGGAGAATCCCGTCCTGTGGGCGTACGCCCGCGACCTCTTCCAGACGCCCGGCTTCGGCGACACCGTCGACTTCGACCACATCAAGCGGCACTACTACCAGGTGCACACCGGCATCAACCCGACCCGGATCGTCCCCCTCGGCCCCGACCTGGCCGGCTGGCGCTCCGCGCACCACCGGGAGGAACTCGGCGGCCACCCCTTCGGCGACGGAACACCGCCCGGGCCGGTGCGCGCCGACGAACAGGTTCCGGCCCCGGGACGGCCCTGAGACCCCGTCCGCCCATCACAGAAGGAGTGAGACCGACGTGTCCAAGAAGAGGAAACTCCCCCTTGTCTACCAGCCCGTGGGCTTCGCGCTCGGCTGGGCCAGCGGCGCGCTGGCGGGCCTCGCGTTCCGCAAGGCGTGGAAGATGATCCGACACGAGGACGACGCCCCCGACGCGCTGGACCGCGACCGCGGCTGGGGCGAGGTGCTGCTGGCCGCGGCGGTGCAGGGCGCGATCTTCGCGGCGGCCCGCAGCGCCGCCGACCGCACCGGCGCCAAGGCGATCGAACGCTCCACGGGTGTCTGGCCCGCCAAGGAGAAGGGCGGCCGGGACTGAGGCACCGGCCGCGGTCGTCTCCTGGACGGGGCCGGGATAGCCGGGGGCGGGCGGCCGCGCTCGCGACGCTGGGCGCCCAGTGTCGCGAGCGCGGCCGCCCGCCGCCGACCGCCGCCGGGCGGGGGCGGGGCGGGGCGGGGCGGGGCGTTGCCAGGGTCAGTCGGGGGGATCCCAGGGGGTGGACCAGAGGGTGGACGGCCTCCCCCGCTGCGGGCAGCCCGGCCCGGCTCAGGGCGGGGCAGGGCCAGGGATGGCGGGGCAGGCCCGGGTTCGGTCTCGCGCCCCCTTGGCCCATTTACTCCTCGGCCCCTCAGCCCGTCCGCCCATCCGCCGCGCAGCGTGCCCCGGTCCGGCCCGACGCCGCCCGGACCGAAGGGCCGGACGGCGTCGGAGGCTGGGCATGGGGGCAGTAGGGGCAATGGTCCTTCGGCGGGGCGTCAGGGTCTGCGATGGGGCCCGGGTCCGGCTCGGCTCTAACCCTGCTTCGGGGCTGTGGAGGGTTCGAGGCGGAGAGTGAAGGAGTGGCCGGCCGGGTCTGCGTAGCCTCGTTCCTCGTGCGGGCCGGGGGCGCCCTTGGTTTCCAGCGGGCGGCCGCCCAGACCCACGACCCTGCGCTCCACCTCGTCGAGATCGTCGACGATGAAGTCCAGGTGGGCCTGGAGGGAGTTCTCGGGGCGGGGCCAGCTCGGCGGGGTGGCGTTCACATCGCGCCGGAAGGCCAGGCGGGTGCCGTCGGCGCCCCTGATCTCCACGCGGTTGGCGCTCGCGTCGGTCTCCTCTGCGTCGAGCAGCCCCTTGTAGAACTCGGCGAGCTTCTCGGGCTCGGCACAGTCGAGCACCACGACGCCCGCTTTCACCAATGCCATGTCGTCGTCTCCTCCGCGAGGTCCGGGCCGGGGCGGGCGTATCCCGTCCCCGGACCTTGCGGATACCCCCGTTTCAGTCGGCCACCAGCCACTGCCCGTCCCGCATCAGTTCCCGCCCCTGGAGTTCGTCGGCCTCACGCCAGGCCTGGATCCGGCCGGGGAGGACCCGGAAGTAGAGGTAGGGCGCGGACAGTTCGCGCGGGTCGAAGCCGGTCTTGCCGGCGAAGATCTCGGCGTCCTCCTCGGGAAGCTCGGCGGGCGACACCGCCACGGCCGTGCCCTCGATCATGACGACGTCCCGGGTCGGACCGACGCCGATGCGGGCGAAGCCGGTGGCCAGCAGGTTGCGGCCGGTGGGACTGGTGGCGGGGGTGGCGAAGAGGAGGGTCGCACCGTCCCAGACGAAGGAGAGCGGGACCAGATAGGGGGCCGTGCCGTCCTCGGCGGCCGTGGCGACCCACGCGTCGACGTCGTGTTCGAGCCGGTGGAGGGTGTCGAGCTTGCGCTGCTTCGCGGGGCGTACGGGTACTGGCGTCATGATCCCAGTGTGAGCGCCCCGCCCTCCCGACGCTCCCGTTCCGCCGACCGGGAGGTGACGGTTTCCCCCGCGTCGCCGCGCGGAGCGGCAGAGGACCACAGAGGGACCTCGTGCTGCCTGACGGGAGTCAGAGCGAGCGGCGGAGCGTGAGGGAGCGCGGGGCGAAGCCGTGACGCTCGTAGAAGCGGAGGGCGTCGACATTGTCCGTATAAGCGGTCACCTCGGTCTGGTGGGCACCCTGTTCGGCGGCCCAAGCGAGGAAGGTCCCGACGAGCCGTGCGCCCGCCCCGCCCCTGCGGTGGGCCGGGCGCACGTACATGCCGACGAGGGTGGCGGACTTCACCGGCCGCATCGCCGAGGGTTCGGTAACCGTCCCTGTGAGATGGCCGACGACCTGTCCGCCGTGTTCCACGACCAGCACCAGGCGGGACGGGTCGTCGAGGGTGGCGGCGAAGGACGCTGCGCCGTGCCGGCGCGGCCAGTCGGCGTCGACGCTCGGGTCGCGGCTGCCGGCGTCCTCGGCGAAGAGCGCGGAGCTTGAGGCGACGAGCCCCGGTATGTCCTGCGGAAGGGCCGTGCGGACGTCCGCCCGCGAGTCACTCGTCTCGTGATCGGTCATGCGCGGCAGGTTAGCGACCGCCTCTGACATCTGGACTTCCTGGACAGGTGTCCCGCTATGATGGGCACCTGTCCAAGAAGTTGAGGGAGATCATGGAAATCCTGGCGAACGTGCTGGTCGTGCTGGTAGCCGCGCTGCACTTCTACATCCTGGTGATGGAGATGTTCCTGTGGCAGAAGCCGGCGGGGATGTCGTTCCACGGCTTCGACGCCGACCTGGCGAAGCGGACCGCATCGATGGCGGCCAACCAGGGGCTCTACAACGGGTTCCTCGCGGCGGGCCTGGTGTGGGGGCTGGTCGCGGCCGAGCCGACCGGGTTCAGGGCGCAGGTGTTCTTCCTGTCCTGCGTGATCGTCGCGGGCGTGTACGGCGCGGTGACCGCGAACCGGCGGATCCTCTTCGCGCAGGCCCTGCCCGGCGCGCTCGCCCTGGCCGCCGTCCTGGTCGCACAGTGACGCGCGGCGCGCCCGAGGACCCGCGGGCCGCCCGCACCCGGGCCAGGCTCCGGGCCGCGCTGCTCCAGGAGTGCGCCGAGCGGCCGCTGGAGGAGGTCGGGGTGGCCGCGCTGGTGCGCCGGGCCGGTGTAGGGCGGGCCACCTTCTATGTGCACTATCCCGACCTGGAGGCCCTGGCCGTCGACGCCTGCGCGGACGTCGTGCGCGAGGCCGTGGAGGCGCTGCACGCCTGGCGGGGGCGGCCGGATCCGGTCCGGGCGCCGGCCGCGCTGGCGGAGTTCTTCGGCTCGCTGACCCCGCACGCCGCGCTCTACCGCACGCTGCTGGCGCCGGGCGGCGGCGGACCGCTCGGCCGGGTGCTCCACCGGGACCTGCGGGCGTACAGCCTGCGGGAGCGCGAGCGGGCGGGAGCGGCGGACGCACCCCTGGTCGCCTCGGCGGTCGCCGCGACCTTCGCCGGGGTGCTGGCCGACTGGCTGCACGGCGATCTCGACGGCACCCCCGGCGAAATCGCCGACCAGGTCTGGCAGTTGCTGGTCGCGCTGCACGCGAGCCGCTGAGCGGCCGTCACTTGCAGGCCGGGCGTCACTTGCAGGCCACCGGCGCCTTCGCCCGGGGCCAGGCCTCGACGGCGTCGGGCGTGCGGACATAGGCCGTGGCAGGGTCGTCGGTCAGCCACAACTGCCAGTCCCCGTAACGGTATCCGGTGTCGTGCGCGTCGGCGGGCAACGGGACGTCACCGTCGTACGGGGCGGTGAGTTGCTCGCCTTCGAGCAGGCCGCCGGGGTCGCGGACGTACTGCCGGTACTCCTCGCCCCGGCCCATTCCCAGGAAGTGCGCCTTCTGCCAGCCGCAGTGCTCGGCACCCGCGTGGCTGCTCAGCGTCGTGGTCGGCACCCGCTTCCCGGCACGGTCGGTCCAGACCTCCTCCTCGCCGGAGTCCGTGACGCTCGCCGGGAGTTCGGCCGGGTCGCAGGAGGCCTCGGTCTCCGGGCCCCAGCCGGGCCGGTCCTTCTGGTCCCGGGCGACGACGACCGCGACCTTGGTGCGGCCGCCGACGTCGTACGAGTACAGGACGCGGTCGGCCTCCTCGCGCTCCACACGGAATCCGGAGCGGGGTCCCGACGGGTCGAACATGTCGAAGTAGAGCCGCAGCCCCTCCTCGGGGCTGTCGCCGCCGTCGCCCCTCCCCCATCCGTCGGGGCCGGCGCCGCGCAGGATCTCCCCGTCGCACTCCAGTGCCCGGCCCGCGGCGCCCGAGGCGCGGAGGGCGGCCTGAGGGGTGTCCTCGTCCAACTCCTCGGTGGCGATGTCGAGCGGGCCCGCGTACGGGGACGCCGCGGGCCCATGGTCGATGACCAGGCCCCCCTCGTCGCCGTCCCCGCCGCATCCCACGACGGCGAGCATCGCCGCCGTCACCGCCACGAACCCTCTGCGCATGTCCGCCCTCCCCTTCGGTCACCCTCTCCTGCCGCCCCTTCGACGGCGCGGCGGCCGCGAACGTTCAGCGGGCCGTCTGGAACGTCCTGCGGTACGCCTGCGGCGAGACCCCGATCGCGGTGTGCAGGTGCTGGCGCAGGGAGGCTCCGGTGGCGAAGCCGACGCGGCCGGCGATCTGATCCACGGAGAGGTCGCTGGCCTCCAGCAGGTGCCGGGCGTGCGCGACGCGCTGCTGGATCAGCCAGCGGCCGGGGCTCAGGCCGACCTCGTCGTGGAAGCGGCGGGCGAAGGTGCGCAGACTCATCCGGGCGTGCGCGGCGAGGTCGGCGAGGGTGAGGGGCTCGTGGAGCCGCTCCAGGGCCCAGGCGCGGGTCGCCGCCGTGCCGGCCGCGCCGGTCTCGGGCACGGGCTGTTCGATGTACTGCGCCTGGCCGCCGTCACGGAAGGGCGGCACCACACAGCGGCGGGCCACCTTGTTGGCGAGTTCGCTGCCGTGGTCCTTGCGGACGAGGTGCAGACAGACGTCGACGCCGGAGGCGGCTCCGGCCGAGGTCAGCACGCGGTCGTCGTCGACGAAGAGGACGTCCGGATCGAGGTCGACCTGCGGGTGCATACGGCGGAACAGGTCCGCCACATGCCAGTGGGTGGTCGCCCGGCGGCCGTCGAGCAGTCCGGCCGCGGCAAGGACGAAGGCGGCGGTGCAGATGGAGACGATGCGCGCCTCGGGACGGATCCTGACGAGGGCCTCGGCGACCCCGTCCGGCAGGTGCTCCGTCACCCGATCGGGCGCGACCGGCGCGATGACCACCGTGTCGGCGGTCTCCAGCGCCTCCGGGCCGTGCTCCACGCCGACCGTGAAGTCGGCGTTCGTGCGCACCGGACCGCCGTCGACCGTGCAGGTCAGCACCTCGTAGTGACCGTCGGCGGCACCGAAGATACGGCTCGGGATGCCGAGCTCGAAGGGGTAGACGCCGTCGAGGGCGAGGACGACGACACGGTGCGGGTCTCCGATGGGCATGGCACGATTCTATCGGATATTGGCAATCATGCCATTTCCCGGCCGGGCCGGGCCCGGCAGGCTGGTTCACCATGAGCACTGTGAACACGTCGCGCTCCGGTAACACCATGCGCGTCATCGGTCAGGACGTCCTCGGCGGTCCCGAGGCACTGAAGCAGGTGAAGGCGGCGCGCCCCGCGCCGCGTCCGAACGAGGTACTGGTCCGGGTGCGCGCCGCCGGCGTCAACCCGACCGACTGGAAGCACCGCGCCACGGGCGGGTTCCTGGGCGAGCCGCCCTTCGTCCTGGGCTGGGACGTCTCCGGAACGGTGGAGGCCGTCGGCATCGGCGTCGCCGCGTTCGCGCCCGGCGACGAGGTCTTCGGGATGCTGCCGTACCCGTTCGGGCACGGCTCGCACGCCGAGTACGTCATCGCCCCCGTCCGCGCCCTGTGGCACAAGCCCGAGGGCATCGACCACGTCCAGGCGGGCGCGCTGCCGCTGGTCTCGCTGACCGCCTGGCAGGCGCTGGTGGAGACCGCCGAACTCGGTCCGGGGCAGCGGGTGTTGATCCACGCCGCGGCGGGCGGGGTCGGACATGTCGCCGTGCAGATCGCCAAGGCGCGCGGCGCGTACGTGATCGGGACGGCCAGCGCGGGCAAGCACGGCTTCCTGCGCGAGCTCGGCGTCGACGAGGTGATCGACTACCGGGAGACCGACTTCACCGAGGCCGTGAAGGACGTCGACGTCGTCCTCGACACCCTGGGGGGCGACACCTCGGTGCGGTCACTGGGCGTGCTGCGGCCGGGCGGGATCGTGGTGTCGATCCTCCCGGTGGGTTCGGACGAGTTCCACGAGGAGGCCGAGCGGCTCGGGGTGCGGGCGGTGCGGATGCTCGTGGACGCGGACCGGGCCGGGATGCGCGCCATCGCCGGGCTGGTCGAGTCGGGCCTGCTGCGCGCCACGATCGCGGGCACGTTCCCGCTCGCCGATGCCGCCGAGGCGCACCGGCTCGGCGACACCGGCCGGACCACGGGGAAGCTGGTCCTCACCGTGGACTGACGGGATGAGGGGATGACGGCATGAGCGGATGACGGGCCGGCGGCGTGCCGGCGGCGAGCCGGCGACCGGCGGGCCGTCAGAAGGTCAGGACCGGCTTGATGGTCTTGCCCGAGGTCATGTCCTGGACCGCCTGACCGATGTCCGCGAAGGCGTACGTGCCGATCAGGCGGTCCAGCGGAAGCCGGCCCGTCCTGACCAGGTCGACCAGGGCCGGGATGAAGGTCTGCGTTTCACTGTCGCCGAGAGTGAGTCCGACCACCCGCTTGCCGCCCAGCAGTCCGTTGACGTCCAGGGCGACCTCGCTGCCGAAGGGCGGCGCTCCCACGACGACGAGGGTGCCGCGGGCGGCGAGCGCGTCGACGCCCTGACGCAGGACGGCCGTGCTGCCCGTGGTCTCCACGACACCGTCGGCGCCCTGTCCGCCGGTGATCTCCGCGACGGCCTGACCGAGAGCGGCCTGGCCGGTGTCGATGGTGTGGGTGGCGCCCAACTCCCGTGCCAGATCCAGGCGTTCGGCGACCTTGTCGACGGCGATGATCGAGGTGGCCGGGGTCAGGGCGGCCGCCATGACCGCCGAGAGACCGACGGCACCGGCGCCGAGGACGACCACCGTGCTGCCGGTCTCCGGCTTCAGCACGTTCCAGACGGCGCCGACGCCGGTCTGCACTCCGCAGCCCAGCGGAGCGATCGAGGCCAGCGGTACGTCGGGGTCGACCCTGACGAGGCTGCGCTCGTCCACCAGCGCCCGCTCGGCGAAGGAGGACTGGCCGAAGAAGTGACCGCCCAGCGCCTCGCCGTCCCGGCTGAGGGTGCTGGTCCCGTCGGCGCGGCGACCGCCGAGGAGGTTCAGCGGCAGCCATCCGGCGCAGTAGGCGGGATGGCCGCCGTGGCAGTTGCGGCAGTCGCCGCAGGAGGTGAACGACAGCACGACGTGGTCGCCGGGGGCAACGCCGGTGACCGCGGAGCCGACCGCCTCGACGACCCCCGCGCCTTCGTGGCCGAGGACTCCGGGCAGCGGGAACGGCAGACCGCCGCTCGCCACGCCGAGGTCGGTGTGACACAGCCCGGTCGCCACGAGCCGGACGAGCGCCTCGTGCGGGGCGGGGTCCTCGAGGACGACCTCGGAGAGGATGAAGGGCGCTCCGGCGGACTCGACGACGGCGGCGCGGGTGGTGATGGGCATCGATGGAACTCCCTTGTTCTTGCAGGCGTTTCGGCGGGCGCACTCAGTCGAGCGAGACGACGACGGACTTGACCTTGGTGTACGAGTGGAGCGCCTCGGGGCCGTACTCACGGCCGAAGCCGGAGTCCTTGACGCCGCCGAAGGGGACGGCGGGGTCGAGCATCGCCCAGTCGTTGACCCAGACGATGCCGGCCTGGAGGCGGTCGGCGACGCGGTGGGCGCGGGCCAGGTTTCCGGTCTGGACGCCCGAAGCCAAGCCGTACGGCGTGGAGTTGGCCAGGGCGACGGCCTCGTCCTCGTCGTCGAAGGGCTGGACGGTGAGGACGGGTCCGAAGATCTCCTCCTGCACCACACGGGAGTCGTTGGCGAGGTCGGCGATGACGGTGGGCTTGTAGTAGTAGCCGCCGTCGAGGTCGAGGCGTTCGCCGCCGCAGACGATGCGGGCGCCCTCCTTGCGGGCGAGGTCGACGTACTCCTCGACCTTGCGCAGGTGCTTCTCCCCCGCCATCGGGCCGACGACGGTCTCCGGCTGCCGGGGGTCGCCGACCGGCACGCCGGGGACGGCCTCGGCGAGGATGTTCAGCAGGGTGCCGTAGACCGGGCGGGCCACGAGCAGACGCGGGCCGCCCATGCAGAACTGTCCGGTGTTGAAGACGAAACCCTTGATGACCGCGCCGACGGCCTTCTCCAGGTCCGCGTCCTCGAAGACGATGTGCGCCGCGTTGCCGCCGAGCTCCATGGTGACCGGCTTGAGGTTCTCGCCGGCGATGCTCGCGGCGTGCCGGCCGATCGCGGTGGAACCGGTGAAGGCGATCTTGTCGACGCCGGGGTGGCGCAGCAGCGCCTCGCCGGCGACCGGGCCGCTGCCGGTGACGACGTTGACGACGCCGTCGGGGACGCCGGCCCGCTGCAGCAGCCCCGCCATGTACAGGGCGCTGAGCGGGGTCTCGTCGGCGGGCTTGTGCACGACCGTGTTGCCGGCCGCGAGAGCCGGGGCGATCTTGGAGCCGGCCAGGATCAGCGGGAAGTTGAACGGGGTGATCGCGGCGACCACGCCGATCGGGCCCCGCCGGGTGTAGGCGAGGGCGTTCATGGGGGTGTCGCGGTTGGCGCCGTCCAGGCTGAAGGCGAGAGAGGCGAAGTACTCGTAGTCGTTGGCCGCGTTGGTGACGTCGACGGCGTGCGCCAGGGTGATCGGCTTGCCGACGTCCAGGCTCTCCAGCCGGGCGATCTCGTCGGCCTCCTCGCGGATCAGCTGGGCCACGCGCAGCAGGACACGGCCGCGCTCCCGGCCGCTGAGGCCGGACCACTGTCCGGCGTCGAAGGCCTGCCGGGCGGCCCGCACGGCGGCGTCCACGTCGGCGGCGCCCGCCTCCGCGACGGTGGTGACGACCGCACCCCGGGACGGGTCGACCACCTCGGTTCGCGCTCCGTCCGCGGCCTCGCGCCACTGTCCCCCGACGAACAGCTTGCCCGGGTCGGTCTCGAAGGTGGTCATCGCCACTCCTCAGCATCGTCGCCAAGATTTCAACAAACAGGATTCCTGTTGGTTCGCAGTCTCATTACGGACAGGTTTCCTGTCAATGGTCTACGCTCGCGGTCATGGCCGGCACCCACACGACCCAGACAGCAGCATCCGCGTCCCAGCCGCAGAGGACGCCCCCGTCCCTGCTCTACATGGTGAAGCAGGTGGAGCTGGTCGTGCGCTCCCACCTGGACGAGCTGGTGAGACCGTCCGGGATCACGGCCCTGCAGTACACGGCGCTCACCGTGCTGGAACGGCACGACGGACTGTCCGCCGCCCAGCTGGCCCGGGACTCCTTCGTCACCGCCCAGTCCATCGCCGATCTGGTGCGCTCCCTGGAGGGGCGCGGCCTGATCCGGCGCGAGCGCAACCCCCGTAACCGGCGCGAACTGCTGATCCTGCTCACCGACGAGGGCCGCGCACTGCTGGAGCGCCACGCCGGGCCGGTACGGGAGCTGGAGGAGCGTATGGTGCGGGAGCTCACGGCACACCAGACGGAGCAGTTCCGGGCGGCTCTGTCCAAGGCGTGGCACGCGCTGTCGTAGCGCCGCGCCCCCCTTCGCTCACGACGCGAAAAAACTCGGCCAGACTCGGTTGCATTTCGAAGACATATGTCAATCGAACATGCTGGAATTCACTCCATCGGGGGTAACTTGCTGGAGCGGGGAACTGCTGCATGCTCCCCGCCCGTTGGAAGCTCCCGACCGGTGGAGCGGGTTGGAGGCGATGTCGTCGTGCAGCAGGAACCCGCGGCGGACACCCCGCATCTGCGCATCCGCCAGGACCGGGGATTCACGGTGCTGGAGTTCCACGGCGAGATCGACCTCGTGGCGGCCACGGAGATCGGCCCGCTGCTCGACGAGGCGACCGCCGGTCCCGCACCGCGGATCGTGATCGACCTGACCGGGATCGAGTTCTTCGACTGCTCCGGACTGCGCCTGCTGTACCGGGCGCGCGGGCGGATCCTCGACCGCGGCGGTCATCTGCACCTCGTCTGCGCCCACCCGCTCACCCTGCGGATCCTGCGGGCCACCGGACTGTCCCGGCTGCTGCCGCCCGCCACGACGCTCGACGCGGCCCTGGAACGGCCCGGGGCCACGACCGGCACGTTATGACGGCGCTCGGAAGCGCTCCCCGATCCCCCTGCCCGCCCGGCCTGCCGTGCCCTGTCCGGCCTGCCGCACGGTCCGCCCGGCCGGCCCCGCTCCGGGCCGCGCGCCCCCGCTAGTGGCCGCACTCCGCGTCGAACAGGGCGCTGACGGACTCACCGTTGTGAATGCGGCGCACGGCCTCCGCCAGGGCGGGGGCGATGGACAGGACCCGCAGTTTGTCGGTGTGCTCCTCGACGGGCACCGGAACCGTGTTGGTGCACACGATCTCCAGCACGTCGGGCTGTTCGCTCAGCCGTTTCAGGGCGCCGGCCGCGAAGAGCCCGTGGGTGCACGCCACCCGTATCGACCGTGGCTCCAACTCCCTCAGCCGGTCGAGGAGTTCCACAACCGTGCTGCCCTTGGCGATCTCGTCGTCGAGGACGATGACGTCCCGCCCGGCGACCTCGCCGATCACGGCGCTGATGCTGACCCGGTCGTCGGCGTACCGCTGTTTGGCGCCCGCCGCCACCTGGGCGCCGATCATCCGGGCGAAGGCGGCGGCCTCCTTGGCGTTGCCGAGGTCCGGCGAGACCACGGTGGTGCGGGTGAGGTCGTAGCGGCGGAAGTGCGCGGCCAGTTCCCGGTGGGCGTGCAGGTGGTCCACGGGCATCGAGAAGAAGCCGTGCACCTGGGGCGAGTGCAGCGTCATGGTGAGGACGCGGTGGACGCCGGCCGCGGCCATCAGATCGGCGACCAGACGCCCGCCCAGTGAGATCCGGGGGGCGTCCTTCTTGTCGGAGCGGGCGTAGGAGTAGTGCGGCATGACGACCGTGATCCGGCCCGCCGACGCGCCCCGGGCCGCGTCGCACATGAGCAGCAGCTCCACGAGGTGTTCCTGCACGGGCCGGACCAGGGGCTGGACGAGGAAGACGTCACGCTCTCTGCAGTTGGCCTGGAGCTGGACCTCCAGGCAGTCGTTGGCGAACCGGCTGAGGCGGGTGGGGCTCAGGGGCACGCCGAGGTGGGCACAGACCTCGGCTGCCAGCTCGGGGTGGGCACTGCCGCTGAACACGGAGATGTCTCGCACGATCGGCTCCTCGCTGATCATGTCCGGCCGGGGCGGGAGCTCTCATGCTACGGACCAGGCCCGTTTCCCCCACCCGCAGGGCTACCCCCGCGGTCCGCGCCCCGCCCTGCGGAGCCCGGTGGCACCGGATGCCGCCCGGTGCCGCCCGGTGCCGTTCAGCACCGGCCGGGCGACCGATCGGAAAGCCGCCCGTCGGACAGCCGCCCTCGGACGGCCGGGACGGCCGGCCGGATGGGCCAACCGGGTGAGGGGGTCGGGGCCGAGCCGGGTTCGGAGAAGATCCGCAGCCGCCGTGCGGCACGGTCACCGGCGCCGGGCGCTCGCCACCCGCGGGTGCGGTGGCACGTCCTCGGGGCCGGCGTCAGCCGACGGCTTTCTCGTGGCCCTGTGTCCATGCATCGGCTTCCTCGCGGCCCGGGTCGGGCGTCGGGTTCCGGTCGAGTTCGCGCCGGTCACCCCCGGCGCGCCCGCGTCGGAGACGGCCCGCTGGCCCAGGCCCGACCGGACCTCGGCGAGGCGGCCCGGAAGTAGCACGTCGGCCGGGTTGCGGCCCGGTCCGGCCGCGCGCCCGGGGTCACGCGGTTGCCGCACTGCGGCGGCGACCGGGCGGGCCGCAGCGGTGATCATCCGCGAGCTGCGCGGTCCCCTCCTGTCACAGATTGTCAACGGACCGGTCTGACGGGGGAATTGACGGGAATCCGGTCAGGTAGGAAGGAGGGCTGTCCGCATGACGACTTCCATCGAGCCCACCAAGGACACCAAGCCCACCCGGCGTCAGACCGGTCGTATGCCCGGTTGGGCCAAGGTGCTCACCGCCGTCGTGGTCGTCCTCGTCGTGATGTTCGCGGGGATCCGGCTGAGCCTGCTGCCGGGACTGCGCGACTTCTTCGGCACCGAGACCCATGACCGCTCGGGCCCCGCCCTGCTCAAGTCCATCCAGGACATGAGCCGTTACGACGCCGCCTCCGGCAACTTCCAGGTCGTCGTGGACCTGGAGAAGGACGCCAAGTACCTTCCCGACGCGATCCGCGGCACCCGCACGCTGTACGTCGGGGCGGGCACCGTGGACGCCTATGTCGACCTCGGCAAGGTCAGCGACAAGAACGTGACGGTCGACGAGGAGCGCACCTCGGCCACGCTCCGGCTGCCGCACGCCCAGCTCGGCAAGCCGGCGCTCGACCCCGACCGCTCCTACGCGGTCTCCAAGCAGCGCGGTCTCTTCGACCGCCTCGGCGACCTCTTCTCGGACAACCCAGGCGGTGAGCAGGCGGTGCAGAAGCTCGCCGTCAAGCACATCGGCGAGGCGGCCAAGGAGAGCGAGCTGACCGCGCGCGCCGAGACCAACACCACCGACATGCTCCAGGGGCTGCTGCGTTCCCTCGGCTTCGAGGAGGTGAAGGTGTCCTACGGCACCTGACACCGGCGGCCGGGCGCGGCGACGTGGGCGGGGCCGGGAAGGCCGCCCGCATTCCTGGGCCTTTCGCGGGTAACCGCCCTATCACTCAGGGGATGTTGAAGACTGGAGGACCGAATGGCCCGTGCAGCGCTACGTCCGCTCACCGCGTTCCGCCTGCGCACCGCCAAGACCGCCGAACCCGAACCCGCCGCCCCCCGGGGCAGGCCCGAGAAGCCCAGCAGGGCGGGGAAGGCAGACGCCGATCACCGGCCGCTGCCGTTCCCGCTCCGGCTGCTGGCGATGCTGCTGGCCTTCGGGTTCATGGTGGCGTTCGCCGTCGTACTCGCCCGGATCACCCTGGAGCCGTCGCCGGCCTCCACGGCGCTGGTGCACTCCAACCTGCGTCCGGGAGACTCGCTGCGGGCCTACCTGGATCAACCGGAACTGCGCGACGCCGTGAAGCAGATCGGCGGGAACCTGCTGCTCGGCGTGCCCTTCGGGGTGCTGGTGCCGGTCGTCGCGCCCCGGGCGCGCGGGATGCTGCGCGTGCTGCTGCTGACCGCGACCGTCATGCTGCTGGTCGAGTTCGCCCAGGGCGCGCTGGTGACCGGACGCGCCTTCGACATCGACGACGTCATCCTCAACACCACGGGGGCGTTGATCGGTTACCTGCTCCTGGGACGCCGGGTGAGCCGCGCGGTGCACGCGCGGGAGCGGCGCGCGTAACGGGGCGCGGGGCACGAAACCCGGAGGCCGGTCAGTGCGGCTTCCAGGTGTACCTGTCCCCGCCCACCCAGCGCACGGTGTCCGGGTCGTCGAGATCATGGACCGTGATGCCGTACGCGGCGGCGATCTCGAGGACGTCGGTCACGTCTCTCGCCTCACCGACCACCTCGGCGTCGATTTCCACGATGCGGAACGGCACACGTCCCGGCTGCACCCCGAGCACCATGATCCGCGGCCGGGAGACACGAAGGCTCGCGATTTCGGTCATGACATAGAGGGTAAATCGGAACCGGCCAGTACGAATCATCGGGATTGCCCCTCGCCGGGAAAGAACGGTTCCGTTCGTCGTGCGGTCGAGGCGCGGCTGGGGAACTCTGGAGCCAGGAGGTGGCGATGGATCCCGTCGAGGCTCTGGACCGGATCGCCTTCCTGCTGGAGCGGTCCCTGGCGCCGACCTACCGTGTGCGGGCCTTCCGCACCGCGGCGCGGGTACTGGCGGGACTGCCCGCGCCGGAGGTCGAGCAGCGGGCGGCGGCAGGGACGCTGGAGTCGCTGAAGGGCGTGGGGCCCAAGACCGCGCAGGTGGCCCGCGAGGCGCTCGCCGGGCAGGTGCCGTCCTACCTGGAGAAGCTGGAGGAGGAGGCCGGCCGCCCGCTGACGGACGGCGCGGGGACCCGGCTGCGGGCCCTTCTGCGCGGGGACTGCCACGTCCACTCCGACTGGTCGGACGGCGGCAGCCCCATCGAGGAGATGGGCCGGGCGGCTGCCGCGCTCGGTCATGAGTGGACCGTGCTCACCGACCACTCGCCGCGGCTGACGGTGGCCCGTGGGCTGTCCCCCGAGCGGCTGCGCCGCCAGCTGGACGTGGTCGAGGAGCTCAACGCGACCTGGGCGCCGTTCCGGCTGCTGACCGGCATCGAGTGCGACATCCTCGACGACGGGTCGCTGGACCAGGAGCCGGAACTGCTGGAGCGGCTGGACGTGGTGGTCGTGTCCGTGCACTCCAAACTGCGGATGGAGGCCCGCGCGATGACGCGCCGCATGGTGAACGCCGTGCGCGATCCGCACGCCGACATCCTCGGCCACTGCACCGGCCGCCTGCTGAGCGGGCGGGGGCGGCCGGAGTCGGAGTTCGACGCCGACGAGGTGTTCGCGGCCTGCGCCGAGTCGGGCACCGCCGTCGAGATCAACAGCCGGCCCGAACGGCTCGACCCGCCGCGCCGGCTGCTGCGCCGGGCCATGGAGGCGGGCGTGCTGTTCTCCGTCGACACCGACGCGCACGCGCCGGGCCAGCTCGACTGGCAGGTGCTGGGCTGCGCGCGGGCCGAGGAGTGCGAGGTGCCCGCGGAGCGGATCGTGACGGCCTGGCCGCTGGACGACCTGCTGGCCTGGACGCGGGAAGGGCGCGTGCCGGCGGGCGTGGCCGGCCCGTGAGGTGGTACCCGGACGTTTTGGAGAAAGGACCGAGATGACGCGCGCCGCCGTGTTCGACGTCGACGGCACCCTCGTCGACACCAACCACCTGCATGTCGTCACCTGGTGGGAGGCCTTCCGGCAGGCGGGCCACGACGTGCCGATGCACGCCGTGCACCGGGCGGTCGGACTCGGGTCCGACGATCTGGTCGCCCGCCTGCTCGGCGACGACCGGGACCAGGACGAGGACGCCCGGCTCAGCGCCGCCCACAAGGCCCTCTACGGGCAGTACTTCGACCGGCTGCCGCCACTGCGGGACGCCGGTCGGCTGCTGCGCCGGCTGCACGACGACGGCTGGACGGTCGTGCTCGCCACCTCGGCGAGCGGCGCCGAACTGTCGGCCCTGCGCAGCGCCATCGACGCGGACGACGTCATCGCCGCGACGGCCAGCGCGGACGACGTCGAGGAGGGCAAGCCCGCGCCGGAGCCCGTGCGGCACGCCCTGGAACTGGTCGGCGCGCCGGCCGAACGGGCCGTGTTCGTGGGCGACACCGTGTGGGACATGCGGGCCGGCCGCCGGGCCGGGGTGCGTTGCGTGGGCGTCCTGTGCGGCGGCATCCCCCGCGCCGACCTGCTGGAAGCGGGCGCGGAGGCCGTCTACGACGATCCCGCCGACCTCCTGAGGTCCCTGTCGGCGAGCCCGCTGGCCTGAGCTCCCGGCGACCGGCGGCCCGGACGACGACCACCGGGGCGGCCCCCGCCGACTGACGGACGATCAGGGTGACGGACGTCACTGCATACTGCGGCCGGCGGGGGAACACGCATAGGTAGTTACCCGTTGAACAAACCGTGGGTGTGGACGGGACAGTGTCCCCGGGCCTCACCTTCTGCCCACAGGGACGATCGTCCGGCTGAAGCCCTGTGGAGCGTCTCGCCGAGAGGCGACCGCCGTCCGCACCCACGCCCATACCGCCCCGACCGTGATTCCCCCGTCGCGGTCGGGGCATTCTTCTGCCCGGACTCCCCGAGGCGCGGCAGGCGCGCTTGACTTCGAGTGCACTTCACTTCATAGCGTCTCGGACATGAGCACTGCACAGCACAAGATCGGTTCGGGGTTCGACGCCCACAGCACCGCCGACGACGTTCTCGCCGGCATCGACCTGGGCGGACGGCTCGCGATCGTCACCGGCGGCTACTCCGGGCTGGGCCTGGAGACCACCCGTGCGCTCGTCAGGGCCGGCGCCCGTGTCGTCGTCCCCGCCCGCCGCCCCGCGACCGCCCGGGAAGCCCTCGACGGGCTCGACGGCGTCGAGGTGGACGAACTGGACCTCGCCGACCTCGACAGCGTGCGCGGCTTCGCCGAGCGCTTCCTCGCCTCCGGCCGCACCGTCGACCTCTTCATCGCCAACGCCGGCGTCATGGCGTGCCCCGAGACCCGCGTCGGGCCCGGCTGGGAGGCGCAGTTCGCGACCAACCACCTCGGCCACTTCGCCCTCGTCAACCGGCTGTGGCCCGCGATCGAGCCCGGCGGGGCCCGCGTGGTCTCGGTGTCCTCGCGCGGCCACCACTTCTCCGGCATCCGCTGGGACGACGTCCACTGGCAGCGGGGCTACGACAAGTGGGAGGCCTACGGACAGGCGAAGACGGCGAACGTGCTGTTCGCCGTCCATCTCGACCGGCTGGCAGGGCACCGGGGCGTACGGGCCTTCTCGCTGCACCCCGGCGGCATCATGACTCCGCTGCAGCGGCACCTCCCCAAGGAGGAGATGGTGGAGCGCGGGTGGATCGACGAGGACGGCAACGTCATCGCCCAGGAGGGCTTCAAGACTCCGCGGCAGGGCGCCGCCACCCAGGTGTGGGCGGCGACGTCCCCGCAGCTCGACGGGCTGGGCGGGGTCTACCTGGAGGACTGCGACATCGCCGAGCCCGCCACCGCGGACGGCGACCGGTACGGCGTCAGGGACTGGGCGACGGATCCGGAGCAGGCCGCGCGGCTGTGGGAGCTGTCCGCCGAGCTGACGGGGGTGAACGCCTTCCCCGCACGGGGATGACCCCGCTCGCTCCACCCGGCGGACGCCGATCGCCTTCCGGGGCGTCGCCCGGTACGCCGGCCACGGCCGGGGTACTCGGTCGCTCGCCCTGACGGGAGCGCCGAGAGGAGCCGAAGGTGAGCAGCGCAACGGGCATGAACGTCGTGGTCACGGGCGCCACCGGCAACGTCGGCACGAGTGTGGTGCGGCTCTTGTCGGAGGATCCGGAGGTCGCCTCGGTGCGGGGTCTGGCCCGGCGGATCCCGGACTGGTCCCCGCGCAGGACCGAGTGGACCGCCGTGGACCTGTCCTCCGACCGGGCCGACCTCGCCGGCGCCTTCCGCGGCGCGGACGCGGTGGTGCATCTGGCCTGGGCGTTCCAGCCCACGCATGATCCGGCGGTGACCTGGCGGACCAACGTCCTGGGCAGCATCCGGGTCTTCGAGGCCGTGGCCGCCGCGAACGTGCCGGTGCTGGTGCACGCGTCCTCGGTGGGCGCGTACTCGCCGGGCCCCAAGGACCACGCGGTCGACGAGTCATGGCCCACGCACGGCTGGCCGGACGCCGCCTACTGCCGGGAGAAGGCCTACCTGGAGCGGGCGCTCGACGCCTTCGAGCGGGAGCGGCCGACGACCCGGGTGGTGCGGATGCGGCCCGCGTTCCTGTTCAAGCGGGAGTCGGCGAGCGAACAACGGCGCATCTTCGGGGGCAGGTTCCTGCCGGGCCGGCTCGCCCGCCCCGAGCTGCTGCCCTTCCTGCCCGACATCCCCGGGCTGCGGGTCCAGGCGCTGCACACCGACGACGCGGCCCAGGCGTACCGGCTCGCCCTCGGCACGGACGTGCGCGGCGCCTTCAACCTGGCCGCGGAGCCGGCCGTGGACGCGAAGCTGCTCGGCGAGATGTTCGACGCCCAGCCGGTGCGGCTGCCCCGGACGGCGGCCCGCTCGGCCATCGCCGCCGCCTGGGGCATGCACCTGCTCCCGGCCTCGCCGCACCTCTTCGACGCGGTCCTGCGGCTGCCCCTGATGGACTGCACCCGCGCCCGTGTCGAACTGGGCTGGCGCCCGGAGCACACGGCGCCGGAAGTGCTGGAGGAGTTCCTGCTGGACATGCGCGCCGGAGCGGGCGAGGCCACGGAGCCGCTGCGCGGCCGAAAGGTGGGCTGACGCCGGCGCGCACCGAGTGCGGCGAGGGCCGGTGCGCCCGGCTCGCCCCGGCCGGTTCGCCTGTTGGCCCTGGCCCGTGCGGTCGGCGCGCCGGTGCGGCCGTCTTCGGTGAACCGGTCGTTCCCGGTGAGTCAGCCGTCCCCGGTGAGCCGGCACAGGTCGGGCCCGACCGGGACGTACTCGGTCGGGCCCGTCGGGGTGCCGGCCTGTCAGCCGGTCGGCTCCTCCGGCACGGGGCTCTCGGACTGGCCGCGGTCCGCCTGAGGGGCGCCCTGCCGGCCGGTACCCGCCTCATCGGTGTCGGGGACGTCCTCGGCGGGCTTCTTCGGCTTTTCGGGCTCGGCGGCGTCCCAGTGGTCCTCTCCCCCGTCGGCCTGCTGGTCCGGCAGGTCGCGCGGGACCGGTGTGCCGTTCTCGCCCGGGCCTTCGAGACGGTGTTCGGCCACGACGTCCTCCCTTCACGGTCACGCCGCGCCGAGCGCGGGCGACATCGCCGGACGGCGGTCGTCCGGGCGCCTCGCGAGTACCTCCGCGGTGGCCGGTGAAACGTTGGGGGGCCAGGTCACCGCGGGGCGACGCCGGCCGCACGGCGGGCTCAGCGGGGGGCGCGTTCCTCCAGCACCGTCTGCCAGGCCGGCGACGGGCCGCTCGGCGCGGGCTCGGGGCGGCGCCCGCCGCGGCCGAAGAAGTCGGCGAGCGGGAGGATCGCCGCCCCCACGGTGACCGCGTCGGGGCCGAGCCGCCCCAGCTCGACGGTGACCTTCCGCGCGGGGTGACGCAGCGCGTACGCGGTGGCGTGGCGGCGTACGGCGGGCAGGAAGCGGGCGCCCAGCTGCAGGCCGGCCCAGCCGCCGATGAGAATGCGCTCGGGCTGGAAGAGGTTGATCAGGTCGGACAGACCGGCGCCCAGGTACTCCGCCGTCTCCTCCAGGACGGCGAGCGCGACCGGATCGGCGCTCCCCCCTGCGCCGACGGCGCCCTCTCCGTCGGTGGGCTCCCCGGCGTCCGGGGGGTAGGCGGCGGCCAGCATCGCGGTCAGCGCGGTCTCCTCGTCGGCGCCCCGGGGCGGCCGGCCGCCCTGCTCGCGCCAGCGCTCCAGCAGCGCCTCGGCGCCCGCGTACGCCTCCAGGCACCCCAGGGCGCCGCAGCGGCAGCGGCGGCCCCGGACCCGGACCGTCAGATGCCCCCACTCGACGGCCCGGCCGTGCTCCACCTCCGGGGTGACGAGGCAGGCGCCGACACCCGAGCCGAAGAGGACGACGATCGCGCTGTGCGCCCCTCGCCCGCCGCCGAACCACATCTCGGCCTGGCCGAGGGTCTTGGCGCCGTTGTCGATGAAGAAGGGCACGGTCTCGGGCAGGAAGGACCCCTCACGCAGGAGCGCCTCCAACGGGACCGCGTCCCAGCCGATGGTCTGGCCGTGCACGACAGCCCCGCGCTCGGGGGTGTGCTCGACGATGCCCGGGACGCCGATGCCGACCCCGAGGAGTTGCCCGGCGGCGACGCCGGACGCCGCCAGCACCTCGGCGACGCCCTCCCGGATGTGGCCGACGATGCCGTCGACCTCGTACCGCCACTGCTCCAACGGCCGCTCCGTGCGGGCGAGTTCGGTGAGCGTGAGGTCGAACAGCTCGATCCGCACGCGGGTCTCGCCGACGTCCACGCCGATCATGTGCCCGCTGCCGGGGGCCACGCGCAGCAGGATGCGGGGGCGGCCGCCGTCGGAGTCGACGCTGCCGGCCTCCTCCACCAGTCCGTCGGCGACCAGGTCGGCGACGACGTTGCTGATGGAACCGGAGCTCAGCCCGGTGGCCGGCCCGAGCTCGAAGCGGCTGAGGGGTCCGTCGAAGTAGAGCCGTTGCAGCACGGCCGTGCGGTTGGCCCGCCTCAGGTCGCGTACCGTGCGTCCGTTCCGCCCCGTCATGTCGCTCCCTCCGAACCCTGCCCGGCCTGCAACATACCCTTGCGGGAAGGCGCGCGCGACATTCCCCCAACCCTTAGTTCACGATGTGAGCTAAGAGACGTCCGCCTCGGCGATCTCGTCCAGCGCCGCGAGCAGCTCCGGTCCGACCCTCTCCTGCACCCAGCGGACGTGCTGGGCGCCGACCGCCCGCGGGACCGTCTCGGTGAGCATGATCAGGTACAGGTAGGCGCGGTAGAGCGCGTACCGCACCGGGGCGGATCCGCCGAACGCGGCCCGGCCTCCGGCCTCCCGGTAGCCCTCGAGGAACGCCTCGTCCTCCCTGATGTCCCCCAGGAGCGCCAGGGAGACGAAGTCCGCGAGGGGGTCGCCCCAGAACATCCGCTCGCCGTCGATGATGCCCCCGAGGCGGGCCCGTCCGCCGGCGCGGTCGACGAGGATGTTGCCCGGCCACAGGTCGAAGTGGACCAGGCGCGGGACGGTGACCTCGTCGAGAGCGCCGTAGGCGGACCGGGCCACGGCGGCCACCTCGTCGACGGGGCGGGGCAGTCGGGCGCCGTAGTGGCGGGCGTCGTCGAGGACCGCGCCGAACATCGTCTCGAAGGCGGTGCGCCAGTCGGCGGCAAGCGGGCCGAGCGCGCCGGTCGGATAACCGAAGCCGGTCCCGGTCACCTCGTGCAGTCGGGCGACCTGACGACCCAACTCCGTGCGCAGCACCGTCTGTTCGGCTTCCGGCAGGGAATCGTCCCAGGGCTCGCCGGGGCACAGCGTCATCAGCAGGCAGGACCCGTCGAGGACCACGACACGCGGCGCCCGCACGCCGGCCTCGGCCGCGCGCCGGCAGAACTCCGCCTCACCGACCAGCAGTCGGCTCTCGTGGCGCAGGCCCACCGCCGTGGGCTCGGCCTTCAGCACATAGCGACTGCCGTCCGCGAGGCCGAGTTCCTCGACGGTGTTGTACGTGCCGCCGCCGAGCGGGCGGATCCGGGCGAGGCGGCCGGAGGAGACGCCCGCCGCCTCCAGAATGCCGCGGGCCCGTTCCCAGGAGTCCGTCACCGTGCACCCCTCCCCTTCTCCCCGGCCGGCTTCTCCCGGTCGGGCTGTCCGGATCGGCCGTCCCGGTCAGCCGGCCGCGTACACGTCCTCGACGTAACGTCCGCCCGCGATCAGCTCGTCGAGCCACGCCCCGGCGGCTTCCCCGTCGGCGCCGGGAGCGCGGTCCCGGTACAGGGTACGGAACGCGTCCCGCACGCCCGGCGCCATCCGCGAACCGTCGCCGCAGACGTACACCCGGGCGCCGTCGGCGAGCAGTTGCCACACCTCGTCGGCCTCGGCGGCCAGGCGGTGCTGCACGAACGTCATCCCGTCCTCGGGGGCCGCACTGAAGGCCGGGCGGAGAGAGAGCGCGCCGGCGGCCTCGGCGGCGCGCAGCTCGTCGGCGTGCAGGAAGTCCGCGTCCGGGGCGTCGCATCCGAAGTAGCACACAGCGGGAGGGAGTTGACCTCCGGCGGCGAGGGCGGCGGTGCGGTCGGCGACGGCGCCGCGGAACGGGGCGAGGCCGGTGCCGGCGGCCACCATGACCACGGGCGTGGAATGGTAGTGAGCGTCTCCTTCACCGTGAGCCGGTAGTCGGCGTGGTCCTGCGGCCGGTAGCGGTGGATCAGCAGGGCCAGCAGCATGGTCGCCTCGTGCAGCGCGAACTGCCGTCCGATACAGGCTCGTTCGCCGGTGCCGAACGGTTTGAAGGCGTGCACCGGCCGGGTCCGCTCCGCCTCGGGTGTGAAGCGGGAGGGGTCGAACAGCTCGGGGTTGTCGCCCCAGACGGGCCGGCGGTGCGGCATCGGCGCGAGGACGACCACGCAATCGCCCGCCTTCAGCGGCACCCGCCCGCCGAGCAGCGTGTCCTGGAGCGCCTTCCGGCTGAAGGCGGCCGCCGTGGGCCACAGCCGCAGCGCCTCGTTGAGCACCTGGCGGGTGTAGGTCAGCCGGCCGACCTCGTCGTACGCCGGCTCGGGGTCGGCCGTGTCGCCCCACAGGGCGCCCCACCTCGCGCTGGACGAGCCTGAGCGCGGTGGGGTGCTTGGCCAGGTAGTACAGCGCGAACGACATCGCGCCGGACGTGGTCTCGTGGCCGGCGATCAGGAAGGTGATGACCAGGTTGCGGATGTTGGTGGTGTCGAGCGTGGTGCCGTCGACGGGGTGTTCGGCGGTGAGCATCAGCCCGAGGAGGTCGTCACCCGCGCCGTCGCCGTCGCCCCCGGTGCGGGCGGCGATGACGTCGTCGACGACCTGGGCGAGGTAGTCCGCGTCCGCCTTGAAGGCGGTCGGCGGCCGTGCGGTCCTCGCCCGGGACGCGGGCGAGCCGGGTCATGCTCCATTCCAGGCAGCGGACCATCGACTCGACGAAGGGGTGCGGCTCGTCCCGCTCGAACGAACCGAAGTCGTAGCCGAATCCGGCGAGTCCGATGGTGTCGAGGGTCATGCGGGTCATGTCGTCGGGGACGTTCACCGGCTGCCCGGTGCGGGCGGCGCGGTCCCAGGCGTCGATGAGCATCACGGGGTGGTAGGTGCGCATCGAGCCGAGCGCGAACGCCGGCATGACGATGTCGTGCGCCTTCGCCCAGTTGGGCTCGTCGTTGTAGGCGGTGAACAGGCCGTCGGCGGCGAACTCTCGGACGTTCTCCAGGGCGGGTCCGACGTGCTTGGCGAACCGCCGCTCGTCGGCGAGGTCGGCGACCAGGTCCAGGTCGGCGACGAACAGGGTGTCCCGGCCGGGCAACCGGCGTACGAGCAGCGGCCCGTGCTCCCGTATCAGCTCCATGGCCTGCTGGATGGGCGTGCTGCCGGGGCCGGTGGCGCTGATGTCGACGACGGGGACACCGGCGGGGGTCTCGAGGGCGGGGGTCTCGAGGGCGGGGGTCTCGGGGGCGGGGGTCTCGGGGGCGGGGGTCTCGGGGGTGGGGGTCTCGGGGGTGCGCGGCGCGGCGGGGGGCATGGCGCGACAACTGCCTTTCGCTGTAAGGGCGTAGGGGCGGACCGGTCTCCAGCGTGATCCACTCGCGGGGGCGGGCCGTGCCGCCGGACTGCACGTTCGTCCAGTCGGAAGGACGCGCGAGCGCTTGCAGGGGCGTGCGCCGGGGGTTATTAGGCTTGGCGGATGACCACCGTCCCGACCGTGCTGTCCATCGCCCTGGACGAGACCTCCGACCCCGAGCTGCGTCCGCTGCCAGGGGAGGTGGCGGCGCTCCTGGACGAGGTCGGCGCCCCGCCCCGGCTGGTGGCTCATCTCCGGGCGGTCCACGACGTCGCGGTCCGGCTCCTCGACTGGGTGGGACGGCGTGATCCGGCGCCGCCCGTGGACCGGGAGGCGGTGCTGTTCGGCGCGGCCACGCACGACATCGGCAAGACCCTGCATCCCGGGGAGCTGTCCGGCCCCGGCTCCCGGCACGAGGAGGCCGGGCGGGAGCTGCTGCTGGCCCATGGTGTGAGGCCCGGGCTGGCCCGGTTCGCCGCGACCCACGCCTCCTGGGGGTCCGCGCAGGCCGGGCTGGAGGACCTGCTGGTGAGCCTGGCGGACAAGGTGTGGAAGAACAAGCGGGTTCCCGGGCTGGAGGACCTGATCGTGGCGGAGCTGTCACGGGCGGGCGGACGGCCGGTGTGGCAGGAGTTCCTCGACCTGGACGAGTTCCTCACCGACCTGGGCGAGGGCGCCGACCTTCGGCTGGCCTGGCAGGCGGCCCATCCCGTCCATGGGTGACGGGGCGGAGCGGGACGCGGTGGTGTGGCGCAACCGCGCGCTGACGCTCTTCGACCGGGTGTGGGTGCCGGTCGCGGTGTGCGACGTGCACGGCGCGGTCCTGCTGGCCAATCCGGCGATGGCCGCGGAGTGCGGGACGAGTCCGGGGCGACTGCGCGGGCGGAACGTGCTGGAGCTGTTCCGGCCCCAGGAGTCGACCCAGGTGGAGCGGATCGCCGAGGCGCTGCGGCTGCGGCACCGCTCGCGCTACCAGGTGTCGGTGTGCTGGCGGGTCCCCGGAGGCCCGGAACGGCACGGGGAGCTCACGGCGGACCCGGTCGGCGACACCGTGGAGGAGACCCCGGCGCTCCTGGTGATGCTGCGCGTCCTCGGCGAACCCGCTCCGTGCACGGCGGCCTCCCCGGCCCGGGTCACGGCGGCGGAGGCACGCATCCTCGCCCTGCTCGCCGGGGGCGCCACGACGGCGCGGGCCGCCCGCGAGACGGGCCTCACCCCGGACGGGGTGACCTATCACCTGCGGCGCCTGTCCACGCGCTGGGGCGCGGCGAACCGCACGGAACTGGTCGCGCGGGCCTATGCGCTGGGGGTGCTGGCGCCCGGTACGTGGCCGCCGTCGCCGGCCGGCGACGAGTAGCCCGCGTCGACCACGGCGTTCACCGCGCGGCGTCCGCCCGGGGAGGGGACGGGACGGGGACGGGACGGGGACGGGCGTCCGCGGTCTGCGGCACTCGGCCGTGCCCGCTCCTCGGGGCGTCCCCGAAGCGGGCAAGGGTGCGCCGCACCGTGCTCGGATCTCGCGGGGCGTGAGGCACGGCTCCGCGCCGACGGCCGGTCCCGCCGCGCTCTTCGAAAACCACTGGCGTCCCCCCACGCCGCCTTCCTACCCTAGGCCAAAACCTAGGACATCTAGGTTTCACCTGTCGACCGGTCAACCGATCCCCCAGTCACCCATTCACCCATTCACCCATTCACCCATTCACCCGGAGAATCCCATGAGGCCACTCGACGAACGCGCCATCCGCACCTCGTTCATCAACTGCTCCAAGGGCGAGGCCGCCCGGATGGCCGTCCCGCGCGATCTCGACCGGCTGCCCTGGGACGACCTCGACTTCCTCGGCTGGCGCGATCCCGGCGCACCCGACCGCAGCTGTCTCGTCACCGAACGGCACGGCCGACTCGTGGGCGTCGCCCTGCGCTTCCCGTCCTCGCAGCGCGGTTTCGCGCACCGCAGCATGTGCTCCCTGTGCCTGACCACCCACCCCGGCGGCGGGGTCTCCCTGATGACGGCCCGCAAGGCGGGCGCGGCGGGCCGCGAGGGAAATTCGGTGGGCCTGTACATGTGCACGGACCTGGCCTGTTCCCTCTATCTGCGCGGCAGGAAGGCGCTGGAGGCGGGGGCCCGCTTCGAGGAGAGTCTCACCCTGGAGGAGCAGATCGCCCGCACCACGGGCAACCTGGCCGCCTTCCTCGACCGGCTGTACGACTGAGCCGGTTCGCGACCGACGCGGCCGTCGGCCATCCGGCCGATCCCGGGGCTGAAGAAACGTTCGAGCATGGTGGGGAAGGGGAACTGGTCTGGGGATGCGAGATGTACGTCAGCGTGCGGCGCCGCTTGTCCGGCTGGTGCAGCGCCACCGGGAGCCCGTCGTCGTCCAGGCACTGCGGGCCGCCACCGCGGCCACGATCGCGTATGTGATCGCGCTGCGCCTGAGCCCCGAGGCGCTGCCGCTCACCGCGCCGCTGACGGCGTTGCTCGTCGTCCAGGTCACCCTGTACGCGACGCTCACCAACGGCGTACGCCGGGTGAACGCGGTGGTGGCCGGTGTGCTCGTCGCCATCGCCTTCAGCCTCCTGGTCGGTCTGACCTGGTGGAGCCTCGCGCTGCTGATCGTGGCCTCGCTCGGGGTGGGGCATCTGGTGCGGGTCGACGAGTACGTCCCGGAGGTGGCGATCAGCGCCATGCTGGTGCTGGGCGTCACCACCGTCGGGGACACCGCCTGGGCGCGGGTGGTGGAGACGCTGATCGGCGCGGTCGTCGGCCTGAGCTGCAATCTGCTGCTGCCTCCCCCGGTGTGGGTGGAGGAGGCCGGCGAGTCGATCGAGGGGCTGGCCCGTCGGCTGCGCCAGCTGATGCTGCGCATCGGCGAGGAGGCGGCCGGCCGCACCCCGGTGGAGCAGGCGGCCGCCCGGCTGCACGAGGCGCGCCGTCTCGACCACGACGTCGTCCAGGTGGACGCCGCCCTGCGGCAGGCCGAGGACAGCCTGCGGCTCAATCCACGCGTGCGGGAGGGGCTGCTGCACCGGGTGGTGCTGCGCACCGGTCTGGACACCCTGGAGATCTGCACGGTCGTGCTGCGGGTGCTCGCCCGCACCCTCACCGACCTCGCCAAGGAGCGCGATCCGCAGCCGCTGTTCCCGCCCGAGACCGGTGAGGCCGTGGAGCGGCTGCTGTCGGAGATCGCCGACGCGGTGGTCAGCTTCGCGGTGCTGGTGACCACGAGCGTGAGCCTCAACGCGGACGCCGCCGAGGCGCGGCTCACCGCCGAGCTGCGACAGGCCGCCGCCACCCGCGACAAGCTCGCCCAGCTACTGCTGGAGCAGCTCCAGCACGACGCCCGCCAGTGGCAGTTGCACGGCGCGGTGCTGACCGAGGTGAACCGCATCCTCGACGAGCTCGACACCGAGCACCGCTCCCGCCGTCTGATGGAGGAGCTGGACCAGGTGTCACGGGAACAGCGTGAACGCCTGCCGCGGCTCACCCGGCTGCGCGAGCGCCTGGGCGTTCAGGAGCAGCTGTGGCGCAACCGTACGGGGATCGACGGGCGCCCTCTGTGAGGGAGCGCCGGGACGGGGCCGTCGCGGGCGCCGGCGACCGTGGGACCGACCAGGACCCGCGAGATGTCGCCAGGACACGCGGGATGAGGCCCCGGGCGACGCCCTGACCGCCGTACAGCCGGTGGGCGACCGGCTCGGCGCCGGCCTCGACCCGTGACAGCCGCCCGCCCCGGCCGGGTGCACCACCTCGAGGACGCGCCGGGCGGGCCCGCGGAGGACGGCGACCGGTGGCGCCGCGGCCCCTCCGTCCGCGCTCCCGCGCCGGGCGTCCGCTTTTGCGTTCCACGGCGGGTCCGGGTCAAGGTGGCTGTCACGGCGGAGGCGTACGACGACCTGAGGTGCGGGCATGGGCAGTGGGACGGAAGCGTCGCGACGGGGTTCCCCTTCGGCGGAAGCCGGGAGCGGGGGAGCCTGGAGCAGGCGCCGTTTCGTCGGCGCGCTCGGCGGCGCGGCCGCGGCGTCGGCGCTGGCCGGCTGTGACGCCGACGGCGACCCGTCGGAGGCCGGCGGCCCTTCCGAGACGGGTGAGGCGCAGCGGGGCGCTCCCCGGCAGCCGTCGTCGTCCGCCTCGCGGGGCGCCTCGTCGGGCGCCCCCGGCCCCCGCCCGCTCTACCTGGGCTCCTACACCTCCGCGGAGGGCGGCGGGAAGGGCGTCGGCGTCGCCTCGTACGACCCCGCCTCGGGGCGGATCACCGGCCGGGGCGCCATCACCGGTGTGCCGGACCCGTCGTACCTCGCGGTGCACCCGGACGGCCACACGCTGTACGCGGTGAACGAACGCGAGCGGGGCGCGGTGACCGCCGTGCGGCTCTCCGACGAGAAGGTGCTGGGCAGCCGCGCCACGGGCGGAGCGCACACCTGCCATCTGTCGGTCCATCCGGGCGGGCGGTGGCTGCTGAGCGCCGACTTCGGCTCGGGCAGTGTGGCCGTGCACCCGATCGACGCCTCGGGAGCGCTCGGCGAGCGCACCGACAAGGTCACGCACACCCGTCCGGCTCCCCGGCCGGGGCAACAGGGGCCGCACGCGCACCAGTTCATCACGGCCCCGGACGGCGGCCATGTGCTCGCCGTCGACTTCGGCACGGACACGGTCTACAGCTACCGCCTGGACGACAGGGCCGGGACGCTCACGGAGGTCGCGCAGGCGCACACCCGGACGGGCGCCGGCCCGCGCCACCTGACGTTCCATCCCGGCGGCCGGTACGCCTACCTGGCCGACGAGGCGGACGACACGGTCGCGGTGTGCGCCTACGACCCGTCGAGCGGCCGGCTGACCGTCGGGAGGCCGCAGTCCACGGGCTCGAAGGCCGACACCAACTATCCGGCGCAGGCTGCGGTCACCCCGGACGGCGCGTACGCGTACCTCGCCAACCGCGGCGACAACAGCCTCGCGCGTTACGCGGTGGAGGCGGACGGGGCCCGGCTTCGGCTGCTCGGCACGACGCCGGTGGAAGGGGACTTCCCCCGGCAGATCGCCCTCTCGCCCGACGGCGGCCTGCTCTTCGCCGCCAACCAGCGCTCCGGCACGGTCAGCGTGTTCCACGTGGACGCCGCGAACGGCGAACTGCGGCTCGCGGGCGAGCCGTTCGCGTCACCCGTCGCCGTCTGCGCGCTGCCGCTGTAGCGCGCGGGGGCAGGAGACGGCGGCGGCCTGCGTCAGCAGGACGTGCATGCGCTCCGTGAGCTGGGCGACGTCGTCGGCGGGCGCGTGGAAGGGCAGCCGCACATCGCCGTGGGCGCGGGCGCGTTCGACGCGCAGCGTCAGCCCGTGCCGGTCCACGGCGAGCGGCTGGACCCGGACCGCACCGTGCAGGCTGTCGTGCCGGACCAGCCGGGTGAGGCGCTCCACCGCGTCGGGGTGCGCGTCGGCGAGATGCGTGAGCAGGTGGGCCTCGGCGGTGGCGAGGGGGTCGGGCTCGGCCTGGGCGAACTCGTCGAGGGCGACGACGACCGCGCCGGTGGGCGGTTTGAGCACGACACGGGTGGCCTGGAAGGCGAGGTGATCGTCCTCGGGGGTGAACCAGCCGGCGAGCCAGAGCCGGGAGCGGATACGGCTGCGCACGGGGACGGGGGCGACGTCGGCGAACTCCAGCACGGCGGACGGCTCTCCGCGAGGCGCGCAGATCGCCGCCGTCAGCAGGGCGCTGTCCTGCGGCACGTGCAGGATCACCCGCCCGTCCTCGTCGACGGTGTGCGCGCCGACGAACTCCTCGCGTCCGCCGTCCGCGGTCACCGCGCAGGACCACGAGGCCGCGAGTACCGAACGGGCCCGCTCGGCGGCTGCGGGCACGGCTGCCCAGCTCTGGCTGTCGCCCATCCTGAACCTCCTTAGGTAAGCCTTGCCTAACCTATCGGAGATCCGTGGTCACGCCAACCACGAGGGCGGCCTCCGGGGCCCCGGCATCGACATCGGCATCGGCCCACGGCTCACCGCCGACAGCGGGCGGCGGGCGGCGGGCGGCGGGCAGCAGGCAGCAGGCAGCAGGCAGCAGGCAGCAGGAGACTCCTCCCCCCTCGGGCGCTCGCACAGAAGGAGGACCGTGATCCCGCAACGAAGGAAATTTCACGCCTGGGGCGCGATGACCCCCAGCAGCGCACGCGCGCACAACTCCCGCACCTGCTCCCGCGACAGCTCCGGCCCGCGCAGCCACTCCAGACAGACCGCCGTGATGAACGCCAGCCAGCCGCGCACCGCGAGGTGCACGTCGGGCCGCTCCTCGAAGACGGGGCCGAACTCCGGGTCGGCGCCGAGCGCCGCCAGGATCTGCCGCTCCTGTGCGGCGAGCGCCCGCCGGTACACCTTGCGCACGGCCTGGTCGCCGGCCGCGTCGGCGCGATGGAAGGCGCGGTACCCGTGGGCGTGCGTCTCCACGTACTCCAGATAGGCGTCCAGTCCCGACGCCAGCTGCTCGCGGACCGGGACGCCGGGCACGGCCGCCGTCATGCGCAGCATCCGCTCGCTCTCGCGCTCGACGACCGCCGCGAAGAACTCCCGCTTGGCGGGGAAGTAGTGGTACAGCAGCCCCCGCGAGACGCCCGCGATCTCCGCGACCTGCTCGATCCACACCTCGTCGTAGGGGCTCTCCGAGAAAAGGCGCGCGCCGACCGACAGGAGCTGCTCCCTGCGCTCCTCGGTGCTGAGTCGGCGCCGGGTGCGCTCGCCCTGGTTCGCGGCCATGCCCGCACCTTACTTGACGCCGGTTCGGCGACGGGATCAGACTGAGCGCGTTATTGAACCCACGTACAACACGCTCAACCTGCCGCTGCATCAAGGGAGATCGCGTCATGGCGGAGACGACGGGGACGACGGGGACGGCGGCCACGACGGGGGCGACGGACCGGACAACGACCGGAACGGCCGGGACGACCGCGGCTGCCGGGACGGCTGGGGCGACCGGGACGGCCGGGAAGTCGGTCGAGGGCGACCTGCCGAAGGGGTTTCGCGGCGCGGAGCTGGGCTGGCCCGAGCTGGAGCGCATTCCGCATCCGCCGCGCCGGCTCCCGCTGCTCGGCGACGTCCTGGGCGCGAGCAGGCGCACGCCCCTGCAGGACACCCTGCACTACGCCTGGCAGCTGGGGCCGATCTTCCGGCGCAAGGCGTTCGGACGGGAGTTCGTCTTCGTGTGGGGCGCCGACCTGGCCGCCGACATGGCGGACGAGACCCGGTTCGCCAAGCACGTGGGGCTGGGCATCGCCAACCTGCGGCCCGTGGTCGGGGACGCCCTGTTCACGGCGTACAACCACGAGCCGAACTGGCAGTTGGCGCACGACGTCCTGGCCCCGGGCTTCAGCCGGGAGGCCATGGCGGCCTACCACCCGATGATGCTGGACGTGGCGGAACGGCTCACCGGCCACTGGGACGCGCGGCTCGCCGAGGGCCGGCCCGTGGACGTGCCGGGAGACATGACCAAACTGACCCTGGAGACCATCGCGCGCACCGGATTCGGGCACGACTTCGGGTCCTTCGAGCGCACCAGACTGCACCCCTTCGTGACGGCGATGGTGGGCACCCTCACCTACGCGCAGCGCCTCAACACCGTGCCCTCCC
Source organism: Streptomyces sp. NPDC037083 (assembly GCF_055606485.1). NCBI lineage: Bacteria > Bacillati > Actinomycetota > Actinomycetes > Kitasatosporales > Streptomycetaceae > Streptomyces > Streptomyces sp. NPDC037083. Next base: position 261,611 of record NZ_JBVJSQ010000003.1, on the reverse strand, counting down.
CCGCGCTGCTGCGCCGGGCCACCCGCCGCAACGAGGCGGACATCGCCTACCTCGACCGCACGGTCGACGACCTGGTGCGGGCACGCCGGGCGCACGGCGGCGGGGACGGCGACCTGCTCGACCGCATGCTGGACACCGCCCACCCCGAGACGGGCGAACGCCTGTCGGCGCAGAACGTGCGCCGCCAGGTCATCACCTTCCTGGTCGCCGGCCACGAGACGACCTCGGGCGCGCTCTCCTTCGCGCTGCACTACCTCTCCCTCAACCCGCACATCGCGGCCCGCGCCCGCGCGGAGGTCGACCGGGTGTGGGGGGACACGGCCGTGCCGGGCTACGAGCAGGTGGCGAAGCTGCGTTATGTGCGCCGGGTGCTCGACGAGGCGCTGCGGCTGTGGCCGACGGCGCCCGCGTTCGCCAGGGAGGCACGGGCGGACACCGTGCTCGGAGGCGAGCACCCGATGCGGCGCGGCGGGTGGGCGCTGGTCCTCACCGCCATGCTGCACCGCGACCCGTCGGTGTGGGGGCCGGACGCCGAAGGCTTCGACCCCGACCGCTTCGACGCCCAGGCCGTGCGCGCACGTGCCCCGCACACCTACAAGCCGTTCGGCACCGGGGCCCGGGCCTGCATCGGGCGGCAGTTCGCGCTGCACGAGGCGGTGCTGGTGCTGGGGCTGCTGCTGCGCCGGTACGAGCTGCGGCCGGACCCCGCCTACCGGCTGCGGATCACGGAACGGCTGACGCTGATGCCGGAGGGACTGCGGATGCACCTGGAGAGGCGCACGCCGGCACCGTCCGGCGGCCCGGCCTGCGAGGAGAGCGAGGCGCCGGTGTCAGCGCCGCGCTGTCCAGTGCGCGGGACGGGCGACTGACTCCGGCAGCCGGGTGCCGGCGCTCCCCCGGGCCGCGGTCAGCTGCGGCTGGGTCAGGAAGAACGCGCCGGTCAGATCGGCGTCCGTCAGGTCCGTGTCGCGCAGGTCGGCGCCTATCAGGTCCGCCCGGCGCAGGTCCGCGCCGGTGAGGTCGGCGGCGATCAGACAGGCGCCGCGGAGGTTCGCGCCACGCAGGTCGGCGCCCTTGAGGCGGGCGCCCACCAGATCGGCGCCCCGTCGTTCCTTCCCGCGCCCGGACAGCCCGGCCCGGGCCAGTTCGCTGGTCCGCAGCAGCAGCGCGTTGACGTCCTGACGGTGCGCCGGGACGTCCAGCGCGGTCAGCTCGTCCGGGGACAGCCGGGTGAGTTCGTCGGTCCGGTCCAGGGCCCGGCGCAGATCGCCGTGGACCGGGCGGGCGGCGGGGAGCGCGAGCGCCTCGGCGAGGTACCAGAGGAGTTCGTGGAGCTGCCGGACCACCGGGAACACCTCGGCCATGCGACGGGCGTCCTCCGGCGAGGCGGTCCGCCGGTCCCGGCCGCCGAAGGTGAGCTGCGAGACCTTCTGCCCGGCGCCGAAGCAGTCGTAGACCGTGCAGCCGGTGAAGCCCTTCTCCCGCAGCGACGCGTGGATGCCGCAGCGGTGGTCCTCCCCGAGGTTGGGGCAGGCCTTCCCGGCGGGCTTGTCGATCGCGAAGTCCGCGGAGCGGGCGAAGGGCAGGGCCACACAGCACAGTCCGAAGCAGTTCGCGCAGTCGCCGCGCAGTCCGGCCCGGTCCACCGTCTTGTCTCGCATACCGTCCACCCTACTGACCTGCGGCCGAGCCCCGCGCATGCGTTTCGGCCCCCGGCCCCGGCCACCCGCTCGGGGCTACCGGCCGAACAGCTCGAAGGCGACGGCCGGCCGGCCGCCGAACCGCTCGGCCACGGACTGCGCCACCCCCGTCAGGAACCCCCTCGCGTAGGCTTCCGGCTCCTCGTCGGTCAACGCCTCGATGTAGGCGCGGTGTTCGAGCAGCGAGTGGACCGCGCGCTCCAGGCCCGCCGACGCGTCCACGGCGTGGGTGGGCGTCGAGGATCCGGCCACGGCGACCCAGCGCACGCCGTTCCAGGGTTCCAGTCCCTGCTCGACGAGTTCCGGGAAGATCCAGCGGTTGCCCGCGTCCCCCGCCGCGTCGAGGACGGCACGGCCGACGGCGACGTGGTCGGGGGTGTTCCAGGCGACCCGGCCCCAGGTGTCGCGGTGGTTGAGCGTGATCACCAGCTCGGGCCGGTGCCGGCGGATCGCGGCGGCGATGTCACGGCGCAGGGCCGTCCCGTACTCGACGACACCGTCCCGGTGGTCGAGGAACTCGACCGTGGAGACGCCCACCACGGCCGCACTCGCCCGCTGCTCCCGCTCCCGCAGCGGACCGCACTCGGCCGGTGCGAGCGTGTCGATGCCCGCCTCGCCGCGGGTGGCGAGCACATAGCCGACCTCCCGGCCGGCGTCGGTCCACCCGGCGATCGCCGCGGCGCACCCGTACTCCAGGTCGTCCGGGTGCGCCACCACGGCCAGGGCGCGCTGCCAGTCCTCGGGCATGGGCTGGAGCTGAGGAATCGTCGGCTCGGTCATGCCCGCAGGATAGGCCGCGTCACGGTCCGACACGGCCCGACCGGGACGGGGACGTCACACCTCGTCACGCACGAGGGCCAGCAGCCGGTCCAGGACACGCGGGCCGCCGGCCCGGACGCCGTCGTGCTCGAACTCGTCGGTGACCCAGGTGCGCAGGCCGCGGACGGCGCGGGCGGTGCGCAGGGAGTGCGCGGTGTCCACGTACAGGTCGTCGTGGTAGATCGCCGCCGCGACGGGCACCTCGTTGGCGGCCAGCCGGGCGGGGTCGTACAGCTGCGGCCAGTCGGTGCGGGCGGCGAGGAGTCCGGCGGTCTCACGCAGCGGGCGCAGGGCGGGGTCGACGTCGAACATCCACGGGTGGATCGTTTCGCCGGTGAGCAGCAGCGGTCCGTCGCCGGTGAGCGTCTTCGCCGCGTCGAACTGCGGGAACTCGGCGCGCACCCGCTCGGCCGACCAGTCGGTGGGCCGGGCGCCCTGGCCGTAGATCGCCTCGTGGAGGAGGGCGTACAGCGGGTGCCCGGCGTAGGAGAGCTGTCCCTGCATCTCCTCCTGGAAGGCGTCGGACAGCTCCGGGCCCCGGAGGGTGGGGACGAAGGCCTCCTCGAGGAGGTGGTGCAGACGGTGGCTGCCCTCGCCGCCGCCGAGCAGGATGCCCACCGTCTGGAAGGCCTCCGCGGTGAGCCGGTAGCCGTTCGGGAGCGTCACCTCGTGGTGCAGGAGGTGGTCGGCGATGCGGCGGGCGCGTTCGACGTCGTGCGGGTAGCGGGTGTAGTGCGCGGCGACCTTGCGCTCCATGCGCGGGTAGGCGGCCCGGTAGACGTCGTCGGCGTGGGCGTCGAGGGCGGGCAGGCCGCCGGTGATCAGGGCTGCGGCGAGGCCCTCGGGGGCCGTGGAGAGGTAGGTGAGCGTGCAGAAGCCGCCGAAGCTCTGCCCGAGGACCGTCCAGGGCGCGCCGCCGGTCAGCTCTGCGCGGATCAGCTCGCAGTCGCGGACGATGGAGTCGGCGCGGAAGTGCGCGAGGTAGTCGGCCTGTGCGGCCGGGCCGCCGCGCAGCGGGAGCGTCTGGCGGTTGGCCGGGGTGGAGTGGCCGGTGCCCCGCTGGTCCAGCAGGAGCACCCGGTACTCCTGCAGCGCGCGGCCGAGCCAGGCCGGCCTGCCGACGAACCGGTGGGCGCCGAAGCCCGGGCCGCCCTGGAGGTAGAGCAGCCACGGCAGGTCCTGGTCCGCCTTGTCGCCCGCGACGACCTCCCGGGCGTAGAGCCCGATCGTCTCCCCGGCCGGGTCGGCGTGGTCGAGGGGCACGGTGAAACGGCGGTCGGTGAGGACGACGCCGGGCTGACGGTAGCTGACGGACAACGAAGGCTCCCGGGACGATCGGTGGACGGACCGCGTCCCAGTTCAGCACATGTCCGGGCGGCTCCGGGGCCCGGGGGATCAAGAGGCGCTACTGAACGGCCGCTCAGCGCGTACTGAACCGCCGCTCAGCGCGCGGACAGGCTGGACCGGCGCACCACCAGCTCCGGCTGGAGCACCACGCGGCGGTGTTCGTGCGCCCGCTTCCCGCCCCCGGGCTCCTCCTCCGTCTCCTCCAGCAGCATCTCGGCGGCCAGCGCCCCCATGGTCACGGCCGGCTGTCGCACGGAGGTGAGCGGGACGGCCGCGGCGGCGGCGAACTCGATGTCGTCGTAGCCGACGATGGCGAGATCGTCGGGGACGCCGACGCCGGCCGCGTACATGGCCTGCAGGACTCCGAGGGCGAGCAGGTCGTTGGCGCAGAACACGGCGGTCGGGCGGTCGGCGAGGCCGAGCAGCCGCGCGCCCGCGTCGCGTCCGGCGGCGACGTCGAGCCGCTCGGTGGGCAGCTCGCGCAGGCACTCCGGGCCGAGGCCCGCCTCGGCGAGCGCGTTCAGCGCGCCGGTACGGCGGTCGCGGACCTGGGTGAAGCCGGGCGGGCCGCTGACGTAGGCGATGGAGCGGTGCCCGGCGTCGACCAGATGCCGGACCGCGAGCGCGCCGCCCGCCACGTCGTCCACGGACACCGAGCACTCGGCGGTGCCCTCGGAGACCCGGTCCACGAGCACGAAGGGGATGCCGTGCCGGCGGAAGGACTCGATGTTGCGGCCGGTGGCGTCGGCCGGGGTGAGCAGCACGCCGCGCACCCGCTGCTCGGCGAAGAGCGACAGGTACTCGGCCTCCTCGCCGGCGCTTTCGGCGCTGTTGCAGACCATCACGCCGAGCCCGGCGTCCCGGGCGGCCCGCTCGGCGCCGCGGGCCACGTCCACGAAGAACGGGTTGCCCATGTCGAGGACGAGCAGCCCCATGATCCTGCTGCGCCCCGCGCGCAGCTGGCGCGCGGACTCGCTGCGGACGTAACCGAGCCGGTCTATCGCCGACTGCACGCGGGCGCGGGTCTCCGTGGCGACCGTGTCCGGGCGGTTGATGACGTTGGACACCGTGCCGACGGACACTCCGGCGGCACGGGCGACGTCCTTGATACCCACCGACTGGGCCATCAGGCGGAGACCTCCAGGTGGACGGGGTACGGCGGGACGGCTTTCACACTACCGTCACGCAGCCGCACCCCCGTCCGCGTCGTCGGGCGAATCATGCGGGCAGCGCGAAGTCGACGACGTGGAGCGCCGAGGGGGTCGTCCCGCTCGACTTCTCCTGGTACATGAACGACAGCGTGTTGTCGGCCTTGACCCGCAGTTCGTCGATGACGACCTCGCCGAAGGCGTTGAGGCCGCCTCCGTCGAAGAGCAGCCTCCAGTCCGTGTGGCCGGAGGCCCTGGAGGCGCCGGCGATCCGGCCGAAGGGGAAGACCGCGTAGGCGTTGTCGTACTTGTCCAGGACCAGCTTGGTGCGCTGGCTCGAGCCGAGGACGACCGGTATCTCCGTCTTCTGCCAGCTGCCGGAGGCGTTCTTGCGCAGATGGAAGGCGCGGCCGTTGGCGGTGCGGTCGCTGACGTAGCTGGTGGTGCACTGGCCGAAGCGGCCGGGGACGTAGCTGATGATCGCGTGCGGCCGGCCGGCGGAGTCGGTGGCCTGGCTCTCCTGGTTCATCAGCGAGTGGTCGGGGTTGAGCGCGTCCACGACGAGCCCGCCGTCCGTGACGGCCACCTTGTCGGAGCCGCCCGTGACGCCCACGACCGCGCCCGCGTCGTTGCGCCAGGTCCGGCCGCGGTCGTCGGAGTAGACGTAGCCGGTGTCGTGGTTGGTGATGCCGCCGCCGGAGCACATCACGGCGCCGTTCTGCTCGCGCCAGGTGAAGAGGGAGTGCAGCCGGCCGTTGACGTCGTAGTCCATGCCGTGCAGGTACATGTTGCGGGCGGTCGAGGAGCCGTGCTCGCTGGTGTAGGTGCCGGTGGAGCTGGACCACTCGCCCAGCGCGGTCCATGCCGAGCCGTCGTACTCGGCGAGGGCGTTGCGGCCGTTGCCGGAGATGCCGGTCCGGTAGCTGAGCTGCAGCCTGCCCTCGGGGGTGGCGATGAACTGCGGGTAGGTGAACTGGGTGGTGAGCGCGAGGCCGTCGAGGGTGGTCTGGACGGCGCCGAAGGCGGCGGAGGTCCAGGCGGTGGTCGCCGGGTTGTCGAGGAGGCCGGCGACCGACTTCACGTAGAAGAAGCCGTCGCTGTGGGAGTCCATGTTCAGGTGGAGCCGGCCGTCGGTCTTCGACACGCCCATGGAGATGACGTTGTGGGAGTCGTCGGACTTCAGCCGGTGCGCGAGGGTGACCGTGGACCAGGTGGCGCCGCCGAGGACACGGCGGGCGACGACCGCGTTCCTGGTGGAGGTGTACCAGGTGGCGTACTGGTAGCCCTTGTAGGTCAGCAGCCCGTTCTTCTGGAACGAGTTGTTGTTGACCAGTCCGTCGTACGACACGAAGAACACGGCCTGCGGGTCGAGTCGGGTGGTGGTCTTCTTCGTGACCGAGGGGCCGGGGTCGGCGGCGCGTGCGGTGCCGGCGGCCAGAACGGGGGACGCCGCGGCGCTGAGGAGGGCGCCGGCCAGCAGGGTGCGTCGTCTCATCTCGGGGACTCCGTTGTCGTACGGGAGCGGGAGCGGGGCGTGTGCGCGGGGCGGGGTGTGCGGGGCGGGGTGCGCCGGGAGGATGCGCGCGGGGAAGGTCGGGGGTCAGGCGAGGTGGAAGACCTCGGTGAGCGGCTTCATCGCCTCGTCGGGCCGGACGCCGTCGAGCGACTCGAAGAACGGCGCCATCTCCGCCTGCCAGCGGGCGTTGACGTCGGTGGCCTCCATCGCGGCCCGGGCGGCCGCGAAGTCCTCGGTCTCCAGGTAGCCGACGAGCAGGCCGTCGTCCCTGAGGAAGAGCGAGTAGTTGTGCCAGCCGGTGGCCGAGAGAGCGTCGAGCATCTCCGGCCACACGGCGGCGTGGCGATCGCGGTACTCGGCGAGCTTGTCCTGACGGACCTTGAGCAGGAAACAGACGCGCTGCATGAAGTACCGCTCCTCGGTGGGGGGTCGAAGCGACCGGCGGCCCGGAGGCCGGTCAGAAGTTGAACTGGTCGATGTTCTTGGCGTCGAACACGGTCGGCTTGCCGAGGCTGATCACACCGTCCTTGCCGATGGTGTACGTGGTGCCGCCGGCCTTGAAGGTCTCGCCCTCCTTGCCGGTGATCTGGCCCGAGACGAGCGCCACCGCGGTCTGCGCGGCGAGCGCGCCGAGCTTCGCGGGGTCCCACAGCTCGAAGGCGTCGACGGTGCCGTTCTTGACGTAGGTGCGCATGTCGTTCGGGGTGCCCAGGCCGGTCAGCTTGACCTTGCCCTTGTACTTGGAGCCCGACAGGTACTGGGCGGCGGCCTTGATGCCGACGGTGGTCGGGGAGATGATCCCCTTCAGGTTCGGGTACTGCTGGAGCAGGCCCTGGGTCTGCTGGAAGGACTGCTGGGCGTCGTCGTTGCCGTACGCCACCTTGACCAGCTTGACGTCCTTGTACTTCGGGTCCGCCAGCTCCTTCTTCATGAAGTCGATCCAGACGTTCTGGTTCGTCGCCGTCTGCGCGGCCGACAGGATCGCGATCTCGCCCTTGTAGCCGATCTGTTCGGCGAGCAGCTGGACCTCGGTGCGGCCGAGGTCCTCGGCGGAGGCCTGCGAGACGAAGGCGTTGCGGCACTCGGGGTTGGTGTCCGAGTCGTAGGTGACGACCTTGATCTTGTTGCTCATGGCCTGCTTGAGCGCGGTGCACAGCGCGCCCGGGTCCTGCGCGGACACGGCGATCCCGTCGACCTGCTGCTGGGTGAGGGTGTTGACGTACGACACCTGGCCCGAGGTGTCCGTCGCGCTGGACGGGCCGACCTCCTTGTAGCTGGAGCCCAGCTCCTTCAGGGCCGCCTCGCCGCCCTTGTCGGCGGAGGTGAAGTAGGGGTTGTTGACCTGCTTGGGCAGGAAGCCGACGGTCAGGCCCTTCTTGGTGGCCGCGTTCGGGTCGGCCTTGCCGGCGGAGGCGGCGGCGCCGGTGCTCTCGTTCTTCACGTCCTCCTTGGTGGTGCCGCCGCAGGCGGTGGCGGCGAGGGCGAGCGAGGAGACGGCGGCGAGGGCCGCGCAGGCACGGCGAAGCGATGACTTGCGCATGATGGTGTGGGTCCTTTACGAGGGTGAGCGGAGCGGGTTACGACGTCGGCGTCGAGGCGGCTGTCTGGCGGCCCGCCCTCGCGACGGAGATCTGCCGTGCGACCCGGGGGCCGAGCACGGAGACGACGAGCAGAACGCCGGTGACGACGATCTGCGACTGGGCGGAGACGTCCTGGAGGCTCATCACGTTCTGTGCCGCGCCGAGCAGGAAGACTCCCGCGATCGCGCCGCCGAGCGTGCCCTTGCCTCCGTCGAAGTCGATGCCGCCGAGGAGGACGGCCGCGATCACGGAGAGCTCGAGGCCGGTGGCGTTGTCGTAGCGGGCGCTGGCGTAGTGCAGCGCCCAGAAGACGCCGGTGAGGGAGGCCATCAGGCCGGTCACCGTGAACAGGATCAGCTTCTGCCGCTTGACCCGGATGCCGGCGAACCGGGCGGCCTCCTCGCTGGCGCCGGTCGCGAACAGCGAGCGGCCGAACGGGGTGGCGTGCAGGACGACCACCGCGATCGCGAGCAGGACCACGAAGGGCAGGAAGGCCTGCGGCAGGAAGGTGTCCCCGAGACGGCCGGCCGCGAAGTCCAGGTACTGGGTGGGGAAGTCGGTGACCGCGTCGGAGCCGAGCACGATCTGCGCGATGCCCCGGTACGCGGCCAGGGTGCCGATGGTGACGGCGAGCGAGGGCAGCCCGAGCCGGGTCACCAGCAGGCCGTTGACGAGCCCGCAGAGCACACCGAGCAGCAGGCAGACGGGGATGATCGCCTCGATCGTCATGCCCTGGTTCCACAGGGCGCCCATCACCGCGCCGGACAGACCTGCCGTGGAGGCGACCGACAGGTCGATCTCGCCGGAGACGACCAGCAGGGTCATCGGCAGCGCGACCAGCGCGATCGGCAGGGTGTTGCCGATGAGGAAGGACAGGTTCAGCGCGTTGCCGAAGCCGTCGACGAAGGTGAAGGAGAACAGCAGCAGGACGATGAGGAGGGCGCCGACGACCGTGTCCCAGCGGATCGCGCGGGTGAGCGACTCAGGCATCGTGCGCGTCTCCCTTCTTGATCGGGGTCTGCACGGCGGCGGTGGTCCTCGCCGCGGCCGACTTCTTCTTCAGCGCGGACGCCACCCGCACGGCCACGATCCGGTCCACCGCGATGGCCAGCAGGAGCAGGACGCCGTTGATGGCGAGCACCCAGACCGAGCTGACGCCGAGGGCGGGCAGGACGCTGTTGATGGAGGTGAGCAGCAGGGCGCCGAGCGCGGCGCCGTAGACGCTGCCGGAACCGCCGGTGAACACCACGCCGCCGACCACGACGGCGCTGACGACGGTCAGTTCGTAGCCGTTGCCCGTGCTGGAGTCGACGTTGCCGAACCTGGCGAGGTACATGGCGCCCGCGAGGCCGGCGAGGCCCCCGCAGAAGGTGTAGGCGGCGAGGATCCGCTTGCGGACCGGGATGCCGGCCAGGCGGGCGGCCTCCGGGTTGGAGCCGAGCGCGTACAGCTCGCGCCCGCTGCCGAAGTGCTTGAGGTAGTAGGCGGCCACCACGAGCACGACGAGCGCTATCAGCGCCAGCCAGGGCACCGCGGACAGTCCGCCGGAGCCGAAGTCGACGAAGGAGTCGGGCAGGTCGGCCGCGGTGATCTGGCGGGAGCCGACCCAGACGGAGTCGATGCCGCGGATGATGTACAGCGTGCCGAGGGTGACGACGAGGGCGGGCACCTGGCCGAGGCTGACCAGCAGTCCGTTGAGGAGCCCGAAGCCGACGCCCACCAGGACGGCCAGCGCGATCGCGACGACCGGGTCGCCGCCGCCGTGCAGATAGGTGCCGGCGGCGAAGGCGCTGATGCCGAGGGTGGAGCCGACCGACAGGTCGACGTTGCGGGTGATGACGACCAGGGACTGGCCGGTGGCGACCAGCACCAGGATGGTCGCGTTCAGCAGCAGGTCCTTGATGCCCTGCTCGGACAGGAACTCGCTGTTGCCGGCCTGGGTGACGGCGATCATCACCAGGAAGACGACCAGGATGGCGAGTTCGCGCATCTTGAACACGCGGTCGACGAGCCGGGTGCCGCTGGACTTCGGCACCTCGGCGACGGGGACCTCGTGGGAGGTGGTCACCGTCATGCGGCGGCCCTCCCGGTGGCTGCGGCCATCACGGTTTCCTCGGTGGCTTCGGTGCGGGGGAGCTCGGCGGCCAGCCGGCCCTCGTGCATCACCAGCACGCGGTCGGCCATGCCGAGGATCTCGGGCAGGTCGGAGGAGATCATCAGGACGGCGACCCCGTCGGCGGCCAGTTCGGACAGCAGCCGGTGCACCTCGGCCTTGGTGCCGACGTCGATGCCGCGCGTCGGCTCGTCGACGATCAGCACCTTGGGGCCGGTGGCCAGCCACTTGGCGAGGACGACCTTCTGCTGGTTGCCGCCGGAGAGCGTGTTGACGGTGTCGGCGATCCGGGCGTACTTCACCTGGAGCCTGACCGCCCAGTCGAGGGAGCGGCTGCGCTCGGCGCCGCGGTCCATCAGACCGGCCTTCACCGTGGTGCGCAGGCCCGTCAGACCGATGTTGCGCTCGATGGACATGTCCATCACCAGCCCCTGGGCGCGCCGGTCCTCGGGGACCAGGGCGAGGCCGGCGGACATCGCGGTGGAGGGCGCGCCGTTGGTGAGCGGGCGGCCGTCCACCGAGACCTCGCCCGCGTCCCAGCGGTCGATGCCGAAGACCGCGCGGGCGACTTCGGTGCGGCCGGCGCCGACGAGTCCGGCGAGGCCGACGATCTCTCCGCGGCGGACCTCGAAGGAGACGTCGGTGAAGACGCCCTCCCGGGTCAGCCGGCGGACGCTGAGGGCGACCTCGCCCGGGGTGACGTCCTGCTTGGGGTAGAGCTCGTCGAGGTCGCGGCCGACCATCCGGCGGACCAGGTCGTCCTCGGTCATGCCGTCGACCGGTTCGCTGGCGATCCACGCGCCGTCGCGCAGGGTGGTCACCCGCTGGCAGATCTCGAAGATCTCCTCCAGCCGGTGGGAGATGAACAGGACCGCCGCGCCCTGCTCGCGCAGGGTGCGCACCACGCCGAAGAGACGGGCGACCTCGCTGCCGGTGAGGGCCGCGGTCGGCTCGTCCATGATCAGGACGCGGGCGTCGAAGGAGAGCGCCTTGGCGATCTCGACGATCTGCTGGTCGGCGATGGACAGGCCGCGCGCGGGGCGGTCGGGGTCGAGGTCGACGCCGAGGCGCTTCATCAGGGCGGCGGTGGCCGCGTGGGTGGCCTTGTGGTCGATGCGGCCGAGGGCGCGCCGGGGCTGGCGGCCCATGAAGATGTTCTCGGCGATCGACAGGTCGGGGAAGAGCGTGGGCTCCTGGTAGATCACGGCGATGCCGGCGTCGCGGGCGTCGCCGGGACCGTGGAAGACGACGGGCTCGCCGTCGAGCAGCACCCGGCCGGCGTCCGGTCGGTGCACCCCCGCGAGGGTCTTGATCAGGGTCGACTTGCCCGCGCCGTTCTCCCCGGCGAGGGCGTGGACCTCGCCGGGGAACAGCTCCAGGGAGACGCCCCGCAGGGCGCGTACGGCGCCGAAGGACTTGGCTACGTCCCTCAGCGCCAGCACCGGGGCCGGTCCCGTGTCGGACGGGTGGGTCATGGGTGGCTCCTCGACAACGTCCGCGAACCGATGCCCACGGGGGCCGTCACGACGTCGTGAAAGGTTTCAACTGGATTGCCGGGACGTTAGGCATGGCGGGCATGTCACGTCAATGGGTACGTCTCGAAAAGTTTTCGATAGCCAAAGGTCACGCGGCGGTCACGAACAACCCGCCTGGCCGCAGGGCTTGACACTCCCCCGACGGGCTCATAGCTTCCCGTTCTGAATCGTTTCATCGGCAGCCTTCCCGGAAGCCCTTCTGGAAGCCGTTGCGGATGTTCTTCCGGACCGATGTCACAGGAGCCCGAAGTGACCGACCTCGCAGCGGTGAAGTCCGCGCTGAAGACCCAGGCCGTCGAGACACCGTCGTGGGCGTACGGGAACTCGGGGACCCGCTTCAAGGTGTTCGCCCAGCAGGGCGTCCCCCGGACCCCGCAGGAGAAACTGGACGACGCCGCGCAGGTCCACGCGTTCACCGGCGTGGCCCCGACCGTGGCGCTGCACATCCCGTGGGACAAGGTGGAGGACTACTCCGCACTTGCGAAACACGCCGAGGACCGGGGCGTGAAACTCGGGGCGATCAACTCCAACACCTTCCAGGACGACGCCTACAAGCTGGGCAGCATCTGCCACCCGGAGGCGGCGGTACGGCGCAAGGCGCTCGACCACCTGCTGGAGTGCGTCGACATCATGGACGCGACCGGCTCCACCGATCTGAAGCTGTGGTTCGCCGACGGCACCAACTATCCCGGTCAGGACGACCTCCGCGAGCGGCAGGACCGGCTGGCCGAGGGCCTGGCCGAGGTGTACGCACGGCTCGGGGACGGGCAGCGGATGCTGCTGGAGTACAAGTTCTTCGAGCCGGCCTTCTACTCCACGGACGTCCCCGACTGGGGCACCGCCTACGCGCACTGTCTGAAGCTGGGACCGAGGGCGCAGGTCGTGGTCGACACGGGACACCACGCGCCCGGGACCAACATCGAGTTCATCGTCGCCACGCTGCTGCGCGAGGGGAAGCTCGGCGGGTTCGACTTCAACTCGCGCTTCTACGCCGACGACGACCTCATGGTCGGCGCCGCCGACCCGTTCCAGCTGTTCCGGATCATGTACGAGGTCGTGCGCGGCGGCGGCTTCACGTCCGACGTCGCGTTCATGCTCGACCAGTGCCACAACATCGAGGCGAAGATCCCGGCGATCATCCGGTCCGTGATGAACGTGCAGGAGGCCACGGCCAAGGCGCTGCTGGTCGACCGGTCGGCGCTGGCCGCCGCGCAGGCCTGCGGGGACGTGCTGGAGGCCAACGCCGTGCTGATGGACGCGTACAACACGGACGTGCGGCCGCTGCTGCGCGACGTACGCGAGGAGATGGGGCTGGACCCCGAGCCGATGGCCGCGTACCGGCGGTCCGGGTGGGCCGAGAGGATCGTCGCCGAGCGGGTCGGCGGGGAGCAGGCGGGGTGGGGGGCGTAAGCGTCCGCCGCCGCCCGTCCGCCGCCGACTGCGGGCCCGTCGTTCCTGGTCGCGTAGTTCCCCGCGCCCCTTCAGGGCGCTCCCTCACCCACGTTCGAGAAGTTAGGAAACTCCATGTCCACCCACCCCGAAGCCGAGGCCCTGCTCGCTCGGTCGCATCGCCTCGGCGCTGATCCTCGCAACACCAACTACGCCGGCGGCAACGCGTCCGCCAAGGGCGCCGACGTCGACCCCGTCACCGGTGGGGACGTCGAGCTGATGTGGGTGAAGGGGTCGGGCGGCGACCTCGGCACGCTCACCGAGGCCGGGCTCGCCGTGCTGCGGCTGGACCGGCTGCGGGGGCTCGTCGACGTCTACCCGGGCGTCGAGCGCGAGGACGAGATGGTCGCCGCGTTCGACTACTGCCTGCACGGCAAGGGCGGGGCGGCCCCGTCCATCGACACCGCCATGCACGGGCTGGTCGACGCCGCGCACGTCGACCACCTGCACCCCGACTCCGGGATCGCGCTGGCCTGTGCGGCCGACGGGGAGAAGCTGACCGCCGAGTGCTTCGGGGACACGGTCGCCTGGGTGCCGTGGCGACGGCCCGGCTTCCAGCTCGGCCTGGACATCGCCGCGATCAAGGAGGCCAACCCGCAGGCGGTCGGCGTCGTGCTGGGCGGCCACGGGATCACCGCCTGGGGCGACACCGCCGAGGAGTGCGAGCGCAACTCGCTGCACATCATCCGCACCGCCGAGGCCTTCCTGGCGCAGAAGGGGAAGGCCGAGCCGTTCGGGCCGGTCGTCGCCGGGTACGAGGCGCTGCCCGAGGACGAGCGCCGGCGGCGGGCCGCCGCGCTCGCCCCCCACGTACGGGCGATCGCCTCCCAGGACCGGCCTCAGGTCGGGCACTTCACCGACTCCGAGGCGGTCCTCGACTTCGTGGCACGGGCCGAGCACCCGCGGCTCGCCGCGCTCGGCACCTCCTGCCCGGACCACTTCCTGCGCACCAAGGTGCGGCCGCTCGTCCTGGACCTGCCGACCACCGTCGCCGTGGAGGACGCGGTCGCCCGGCTGCGGGAGCTGCACGCCGAGTACCGCGAGGAGTACGCCGCCTACTACCGGCGGCACGCCGAGCCCGGCTCCCCCGCCATGCGGGGCGCCGACCCGGCGATCGTGCTCGTGCCCGGCGTGGGCATGTTCTCCTTCGGCAAGGACAAGCAGACCGCCCGGGTGGCCGGCGAGTTCTACGTCAACGCGATCAACGTGATGCGGGGCGCCGAGTCGGTGTCCTCGTACGCGCCGATCGAGGAGTCGGAGAAGTTCCGCATCGAGTACTGGGCCCTGGAGGAGGCCAAGCTCCAGCGGATGCCGAAGCCGAAGCCCCTGGCCACCCGGGTGGCCCTCGTGACGGGCGGCGGCAGCGGGATCGGCAAGGCGATCGCGCACCGGCTGTCGGCCGAGGGCGCCTGCGTCGTCGTCGCCGATCTGAACGCCGAGAACGCGGCCGCCGTCGCCGAGGAGCTGGGCGGCGCCGACAAGGCCGTCGCCGTCACCGTCGACGTGACGTCCGAGGAACAGATCGCCCGTGCCTTCGAGGCAGCCGCGCTCGCCTTCGGCGGGGTCGACCTGGTGGTCAACAACGCCGGCATCTCCATCTCCAAGCCGCTGCTGGAGACCTCGGCCAGGGACTGGGACCTGCAGCACGACATCATGGCCCGCGGCTCCTTCCTGGTGTCTCGGGAGGCGGCCCGCGTGATGATCGCGCAGCGGCTGGGCGGCGACATCGTCTACATCGCGTCGAAGAACGCGGTCTTCGCCGGGCCCAACAACATCGCCTACTCCGCGACCAAGGCCGACCAGGCCCACCAGGTGCGGCTGCTGGCCGCCGAGCTGGGCGAGCACGGGATCCGCGTCAACGGCGTGAACCCCGACGGCGTGGTGCGGGGCTCCGGAATCTTCGCGGGCGGCTGGGGCGCCCAGCGCGCGGCCGTGTACGGGGTGGAGGAGGACAAGCTGGGCGAGTTCTACGCGCAGCGGACCATCCTCAAGCGCGAGGTGCTCCCCGAGCACGTCGCGAACGCCGTGTTCGCGCTGACGGGCGGCGAGCTCACCCACACCACCGGGCTGCACGTCCCCGTCGACGCGGGTGTGGCAGCCGCGTTCCTGCGGTGACGGCCGTGAAGTCGTACGCAGCCGTCGACCTCGGCGCGTCCAGCGGGCGCGTCATGGTCGGCCGGGTCGGCCCGGACTCGCTGGAGCTGACAGAGGCGCACCGCTTCCCCAACCGGCCGGTCCGGGTGCCGGAGGGGCTGCGCTGGGATGTGCTGTCCCTGTACGCGGGGGTGCTGGACGGGCTGCGGGCCGCCGGGCGGGTGGACTCCGTCGGCATCGACAGCTGGGCCGTGGACTACGGCCTGCTGGACTCCGACGGGGCACTGCTCGGCAACCCGGTGCACTACCGGGACGCGCGGACCGAGGGCGTCGCCGAGAAGGTGTGGGAACGCGTCCCGGCCGCCGAGCTGTACGCGGCGACCGGCCTGCAGTACGCGCCCTTCAACACCCTCTACCAGCTGGCGGCCGCCGCCTCCTCTGCCCAACTCGCGCAGGCACGGAGGCTGTTGCTCATCCCCGACCTGCTGACGTACTGGCTGACGGGCGAACAGGGCACCGAGCTGACCAACGCCTCGACGACCCAGCTGATCGATCCCCGGACACGCGACTGGTCCCACGACGTCGCCGCCCGGCTGGGCATCGACCTGGAGCTGTTCGCGCCGCTGCGGCGGCCGGGCGACCCGGCGGGGCTGCTGCGCGCGGAGGTGCTGGAGGAGACGGGACTGACCGGGCCCGTGCCGGTGACGGCCGTCGGCTCGCACGACACGGCGTCGGCCGTGGCCGCCGTCCCGGCCACCGGCGAGCGGTTCGCCTACATCTGCACCGGAACCTGGTCGCTGGCCGGGCTGGAGCTGGCGGCGCCCGTGCTCACCGAGGACAGCCGGGCCGCCAACTTCACCAACGAGCTGGGACTGGACGGCACGGTCCGCTACCTGCGCAACATCATGGGCCTGTGGCTGCTCCAGGAGTGCGTACGGGCCTGGGGCGACCCGGAGCTGGGCGGGCTGCTGCGGGAAGCGGCCGCCGTGCCCGCGCTGCGGTCGGTGGTGGACGCGGGGGACGCTGTGTTCCTCGCGCCCGGGCGGATGCCGGAGCGGATCGCCGAGGCGTGCCGCGCCTCCGGGCAGCCGGTGCCGCGCACGCCCGCCGAGACCACCCGCTGCATCCTGGACTCCCTGGCGCTGGCGCACCGGCGGGCGATCGAGGACGCCCAGCGGCTCGCCGGCCATCCCGTCGACGTCGTGCACATCGTGGGCGGCGGCACCCGCAACGCGCTGCTGTGCCAGCTCACCGCGGACGCCTGCGGGCTGCCGGTGGTGGCCGGTCCGACGGAGGCGGCTGCGCTCGGCAACGTGCTCGTCCAGGCACGGGCGCACGGCCTGGTCGGCGACCGCGCCGGCATGCGCGGGCTGCTGGCCGCCACCCAGCCCCTGACGCGCTACGAGCCGCGGGGCGGCACCGGGCGCTGGCGTGCGGCCCAGGCCCGGCTCGTCTGAGGCCGAGATCCCGGTTCCACCGCTCGGGGAACCGGGGTCTCCCATGGATCCCTGCGCCGGGCTACTCTTCACTCATCCGATGACCGATCCATGAGGAGCCGCGATGCGTGTCGCCCTGTTCCTGACCTGTGTCAACGACACGCTGTATCCAGATACCGGCCGTGCCGTGGTGAAACTGCTGACCAGGCTAGGTGTCGACGTCGACTTCCCGATGGCTCAGACCTGCTGCGGCCAGGCGCACTACAACACCGGCTACCGTCATGAGGCCGAGCCTCTCGCCCGTCATTTCTCCGATGTCTTCGGTGAGTACGAGGCGATCGTGACCCCGTCGGGCTCGTGCGGGGCGATGGTGCGGGAGCTGTATCCACGGATGGGCGAGCGGGCCCGGGCGGAAGGGCGTGGGGACACGCTCGCCGCCACCCTGGCCCCCGTGGTCCCCAAGACGTACGAACTCACCGAGTTCCTGGTGGACGTGCTCGGGGTGACGGACGTCGGCGCGTACTACCCGCACACGGTGACCTACCACCCGACCTGTCATGGTCTGCGCGGGCTGGGGCTCGGGGACCGGCCCCGGCGGCTGCTGCAGGCCGTCGAGGGCCTGGAGCTGGTCGAGCTGCCCGGGGCCGACGAGTGCTGCGGATTCGGCGGGACCTTCGCGCTGAAGAACGCGGACGTCTCGGCGGCGATGGGCGCCGACAAGGTGCGCAGCGCCGAGTCCACGGGCGCGGAGGTGCTGTGCGCGGCGGACAACTCCTGTCTGATGCACATCGGCGGGACCATGACCCGGCTGAGGACCGGCATGCGGCCGGTGCACATCGCGGAGATCCTGGCGAGCACGGAAGCGGAGCCGGCGCTGTGAGCGGGACGTTCGTCGGGATGCCGGCGTTTCCGAAGGCCGCGCGCGAGGCGGTCGCCGATCCGACCCTGCGCGGCAACCTGCGGCACGCCACGCACACCATCCGCGCCAAGCGCGCGGCGGCGGTCGCCGAAGTGTCCGACTGGCCCGCGCTGCGGGAGGCGGGCAAGCGGATCAAGGACCACACCCTCGCACGGCTCGACCGGTACCTGGTGCAACTGGAGGAGGCGGTCACCGCGGCCGGCGGCACGGTCCACTGGGCGGCCGACGCGGACGAGGCCAACCGGATCGTCACCCGTCTGGTCAAGGAGACGGGCGAGACGGAGGTCGTCAAGGTCAAGTCCATGGCGACGCAGGAGATCGGACTGAACGAGGCGCTGGAGGCCGAGGGCATCCGGGCCTACGAGACCGACCTCGCCGAGCTGATCGTGCAGTTGGGCAAGGACCGTCCCTCGCACATCCTGGTCCCGGCCATCCACCGCAACCGGGGCGAGATCCGGGACATCTTCCGCGCGGAGATGGGCGCGTGGGGACGCCCGGCACCGGACGGGCTCACCGACACGCCCGCCGAACTCGCCGAGGCGGCCCGTCTCCACCTGCGCGAGAAGTTCCTGCGGGCCAGGGTCGGGATCTCCGGCGCGAACTTCATGGTCGCCGAGACGGGCACCCTGGTCGTCGTCGAGTCCGAGGGCAACGGCCGCATGTGCCTCACCCTGCCCGAGACGCTGATCTCCGTCGTCGGCATCGAGAAGATCGTGCCGACCTGGCGCGACCTGGAGGTCTTCCTCCAGACGCTGCCCCGCTCCTCGACGGCCGAGCGCATGAACCCGTACACGTCGACATGGACCGGCACGACGGACGGCGACGGTCCCCGGACCTTCCACCTGGTGCTGCTGGACAACGGCCGCACCGACACCCTGGCCGACGAGGTGGGCCGTCAGGCCCTGCGCTGCATCCGCTGTTCGGCCTGTCTGAACGTGTGCCCGGTGTACGAGCGGGCCGGCGGCCATGCCTACGGCTCGGTGTACCCGGGCCCGATCGGCGCGATCCTCAGTCCGCAGCTGCGGGGCACGGCGAGCGAGATCGACGCCTCGCTGCCGTACGCCTCCTCGCTGTGCGGCGCCTGCTACGAGGTGTGCCCGGTCGCCATCGACATCCCCGAAGTGCTGGTGCACCTGCGGGAGCGCGTCGTGGAGGGCGGCCCGGCCACGCGCGCGGGCAACAAGGTGATGCTCAAGCCGGCCAAGGGCCACGCCGCCGAACGTGCGGCGATGCGGGCGGCGCGCTGGGCCTTCTCCCACCCCGGCGTGCTGCGCGCCGGGCAGCGGATGGCGTCCCGCACGCGCGGCCTGCATCCCCGGAGCCTGCCCGGTCCCGGCAAGGCATGGAGCGCCTCGCGCGATCTGCCCGCCGTGCCCGCGGAGCCGTTCCGTGACTGGTGGCAGCGTACGAACGGCGGAAAGACGGAAGAGGGGACGGCGAAGTGAGCAGCAGGGAACTGATCCTGGGCCGGGTGCGGCGCGCGCTGGCCGACGTGCCGAAGGACGACACGCCGTACGAGGACGCCGTCGCCCGCGACTATCTGCGCGAGCACGGCGAGCGCGGCGTCGAGGAGACGGTGGAGCTGCTGGCGGAGAACCTGGCGGACTACCGGGCCGTCGTGCACCGGTGCGGTGAGGGTGAACTGTCCTCCGTGCTCGCCCGGTTGCTCGCCGAGCGGAAGGCGGCGACCCTGCTCGTGCCGCCCGGGCTGGAAGAGGCGTGGCTGGCGGAGACGGACGTCACGCGCGTGGCGGACCGGGCGGAGGCCGGTCCGCACGAACTCGACGAGGTGGACAGCGTGGTCACGGCCTGCGCGGTGGCCGTCGCCGAGACCGGGACCATCGTGCTGGACGGCGGTCCCGACCAGGGCCGGCGTCGGATCACCCTGGTCCCCGATCACCACATCTGCGTGGTGCGCGTTGCGGACCAGGTGGTCTCCTCCGTGCCGCAGGCGCTCGAACGCCTCGACCCGGGGCGTCCGTTGACGTGGATCTCCGGTCCTTCGGCGACCAGCGACATCGAGCTCGACCGGGTGGAGGGGGTGCACGGTCCGCGCACGCTGGAGGTGATCCTGGTCGGCTGAGGCACCCGCGCCCGCTCGGCGGGCGCGAGGCTTCGGCGATTCGGTCCGCTCGGAGGTCGCGGGGTCTCGCTCAGAGGTCGCGGGGCTCCAGCGGTTCGACCGCCGGGCCCTGCACCACGCGCCCGCGCACGTCGAAGCGCGATCCGTGGCACGGGCACTCCCAGGCCTGCTCGGCACGGTTGAAGGCGACCAGGCAGCCCAGGTGGGTGCAACGGGCGGACAGGGCGTGCAGTTGACCGTCCGCGTCGCGGTGGACGGCGCAGCGCTCCCCGGAGACGCGGACGACCGCGCCGTCGCCGGGAGCGATCCGGTCGACGGTCGGGCCGGAGGGCGAGGGCAGCCGGTCGCCGACGAAGTGCCGTGCCACGTCGGCCTGCTGCTTGAGGAAGGCGGCGCCCTCGCGGACCACGGAGGCGATGCGACGCGGGTCGTACAGGTCGTCCCAGGGGCTGGCGCCGCCGCTGATGCGTTCGGCCAGCAGGCTGCCCGCCATGATGCCGGTGCTCAGGCCCCAGCCGCCGAAGCCGGTGGCCACGTACACGTTCCTGCTGCCGGGGTGGAAGGGGCCGACGAGCGGGACGGAGTCCGTGGAGTCGTTGTCCTGGGTCGCCCAGCGGTGGGTGAAGGTCAGGTCGCCGAAGCGTCCCGCCGCCCACTCCCGGAGGCGGGCGAACCGTTCCTCGACGTCCCCGCCGGCGCCCGGCGTGAAGTGTTCGCCGGTCACCACGAGCAGCCGGCGGCCGTCCTCCAGGGGCGCCGTGCGCAGCGAACGGGTGTTGTGCTCCTGGGTGATGTACATCCCGAGCGGGGCGCGCGCCGCCTCCAGGGGCGCGGCCACGACCAGTTCGCGGCGCGGGGAGAGCCGGGAGAAGAGCAGCGCCCGGTCGAAGACGGGGTAGTGGGTGGCGACGACGACGGATCCGGCGGTCACCTTCGTCTCCCCGGCCGGGGAGCGGGCGGTCAGCGTGCAGGGATCGCCCTCGACGAGACCGGTGACGCGCGTGTGCTCGTGGATCGCGCCGCCGAGCCGCCGGATGTCGGCGGCGAGGGCCAGCAGGTACTTGCGGGGGTGGAACTGCGCCTGCTCCGCGACGCGGACCGCGCCCGCGACGGGGAAGGGCAGCTCGGTCTCGGTCACGTACTCGGCCGGCAGCCCGGCCTCGCGCGCCGCCTCCGCCTCCGCCTTCAGGACGTCGGTGCGGCCGGGATCCTCGGCGTAGGTGTAGGCGGCGGTGTCCTCCCACTCGCAGTCGACGCCGAGTTCGGCGGCGATCTGGGCGGCGTGGCGGATGGCTTCCGTCTGGGAGCGGGCGTAGAGCTTGGCGGCCTCCGGGCCGCGGGTGCGGCGCAGGCGGTCGTAGACGAGGGTGTGCAGCACGCTCAGCTTGGCCGTGGTGTGGCCGGTGACCCCGGCGGCGATGCGGTCCGCCTCCAGCACGGCCACCGAACGCCCCCGCCGGGCCAGTTCCCAGGCCGCGCTCAGCCCGGCGACGCCTCCGCCGACGACCGCGACGTCCACGGTGAACGGCCCCTTCGGGGGCGGTGCCGGATCACCGGGCGGGGCGGTCTGCAGCCAGTACGACTCTTGGGTGGCGGCCTGCTCGTCCATGGCGCACGAGTTCCCGCGCCGGGCCCGGCCACACACCACCGGACAGGTGTGCGGGACCGGACCGCGCACCCCCGTAGACGGCCCTGCGGGGTGGCGCAGGCGCCGGGGCGGTGTGTGGGGCCCGGCGGCCGGGGTCCGTCAGCTGTAGACCATCGGGCAGCCGTGGTCCAGGGAGTACCGGGCAGCCCGCAGGTACACCGCCACGTAGAAGGCGGTGGCCAGGTCCTCGCTCCACGGGCCGGGCCGGGCCGCCGCGACCTGGCTCCCCTCGCCGTCCAGGAACCACAGGGTCAGTTCGAGGTTGCCGCCCGTCGCCGGTATCGCGTCCAGGGGCAGGTCGAGAACGCCGGCCAGCCGCTCCGCGAGCGCGAGGACCTGCGGCGCGCCGGCGACCAGCGACTCATTGGTGTACGCCGTGGCGATCGGCAGCGAGATCTCCGGGTCGAGGGAGACCGGCACCAGGGCGGACCAGCCGCAGAGGGTCTCCTCCTCGGCGGGGGTCAGATGCGCGCGGCACAGCGCGGCGAAGCCGTCCATGGACGGACTCATCTTCTCCTCGAACCAGCCGGACGCCTTCCGCGCGGGCTCCCCCGGCCGGTACGGCGACTGTCCGCGCCGCCGCAACTCCTCGTTCAGCGCCTCCGCGAGGTCGCCGTGGCCGCCCTCGTGCCGGCCGAGCCACTCGACCGCGTCCACGCTCACCAGATACACACCCATGATCCGCAAGGTACCGCCCGCCACCGACAACCGCCCCGAACCCTGATGACAAAGCCGGTGAACAAGCGCTTAGATAGTTGCCGGATGCTGCCCGCTGACCGCACCGACCGCTCGGAGGCCCCGTTGTTCACATCCGTCGAGGATGTCTCCGCCCGCCTCGCCGAGAGCGGCTACCTGGCCTCGCCCGCCGTCGCCACCACCGTCTTCCTCGCCGACCGGCTCGGCAAGCCGCTGCTGGTGGAGGGCCCGGCCGGGGTCGGCAAGACGGAACTCGCCAAGGCCGTGGCCCAGGTCGCGCAGGCCCGGCTGGTGCGGCTGCAGTGCTACGAGGGCGTCGACGAATCCCGGGCGCTGTACGAGTGGAACCACGCCAAGCAGTTGCTGCGCATCAGCGCGGGCCGCGACGAGACCTGGGACGAGGCGCGCACGGACATCTTCAGCGAGGAGTTCCTCCTCCCCCGCCCGCTGCTGACCGCCATCCGCGGCGACGAGCCGACCGTCCTGCTGATCGACGAGACCGACAAGGCCGACGTCGAGGTGGAGGGCCTGCTCCTGGAGGTGCTCAGCGACTTCCAGGTCACCGTCCCGGAGCTGGGCACGGTCACCGCCACCCGCCGCCCCTTCGTCGTCCTCACCTCCAACGCGAGCCGGGAGCTGTCGGAGGCGCTGCGCCGCCGCTGTCTGTTCCTGCACATCGGTTTTCCCGAGGAGGAGCTGGAGCGGCGGATCGTCCGGCTGAAGGTGCCCGGGATCGACGCGACGCTGGCCGAGTCGGTGGTCCGGGTGGTCGGCGCCCTGCGCGCGATGGACCTGCGCAAGGCGCCCTCGGTCGCCGAGACGATCGACTGGGCGCGCACCCTGCTCGCCCTCGGCGCGGACGGCCTCGACGAGGGCGTCGTACGCGAGACCCTCGGCGTGATCCTCAAGCATCAGGAGGACATCCTCAAGGCCGGCGCGAAGCTCGACCTGGACGCCGGGTGAGCGCCGACGTCGCCGACCGGCTGGTCGGCTTCGTCGCCGCGCTGCGCGCACACGGCGTCCGCGTCGGCACCGGCGAGACCGTGGACGCCGCCGAGGCCGCGGCGGCGCTGGGGTTCGCCGACCGCGGACTGCTGCGCGAGGGACTGGCCGCGACGCTGCTGCACTCGACGGACCAGCGACGGGTGTTCGACACCGTCTTCGACCTGTACTTCCCGCGTGCCGTCGGCGCACCCCTGAACGAGCCCGGCGAACGGGACGACCTGCGCGACCGGCTGGCGGCCGCGCTCGCCGCGGACGACGAGACGACGCTGGGCCGGCTGGCGGTCGAGGCCGTCGACGGGCTGGGCGGCTACGGGAGTTCACCGGGCGCGGACGGCTGGTCCTCGCACCAGACCCTCGAACGGCTGCGCCCGCAGACGCTGCTGGCGCGCGTGCGGGACGACGTCCGAGCCCGGGGCGGCGGCGCCGGGTTCGCCGGCCGGCTGCTCGAGGACGAGATCCGGCGGCGCATCGAGGCCTTCCGTGGCCTGGTGGCCGAGGAGGCACGGCGCCGGGTGGCGGAGCGGCGGGGGCGCGACGAGATCGCCCGGCGGGCGGTGGCGCCGACCGCCGACCGGGTCGACTTCCTGTACGCGGGCAAGGACCGGCTGGCCGAACTGCGGCGGACGGTGCAGCCGTTGGCGCGCAAGCTGGCCACCCGCATGGCTGCGCGCCGCCGCCGGGCCGCCCGGGGCACGATCGACCTGCGGCGCACGCTGCGCGGCTCGTTGTCGACGGGCGGGGTGCCGATACGGCCCGTGCTGCGCCGCAGGCGCCCGGTCCGCCCCGAACTGGTGCTGCTGTGCGACGTGTCGGGCTCGGTGTCGGGGTTCTCCGATTTCACCATGCTGCTGGTGCAGGCGCTGCACGACCAGTTCAGCAAGGTACGGGTGTTCGCCTTCGTCAACCGGATCGACGAGGTGACGGGGCTGCTGGAGCACGGCGCCGCCGACCCGGAGGGGCTCGGCGCGCGCATCCGGGCCGAGGCGACGCTGACGGGCTACCACGGCAGCAGCGACTACGGCGTCGCCCTGGGCGAGTTCGTGCTGCGGTACGGCGCGGCCGTGACCCCCCGGACGACGGTGTTCGTCCTCGGGGACGCGCGCACCAACATGAGCGATCCGAACCTGGCGGCCGCACGGGAACTCGCCGGACGGGCCCGCCGGCTGTACTGGCTGAACCCGGAGCCGCGCTCCCTGTGGGGCACCGGCGACTCGGCGGCGCCCGAGTACGCCGAGCTGGTCGCGATGCACGAGTGCCGCAACGCCCACCAACTCGGCGTCCTGGTAGGCAGGTTGCTCCCGGTCTAGCCGTACCCCGGGCGATTGCGGCCTAGCCCTGGTCGGCCTTCGCGAACTCCTTGGCCGTCTGGCCCTCGAAGTCGTACACGATGGCCTGCTCGTCACCCACGACCCACGCGTCGTGTCCGGGCGTGCACACGAAGACGTCGCCGGGGCCCACTTCCTGCTCACCGCCGTCGTCCATGCGGATGTGCATACGGCCCTGGACCACGTAGCCGTTGTGGTTCATCTGGCAGGTCTTCGTGCCCGCGATCGGCGCCACGGACTCGGTCCAGCGCCAACCCGGTTCGAAGGTCCCCACGGCGAAGTCGCACCCGGACAGGTGGACGGCTTCGAGGTGACCGCGGGGGAAGTCACGCCGCTCATCCGGCTTGTCGAGCGTCTTGATCTCCAGCATGACGCTCCTCCCTTCCGGCCGCTCCGCACTGCGGCCGGGGCCCGTCTCCCCGGCGGCAGGGCGTCACCGGTGGGGTCGAGCCCCACACGTCCATGGTCCGCCTGTCCACCGGGAGCCGCCAATCGGAGCACGCTCCCCCCTCAGGCGCCGCCGCACAGCTCGGCGAAGCGGCCGGTGTCGATGTTGCCGCCCGAGACGATCACGCCGACGCGCCGGGGCAGGGCGCCGACCCGGCCGGCGAGGAGGGCGGCCAGCGGAGTGGCGCCGCTGGGCTCGACGACGATCTTCAGGCGTTCGAAGGCGAACCGCATGGCCGCGCGGATCTCCTCGTCCGAGACCAGGGCGATCTCGTCCACGAGCCGCCGGTTCACGGCGAAGGTCAGCTCTCCGGGAGTGTGCAGGGCCTGGCCGTCGGCGATGGTGTGCGGCACCGGGATCTCGATCCGGCGGCCGGCCTCCAGTGACCGCCTGGTGTCGTCCCCGGCCTCGGGTTCGACGCCGACGACGCGGACGCCGGGCCGCAGTCCCTTGACCGCGGTCGCGCTGCCGGCGATCAGGCCGCCGCCGCCGACCGGCGCCAGCAGGGCGTCCAGCTCGCCCGCCTCCTCCAGGAGTTCCAGCGCGGCGGTGCCCTGGCCCGCCATGACGTGCGGGTGGTCGTAGGGCGGGATCAGCGCCAGGCCCCGGTCGGCGGCCAGCGCCTCGGCGATGGCCGCCCGGTCGCCGCTGTAGCGGTCGTACGTCACGATCTCGGCGCCGTAGCCCTCCGTCGCCGCCCGCTTGGAGCGGGGCGCGTCCTCGGGCATGACGATCACGGCGCTGGAGCCCAGCTCCCGTGCGGCCAGCGCGACGGCCTGGGCGTGGTTGCCGGAGGAGTACGCGGCGATGCCCCGGGCGAGCTGCTCGGGGGTCAGGCGGGAGGCCGCGTTGTAGGCGCCGCGGAACTTGAAGGCGCCGACGCGCTGGAAGTTCTCGCACTTCAGGAGGATCTCGGCGCCCACGATCCGATCGAGGGTGCGGGAGCGGAGCACGGGCGTGCGGTGGGCGACGCCCTTGAGTCGAGCGGCCGCGTCACGCACGTCGTCGAGAGTGATGGGCGCGGGTGTGGTCGTCACGGGTGTGCTCCCTCGGGAGTGTCGTCGGCGCCGGCGTCGCGCGCGGCTCTGGACTGGGAGAGGTAGTGGTAGGCGGAGGCGCGGGAGATGCCGAGGCGGGCGGCGATCTGCTCGACGGCGCGGCGCACGGCGAACACCCCGCGTTCGTCCAGGCCGCGGAAGAGCGCCAGGCGCCGGGAGCGGTCGAGGCCGGCCCAGGTCTGGTCCTGGCGCAGCAGATGGGCGTCGAGGAGGGCTTCGACGACGGAGTCGATGTCGTCGCCGAAGGTGGTCACCGGCGTGTCGGCCGGTGCTCCCGCCGCCCCCGCGAGTGCCGCCAGCAGGCCCTGCACCCGGTCCACCTCGGTGACGTCCACGTTGACGCACAATGCGCCGAACACCGCGCCCGTGGAGTCGCGCAGCACCATCGTCGACGACTTCACCCGTTTTCCGGCGCGGGTGCGGGTGACGTAGTTCAGCTCGTCGACGGCGTCGTCGCCGCGGGCGAGGACCCGCATGCCGATCTCGCTCATCGCGCCGCCGACCGTCCGCCCCGTCACCGCCCCGGCGACGGCGGCCACGGACTTCTCCGGGCGCCGGTAGTCGTGCAGCACCACCTCGCACACCGGGCCGAAGGTCGCCGCGATTCCGTCGACGACGGGGGTCAGCGCGCGCAGGATCGCGTCCCGCTCGGATTCCCGGGCGTCCCTTGCATCCATGGCCTCATTAGACCACACGTCCAGAGGCTGGATGAATAGTCCAGAGAGAGGATCCGGCCGTATACCCGGCCGACAGCGCCGGGAGGACGCCTTCGGGGAACCGTCGATCAAGGGGGTTGGGGTGGTGCCGC
The DNA here is from genome assembly GCF_055606485.1 of Streptomyces sp. NPDC037083. Lineage (NCBI taxonomy): Bacteria > Bacillati > Actinomycetota > Actinomycetes > Kitasatosporales > Streptomycetaceae > Streptomyces > Streptomyces sp. NPDC037083. Next base: position 234,884 of record NZ_JBVJSQ010000003.1, on the reverse strand, counting down.
CAATTACCCTTTCCCTAGGATGAGTTGTCGGCCGCGCCAGCCCGTGGCACGGCGGGGATCCGGGGAGAAGAGATGCAGCCGGGCAAGCAGCCGTCCACGAGGATCGATGCCACGGTTCCGACGGCCGCACGCATGTACGACCACTACCTGGGCGGCAAGGACAACTACGCGTCCGACCGCGCCGCCTGCGAGGAACTCGACAAGGTCGTGCCGAGCACCCGCGTCCTCGCCCTCAACAACCGGCGCTTCCTGCAGCGGGTCGTGAAGACCCTGAGCCAGGAATACGGGATCCGCCAGTTCCTCGATCACGGCTCCGGCCTGCCCACCCAGGACAACGTGCACCAGGTCGCCCAGCGCGTCGACCCCAGCACGCGCGTCGTCTACGTGGACAACGACCCGATGGTGCTCGTGCACGGGCGGGCCCTGCTGGAGCAGGACGAGCGCACCACCGTCATCCACGCCGACATGCGCGACACCGAGACCGTCTTCGCCCACGAGGACACCCAGCGCCTGATCGACTTCTCCCAGCCGGTGGCCGTGCTGTTCAACTCGGTCTTCCACTGCATCCCCGACAGCGACGCCGACGGACCCCGGGCCGTGGTGCGCCGGGTGACCGAACGCCTGGCCCCCGGGAGCTTCCTGCTGATGTGTCAGCTGGTCAGCGAGGACCCGGCGGTCAGGGAGTTCGTCACCGACTTCATGGACAAGGCCACCCAGGGCCACTGGGGCCGGGTGCGCCAGGAGAAGGACGTCGCCGCGCTGTTCGAGGGCCTGGAGATCCTCGACCCGGGCCTGGTCGAGGTCTCCACCTGGCGCCCCGACACGGACGTCGCGCCCCGCCAACTCACCCAGGAGTGGATCGAGTTCGGCGGCGTGGGCCGCCTGGTCTAGAGCGTCCGGGGACGGCGGACGGTCAGCGCGGCGGGCCCGTCGTCGCGGCCGGCCGTCACGTCGTCGGGCGCAACGCCTGCGCGCCCCGCCGCAGCCGCGCCGACCACTGGCCGTCGGGCGCGACACTTGCGCGGCGTCAGGCGTAGCGCCCGCGCGCGGTCTCCTCCAACAGCGCCACGGACTCGCGGGGGTTGAGCGCTTCGTCGGCCAGTCTGTCCAGGGCCACGCGGTACTCCTCGGTCTCGTCCCGGTCCTCCAGGAAGGTGGCGCTGCGGATCTGCTCCAGATAGACGACATCGGGCAGATCGACGCCGCCGAAGCGCAGATAGGTGACCGGTATGGCCGGCGCCGAGGCGTGCGTGACGTCCAACGGCACCACCTGGATCGTGACATGGGGCAGCGCGGCCAGCTCCACGAGGCGGTCGAGCTGCTCGCGCATCACCTCACGGCTGCCCAGCACCCGCAGCAGCACCGACTCGTCGAGGATCGCCCACACCCGCGGCGGGTCCGGCCGCCGCAGCAGCTCGGTGCGCCGCGTCCGCAGCTCCACCCGGCGCTCGACCTCGCGTGACGTCGCCGACGGCAGCCCGCGCTCCACGACGGCACGCGCGTACGCTGGCGTCTGCAGCAGGCCGGGCACGTACTGGATCTCGAAGGTGCGGATCGCCGTGGCCGCCTCCTGAAGTCCGACCAGCCGGTCGAACCACTCGGGCATCAGGCGTTTGTCGTAGCGCTGCCACCAACCCGGCTCGCCCGCCTGCCGCAGCAGCCGGATCAGCACGGAGGCCTCGTGGTCGTCGGTCCCGTACAGCGACAGCAGAGCCCGGACGTCCGCCTCCACGGGAGGCCTGCGCCCCTTGCCCGCCTCGATGCGGGACAGTTTCGCCGGGCTGAACCCGAGGGAACGAGCCGCCTGCTCCTGGGAGAGGCCGGCGTCCTCCCGGATACCCGCCAGCTGAACGCCCACCAGTGTTTTCAGCAAGGTCGGGGCGGGCTCGGCCCGGTTCAGATACGGTTCGAGGCGGGACACGCGAGGTGACTCGGCAGACATCCTGACTCCCCGTGGACCGGCAGACGACAGACCGCAGTATCGCATCCCAAGCCCTCCGGCCGCACGCGGCAGGGGAATTGAGGTTCCGACGAGCCCCTCGGCGGCCCCCTTCGAGTCCGCACCGGACCCTCACGCCGCCTGCACGCGAACCTCACACGAGATGATCGAACTCCCCGCCCTTGGCCCCGGCAACGAACGCGGCCACCTCGGCCGGCGTGTACACCAGGGCCGGACCGTCGGGATCACGGGAGTTGCGCATCGCGACCCCTCCCCCGTCCAGGGCCGCGACCTCGACACAGTTGCCCTCGGCGTTGCTGTGACTGCTCTTGATCCAGCGGGCGCCCAGCGAGCTCGCCCGCACTCCGTTCGGCACTGACGGCACTGCACTCTCCTCGCTTCGTGCGCGCAATTTCCCGTGAAATTGCACGAGGACATCGTCAGCGTGGATAATAACCATGTCGTCAACCGCACTTCTGGCCGCCCGTCCTGACGTCGTCTCAGGGAGATGCCGTGTCATCACCTGCGCAGTTCCGGAGCCACGAGTCCGTCTCCGTGCGCGACTCGCCCAGAACCGCCGCCCTGAACCTCACGGGCAGTCGCGACGGTTTCGCCCAGGCCCGGGACTTCACCCACCGCACCCTCGACTGCTGGTCCCTGGACCACTGCACGGACGACGCGCTCGTCGTCGTCACGGAACTGGCCGCCAACGCGGTCCTGCACGGCCTCCCGCACACCTCGGCGGACGAGTTCCACGTGCGGCTCAGACTCACCCTGCGCCGCTCCCACCTGGTGTGCGCCGTCACCGATCCGAGCGACAGCCTGCCCCTCTGTCCGCACACCGGGGACGCCCTCCTGGAGCACGGCCGCGGACTGCGCATCGTCGAAGCCCTGTCCGAGCACTGGGGCTGGACCCGCCGCTTCCCGACGGGCAAGACCGTCTGGGCCATGCTGCCGACCCGCCACCAGCCCTGATCCCGACCGACACCTGACACCGGACATGACTGCCACGAAGAGAACCGCACCGCTCGCGGACCTGGGACACGTTCCGTGGCCCGAGATCAAGGACTCCACCGGATCCGCCGCGGACATCCCCTTCCTGCTGACCACACTGGCTCGGGGCGACGCCGACAGCGCCTCCTCCGCCCTCGGCCAACTTCGGCGCAGAATCTGCCAGTTCGGATTCGTGGTCGACGAGGCGACGGCGGCGACGGTGCCCTTCCTCTGGGAACTCGTCCGGCTCCCCCAGGTCACCTGTCGCGCCGGGATCCTGCGCCTGCTGAAGAGCATCGCCGACACACGGCAGTGGGAGACCACGGCCGCCGCCTACCCCAAGCTGCTCCATCACCCCGGCAACTACGTGGCGTGGGAGCGTGCGGCCCATCGCGCCGTCCGCGCCCAGCGCGACGTGCTGCGTCAGCTGCGCGCCGAACCGGACACCGAGCTGGCACGGGCCACCACGGAACTCGCCGCGACCCTCACCGACTGACCGACCGGGAGGACCCGCGAGGTCCGAGCACGACGGAGGACAGAGGAGAGGGAGAAGGATAGGGAGGAGAAGGAAAGGGAGAGGGATAGCCACGGAGGACGGGGGCCGCGAAGAACCCGGGGAGCCGACCGCCTGCGCCACCTCCCCCGCCGCGCGCACCCCGCACGACCGCTAGGTTTGACCGCATGAGCAACCTTGACCGCTCGCCCGTGGCGAGTGTGTGCGGCGGCCGCGGCTTCGTCGTCGCAGAACCCGTCCGCGAGCTGCTGAGCCCCCGACAGGTGAAGCTCGGCGAGTCGACCGAGGTGCGCCGGCTGCTGCCCAACCTCGGTCGGCGCATGATCGGAGCCTGGGCCTTCGTCGACCACTACGGCCCCGACGACATCGCCGACGAACCCGGCATGCAGGTCCCGCCGCATCCGCACATGGGTCTGCAGACCGTCAGCTGGCTGCACGAGGGCGAGGTGCTGCACCGCGACTCGACCGGCAGCCTGCAGACCATCCGGCCCCGGGAACTCGGGCTGATGACCTCGGGGCGTGCCATCAGCCACTCCGAGGAGAGCCCCCGGGCGCATGCCCGATTCCTGCACGGGGCGCAGCTCTGGGTCGCGCTGCCGGACGCGCACCGGCACACCGACCCGCGCTTCGAGCACCACGCCGCACTGCCCACCGTCACCGCCCCCGGCCTCACGGCCACCGTGCTCCTGGGCGACCTCGACGGCTCCACCTCACCCGGAACGGCGTACACCCCCATCGTGGGCGCCGACCTCGCGCTCGCCCGGGGCGCCGACGTCCGGCTGCCGCTGCTGCCCGACTTCGAGTACGGCGTTCTGTCGATGTCCGGCGAGGTCCACGTGGACGGTGTCCCCGTCCTCCCCGGCTCCATGCTCTACCTCGGCTGCGGCCGCACGGAACTGCCCCTGCGGGCCGAGTCCGACGCGGGGCTGATGCTGCTCGGCGGCGAGCCGTTCGAGGAGGAGCTCGTCATGTGGTGGAACTTCGTCGGACGGTCCCAGAAAGAGATCGAGCAGGCGCGCGAGGACTGGACGACGGGCACTCGTTTCGGCGAGGTGCACGGTTACGAAGGCGCTCCGCTGCGCGCACCGGAGCTGCCGCAGGTGCCGCTCAAACCGCGGGGACGGGTGCGCTGACCCGGGAAGAAGCTGCGGGCTGAACGGCCGGGGAGCAGTCGCCGCCTCGGCCGCCGGCCCTTCGGCGACCCCTCCGTCGCGGGGGCCGGGCACCGTGCGCACCGCCCGTGCTCGACGAACTCGCCGCGCCTGCAACGGCACCGTCACCGTCACCGTCACCAGCAACGCTCCCTGAGCCCTCTCGCCGCACGGCCGACACGTCGGCTCGTGCGCGCCGTGCGGGACGCCCTGGATGCGTTCGGGCGCGGGGCCGGTGCGGAGAACTTCGCCGAGGCTCGCACGCCTCTTGACTCCCCTCATGCACTGGACCGTACAGTTCATTGTCGACCGACGCCGCTCGGTGCCGTGGAGTACTCCCCCGCAACACCGCACCGGCCCCGGACCGAAAGAAAGGCGGGCGTGCGTCACACCTCGCCCGCGGAAGGACGACGATGTCCCCGAGCCCTCACGCCGACGTCACGGCATCCGACAGGCCCAACCGCGGCCCGCACTCCCTGCGCGAGTACGCGACCTCCCTGCGGGGCTACCCCACGCCCGCGTGGAAGGCCGCGATCGCCTGCGTGACGGCCATGGCCCTGAGCCCGGCCGCCCTGAACTCCACCATCACGTTCTTCATCGAGCCCGTCGCACGGGACTTCGGCTGGTCGCAGTCGCAGACGCTGACCATCTTCACCATCCCGACCATTGCCGCTCCGTTCGTCCTGCCGCTGACCGGACGCTGGGTGGACCGCTGGGGCGCCCGCGCCGTCGCGGTGCCGGGCGCCGCGCTGTATGCCCTCTTCACCGCGACGACCGCGCTCGCCGGCGGCAACGTCGTGTTCCTGCTCCTGCCGCTGTTCGCCGCCACCGCCTTCGGCTACGTCGCCATCATGGGCGTGTTCTACAAGGTCGTCGCGGAGTGGTTCCCCCACCACCGGGGATCGGGCTACTCGCTGCTCATCGGCGCCGCCACCAGCCTCGGCGGAGCGATCACGGCCCCGCTGTGCCGGCTGTCCATCGACGGTTTCGGCTGGCGTCAGACCTACCTTCTGATCGCGCTGTGCATCCTCGTGATCGTCTTCCCCGCCCAGTACTTCCTGCTCTCCGAGCCGACGCGGGTGCGTGAGGACGGCGGGGCCAAGACGGCCGCGGGAGGCGGGAAGGAACTTCCCGGGGTGCCGCTCGGCGCCGCGCTGCGCTCCCGGGGCTGGCTGCTCATGGCGGCGGTCATGGTCATGATCGCAGCGGTGGCGATGAGCGTGCGGCTGAACGCCGTCTCCCTGTTCGGCGACCGCGGCTACTCGGCCACGACCGTGTCGCTGTCGCTGTCGGTGCTCCTGGTGTCCTCGATCGTCGGACAGTTCCTCGCCGGTGTCACCATCGACCGTTCGAGGAGCGCGCGCACCTTCGCGCCGTTCGTGGCATGCCTCGTGGCCGGCACGGTCGCGATCTTCGCCGCCCGGGGCGGGACCCTGGCGCTGCTCCTGGCCATGTGGCCGCTCGGCGTGGTGATGGGCGCGGAGTCCTCGGTCGCGCCGTTCCTGGTGGCCCGCTACTTCGGCCTGCGCGCCTTCGCACAGCTCCAGGGCATGACACTGGGCGTCGTCGCTCTCTTCGGCGTCGGTCTGTCCCCGGTCCTCGCACAGGGAGCGGCCGAGGCCACGGGCAGCTACACCGGGCCCCTGATCGTCCTGACCGCGGTGAGCGTGCTCACGCTGGCCCTCGTCTTCCTGCTCCCGCGCTACCCGGTCGCCGACGAACGCGAACCCGCGGCGGTGGACCAGGCGCAGCCGGAAGCGGTCTGACGCAGGTGCGGTTGCCGGACGGTCACCAATGGTGCGCTCCGTAGTGCTCTCCGTAGTGCTCGTCCCGTCCATGGGAGCCGGAGGCCGGGTCGGCCCGGGCGAGAGCCGTGGGCATAGTAGCCATGTAACGTATCGCGCATGAGCGAGAGCAGGGGCCATGAACAGGCGACGCCCGGATTCCTGGTGTGGCGCCTGTCCATGAAGTGGCGGGTGGCCGTCGACCGGGCGGTCGCGCCGCTGGGGCTCACCCACGCGCAGTACTCGCTGGTCGCGTCGCTGTACGGCATGCAGCGCGACGGCGAGCGTCCCAGCCAGCGCCGTCTCGCCGACCACACCGGCCTGGAGCCGCTCTACGTCTCCAAGCTCGCGCGCGCCCTGGAGGCCGCGGAGCTGATCGAGCGCACCCGGGATCCGCGCGATCCCCGCGCCGTCCAACTCGCCCTCACCGAGCGGGGGCAGGACGTGACCCGGCGCGCGGTGACGGTCGTCCAGGGACTGCTGGAGCAGCTGCTGGAGCCGCTCGGGGGCCTGGACGGCGCCCGCACCCGCACCCTCACCGGCGAGCTGACGGCCCTGCTCGACGCACCGCTCGACCTCCCCGCCGAGACGACACAGCAGCCGGCGAAGTAAGCAGGGGGCGGAGAAGGCCGCGAAGACCGAGAAGGCGGAGAAGGCCGCGAAGGAGCCGCAGAGGCTGCGGCCGCCGGGCCGGACTGACGGTCTTCCTCACGGACACGCTCAGGGTGCTGGAATATTCAACCAATAGCCTCGGTTGTCGGCCTCGAAGGAGGTCACGAGTGAACACGACATACGACACCGCGACCGACGCCACCGCGTACTACGCCCACGGACCGGCGGCCGAGCGGTGGGAACGGGCGCAGCTGTTCTTCGACGCGAAGGAGTACACCGCCGCCGCGCGGGTGCTCGTCGGGCTGGTCGAGGAGGTGCCGGAGCAGACCGGCCCGCGGCTGCTGCTGGCCCGCGCCTACTACCACTCCGCCCAACTGCGGCGCGCCGAGGCCGAGTTGCGGACGATCGTCGAACGTGACCCGGTGGAGCACTACGCCCGGCTGATGCTGGGCCGCACCCTGGAGCGACAGGGACGGCACGAGGAGGCGGGACCTCACTTGCGTCTCGCGGCGGCGCTGTCGGGAGACTTCCCCCAGAGCTGAGTCGCTTCGGACCCCGGACGGCGGCGGCCCGGGAAGCGCGCCGACGAGGCGGGCTTCCCGGGCCGTTCGGGTTCAGACGGTCCGTCGGCGCCGGTGCGCGATCTCCCCGAGGACGACGTCCACGATGATGAACCCCGCGAGCGGGATCCCCAGCAGCGGCACGAAATAGCCGACCACGGCGACCGCCGCCATCAACGGGACGAGGACGTACGGCGGGACCTGGGCCCAGGCGCCGCGCGGGATCGGCCGTCCGAAGGCGGAGCCGCGTCCGCGCTGCCACCACATGCGGTAGCCGAGCACGATGAGCAGGACCAGGCCGAGCGCCAGGAGCATCAGCGCGATCTGGTTGACCAGCCCGAACAGGACGCCGGTGTGCAGGTCGATGCCCCAGCGGGTCAGCTTGGCGAGCAGCGGGTAGTCGGCGAACCGCAGCACGTCGGTGACCTCGCCGGTGGCCGGGTCGATCGCGACCGAGTCCTGTTTCTCGGGCCAGCTGCGCTGCACCTGCTTCACCACGTACGCGGAGGAGGCGTCCGCGGGCGGGACGATCTCGACCGGGTCGCCCAGCCCTTCGGCCCGCGCTGCGGCCAGGACCTTGTCGAGGCCGACGCCGTGCTCGGCGTCGCCGCCGCTGCCGGACGCGCTGTCGTGACCGGCGTGCTCGCCGCCGCTCACGGCCGCCGAGACCGACGGGGTGGAATGGCCGAGGGAGGTGCGCAGCTCGTCGATGTTGGCGCCCGCGTACGTCGACCAGGTCAGTCCGGTGGCGGACAGGAAGAGGAAGCCGACCGCGGTCCACGCGCCGATCGTGCCGTGCAGGCCCAGCGAGCGTCGCCGTCCGCCGGTGCCGCGGACCTTGCGCAGGGCGCGGCGGCGGGAGAACCACAGCACGAGGCCGCCGCCCGCGATCACCCACAGCCAGCTCGCGGCGAACTCGCTGTAGAGGCGGCCGTTCTCACCGAGGTGCAGATCCCGGTGGAACTCGTCGATCCAGGTGCGCAGCGGCAGCGCGCCGGTCGAGCCGTACTGTTCCAGCGCGCCGCGCACCTCGCCGGTGTACGGGTCGACGAAAACGGCCAGCGTATGGGCGGCGTCGACCCCCTCGACCCCGGCGAGCATGACCCGGGTCGTGGCGTCGTCCTCGGGAGAGGGCCGCACGGCCGAGACCGTGCCCTCGGGGTGGGCCTTGCGGGCGGCGTCCACCTGCTGGGACATCGGCAGCTTCGTGTCGCCGACGGGCACGGTCATCTCGTGGGAGTACACGAGCCTCTCGGCCTGGAACGCGCCGGCGTACAGGAACCCGGTGACCGCGGCGACCAGCAGGAACGGCGCGACGAACAGGCCCGCGTAGAAGTGCAGACGCAGAACCAGCGGGCGCAGCGGGGCCCATGGGCCGCGAGATCCGGGAGCGGAGGCCGCTGACTGCGGGGCCTCGTCCACGGTGGACGGGGGAGCGGTGGACATCGGCGGGCTTCTCCGGGGGCGAAGGGCGGACGGGGTGAACGGCGTGGACGGGGGCGGGCTTTCAGCCACGCCCGTGCAGCCGTGACGAACCAGTAGTCGGAGCGAGGCACCGCCGAGTTCCCGCCACTTCGAGTGACCTGCATCACACCTGATCCGGTCGTGGCATGCTGGGCCGATGGCATCTCCCCGTCCTCGCGCTCCACTTGCCGAGCGCATCGAGGAACTCCTCGCCCCCGGCGGCCCGTTGCCCATCGTCGCGGCCGGCGACCCGGTCCTGCGCGCCGGCACCGCGCGCTACGACGGAGAGCTCGACCCGGCCCTCCTGGCCCGGTTCGTCGAGGCCCTGCGCGTCACCATGCTCGCGGCGCCCGGCGTCGGACTCGCCGCGCCGCAGGTCGGAGTGGAGTTGCGGATCGCGGTGATCGAGGACCCCGCGCCGGTGCCGGACGAGGTGCGGCTGGCCCGTGGCCGGGTGACCCAGCCCTTCCGGGTCCTGGTCAACCCGTCGTACGAGCAGGTCGGTTCGGCCCGTGCCGCGTTCTTCGAGGGCTGCCTGAGCGTGCCGGGCTACCAGGCGGTGGTGGCCCGGCACAGGGAGGTCCGGCTGACCGGCGAGGACGAGCACGGACGGCCGCTGGACGAGGTGTTCAGCGGCTGGCCCGCCCGCATCGTCCAGCACGAGACGGATCACCTCGACGGCCTGCTCTACCTCGACCGGGCCGAACTCCGCTCGCTCTCGGCCAACCAGACGGTGCTGGAACGCTGGGCCCAGCCGACCCCGTCGGAGGCGGCCAGGGCCCTGAACTTCGAGTTGCCGTGATCCGGTTCACGACGGACCGGTCGAACGGGACCGGACTCGCCCGGCCGGCACGGTCCGGCGCCCGCGGACCGGCTCCCGCGGCCCGGTTGCCGTGAAACCGGTGGCTCGAGGTCAGTTGTCCCGGAACGCCTCCAGCAGGCGCAGCCACACCTCACTGATCGTCGGGTAGGACGGGACCGCGTGCCACAGCCGGGCGATCGGCACCTGGCCGACGACGGCGATCGTCGCGGAGTGGATCAGTTCGCTGACGCCCGGGCCGACGAAGGTGACTCCGCGCAGGATCTCCTGCTCCAGGTCGACGACCATCCGGGCGCGGCCCCGGTAGCCCTCGGCGTACAGGCCCGCTCCGGCCACCGACGACATGTCGACGTCGACGGCCCGCACCCGGTGTCCGGCCCGTTCGGCCTCTGCGAGGGAGAGGCCGACGGCGGCCGCCTCGGGGTCGGTGAAGACGACCTGGGGCACCGACTGGTGGTCGGCCGTGGCGGCGTGGGCGCTCCACGCCTCGGTCTTCGTCAGGGGCGTGCCGGCGGCGCGGGCGGCGATGGCGGCGCCCGCGATCCGGGCCTGGTACTTGCCCTGGTGGGTGAGCAGGGCACGGCGGTTGACGTCGCCCACCCCGTACAGCCAGTCGGTGCCGGTGACGAGCAGGCTGTCGTCGACGCCGAGCCAGGAGCCGGGTTCCAGGCCGACCGTCTCCAGGCCGATGTCGTCGGTGCGCGGGGCGCGGCCGACGGCGAAGAGGATCTCGTCGGCCTCGATGTGCTCGCCGGTGTCGGTGACGACCCGCACGACGCCGTCGGTGCGGGTCACCGATGCCACCGAGGTGCCCGTGCGCACGTCCGCGCCGGCCTCGGTGAGCGCCTCGGCGACCAGTTCGCCGGCGAAGGGCTCCATCCGGTCGAGCAGGCCCTTGCCCCGGACGAGGACGGTGACCTGCGCGCCGAGGGCCTGCCAGACGGTGGCCATCTCGGCGGCGACGACTCCCCCGCCGACCACGACGAGCCGGCCGGGCACCGACTGGGCGCTGGTCGCCTCCCGGCTCGTCCAGGGTTCGACCTCGGCGAGCCCCGGCAGGTCGGGCAGGGCGGCGCGGGTGCCGGTGGCGACGACGACCGCGTGGCGGGCCGTGAGCACGCTGTCCCCCACGGTCACGGTGCGCGGGCCGGTCAGTCGCCCGTGTCCGCGGTGGAGGTCGGCGCCGATGCTCTTGAGCCAGTCGACCTGGCCGTCGTCCGTCCAGTCCCCGGTGTACCAGTTGCGGCGGGCGAGGACGGCCGCCGTGTCGAGGGGCCCCTGCACCGCCTGGCGCAGGCCGGGCAGGCGGCGGGCGTCCGCGCGGGCGATGACCGGGCGCAGCAGCGCCTTGCTGGGCATGCAGGCCCAGTACGAGCACTCGCCGCCGACCAGTTCGCTCTCCACGACCGCGGTGGTGAGACCGGCGGCACGGGTGCGGTCGGCGACGTTCTCCCCCACGGGTCCGGCCCCGAGCACAACCACGTCGTACAGGTTGGTTTCCGTTTCCGTCATGGGGTCAGTCTGGTGGGTGGTGTGCGGTGAGGCCACACGGGTAGGGGCGCGGAATACGCGATCGGCCGGCCGTGTTGCTGCGGACGGCTTCACCCATGTCGGGAAGCACCTGACAGCAAGCACCGGGAAGAAGGAATCAGGCCATGAGCAGCACTGTGGAGCTCACCAAGGAGAACTTCGACCAGACGGTCACCGACAACGAGTTCGTCCTGATCGACTTCTGGGCGTCCTGGTGCGGGCCGTGCCGTCAGTTCGCGCCGGTCTACGACAAGGCCGCCGAGGAGAACCCGGACCTGGTGTTCGGCAAGGTGGACACCGAGGCGCAGCCGGAGCTGGCCCAGGCCTTCGGCATCCAGTCGATCCCGACGCTGATGATCGTGCGGGACCGGGTCGCCGTCTTCGCCCAGCCGGGCGCGCTGCCCGAGGCCGCCCTCACGGACGTCATCGGGCAGGCGCGCAAGCTGGACATGGACGAGGTCCGCAGGTCCATCGAGGAGCAGCAGGCCAAGAGCGAGGCCGACGGCTCCCCGGCCGCCCCGGGCGAGTGAGCCCCGAGGGGTTCTGGACGAGTGAGCCCCGAGGGGTTCGGACGAGTGAGCCCAAGGGGTTCTAGAACGGGTACGGCGCCACGTCGCCCCGCACCGTCGTCCAGCGCACGTCGGTGAAGGCCTCCAGGTTGGCGTCGCCGCCGAAGCGGGCGCCGGTGCCGGAGGCGGCGACCCCGCCGAAGGGCGCCACGGCCTCGTCGTTCACGGTCTGGTCGTTGATGTGGACGATGCCGGTCGGCACGCGCTCGGCGAGGTCGAGCCCGCGGGCGGCGTCCCGGGTGACGATGCCCAGCGAGAGACCGTAGGAGCTGCGCGCGGCCAGGGCCGCCGCCTCGTCCGCGGTGCTGAAGGGGCGTACGGGAGCGACGGGGCCGAAGACCTCCTCCGCGTAGGCGGGGGTGTCGTCGTCGGCGCCCGCGAGGACCGTCGGGCGGTAGAAGAGGTCCTCGTGCGTGCCGCCCGCGGCGAGCTTCGCCCCGGCGCGTGTGCTGGCCTCCACCAGGCCGTGCACCTTGGTGAGTTGGCCGTCGTCGATGAGCGGTCCGAGGTGGACCTGAGCGCGGTGCGGATCGCCGACGGCGAGGGCGTCGGCCTTGGCCGCGAGCCGCTCGACGTACTCCTCGTAGAGGGAGGCGTGCACCAGGTGACGGCCGGTGGTCATGCAGATCTGCCCCTGGTGGAAGAACGAGCCCCAGGCGGCCGTGGAGATCACCGCGTCCAGGTCGGCGTCCTCCAGGACGATCAGGGCGGAGTTGCCGCCCAGTTCCAGGTGCGCGCGCTTGAGGTGACGTCCGGCGGCCTCGCCGACCGCGCGGCCCGCCGCGGTGGAGCCGGTGAAGGAGATCACCGGCACGCGCGGGTCGGCGACCAGGGCCGCGCCGGTCTCGGCGCCGCCGGGCAGGACGTGCAGCAGCCCCTCGGGCAGCCCGGCCTGCGCGAACACCGCGGCCAGGGACAGTCCGCCGCATACCGCGGTGCGCGGGTCCGGCTTGAGGACGACGGCGTTGCCGAGCGCGAGAGCGGGGGCGACGGAGCGGATCGACAGGATCAGCGGGGCGTTGAACGGGGAGATCACGCCCACCACGCCGACCGGGACGCGCCGGGTGTACGACAGCCGGGGCGCCTCGCTGGGCAGGACCTGTCCGGCCGGGCGGGAGGCGAGGGCGGCGGCCTCGTAGCACTCCTGGGCGGCGACGTGCAGCTCGAAGTCGGCCTTGCCGGGTATGGAGCCGGACTCGCGGACGATCCACTCGCGCAGTTCCTCGGCGTGCGCGGCGAACAGGTCGCCGGCCTTGCGCAGCACCCCGGCGCGGACGAAGTGCGGGAGGCGGGCCCACTCGGTCTGGGCGGCGCGGGCGGCCTCGGCGGCCGGACCGACGTCTGCGCCGCCCGCCAGGACGACCGTGCCCAGCGGGTCGCCGGTGGCGGGCTCGGTGACGGTGTACCGGGGCCCCGACAGGGGGTGGGGCTGCCAGTTCTGGGGGTCGAGCAACGGCATGAAGGCTCTCCGATCGGTGACCCGCGGGGGACTCACCGCACTCCCCGGGGGGAGGGGAAGTTCCGTGCAGGTGGCCGCCGGTTCGGCGGCGGCATGGCGGGATGCGGTGACCCGGCGCAGCAGGGCGAGCTGCATCCGATGGCCGAACGCATCCCCATCTGGTTGAGCACGCAACATCTTAGTCATGTCGCTGGAAAAGAGGGTCTCTTGCAGCGTGCACCGCGGACACGGCTCACCGCGACCGGAGAGGAGCGGGCGCCGCAACGCGGGACAGCCGCTCGGGTGACGGGCACGGGCCAACTCGTCGGCAGTGCAGCGCACTTCGTCGTGACGGCGGTGTCGCGATCTCCGTCCGGGCGCGTGACGCACTCCCCCCGGGACTCCGGTTCAGCTGGACTCGCGGTGCACGACCGTGGCCCCGAACAGCTCGTGCGACTCGGGGGCGGCGCCGGGGTGGCGGACGGCCCGGTCCACCAGCGAGGCGAGGTCGCGGCCCGAGGGCAGCGTGATCCGGACGGTGCTGAGCCGGGGCCGCAGTAACCGCCCCAGCATCAGATCGTCGGCGCCGATCACGGCCACGTCCTCGGGGACGCGTACGCCCGCGTCCCGCAGGGCGCGCATCAGCAGCATGGCGTACTCGTCGTTGTAGGCGAACACGGCGTCGAGGCCGAGGCCGGGCCAGCGGGCGGCGAGGGCGGCCGCGGACTCCTCCCGGTAGGCCAGGGGCAGTTCGGTGACCGTGGCGTCGGTGCCGTGCAGAGCCTCGCGGGCCCCGTGCAGGCGGGGCGCGGAGAAGACCTCCATGCCCCGCTCCTCGGGGACGACCACTCCGATGCGGCGGCGGCCGCGGGCGTAGAGGTGTGCGGCGGCGCTGCGGCCGACGTCGGCGTGGTCGAGGCGCAGCGCGTGGGCGCCCTCGACCGCCCCGGGGCTGAGGGTCACCACGGCGCGCGCGCCGGACCGTTTGAGGATGGCGACCCCGTCCGGGCCTATGCCGGGGGTGGGCACCAGCACGGCGACCGGGCGGAGTTCGGCCCAGGCCCGGGCCGCGTCGTCGCCGCCCAGACCGGTGGCGCCGTACTGGACGACGGTGTAGTCGAGGCGGGTGAGCGCCCCCTGGAAGTCGTGCACGAACTGGCTGTAGAGAGGGCCCGCCGGGACGGGCAGCGTGGGCATCAGGACCATGCGGCTGTGTCCGGCGCGCAGCGTGCGGGCGGCGGCGTGCGGCACGTATCCGAGTTCCTCGGCGGCCTGGTGGACGCGGCGGCGGGTGGGCTCGCTGATGCGTACGGCGCTGGTGTTGTTCAGGACGTAGGAGACGGTCGCGCGCGAGACGCCGGCCAGGCGGGCCACGTCGGCGCTCGTGGGCACGGGGCGCGGGGCCGGCGACTTCGTCGGCGCGGGCGTGTTCGGTATCTGCACCATGACGTACGGCATCTTGGCAGAAGCCCCGCCCGGGATTCAGGGCGGGGGACCCCAGATCCGATGGCCCGTCAACGAACATGTTCGTGACGTACTTGTTCGCGACGAACATGTTCGTTATCTTGGGCGCATGACAGCACGCCCCGAAACTCCGCGCAGCCGTCGAGAGCGCCCGGCCAAGCCAGCCCTGACCAGGGAGGGCATCGTGGCGGCCGCCGTGGCGGTGCTGCGCGCCGAAGGTCTGCGCAAGGTCACCATGCGCCGCCTGGCCGAGGAGCTCGACACCGGCCCCGCCTCCCTCTACGTGTACGTCCGCAGCACGGCGGAGCTGCACGCCGCCGTGCTCGACGAGCTGTTGGGCACGGTCGGTCCGGCCCCGGCCGGGGGCGCCTGGCGGGAGCGGCTGGAAAGGGTGCTGACCACGTACACCGCGATGCTCCTGGAGTATCCGGACCTCGCCCGCTCGGCGCTCACCGCCCGGCCCAGCGGCCCGCACTACCTGAACCTGATCGAGACCCTGCTGGCACTGCTCGACGAGGGCGGGGTGCCCGACGCGCAGGCCGCGTGGGGCGTGGACCTGCTGCTCCAGCACGCCACCGCGACGGCGGCCGAGCACACCGACGAGGCCTCCCAGGAGGACTGGGACGCCCTGAGGCACGCGGTGCACGGCGCGTCGGAGCGAACCCACCCGCGCATCGCCGCACTCGCCGACCCCCTGCTGTCGGGCCCGCCCGAGGCCCGCCTGTCCTGGGGGATCCAGACGCTGATCAGCGGCATCGAGCGGACCGGCGCACCCGAATGACCGACGAAGGAGACCTCACCATGGAACATCACCGCATAGCGATCATCGGCGCCGGACTCGGCGGCCTCACCCTGGCCCGCGTGCTGCACGTGCACGGCGTCGAGGCGACCGTCCTCGATCTGGAAGCCTCCCCCGCCGCCCGCACCCAGGGCGGCATGCTGGACATCCACGAGGACTCCGGCCAGGAGGCCCTGCGCGCCGCCGGACTGCACGAGCGGTTCAGGGGCCTGGTCCTGCCCGGCGGCCAGGCCGTCCGCGTCCTCGACAAGGACGCCGTGGTCCGTCACGCCGAGGCCGACGACGGGACCGGCGAGCGCCCAGAAGTCGACCGGGGCGCCCTGCGCGACCTGCTGCTCGGCTCGCTCCCCGAGGGAACCGTCCGCTGGGGCTCCAAGGTCACCGGCGCACGGCCGCTGGAGGGCGGGCGGCACGAGGTGACCCTCGCGGACGGCGCCGCCTTCACCACGGACCTGCTGGTCGGCGCCGACGGCGCCTGGTCGCGGATCCGCCCGCTGCTGTCCGACGCGCGTCCCGCGTACACGGGCGTGTCGTTCGTCGAGACGGACCTGCTGGAGGCGGACGTGCGCCACCCGGTGAGCGCCGGGGTCGTCGGCGGCGGCTTCCTCTTCGCGCTCGGCCACGGCAAGGGCTTCCTCGCCCACCGGGAACCCAACGGCAGCCTTCACGTCCACACCGCGCTGCGGGTCGGCGAGGAGTGGGCCGACGGTGTGGACTTCCGTGACACCGAGGCGGCGAAGGCGTACGTGCTGGAGCACTTCGCGGACTGGGACAAGAGCCTGCGGGCGCTGGTCGCGGACGCCGACGGACCGCTGGTGCCGCGCCTGATCCACGCCCTGCCGGTCGGCCACCGCTGGGACCGCGTCCCCGGCGTCACCCTGCTCGGCGACGCGGCCCATCTGATGTCGCCGTTCGCGGGCGAGGGCGCCAACCTCGCGATGCTGGACGGCGCCGAACTGGGCCTGGCCCTCGCCGCGCACCCGGGCGAGCCCGAGGCCGCGCTGGCCGCCTACGAGGAGAAGCTGTTCCCGCGCAGCGCGGCGGCCGCCGCCGCGTCCGCCGACAGCGGCGCGGCCCTGTTCGCCGAGGACGCGCCGCGGGCCGTCGTCGACCTGTTCACGGCCCACCCCTGACCGGCCGGCGCCCCTGATCGGACGCCACGCACGACCTGGCCGTCGCCCCCAGCCGGACGCCACCCGCGGCAGCCCGTCAATCCCGACCCGACGCCACCCGCGACAGGCCGTCGCCCCGGACGGATGTCACCCTCGGCCGGACGTCATTCCCCGACGGACGTCATTCCCGGCTCGACTCCCCGCTCGTCACACGGTCGACGAGTTCGCGCCAGCCGGCCTCCAGTCGCGCCGGCGGCAGACCGCACTGGCGGGTGAGGTGGTGGACGAGGACGGGGTTCAGGTATCCCATCAGCGTGTGGGCGAGCAGCTCGGCGTCCGCGTCGGGCAGGGCCTGGCGCAACAGCAGCACCACGTGGGCGTGATGGACGCGGCGCGGCGGCACCGAGTAGCGGCGCTCCGGGCCGGGCTCGGCCGCCAGCTGCAGGTCCAGCTCGTCGACGGTGCGCCTCAGCATCGCCTCGCCGAAGGCCCGCAGCCGCTCCACGGGCGGTGCGCCCGGGCCCAGCGGGGCGGGGCCGCCGAGGAAAGCCGCCTGGAAGTTGCGCTCGGAGTGGTCGAGGAGCGCGGTCAGCAGCCCGGTGCGGTCGCCGAAGCGGCGGAACACGGTGCCCTTGCCCACGTTCGCCGCGCTCGCCACCGCCTCCATCGTGACCCCGGCGGCGCCGTGCTCGGCGATCAGCCGGGCCGCGGCGTCGAGCAGCCTGGCCCGGTTGCGGGCGGCGTCGGCGCGCAGGCACGGCTCGTCGCCGGACGCCCCGAAGTGCAGCAGCTCGGGCTCGCCGGTGGTCTCCTCGGGATCGGGACAGGGGGGCAGAACGGCGGACATGAACTCAGCGTAAAGCACTGGGAATGAAACTGGACCGCGGTCCGGTTGGGATGCTAGAACATTAAACGGACTTCGGTCCGGATTCGTTACGGCACCGTTTCAGCCTCTGGGAGTAACCCATGTCTGTCCGCATCCTCGCGCTCGTCGGCAGCCTCCGCGCCGGTTCGACCAACCGCCAGCTCGCCGAGGCGGCCGTCAAGGTCGCTCCCGAGGGCGCCGAGGTCGACCTCTTCGAGGGCCTGGCCGAGATCCCCTTCTACAACGAGGACATCGACGTCGAGGGCAGCGTCCCGGCCGCCGCCGCCAAGCTGCGCGAGGCCGCCCAGGCCGCCGACGCCTTCCTGCTCTTCTCGCCCGAGTACAACGGCACCATCCCGGCCGTCCTCAAGAACGCCATCGACTGGCTGTCGCGCCCCTACGGCGCCGGCGCCTTCGGCGGCAAGCCCGTCGCCGTGGTCGGCACCGCGTTCGGCCAGTTCGGCGGCGTATGGGCGCAGGACGAGGCCCGCAAGGCCGTGGGCATCGCCGGCGGCAACGTGATCGAGGACCTCAAGCTCTCCATCCCGGGCTCCCTGACCCGCTTCGCCGAGACCCACCCGGTGGACGACGCCGAGGTCGCCGCCCAGCTGACCGAGGTCGTGACCCGTCTGCACGGCCACGCGGGCGAGGTCGCGGCCGCCTGAACGGCCTGACGCCCGCAGGGGCGCGGGACGGGGTCCGGAGATCTTCTCCGGGCCCCGTTCGCCGTGTGCGCCGCCGCTCCGGCGCGGAGCCGGACCCCGGACGAGTGCAGGTCGGGTGTCGGAAGGGACGAAAGTCGTTCAAGCCGCAGACCGCTCGGCGTCCCGTCTGATAGGGCTGGGGAATGCAGACCCTCTATCGACGACTGCTGGCTCTGATGCCCCGGATCGGCGTCCAGGTGACCGACCTCGGACCGGGTACGGCGGTGGTCTCACGGCGCGGCCGTCCGTATCTGGCGACGGGCGCGGGCAAGGACACCTGGATCCTCAGGCGGACGCGGGAAGACGAGCGGGCCGGGATCGCCGAGGGCGACGCCGTGCGGCTGGGCGACACCGGCGCCGTCCTCCTCATGGACGCCCCGGACCGGCGCGACGAGCGCAGACTCCAGCTGGCGGCCGCCGAATACCTGTGCACCCAGCACGTCACCGCGATGCTGGAGCTGTACGGCGTGAACTGCGTCTTCGACGTCGGGGCCAACACCGGCCAGTACGCCAAGCGGCTCCGCAAGCTCGGCTACACCGGCCGGATCGTGTCCTTCGAGCCCACGTCGGAGACGTTCGCCCGGCTGGAGAAGGCCGCCGCGGACGACCCCGCCTGGCACGTGTACCAGTGCGGACTGGGCCGTGAGGAGACGACGGCGGAGATCCACATCGGCTGGAAGACCATGAACTCCCTGCTGTCGGCCAGCGACTACGGCAAGGGCCGCTACAGCCGCTTCACGAAGGCCGACACGGAGGAGATCCGCGTCCGCCGGCTGGCCGACGTCATGGACGAGGCGCTGGACGGCCTCACCGAACCGCGCCCCTTCCTCAAGATGGACACCCAGGGCTACGACCTGGAGGTCTTCGCCGGGGCCGGGGAGCGGATCGCGGAGTTCGTGGGGATGCAGTCCGAGGTCGCGGTGCTCAAGCTGTACGAGGGCAGCCCCGGCATGGGCGAGGCCGTCGCCACGTACGAGGGCGCGGGGTTCGGCATCACCGGCATGTACCCGGTGACGCGGGAGGCGACCACGGGACGGGTGATCGAGTTCGACTGCGTGCTGATGCGCGCGGACGCGGCGCCCGCACCGTAGCGGGGTCGCGCCCACACCGTGGCGTGGTCGCCGCGCCTACACCGCGGGGGCGTCGTGCGACGCCTGCGCCTCCTGCCGCCGCGCGGCCCGCAGGCTGGTGAAGGTGGTGACCGCGAGGACGAGCACGATGAAGCCGAGCGAGAAGGGGATGCCGATCTCCGGCACCTGGACGCCGGACTCGTGCAGCGCGTGCAGCAGCAGCTTGACGCCGATGAAGCCGAGGATGATCGACAGGCCGTAGCTGAGGTGCACCAGCTTCTTCAGCAGACCGCCGATGAGGAAGTACAGCTGCCTGAGGCCCATCAGGGCGAAGGCGTTGGCGGTGAAGACGATGTACGGGTCCTCGGTCAGCCCGTAGATCGCGGGGATCGAGTCCAGCGCGAACAGCACGTCGGTGGACCCGATCGCGAGCATCACGACGAGCATCGGCGTCATGACCCGCTTGCCGTTCTGCTCGATCCACAGCTTCGTGCCGTGGTAGCGGTCGGCCACGCCGAAACGCTGCTCCACGGCCTTGAGCAGCTTGTTCTCCTCGTACTCCGCCTCGTCGTCCTTGCGCGCGTCCTGGACCAGCTTCCAGGCCGTCCAGATCAGGAACGCGCCGAAAAGGTAGAACACCCAGGAGAACGTCGAGATGATCGCCGCACCGGCGGCGATGAAGACGGCCCGCAGCACGAGGGCCAGCAGCACGCCCACCATCAGCACCCGCTGCTGGTACTGCGTGGGCACCGCGAACTTGCCCATGATCAGCACGAACACGAAGAGGTTGTCCACGCTCAGCGACTTCTCGGTGATGTACCCGGCGAAGAACTCGCCCGTCGGCCCGCCGCCCGCGAAGACGAACAGCCCCAGGCCGAACAGACAGGCCAGAACGACCCAGACGACCGTCCAGACCCCGGCCTCCCGGACCGACACGTCATGGGGCCTGCGGCCGATGAGAAAGTCGGCGGCGACGAGCAGGCAGAGACCCGCGACGGTCAGCAGCCAGACGGAGGTCGAGACGTCCACCGGTGGTACTCCCGGACTGTGTGGGGGGGGATGGAAAACGTTGTCGCGCCGGCCGGATTCCTTCCACCCCGCACCGGTGAACAAAAGGTCATGTCCTGGCAATCTCCAGGAGCCCGGACGGTGTCACCCGCCGAATGGCGGGCAGGTTCCGCCGTACGGCGGTGCTCCGGAAGGCGGTGGATGCACCGAACATGAGCGGCACGGCCCCGCCGCGCATCAGCGTTCCGCGTGAAGGAGAAACCCATGACGTCCCTGCCGCCGCCCTTCGACCCCGAACTCGCCGCCGGCCTGGAACTCATCAAGGACATGATCCAGCCGGGGCTGTCCCCGGAGGACATCGAAACCGTCCGCCAGGGACCGGGCATCGAGCTGCTCGCCCAGCTCGACCTGACCGCGGGCGGCGCCTTCGAGGTCGAGGACCGCACCGTGCCGGGGCCGGAGGGCTCCCCCGAGATCTCGCTGCTGATCTGCCGCCCGACCTCGCCGGCCCCGGACCGGCCGCGTCCGGTCGTCTACCACGTGCACGGCGGCGGAATGGTGATCGGGAACAACCGGGTCGGCATCGACGTGGTCCTCGACTGGGCCCGTGACCTCGACATGGTCGTGGTGTCCGTCGAGTACCGGCTGGCGCCCGAGCACCCGCATCCGGCCCCGGTCGAGGACGTGTACGCCGGCCTGCTGTGGACGGCCGAGCACGCCAAGGAACTGGGCGCGGACCCGGAGCGGATCGTGATCGCCGGTGCCAGCGCCGGCGGCGGTCTCAGCGCGGCCCTCGCCCTGCTGCTCCGCGACCGCCGGGGGCCCCGGCCGATCGGGCAGCTGCTGATGTGTCCGATGCTGGACGACCGCAACGACACCTTCTCCAGTCACCAGATGGCCGGCATCGGCGTCTGGGACCGCACGGCCAACGAGACCGGGTGGACGGCCCTGCTCGGCGAGCGGCGCGGCGGCCCGGACGTCTCCCCGTACGCGGCTCCCGCCCGTGCCGAGGACCTGTCCGGGCTGCCCCCGGCCTTCCTCGACGTGGGCTCCGCCGAGACCTTCCGCGACGAGGTCGTCACCTACGCGTCCCGCATCTGGCAGGCCGGCGGGATCGCGGAACTGCACGTCTGGCCGGGCGGCTTCCACGGCTTCGACGGCTTCGCACCGCAGGCGGCACTGTCGAAGTCCGCCCGCGCGGCCCACCTGGACTGGCTGCGCCGACTGCTCGCCGAGTAGCACCCGGCCGATGCGGCGGGGCCGCCGCCCTCCTCGCAGGGGCGCGGGTGCCGCATCATGTCCGTATGAAAGAGCTGGCCGGACGCCTGACCGCCCTGGACCCCGACGCCGGGGCAGCCGTGCGCGTCATCGCCTACTTCGACCGGCTCGCCGAGTCACGGGCCGGGGTGGAGGCGCTGGTGCGCGGGGCCGCGGTGCTGTCCGGGGCGCCCGCGCGGCTCGTCGACGCCGACCGGCTGGTGCGGATCCGGGTCGAGGCCGACGGCACCCGCCGGGACACGGACCTGCCGCCCGACAAGGACTGGCCGTCCGCGCCCCTGACGCCCGGCGGCGCTCCCGCGCTGTGGCTGGAACGCGCCGGTGCGCAACCCGGCGTGGTGGACGCCGTGATCCTGGAAAGGGCGGCCGTCGCGGCACGCCTGGTCCTCGACCGCACCCGCGGTCGGGCGCCGCTGGACGATCCCGCCCTGGTCGAGACCCTCCTGGACGCCACGGCCGCCGAACCGGCCCGGCTGCACGCGGCCCGCCGCCTCGGCCTCGACCCCGCCGTCCCCGCCCGCGCGCTGGCCGTTCACGGCCAACGTCCCAGGGTGCTGCCCGCGGACGCCCCGCACACCGTTCCCGCCGGCCGGGCCGGTGTCGGGCCCGCCGTGCCCGTGGCCGACCTGCCGCGTTCCTGGGCCGCCGCCCGCACCGCGCTCAGGTTCGCCGCGGAGGGGACCGCGCAGGACCCCGGCCCCCGGGTCGTGCACGCCGACGAACTCGGCGGCCTCGCCCTGCTGGCCGACCTCGTCGCAGCGGGGGCCGAGCCCCCCGCGGACGTCCTCGTGCTCGAGGCCGCCGCCGCGGACGCCCCCTGGCTGCTCGCCACCCTGCACGCCGTCACGGCCACGGGCAGTCTGCGGGCGGCGGCGGCCGAGGCGAACGTCCACCACTCCACGCTCCAGGACCGGCTGGCCCACGCCGAGCATCTGCTGGGGTGGCCGGTGCGCACCCCCCAGGGCCGGCTGCGGCTGCACCTCGCGCTGACCATGCGGCGGCTGTCGCGCTCCTAGCGCCCGCCACGCTCGTGGGTCCCCGGCGGGACGGGTCCGGCGGCCGTCGGCGGGCCCGTCTCCGACCACCCCGTGATCGCGGATCCCGGATCGCAGGCCGCGCAGGTCACGGGCCACAGGTCGCAGGCCGCAGGTCACTGGTCGCGAACGGCCGTCAGCGCATCGTCCGTGCGAGACGGAAACCCACGTCGTCCACGCGGAACGTGGGGTGACTGCGGCGGCGCACCGAGGCCCGGCAGCTCCAGTGCTCGTCGAACCAGCCGCCGCCGCGCAGGACCCGGTAGGCGCCGTAGACCTCGGGGTCGTAGAGGTCCCAGCACCACTCCCACACGTTGCCCAGCATGTCGTGCAGACCCCACGGGTTGGGGAGCCTGCCGCCCACCTCGTGGATCCGTTCCCCGGAGTTCCCCCGGTGCCAGGCGATGTCGTCGAGCGGCCCGTAGCGCGGTCCCGTGGTGCCGGCGCGGCAGGCGTGCTCCCACTCCGCCTCGGTGGGCAGCCGGTACCCGTCGGCCGAGCCGTCCACGTCGACGGCCTCGCCGTCGGCCCGGACCCGGTACGCAGGCGCCAGCCCTTCGCTCGCGGAGAGCGCGTTGCAGAAGTGGACGGCGTCCCACCAGGACACGCCCTCGACCGGCAGCCGGTCAGACCCGGGGCCGTCCGGGGGCCGGCCGGTGACACGCGTGTACTGCTCCCGGGTCACCGGGTGCGCCGCGAGCCGGTGGCCCGCCACGTCGACCGTCCACGTGCGTTGCGTCCGCCGGTCCGAGAGGGTGACCCTCCCCGGCGGTACGGCGATCATCGTCCGGCCCAGCGCCCCCACGTCCATGAGCAGATGATCTCATCGCCGACCGCGCCGGGTGGGCACGGCAGCGGCGGGGCAGGCCGGCGAGGCGCGCGAGGGCCCGGACCTGTCACGGCGCCTGCGGGGCAGGGGTCGGGCCCGCTCCGCCCAGTTGCCGGATCGTTCCGCCGAGCTTGGGCCGGAACTCGGTGAGCATCTTCGGCTGCGCGCTGACGACCCGGCGGGTGCCCACCAGGTACTGGCCCAAGTGGACGGCGTCCAGCCACGCCTCC
This sequence comes from Streptomyces sp. NPDC037083, assembly GCF_055606485.1. Taxonomy (NCBI): domain Bacteria; kingdom Bacillati; phylum Actinomycetota; class Actinomycetes; order Kitasatosporales; family Streptomycetaceae; genus Streptomyces; species Streptomyces sp. NPDC037083. The sequence goes on along the minus strand of NZ_JBVJSQ010000003.1, from coordinate 211,117 downwards.
TTGTACTGCTCCTCGGGGAAGGTGGTGACGAGGTAGTCGGCCTCCTTCGTGTGGCAGACGCCCTGGCGCAGCTCGTCCGCCTCGATGCGGATCTTGGCCGTGCAGCCGGTCAGCCCGGCGATCACCTCGGCCTTCGCCGGCGCCACGACCCCGGCCGCGGGAGCGGCGGTCACGGCCGGCGGCTCGGCGCGCTCTTCTCCGCGGTGTCGTCATCGCCGCCGCACCCGGTGGCTAGGGAGAGCAGGGCCAGGCCGCCGGCCAGTGCGGCGCCGCGCGCGCGGCGGCCCGTGGGCCGCAGAAACACGTACCACTCCGTAGTCGGGTGCCGGCGCCGTTGTCCCCGCTCCGGCGGACGGGCGTTCGACAAGGGGTACGGCCGGACTCCCGCGGCTGTTCACCTGCTACGCCGTGGCGGCGGCCGGGACGGCGGCCTGTCTAAGGTACAGAGAGATCACCGTCTGCCCGGGAGTTCCCATGACCGGTATCCGTCGGAAGAGAGCCGCCGACTCCCTCGACGCCATCGAGCCCCCGGGCAACGCCGAGACGGTCGTCGGCGTGCTGGCGGTGACCGTCCTGGTGGAGGTCCTCGGCGTGCTGTCCGGCTCCGAGGTGTGGCTCCTGGGGCTCCTGGTCTTCCTGCCGGGGACGGCGTCGGCGCTGTGCACCGTCCAGCAGACGAAGTTCGTCGCCGCGTGGACCACTCTCTTCGTGACCTTCACCCTGCTGGTGCGCGCCGGTGACGGGGGCCGCTGGCTCGACCGGGCGCTGCTGGTGCTGCTCACCCTCGCCCTGGGCGCCGCCTCCGTGTACGCCTGCCACCGGCGCATCGGGCGCGAGCACGAGATGCTGCGGCTGCGCTCCACCGCCGCCGCCATGCAGCGGCACATCCTGCACCCGCTGCCCCTGCTCACCGACGACGTCCTGGTCAACGGCGTCTACGTACCCGTGCAGGAGGACCGGCTGGTCGGCGGCGACATCTACGACGTGGTCGCCTCACCCTGGGGCACGCGGGTGCTGATCGGCGACGTGCAGGGCAAGGGACTGGCCGCCGTGGGCGCGGCGTTCGCCGTCATCGGCGCCTTCCGTGAGGCGGCGTACCGCGAGCCGACGCTCACGGCGCTCGTCGACGCCCTGGACGCGGCGGTCGTCCGGCACAACTCCTACGCCGAACAGACCGGTGAGGACGAACGGTTCGTCACCGCGCTCGTCGTCGGCGTCGACGCTGGGGCGGACGCGCAGGTCGTCAACTGCGGTCATGTGCCGCCCCGGTTGGTGCACGACGGGGCCGTCACCATTCCGTCGCTGGACACGAGCGTCCCGCTCGGGCTCGCCGAACTGGCCGTCGAGCCGGCCACCGTGGACTGGTTCGCGTTCCCGGACGGCTCGACGCTGGTGCTGACCACCGACGGACTCACCGAGACCCGCGCCGACGACGGCGCGTTCTACCCGGTCGACGAGCGACTGACGACCTACCTGGACCTCTCCCCCACCGAACTGCCCGTGGTGCTCCACGAGGACGCCCGCGCGTTCGCGGGCGAGGGTCGCCGGCACGACGACGTCGCCGTCCTGACCGTCCGCCGGTCCCCGGCCCGCTGACCGCGAAGACCGGCGCACACCCGTTCGGCGCACCGGTTCTTCACGGCCGACGGCGAGACCGTCCCGGAACCGTCCCCCTTCCGTTGCCCGGAGGGTGTGGGCCTGCTAGGCCCAGGGCGTCACCGGCACGAACGAGCTGTCCTGGCGGAACAGGTCGGTGCCGTCGGGTTGTTCCACACGCAGCTGGTAGTTGTAGTGGCGCAGGTAGTAGCCGGGGTAGTTGTACGACTCGAAGCGGATCGAACCGCTCGTCGAGCCCGTCCGCGCGATGAAGGTGGCGTCCTTCGCGAAGGTCGACGTGCCGTCGTTGGCGTCGAAGCGGCCGCGGAAGGAGTAGTGGCGCAGGTAGTTGCCGGCCGCGTCGCGGAAGGAGTAGGCGTTCGCGTCCGCGAGTCCCGCCACGACGGTGAAGGTGGACGCCTGCTTCTCGGCGGTGGTGCTGGAGCTGGTCACCACGGGCAGGTTGAGCAGGGCGGACTGCTCCTGCCAGAAGCGGGTGGTGTAGTTGGCGGAGCGCAGGGAGCGCGTGGCGTTCTTCGTCAGGGTCGGGCCGCCGGTCACCGTCTCCTTGATGACCGTGAAGTGACGTGCCGTGCCGGAGATGCCGGGCAGCGCCTTGGGCGCGGTCCAGGTGGCGAAGGCGTCGTAGCTGTCGCTGTAGTAGTAGTTGCCGTCTCCGTAGCCGTCGAAGAAGATCCGCCAGCCGCCGTTGTCGAGCTGGATGACGCTCGGGCCCTCGCGGTAACTGCCCCAGCCCGCCCAGTCGCCGGTCTTCTTGATCGTGTAGGGGCCGGCGAGGTTCGGCGCCGTCGCGTACTCGATGTACTTCGCCGTCTCGTTCTTGGTGAAGGCGTGGTACGTCGAGCCGGTCTTCACGATGTACGTGTCGATGTGGTTCGCGCCGATGCCGGACAGGACGACTGGTGAACTCCACGTGGTCAGGGCGGAGTTGGTGGCCTTGAGAAGGTACGGCGTGAAGATCCACTCGTCGTTCGTCGTCGAGCAGGACACGATGACGTTGACGCTGCCGTCGCTGTCGACGAACCACTCCGGCGCCCAGGCGCGGGAGAGGTTGGCGATCGGGACCGTGTAGTCGTACAGGAACGTCCAGTTGACGCGGTCGGAGCTGCGGGCGAAGCCGATGGTGGTGCTGGTGTCCTGCCAGGTGTGGGTGGTGTAGGTGATGTAGTAGTAGCCGTTGGCGTGCTTGAAGAGGCTCGCGTCGCGGATGCGGTTGCTGGGCGGGGTGTAGGCGGAGGACTGCACCAGCCGGAAGTCGGTGGCGTCGTCGGACTGGTAGACGTTCACCGTGCCGTCGTTGCTGTTGAGGAACGGGACGATGGTGTACCGGGTGGCCGATCCGGCGGGCGGCGCGGCGGCGAGGGCCGTGCCGAGCAGGCCGGGCGCCTCGCCGAGCACGAGTGCGGCGGCGGGCAGGGCGGCCATCGCGCGCAGCAGGGAACGGCGGGACGGGGTGCGGGGGCGGGTCGTCATGGTGCGGCTCTCCTACGGCTCAAGGTCCGAAATCCCGAACAAAGTTCGGAAAGTCGATCAGAAGGTAGGGGTGGGGCAGGAGTGCGTCAATCCTTTGCGCAGGAACCCGGAACGCCTGTGGGGCACCTGTGCGCGACGGACCCGCCCGCCCCTTCGCGGCCGGACACCACATGACGGACGGACAGCCGGGCCGACGCCCGCCGGCCCGCCGACCGACGCCCGCGGCCCCTGCGCGAGCCCCGGGCGAACCGCGAACCGCACACGGGCGATGCGCAGGCGGGAACGACAGGCACATCACGGGCGCATGCGCAGCCGACCCGCGAGCGATCCGCCGACCGGCCTCGAGAGTCGCGAGCCGGCCGCACCCGCGACCCGAGTACGAACCGCAGGTGATCCGAGCGCGGCGCAGGTGATCCGCGGGCGATCCGCCGATCACGCACCGGCTGGAGGACGGCGACCGCCGGCGATCCGTCGTCGGCAACTCGCCCTCGTCCGCGCGTTGTTCCGTCGGTCGGCCGGCAGAGGTTACCGTGCGGTAGACATCGTCGTCCCGGAGGTGCCCGTATGACGCCCGACCGTGCCGCAGGTCTGACGGCCGCCGCCCGCGCGCTGGCCGAGGGCGAGGTGTCCTCGCGCGCGCTCGTGGAACGCACCCTCGCCCGGATCGAGGCGAGCCAGGGCACGCTCAACGCCTTCCGGATCGTCCGGGCCGAGGCCGCGCTCGCCGAAGCCGAGGCGGCCGACCGGGAGTTGGCGGCCGGGGTGCGCAGGCCCCTGCTCGGCGTCCCGGTCGCCGTCAAGGACGACATGGACGTGGCGGGCGAGCCGACCGCCTTCGGCTGCCAGGGCGTTCACCCGGCGGTCGCCGAGGACGGGGAGGCGGTACGGCGGCTGCGCGCGGCCGGGGCCGTGATCGTCGGCAAGACCAACACCTGCGAGTTCGGCCAGTGGCCCTTCACCGAGGGCCCGGCCTTCGGCGCGACCCGCAACCCGTGGAACACCGAGCACACCCCGGGCGGCTCCTCCGGCGGCTCGGCGGCCGCGGTGGCGGCGGGTCTGGTGCCGGCCGCGCTCGGCTCGGACGGGGCCGGATCCGTCCGCATCCCGGCCTCCTGGACGCATCTGGTCGGCATCAAGCCGCAGCGCGGGCGCGTCTCGACCTGGCCGCGCGGCGAGTCCTTCCACGGCATCACCGTCAACGGGCCCCTGGCGAGGACGGTTGCCGACGCGGCTCTGCTGCTCGACGCGGCGAGCGGCAACCACGCGCGCGACCCGCACCGGCCGCCCGCCGTCGACGCCTCCGCGGCGGTGGGCCGCGACCCCGGCCGGCTGCGGATCGCGCTCGCGCTGAAGCCTCCGTTCACCGCCACGCCCGCCCGGTTGCGGCCCGATGTGCGGGCCCGGGTCCTGGAAGTCGCCGAGAGGCTGGCCGGGCTGGGCCACACCGTCGAGGAGGCCGACCCGCCGTACGGGCCGATCGGGCTCGCCTTCGTGCCCCGGGCGACCGCGGGCATCGCGGAGCGGGTCGCCGAAGCGCCCTTCCCCACGCTCCTCGACCGGCGCACCCGCGACGCCGCCCGGCTCGGCCGGCTGCTCGGCGGCGCGCCGCTGCGCGCGGCCCGACGCGCCGAGGCGGTCCTGCACCGCCGCGTCGGCGCCTTCTTCGAGACGTACGACGTGGTCCTCGCGCCGACGACGGCCGCTCCCCCGCCCCGCGTCGGAGCCATGCTGGATCTGAGCGGATTCGCGACCGACCGCGCGATGATCGCCGCGTGTCCGTACGCCTGGCCGTGGAACGTGCTGGGCTGGCCCGGCGTCAACGTCCCCGCGGGCTTCGCGGGCGGCGGGCTGCCGGTCGGTGCGCAGTTGCTCGGTCCGGCGAACAGCGAGCCGCTGCTGGTCTCGCTCGCCGCGCAGCTGGAGGCGGAGCTGCGCTGGCACGAGCTGTGGCCGGGCGAGGCGGTCGCCGACTCCCCGGCCCGGTGAGCGCGTTCCGCCCGTACCCTGTGACCATGGACGACGCGTCGATGGTCGGGCTCATGGGGCGGGTCACCGGGACGATCGGGCCGGGGCTCGTAGGCGAGGTGATCGTTCGGGTGCGCGGCGGTGCCGAGCACTTCCTCGCCCACCCGGCGGACGGCACGGGCCGCATCGAGTGCGGCACGGTGGTGATGGTGGTGGAGCACCTGCCGCCCAGGACGGTCTACGTCACACGGGCGTACGACAGTTGAGCCCGCTGCGGCCCAGGTGAGAGTCGCTTCGTGAGCCTTCGGGAACGTAAGCGTCAAGATTGCAACAAGGATTCGCCGTCGCCTTCACCCTGGGCTCGGGCAGGCGCACACTCCCTTCGTTCGGTGCCGAAAGGGCACCATGCAAAGGGGGCGAATGCCGATGGTCGTCGGCGTCGTTGCGGGTGCGGCGGTTGTCGCCGTGCTCGTTCTGATCGGTCTGTTCAAGATGATGTGGCGGGTCGCCGAGCCCAACGAGGCGCTCGTCATCTCCGGCTCCAACCACCGCACCGAGGGCCTGGAAGCGGGGATGGGCTTCCGTATCGTCACCGGGCGGGGCACGCTCGTGATGCCCGGGGTCCAGGTGGTGCGCAAGCTGTCGCTGGACCTGAACGAGACCGAGCTGCATGTGGACTGCGTGACCCATCAGGGCATCCCGCTGAAGGTGCGGGGCGTGGTCATCTTCAAGGTCGGCGACGACTTCGTGTCGATCGCCAACGCGGCCCGGCGTTTCCTCGACCAGCAGAAGCTGATGTCGGAGCGGGTGCACAACGTCTTCGCCGGTCATCTGCGCTCCATCGTGGGCGGGTTGACGGTCGAGGACATGATCCGCGACCGGGAGAAGCTCACCGGGCAGACCCGTGCCGCCTGCGGTACGGAGATGGAGAAGCTGGGCCTGATCGTGGACTCGCTGCAGATCCACGAGATCGAGGACCCGACGGGGTACATCCAGAACCTGGCGATGCCGCACGCGGCGGCCGTGCAGCGGGACGCGCGCATCGCGCAGGCCGAGGCGAACCGTCTCGCCACGGAGGCGGAGCAGGCCTCGTTCGCACGGATGGCGGAGGCCACCCGGGACAGCGAGATCCTGCAGGCCGGATACCAGGCCGAGCGTGACAAGGCGGGCGCCAAGGCCCGTCAGGCGGGGCCCCTCGCCGACGCGGCCGCCCGGCAGGAGGTCGTCGTGCAGGAGACGCGGGTCGCCGAACTCGAGGCGCACCGTCGCGAGCAGCAACTCCAGGCGGACGTGCGCAAGCCCGCGGACGCCAAGGCGTACGAGAAGCGCACGCTGGCCGAGGCCGAGCGCGACGCCCGGATCTCGGCGGCTCAGGCCAAGGCGAAGGAGACCGAGCTCGCGGCGGCCGCCGAGGCGTCCCGGGTCAAACAGGCCGCCGGAGCCGAGGCCGAGGCGACCAAGACCCGGGGTGCGGCCACCGCGGCCGCGACCCGGGCCACCGGTGAGGCCGAGGCGGCCGCCGCCCAGGCCAGGGGTCTGGCGGAGGCCGAGGCGACGAAGGCGCAGGGGCTCGCGGAGGCCGAGGCCATCAAGGCCCGGGCCGCCGCGCTCGCCGAGAACCAGGAGGCGGTCGTCGCCCAGCAACTCGCCGAGAACTGGCCGGAGATCGTGCGGGCGGGCGCGTCCGCCTTCGGCAACGTCGACAACATGGTGCTGCTCAACGGCGCGGACGGTATGGCGGACGTGTTCGCCAAGGCGCTCACCATGGGCGGGACGGGGCTCGGTCTGGCCCGTCAGCTGCTCGCCTCGATGAACCAGAACGGGCAGGCGCCGAAGGGGACTTCGTCGCTCAACGGGATCGCGAGCCCGCCTTCGCAGAAGGTGCCGGTCGAGGAGAAGTGATCACCGGTCGACCCGCGGGGAGACCTCGGGTGTGCCCGCGGGTGGGACCGGGGTGAGTCCACGCCGGTGAAACGCGGTCACGGAGCCAGCCCTTAAGGTGCCCCCGTGACCGCGTTTACCGATGCAGACGTTCCGGGCCGCTCCGGCCCCTCCGCCACCGTCGAGGCCGACCCGCGCGAGGTGGGCCGGGTGCGCACCGAGTACTCCCCCGCGCACGACGGCGACCCCGATCCCGGCGAGATCGTGTGGACCTGGGTGCCCTTCGAGGAGAACGACGGCCGGGGCAAGGACCGTCCCGTGCTCGTCGTCGCCCGGGAGGCGGGCGGGACCTTCCTCGCCGTGCAGCTCTCCAGCAAGCGCCACGACGGCGACCGTGAGTGGGTGCCGATCGGCAGCGGACCCTGGGACCGGACCGGGCGGGACTCCTGGGTGGACGTCGACCGTGTCCTGAGGCTGCACGAGGACGGCATGCGCCGCGAGGCCTGCGCGCTGGACCGGATGCGGTTCAACCTGGTGCGGCAGCGGCTGCACCAGCGCTACGGCTGGACCTGAGCCTCGCCGCGACCCCGTGGGCCCCGCAGGTCCCTCGGGCTCCGCAGGTCGCGCGGGCCCTACTGGCCCGCAAGCTCTACCGGTCCCGTGTGCTTCCCGAACCGGGCGGGCGCCCGGAAGTCTTTTCGAATACCTCCTCGAAGGCTCCCAGAACCGCCGTGCCGGGCGTCCGGTCCAGGACGCCGAACACCACGTGCCCGAAGGTCTCCCCGAACCGTCCACCCCTCTCCAGCAGCGTCCGAAACGCACCCGCCACCTGCGCGGGATCGTTGCGGAACACCCCGCAGCCCCAGGCGCCCAGCACCAGACGCCGGTAGCCGTGCGCGGCGGCCGTCTCCAGGACCCGCTCGGCCCGTACGGCCAGCGCGCGCGGCAACTCGGACGCGCGCTCCGGCGCCGTGCGCAGCACCACGCCCGCGTTGGGGGCGGCGGCCGTCAGAAAGCCCACCCGGTACGGCTCGTCCAGCAGACGGCCCCGGTCGTCCCGGAAGACGGGCACGCCCGGTGAGTGGATGACGCGGTCCGTGTAGAACGGGTCGCGGTGGGCGCGGTGGTGGTCGTAGAACTGTCGGGCCGCGAGCAGGCAGGTGTACAGCGCGGAGGCCCGGCACAGGGCCTCCTCCTGCGCCTGGGCGCCGTTGAGGTAGCCGCCGCCGGGGTTGCGGGCGGAGGCGAAGTTGAGGACGGCGACCGGGCCGGCGCCGACCAGCCGCCGGGCCGCCTCCAGGCTGCTCTCGCCGGTGACCTCGACGAGCGTGCCACCGAAGGGCTGCGCCGCCGAGTCAACGACCGACCCCTCCGGTGGCTCGACCGGTCCCGGTCCCAGCATGCGCGTACCCGCCCGGGCCTCCTCGACCGCCGCGGCGAGGGCCACCTCACGTCCGTCGGAGGCGAGGTAGCGGCCCGCCGCGACGATCTCCTCCGTCTCCCGGGCGATCCCGCGCAGCCGGGCGCTCATGGCGCCACCCCCGTGGACTCCATGAACGCCTGCCCCGCGGGCTCTCGTGCCCCGCCCGTCTCCCCCGTCGTGCTCACGCACGCATCGTGGGTGATCCTGGACATCGCGTGCAACAGAGTTTCCCGGTGCCGGGAACCCCTGACGCGTACGCCGGGAACGACCGGGAAACAGTTTCCCGTCGGCGCGGAGCCGCCGGGAAACCGACAGTGAAACGGCAGGGAATCGACACGGAATGCGAGATCCACGGTCCTGAAAGTGCCGTTGTGCACCCTTGTGCGGATCGGATCGAGGGTCTTGGGTGGAACGAGCTATGCCGGTCCGGCCGCACCGAGGCCGGACCGGTGGCATGGTGGAATCTCAGGAGGATCCCGACATGTCCGACTCGGTCAGCGACTGTACCGACGGAGCAGAGCCCCGTACCGCCCTCACCGAAGCCGAGGTGGAGGCGCTGGTCAGGGGAATCTGTTTCAAGACCGGCCCGCCCCGCACCGTCGGGGTCGAGGTGGAATGGCTCGTTCACGAGCTGCGCTCACCGCAGGTCCCCGTCACACCTGAACGGCTTGAAACCGCTTACGCCGCACTGCGCACCGTGCCGCTGAGCTCCCCCCTCACCGTCGAACCCGGCGGTCAGCTGGAGCTGAGCTCGCCGCCGGCCGCCTCCCTGATGGAGTGCGTGGGCACGGTCTCCGCCGACCTCGCCGCCGTCCGCACGGTCCTGAGCGAGCACGGCCTGGCCCTCGCCGGCCTCGGCACGGACCCCTGGCGCAGCCCACACAGGTTCCTGCACGAGCCCCGCTACGACGCCATGGAGGCCTGCCTCGACCGCACCGGCCCGTCCGGCCGCGCCATGATGTGCACCTCGGCCTCCGTGCAGGTCTGCCTCGACGCCGGACACGAGGAGCCGGGCCCGCTGGGGTTCGGGCGGCGCTGGTGGCTCTCGCACACGCTGGGCGCGGTGCTGGTGGCGGCCTTCGCGAACTCCCCGATGCTCGGCGGCGCCCCCACCGGCTGGCGCTCCACCCGGCAGCTGCTGTGGATGGAGATCGGCGCCGGACGCGCGGGCGGGCCCGCCCTGGACGGCGATCCGCGCGCCGCCTGGGCCCGGCACGTACTGGACGCGCCGGTGATGTGCGTCAGGCGCGAGCGCGGCGCCTGGGACGTGCCCGACAGGCTCACCTTCCGGGAGTGGACCCGGACGGGGGCCCCGACGCGGGAGGACCTCGACTACCACCTCACCACCCTGTTCCCGCCGGTCAGACCGCGCGGCCACCTGGAGCTGCGCATGATCGACGCGCAGCCCGGCGACGACGGCTGGATCGTCCCGCTCGCCGTGACGGCGGCGCTGTTCGAGGATCCGGAGGCCGCCGAGATCGCCTACCGCACGGTGAAACCGCTCGCCGAGCGGGCCCAGCCGCTGCCGGCGCCGCACAATCCGCTGTGGATCGACGCGGCCCGGTACGGGCTGGCCGACCCCGAGCTGCACGAGACCGCCGTCGCCTGTTTCGCCACGGCTCTGCGCGCCCTGCCACGCCTCGGCGCCGACGACGACGTCGTGGCGGCCGTGGCGGACTACCTGGACCGCTACGTCCTCAGGGGCCGCACGCCCGCCGACGACCAGCTCGACCGCCTGCGCGGCACGGACACCCGCGCGTACGGGAAGGACTTCCGCTCATGACCGAGCCCGCCCTGGACACCGAGCCCGCGCCGAGCGCCGAGCCGGCCCCGGACGCGGAGACCCTCCGCACCCGTGTGCTCGCCTCGCTGACCACGGCCCGCGAGCGCACCACGCTGCTGACGAGCTGCGTCGAGGAGCCCGACCTGACCGCACAGCACTCCCCGCTGATGTCGCCGCTGGTGTGGGACCTCGCGCACATCGGCAACCAGGAGGAGTTGTGGCTGCTGCGCGCGGTGGCCGGCCGGGAGGCGATCCGCCCCGAGATCGACGGCCTGTACGACGCCTTCGAGCACTCGCGCGCCGAGCGGCCGTCGCTGCCGCTGCTCCCGCCCGCCGAGGCCCGCCGGTACGCGGCCGAGGTGCGCGGCCGGGTGCTGGACGTGCTGGAGTCGGCCGACTTCCACGGCACCCGTCTGACGGAGGCCGGCTTCGCCTTCGGGATGATCGCGCAGCACGAACAGCAGCACGACGAGACCATGCTGATCACCCATCAGCTCCGCACGGGCCCGGCGGCCCTGACCGCCCCCGACCCCGATCCGGTGCCGCTGTTCACCGGCCCGGCCGAAGTCCTGGTGCCCGGCGGGCCGTTCACCATGGGCACCTCCGGCGAACCCTGGGCGCTGGACAACGAGCGCCCCGCCCACCGGCGCGAGGTGGCGCCCTTCCACATCGACACGACCCCGGTGACGAACGCCGCCTACCGGGCGTTCATCGAGGACGGCGGCTACGACGAGGAACGCTGGTGGACGCGGGAGGGCTGGGCGCACATCCGCAGGCACGGCATCCACGCGCCGCTGTTCTGGCGCCGCGACGGCGGGCAGTGGCTGCGCCGCCGCTTCGGGGTCACCGAGGTCGTGCCGCCCGAGGAGCCGGTGCTGCACGTGTGCTGGTACGAGGCCGACGCCTACGCCCGCTGGGCGGGACGCCGGCTGCCCACCGAGGCCGAGTGGGAGAAGGCCGCCCGCTTCGACCCGGCGACCGGCGGGTCGACGCGTTACCCGTGGGGCGACGCCGATCCCGCGCCCGAGCACGCCAACCTGGGCCAGCGCCACTTGCGCCCGGCCCCGGCGGGCAGCTACCCGGCCGGTGAATCCCCGCTCGGAGTAAGGCAGTTGATCGGCGATGTCTGGGAGTGGACGTCGAGCGACTTCCTGCCGTACCCCGGGTTCCGGGCGTTTCCGTACAAGGAGTACTCGGAGGTGTTCTTCGGCCCCGAGTACAAGGTGCTGCGCGGCGGCTCGTTCGCGGTCGACCCGGTGGCCTGCCGGGGCACGTTCCGCAACTGGGACTACCCGATCCGGCGGCAGATCTTCTCCGGGTTCCGCACGGCCCGTTCGGAGACCGTCTGATGTGCCGTCATCTCGCCTACCTGGGGCCCGAACAGCCGCTCGGACGGATCCTCGTGGAGCCCCCGCACGCCCTGTACCGCCAGTCGTGGGCGCCCCGGCGGCAGCGGTACGGAACCGTCAACGCCGACGGCTTCGGGGTGGGCTGGTACGCCGACGGCGACCCGGTGCCGGCCCGCTACCGCCGGGCCGGGCCCATCTGGGCGGACCTGTCCTTCGCGGACCTGGCGCGGGTCGTGCGCAGCCGGGCGCTGCTGGCCGCCGTCCGGGACGCCACCCTGGCGGGGGCCGACGCGGAGGCCGCCGCGGCGCCGTACGCGTCCGGGACCTGGCTGTTCAGCCACAACGGGGCGGTCGTCGGCTGGCCGGGCTCGCTGGAGCCGCTGGTGGGCGCGCTGCCCGCCGCCGAACTGCTGTCGATGGAGGCCCGCAACGACTCGGCGTTCGTGTGGGCGCTGGTGCTGGCCCGGCTGCGCGCCGGGGACACCGGGGGTCAGGCGCTGGCGGACACCGTCCTGGAGGTCGCCGACGCGGCCCCCGCCTCCCGCCTCAACCTGCTCCTCACCGACGGCGCGACCATCGCCGCGACCGCCTGGGGCGACACCCTCTGGTATCGGGCGGAGCCCGGCCGGGGCACGGTCGTGGCGTCCGAACCGTACGACGACGATCCGCACTGGCAGGAGGTCCCGGACCGCACCCTGCTCGTGGCGAGCCGCGCCGACGTCCTGCTCACCCCGCTCAAGGACCCGAGCCCGGACGCGGCATCCGCACCACCCGAGGAGACCGGCACGTGAGCCCGTTCCAGATCACCCGCACCCTCCCCGAGGACGCCACGGACGCCGCCCTGCGCGACGACGTCCGCCGCGGCCTCACCGCGAATCCCAAGTCGCTGCCGCCCAAGTGGTTCTACGACGCGCACGGCAGCGAGCTGTTCGAGCGGATCACCGAACTGCCCGAGTACTACCCGACGCGCGCCGAGCGCGAGATCCTCGTGGACCGCGCCGACGAGATCGCCGCGGCGGCCGGCGCCCGCACGCTCGTCGAACTCGGTTCGGGCTCCTCGGAGAAGACCCGCCACCTGATCGACGCGCTGACCGGCCTGGACACCTATGTGCCCGTCGACGTCAGCGAGAGCGCGCTCACCCAGGCCGGGCAGGCCCTGATCGCCGAACGGCCCGGGCTGAACGTCCATGCCCTGATCGCCGACTTCACCGCGCGCCTGACGCTGCCCGACACCCCGGGCCCGCGCCTGCTCGCCTTCCTCGGCGGCACGATCGGCAATCTGCCGCCGGCCGAGCGCGCGGTGTTCCTGGCCTCCGTGCGCGCGCTGCTCGCGCCGGGCGACGCCCTGCTGCTGGGCACCGACCTCGTCAAGGACGAGCGGGTGCTGGTGCCGGCGTACGACGACGCGGCCGGGGTGACGGCCCTGTTCAACAAGAACGTCCTGGCCGTGGTCAACCGTGAGCTGGACGCCGACTTCGATCCCGCCGCCTTCGACCACGTCGCGCTGTGGGACCCGCACAACGAATGGATCGAGATGCGACTGCGCTCCCGGAGGGCGCAGACCGTGAAGGTGCCCGCGCTCGACCTCGCCGTCGAGTTCGCGGCCGGCGAGGAGTTGCGCACCGAGGTGTCGGCGAAGTTCCGGGAGGAGGGAGTACGCGCGGAACTGGCCGCCGTCGGGATGGAGTTGACGCACTGGTGGACCGACCGGGCGGCGCGGTTCGCGCTGTCGCTGAGCGTGGTGCGCCCATGACCGCGCGCTGAGCACCGGAAGCGCACGCCCTCCGGCCCGTCATCTGCCGGCCGCCGCCGAGGCGGGAGGAGACGGGTCCGGAACGGGCGGCGCGGCCTGATCCGCGAGCGGTGTGCTCGGGGTCGTCGCCGCACCGTCGGGGACGGCCGGCGCGGGGGTGCCGTCGGCGGCGGGGGTGTCCAGACAGTCGACGAAGCTGACGAAATCACGTCGGTCGACGCCCTGGGCCACCACGAAGGCGCCCGTCTCGTGGCTGCGCAGCAGACACATGTCGTAGCGGACGACGGTCGGCAGGGACTCCTCCTGACCGGCCGTCCGGTACTCGTGCCGGCCCACCAACTGGCAGGAGTCGTAGCGGATGAGCGGTCCCCTCGGCCCCACCGTGTAGCGGTGCGGACGGACGTCGGAGGCGAAGTCCTTGAAGGCGACGCCGGTGTCGTCGCAGTCGCTGAAGTGGACCGTGCCGCTCTTCCACTCGCAGTCGATGATCCGCACGTCCGGGTTGCGCACCTCGAACCGGATGTCCTGGGCGTGGAACCGCTGCACCGAGTCGTGGTGCTGGGCGACCGGGAAGCGGAAGAAGGTACTGCTGGTGCCGTACTCCTCGGTGCTCTGCGGGCGTGTGCCGGTGACGATGTAGGAGCCGCCGCGACAGGCGATGGATCCGCCGTAGGGGAACTCGAGGAAGTTCCCCCACTCGTACTCGACCTTCATGTCGGTGAACCAGTAGTTGAGGAACTGGTCCTGCTCGTTGGGTTCCTGCCTGCGCCCGGTGACCCCCGAGTACAGAAAGGCCCGGCGGTAGCTGCCGCCGACCCGGCAGGCGTCCCACCGCATCTCGGAGTTGGTGTCCGTGCCGTCCAGGGCGAGCCCGTACTCCCACTCCCCCATCCACTCGCACTCGGAGAACCGGTAGTCCTGGGCCTGCCCGGTGGAGTACGAGCTGAAGAAGGAGGCGCCCGGCGTGGCCGAGCGGAACTGCATGCGCTCGAAGGACACGTTGGACCAGACGTCCTCGTTGCGGCACAGGAAGGAGCCCGGGCCCTCGGCGGGGCGGAAGACCAGCGTGGTCATGCGCTTGCCCGCGCCGGAAAAGCGCAGTCCGTTGACCGACCGGAGCGGAGGGGCGCCGTTCAGCAGCGCGTGGGGACGGGTGATGAGGTACTCGCCGGCGGGGATCTCGATGACCGTGCGCCCGACCCCGCGCATGACCCGGGCGGCCGCGAGCGAGTAGGCGAGCTCGAAGGCCGCGGTGTCGTCGACCTGTCCGTCGCCCACCGCTCCGAGGCCGGCCACACTGATCACCCGCGACCGCAGGTCCGCGGAGAAGCGGTCCCGGCGTGCGTCGACGGCGGCCGGTCCCACGAGGCCGCCTCCAGGTCCTGCGGCGGCGGACGCGCTGTGGCCGGTGAGGGCCGTCGCGCCCAGCACCGTCAGTCCGCCACGCAGAAGTTGCCGACGGCTGACACGAGACATCCCGCCTTCCCGTTCTGCCATAATTGCCTTCTTTCCAGCGGTTTTCTGGTTTAAGGGAGCAAATGACCGAGTTTGCCGAGGTACTCAGGCAGTTGTCGGCGGCGCAGAAGCCGCCGAAGGGGGCATCGCTCTACACCCGGTTCGTCAACCGTCCGGCCGGCCGCCTCCTGGCCGCGCTGGCCTACCGGATGGGGGCGACACCGAATCAGCTGACCGTCCTCGGGGCCGTGTTCACCTTTCCGGCACTGGCCGCGGTGGCCCTGGTGCCGCCCGGACCGGCGATGCCGGTCTGCGTCGCCGCGTCCCTGGCGGTGGGGTTCGCCCTGGACGCGGCGGACGGTCAGCTGGCGCGAGGTCAGCGCTCGGGGAGTCCGACGGGTGAGTGGCTCGACCATGTCCTGGACTGCGTCAAGATCGTCACCCTCCACCTGGTGGTGCTGGTGGCGTTCTACCGGTTCTTCGCCCTGCCCAGCCCGGTCCTTCTGCTGGCGCCGATGCTCTTCCAGCTCGCGGCCGTGGTGATCTTCTTCGCAGGGATCCTGACGGAGAAGCTCAAACGGCTGACACCGGGCGAAGCCCCGGCCGGGCCGCCCCCGGCCCTGCGGTCCGTGCTGCTGCTGCCGGTCGACTACGGTCTGACCTGCCTCAGCTTCCTATTCCTGGGGAGCCAGGACCTCTTCCTCGCGGTGTACTGCACGCTGCTGGTGGCCCACGTGCTGTTCATGGCCGCCTTCCTCGTGAAGTGGTACCGGGAGCTGAGCTGAGGGGATCTCCGGCGACGGTTGCGCGGAGAGCAGTTCCAGGGCTCCGCGCAGCAGGGTGCTGGAGGTGTGCATGGTGTACGGGAAGTAGACGACCTCGACGCCGACCCGTGCGAAGCGGCGCTCGAACTCCTCCCACTTGGGCGTTCCCTTCCAGTCGTCGCCCTTGAAGATGACGTTGAAGTTGACCCGCGCCCACGTCTTCAGCTTGTCGACGTCCCACTCCACCACGGCATCGTCCACGAACCGCACACTGCGGACGATGTCGAGACGCTCGGCGAGCGGAACGACCGGAGGCTTGCCCTTGAGGTGCTTGACCAGGGCGTCGGAGGTCACCCCCGCGACGAGCCGGTCGCAGTGCCGGCGGGCTTCTCGCAGGATGTTGAGGTGTCCGATGTGGAACAGGTCGTAGACCCCCGGCGCGAACCCGATGCGTGTCATCGCGCCTCACCCGTGACGGGCTCCGTGACGGGCTCCGTGGCGTTCGACGGCGCGGTCGTCTCCTCGTTCACCGCTCTCGGTGTGACCTTCTTCGGGACGGTCACGCTCAGCGGGCGGGACTTCGCGGAGGTGTTCGTTCCGTCCGTCACCTCGATGGTGTAACTGTGCCGACTGCCGGGGCTCACCGAGTCGGTGTAGGTCATCTTCGGAAGGTCCCAGTACGTGGAGCGCTCGGTCTGGCGTGCCACCAGCTTGCCGTCCCGGTAGATCCTGTATGTCAGCGACGCGTCGTCCCGGTCCCAGGTGGCGCGCCAGGCGAGGGTGACCTTGCCGGCCGTGGCGGACGACAGGGAGAGAGCGGGCGCCTTCGGGGCTCCGGTGTCGCGGCTGCCGAAGCGGGTGAGTCCCTGCTGCGACTGCTCGTTGACCTTGGTGAACTCACCGCCCACCCACAGGACTCCCTTCGACACCACCAGGGCGCGGGGGCCCACCTCCTCGCCCAGTCCGCCGTCGGTGTCGGGGAACCAGTGCAGAATCTTCCGGTCCGTGACGGACTGCGCCAGGAGATGCTGACGGTCTCCGCGCTCGGGGAATCCGCCGGGCGTCTCGTTGCAGTTGTGCGCGTGCGACGCGCTGTAGAGGACTCCCTTGAAGGGCACCACGGCCTGGGTGGCGCCGAAGCAGGTGTCCTTCCACACCATGGTGCCGTTGGCGAGCCGGCCCGCGATCCGGCCGTCGTAGATGCCCGGCCCATGGCCCTCGGCGCCCACGAAGAAGCGGCTGTCGTCGCGCGCGATCGTCTTCACCGACGACTGGGACGGGAACCAGCCCGGGTAGGAGAGCACCGTCGCACCGCTGACGGGGTTCAGGGCGACCAGCGAGCGCGCCGGCCGTCCGTTGACCGACTCGAAGTCGCCTCCGACGAAGAGCCTTCCGTGCGAGGGCGCGGCCGACAGGGCACGCACCGGCTGGTCGATGTCCGCCTTGAACGGCAGCAGGGAGCCCTTGGGGGCGACTGCCGCGATACGTTTCCTGACCTGGCCGTCCACCCGGACGAAGTCACCCCCCAGGTACACCGCGCCGCCCGTCGCCTCGATCGCCCGGACCGGGGCGGACACCGCCGGACGGAACTCCTTGCGTACGGAGCAGCCGGCGGTGTCGACGGCGGCGAGGTTGGCCACCGGGGCGGTTCCGGCACGGTTGAAGGAACCGCCGACGTACAGCACCCGGCCGTCGGGCGACGCCTTCATCGCCCGCACGGTGTGGCTCAGACCGGTGAACGACGGGGCGCACGGCAGCAGCTTGCCGGTGGCGGCGTCGAAGGCGGCGAAGTTGTGGCGTGCCACCTGGCCCTGGCCGCGCGCGGCGCCGGGCGGGCGGATCGAGTCGAAGGTCCCGCCGACGTAGACGACACCGTTCGCGGCGGCGAGCGACCAGACGATGCCGTCCGTCTGCCAGGTGGCCAGCGCGTCGGCGGCGAGCGTCCCGGGATCACGGCCGGCTGCCGCGGCGTGGGAGGCGTCGAGCAGGGCGGTGGTGCACACGAAGGCTGCGACGGCAGCCGTCGTGACCGGTTTCGTACGAAGCTTTCTCAGGCGCAAGGGAAACCCCGGATTGCAGTGGTGGAGTGGTACGAGGGAGGGGACGCCGCCTCGGTCTTCAGGCAGCGCGGCGACGCAGTACTCCGACCAGCTCGCCCACGCTCAGCGACGTCCGATATCGCCACAAACTAATCGTAAATACACAAGTCCCCAAAGCCATTCCCGCGGCGAGTCCTGACGGAGTGTCACCCAGCTTCGTATGAACGGCAGTCGCCGCCACCGAGGCGAGCAGTCCGGCGCCCAGGGCGCTGCGGTAGCCGCGGTCCACCGTCCTGAAGCCGAGCCGCAGCCGGATGAGCACGGCCGCCGCGAGGTTCTCCACGACGATGGCCGCCCCCCAGGACACGGCTGCGCCCACCACGCCCCAGGCCGGGATCGCCAGCACGCCGACGGTCAGCTGCACGGCGAACGCCGCCGTGGTGATCCCCAGATGCCAGGAGCTCTTGCCGGACATGAGGAGCACGGTCTGGGCGTTGCCGACCGCGACGTTGACCATCGAGGCGACGCACAGCACCACCAGGGCGGGCGCGCCCTCGACGAACTCCGGCCCGAAGACGGACAGAACGGTCCGCGGGAAGGCGGCCACGAGGACGAACAGCGGCCAGGAGAAGAGCACGATCCAGCAGGTCGACACACGGTGCAGGCCCTGGGCCTCGGCGGCCTCGTCGACGGCGAGCAGACGGCTGATCTCCGGTGCGACGGCGAGCCGGACCGCGAGCTGGACGAGGGTCCCCGCGGTGACGACGCGGGCGACGGCCGTGTACACCCCCGCCTCACCGGCCGTGGCCAGCACCGACAGCATGATGACGCCGACCCAGACCGCGCCGATGTCGAACACGGAGGAGACGGCGCGGGGTGCGGCGAAGCCCCAGAAGGTCCGCCAGGGCACGGGCGTGCGCCCCGGGGAACGGGCGACGCGGTGCCCGGCCCGGCAGCGCCGCAGGGCGAACCACGCGGCGACGGAGCCCGCGAGAGCGGGCAGCAGCCAGGCCGAGGCCAGCGCGAGCACTCCGGGCACGTACCAGGCCACGGGGACCGCGATCAGCACCCGCAGCACCGGTTTGCCGATCTGTTCCACGCCGACGAACGGGACCACCGTGCCGAATCCCCGGGTGGCGCCGAGCAGGACCGCGCCCACGGTGGCGGCGGGCAGGAACAGCCCGAAGAGCCGCACCAGGGCGACGGCGTCCGCGGGCGGCAGTTGGGGCAGCAGCCTGGTGGCCACGGCGGGGAAGAGCAGCAGCGGCGTCGCGGCCGCGACGCCGGCCAGGGCCGCCGGCAGCACGGCCCCCCGCAGCAGCGCGTCGACCGCTCGGCCGCCGTCGACGGCGAGGTCGCGCGGCACGAAGCGGACGAGCCCGGTGTCGGCCCCGAGCTTGCAGGCGCTGCTCACGATGGTGAACAGGGCGACGCCCGTGAAGATCGCTCCCGCCCCGTCCGCTCCGACGGCCCGTGTGATCAGTCCGACGAGGAGGAACGAGAAGACCGCGTTCGTGACGGAGCCCGCCATGCCCCACCATCCGCCCCGCGCGGCCGCGGCCACCCCGCTCGGGACTCCGGCGCGGGGCGGGGCGGTCGCTCGGGGCGCCGTCACCGGGGCGAGACCGTGAGGCTGCCGTCCTGCAGGGGAAGTTCCATGCCCGTCGGGTCGCCGTACGATGCGGGAACGTACTTGGGACGACGGCCCAGCACGCGGCGCAGGGTGAGACGCGGCCGCGGGCGTCCGGCGTCGAGCACGGCCCCCAGCAGGCGTCCGCCGGCGCAGCCGATCAGGTCCTTCACCTGGCGGAGGTCGTCGCGCCGGGAGTCGCCCAGGTCGGCGACGACGACGATGCCGTCGACCCGCTGGGCGACCACCAGCGCGTCCGCGTTGCCGATGAAGGGTCCCGTGACGACGACGGTGGAGGAGTCGCCGTCGGGCAGCGCCCGGTGGGTCGCCCGGGCGTGCGCCCCGGTGGCGCCGCTCGAGCAGAAGGCCAGCCGGCCGGTGATGTCGGCGTCGACGAGGACGCTCCCGGCCGGGAGGAACGCCTCCTCCAGGGTGGGGGCTTCGTAGGGCATCAGCGGCATGCGGGCGACGAGGTCGGAGGTGTCGGGGGCGGCGTCCACGAGCAGCACCTCTCCCCCGTCGTCGGCGAGGGCAGCGGCCAGGTTGGCGGCGACCTCCTCCGCGGCGGCGGCGTGCCGGGGAGCCACGACGAGGATCTTGCCGAGACCGGCGGGGGCGGCGATCCGCCGCAGGCGGAAGGCGAGTGCCCGGTAGGCCTCGGCGCGCACGCCCTCGCTGCGGCCGACCCTCAGCAGATCGTCGCCGGCGCCGCGTTCCTTCGGCAGGATGCCGAGGACCGGCGCGCCCACGGCGGCCTGCGCCTCGGCGACCGACCGGATGCGGGTGTCCAGCGAGGAGCGCACCCAGGCCAGCACGATGCCGAGCAGGAGACCGAGGGCCAGCCCGATGGCGAGCAGGGTCCGCAGGCCCGGTCCCACGGGCAGGGTGGGGGCCACCGCCCTGCGGACGACGTCGCCGGCGTCGGTGTCGCGGGACCGGATGTCCAGGACGCGCTTCTGCAGGGTGTAGAGCTGGTTCTGCGCGGCGGTCTTGGCGGCCAGCTGACCGCCCGCCAGCTGCTGGTTGAGCACGGTGATCTGCTCTTCGAGGGCGTGGGCGGCCCGCTGCACCGTGGCCTGGTTACGGCTCTTGCGGTCGGCGAGATAGGCCTCGGCGAACGCGTTGGCGCCGTGCGCCGCGCGCTTGGGACTGCCGGCGGTGAACTCGAAGCGGAGCACCTGGGACTTCTGCGGGTTGGTGACCCGCACCTGGTCCCCGAGCGCGGCGGCCTGCCGGTCGGGCCGCCCCATGAGGCGCGCCGTGCGCAGGGCGACGGCCGCGCTGCCGGCGATCTGCCGCTCCGTGGTCATGCTGACCTGGTTGTCGGCGCTGACGCCCACCGCGCCGAACGGGTCGGCGGTGGAGCGCACGAGGACTTCGCTGACGGCGCTGTAGGTGTGGGCGCGCTGCAGGGCGAGGGCCAACCCGCCCAGCAGTCCCAGGAGGATCCCTAGGGCGATGAGGACGCGGTGGCGCAGGAGCCGGCGCAGTTGGTCGCGTAGTTGGTCCGGCTCGTCGTACCGGTCGTCGATGTGGATGGGTCCGGTCACGGGTGCCCTCCTGTTCCGGGAATCGATGCGTGACGGGTGGGTGCGGTCGGCATGGCCGTTGCGGGGAACCGGGATGCCCGGGCGGTGGGGGTGCTGATCAGCAGCGGGACGGCCACCAGGAGTGTCAGCGGGCCCGCGATGGCGAGCAGGCTGCCGCGCAGGAAGACCATCTGGTAGAAGGCGAAGGCCGGGACCAGGAGCGTCGCGAGGGTGCCCGGACTTTCGCGCAGCCGGTGGCAGACGTCGTCCGCCCGTCGTCCGGCCGCGCCCAGCAGACAGAACACGAGGACCACCGCGAAGGGGCCCGCCCACAGGTAGCTCTCGATCCACAGGGGCGCGGAGAGGTTGTGGAAGTCGTATCCGGCGAACCGGGCCAGGGTGATGCCGGTGTCCTCGGGCTTCTCCGGCCACATCGAGCGCGGCACCATGAACAGGGGAGGACCGAGCACGCCCTGGGGGGAGAAGCCGTTGTCCTGGGCGTAGTCGAGGCCGGTCTGCAGTTGCTGGAAGGCGTCGAAGTCGCCGTTGCCGGTGAACTGGTCGGTGAGGGAGACGACGGCGACGTCCTCCCGGTCGCTGTAGCGGAAGTAGTCGCTGTAGGGGAAGACCACCAGGAGCGCCGCGACGAGGCCGGCCGCCATGAGGCGGAAGGCGCGGGGCCGGCACAGCACGGGGATCGAGGCCAGCAGGGTCAGCAGGACCATTCCGGCCCAGAACCTGGGCTTGCTGATGGGGTTGTTGACGACGACGTTGAGGGCGACGAGCACCGGCAGGAGCAGCCAGCGGACGCCGCGCAGCCATCGGTCGCCGCCGGGCAGGAGCCGTACGCGCAGCAGGCCCAGCAGGGCCCAGAACGCGGGCACGGACAGCGACCAGGTGACCAGGGACCGCAGGGTCGCGTCCTCGCCGCCGGTCTCCATGATGGCCTGACGACTGGTGAAGTACGCGCCCAGCCGTCCGGGTTGGCCGGAGATCACCAGCACCGCGAGGGCGAGGGCGAGCCCACACAGCGCCAGCAGGCGCCAGGGGGCGAGACGGCGGGACAGCAGGCGTTCCAGGAGTCCCGGCGGGGCGGTGGCCGCGCGGGCCTGCTCCCGTCGGGCGGCGAGGGCCGTGCCGGCACTGTAGGCGAGGAGCCCGAGCTCGATGACCGCCGCCGCCGCGAGCGCGGTCCCCTCACCGGTGCGGTAGGGCCACGGGTACGTGTCGACGGCGAGCATGGCCAGGGGCGCCAGACCGAGCCAGATGTAGGAGAAGACCCAGAATCCGAGCGCGACGAACCGCAGCGTGGGAGCGGTGAGCACACGGGCGAGGGCGATCCCGGCGTGGACCACGACGGCGCCCTGCACAGCGAGTGCGGCCGACACGTGCACGCCGCGCGACTGGAGGATCAGCCCCGGCAGCAGGACGGTCAGCGCCACGGCCCATAGGAAGACCCCGGCCACACTGCGGAAGCGGGCGTCCTGCATCCCGACCTCTCTGCCGAGCGGGTATTTAGGCTGAAACATCACCGAAGGATATATAGCGCTCATATCTGCTGAATCAGAGCTGACGCGCACAAATCATCAGGTTCAACACACTAAATCCTTGTGGGTCGATCTCGTGACGAAGCCATCGGGTGACACCCGGAACCGAACGGCGCGCCTTTTGTCCTAAATCATGACAAATATGCATTGCTTGTCGGCGCAGGTCTCACTGACCGCACATCAGATCTCCGGATTCCCAGAGGAGTTGTGCCATGAGCAAGCAGGTCGACGTCGTCGTCGCCGGAGGCGGGGGATTCATCGGTGGTCATCTCGTGGGCGACCTCCTTGCCCAGGGGCTGACCGTCCGCTCCATCGACGTCAAGCCCCGTCACGAGTGGTACCAGGTCCACCCCGACGCCGAGAACGTGATCGCCGACCTCTCACTCCTGGACAGCGCCCGCGCCGGCGTCCAGGACGCCCGTCAGGTGTACATGCTCGCCGCCGACATGGGCGGCATGGGCTTCATCGAGAACAACAAGGCCGCCTGCATGATGTCGGTGCTCACCAGCACCCACATGCTGCAGGCGGCGCACGAGGCCGGTGTGGAGCGCTACTTCTACTCCTCCTCCGCCTGCGTGTACGCCGCCGACAGGCAGACGGACCCGAACGTCACCGCGCTCAAGGAGCAGGACGCCTATCCGGCGCAGCCGGAGGACGGCTACGGCTGGGAGAAGCTCTTCTCCGAGCGCATGTGCCGCCACTACACCGAGGACTACGGGTTCGTCACCCGTGTCGCCCGGTACCACAACGTGTACGGCCCGCACGGCACGTGGACCGGCGGCCGGGAGAAGGCGCCGGCCGCGGTGTGCCGGAAGGTGGCCGAGGCGGTCCTCTCCGGCGACCACCGGATCGAGATCTGGGGCGACGGGCTGCAGAGCCGTTCGTTCATGTACATCGACGACTGCCTGCACGGCTCCCAGATGATCATGCGCGGCGACAGCGGCGTCCCGGTCAACCTCGGGTCGTCGGAGCTGGTGACCATCAACCAGCTCGTCGACATCGTCGAGAAGATCGCCGGCGTCCGCTGCGAGCGCACCCATCTGCTCGACGCCCCGCAGGGAGTGCGCGGGCGCAACTCCGACAACACCCTGATCCGGGAGATCCACGGCTGGGAACCGTCGATCCCCCTGGTCGACGGCCTGGAGAAGACCTACGCGTGGGTCTACGACCAGGTCAAGCGCTCCCACCAGTGAGCCCGATCGAGCACCGGGACAGGGAGAGCAGATGAGGATCCTGGTCCACGACTACAGCGGGCATCCGTTCCAGGCCCAGTTGAGCCGGGAACTGGCCCGCCGTGGTCACGACGTCGTTCACTCGACGTGCACCGCCTACGTCTCCGGCAAGGGCAACCTCGCGGGAGACACCCCCGGACTCCGCTTCGTCACCATCGGGGACGGCACCGCGCTCAGGAAGGAGGCGTACTTCCACCGGCTCCGTCAGGAGACGGCGCTGGGCTTCGAACTGGCCCGGCAGGTGCGGCAGGAGAAGCCCGAGGTGGTGATGCTGTCCAACATGCCCATCCCGACGCTGGTCGTGGCGGCCGCCGCGCTTCGGCGGCTGCGCATCCCCTGGGTGCTGTGGCACCAGGACGTGACCGCGGTCGCGCTGAAGAGCTTCGCCGCCGAGGGCGTCGCGAAGGCGATGGGTATCGCGGCCAAGGTCTTCGAGGCGGGCGAGAAGTGGTCCGCGCGCCGGGCTTCGGCCATCGTGGTGATCGCCGATTCCTTCGTGCGGATCCACCGGCAGTGGGGCACCGCCGACAAGGTCACCGTCATTCCCAACTGGGCCCCGCTGGACGAGATCGTCCCGGTGGCGCGGGACAACGCCTGGTCGGACGAGCACCGGCTGACCGGTGAACGGACGGTGCTGTACTCCGGCACGCTGGGCCTCAAGCACAACCCGGTCCTGCTGGTGCGGCTGGCCGAGCGACTGCGTGACCGGGGAGCACCGGTCAGGCTCGTCGTCGTCAACGACGGTCCGGCCGTGCCCGTCCTGAGGGAGGCGGCGGCCGCCGCCGGCGTCGAGCTGACCCTGCTGCCCTTCCAGCCCTACGAGCGGCTGCCCGAGGTGCTGGGCACGGGCGATCTCCTCGTCGTTCTCCTCGCGGCGGACGCCGGGCAGTTCTCGGTCCCGTCCAAGACGCTGTCGTATCTGTGCGCCGGGCGTCCCGTCCTCGGTCTGATGCCCGAGGACAACCTGGCCGCGCAACTGCTCCGTCAGGCGGGCTCGGCGGTCTTCCCGCCGCAGGAGTCCTCGCTCGACGACGCCGGCGCCTGGGTCCAGGAGATCCTGGCCGACCCCGCGCGCGCCGAGGCCCTGGGCAAGGAGAGCCGCGCCCTGGCCGAGCGGGAGTTCGCCCTGGAGGACTGCGCCTCGCGCTTCGAGGACATCCTCCGCACGGTGAGCCGGACGCCGGCACGCTGAACGGGCCGCCGGCCGCCCCGGTCCCCCCTTGCCGGGGCGGATCCGGGGCGGCCGGCGGCCGCGCGCTCATGTCACACCTGTCCCGGTCCGTTCCGGTAGACGTCCTCGAGCTGGTCCACGACAGCGCGGATGGAGAAGACCTCGTCGATCGCGCGCCGGCCGGCGTCGGCCAGCCGGCGGCGCAGGTCTTCGTCGACGAGCAGCCGGGCCACCGCGTCGGCCAGGGCCTCCGGACTGCCGTCGGTGACCAGTGCGGCCTGTCTGCGGGCCAGTTCGGCCGCGATGCCGCTGCTGTCCGTGCACACGACCGGGGTTCCCTCGGCCAGGGCCTCCAGGACCGTCATGGGGAACGGCTCGTCCACGCTCGGCAGAACGTACACGGCGGCCTTGCGGTAGGCCTCCAGCGCCGCGGAGTGCTCCAGCGCGCCACCGTAGGAGACCCACTCGCCCACGCCACGGTCGGCGACGAGCCGGTTCACCGCGGGCAGGGACCCTTCGTCCGCGCCGTAGAGCGTGAAGCGCGCCTCGGGGATCTCCTTGTGGACCAGGGCGGCCATCTCGACGAACGCCTCGGGCCTTTTGCGCGGGTGCAGCCGGGCGAGGAAGATCACCTCGTGTTCGTCGCGCGAGCGCGTGCCCGCCCTCTCGGCGGACGTGCGCAGACCGTTGGGCAGGGACACCAGCGGGGGGCCGTCGGGGCCCAGCACCTCGGTCAGGGCCCGCCGCTCCCGCTCGGTGAGCACGAAACAGCAGCGCGCCCGGCGCAGCAGAGGCACGTACACGGCGTCGAAGACGCGCGCCACGACACCCGTGCGGGGCTCGACCATGCCGTGGGTCTGCGTGACGAACTCGGTGCCGCGCAGCCGGGCGACGACGAGTCCGGCGAGGGAGACGAGGTCGCGTCCCGCATGCAGGTGAGCGGTGTCGGCGCGCCCCATGGCCCGCCACAGATCCGCCAGCAGCCGCGGGTTCATGAGTCCGAGGCATCCCCGGCCCGGGACGAAACGCCGCGCCGGACGGGAGACGAAACGCACGGCGCCGATGCGTCGCGCGGCCCGTTCCCTGCCCCGCCACAGCGACACCAGCGTCACGTCGTGACCTCGTGCGGCGCACTCCTCGAGCTGGGCGAGAGCCACACTCGTCGGACCGCCGAAGGCCCCGTCGTCGCTGACGAGCGTGACCACATGGACCAGTCTCATGCCGTGACTCCCCTCGCGGAGGCGGAGGCGGACGCGGACGGGGCCGTCGCCGGCCGGCCGCCCGTGGTGAGGACCGAACCCGGTGCGAGGTCCTGGTGCGCGACGGCGCCGGCGCCCACCACGGCGTCCCGGCCGACCGTGACACCGCGCAGCACGACCGCGCGGGCGGCGACCCAGCTCCCCGGCTCCAGCCGGATGGGGCCGTTGTCGAACTCGAACGTGGCGGAACGGCGGCGATGGCTGCCCGTGCACAGAAGTGCGCTCTGCGAGACGCAGGAGTCGCTGCCGATCGTGACCGGTTCGAGGTTGAGGATCCAGGCGTCCTCGCCGATCCAGACGTCGTCGCCGACGTCGAGTTTCCAGGGCCAGTGGACCCGCACCCCGCGCCGGATCAGCACCCGCTGTCCGATGCGGGCGCCGAAGGCGCGCAGCAGCGCCGGCCGCAGGCGTGCCGGGAACCACCACTTGACGAACAGCAGGTGGAGAGCGGCGAACCAGGCGGCCTGGACGAGCAGGGGGCGCCCCTTGTCGTATCCGGCGCCGGTGAAGCCGCGCAGGGATCTTCGTGCGGGCGGGGGCTGTACGGCCGGCGTCCGTACGGATGAGGTCGGTGCGGTTGTGCTCTGTGCCATGACGGTGTCCCTTCCCGGGGGCCCAAGACGTCCACGTCCGGGATCCTTCACGCCCTCGGGGGCGGATCACCTGCGATCACTGCGTGTTGTCGGCAGACTGGCCCGGATGGAGGATGTGACCCCGAGGGGTCACACCCGTCCTCCGTGGGCCTGCCGTCCTCAGTAGGCGCCCTGGCCGTCCAGCACCGCGCGAACGGTGCGGGCCATGACGCTCATGTCCCCGGACAGCGACCAGTTGTCGACATAGCGCAGGTCGAGCGCGACCGTTTCGCGCCAGGACAGGTCCGACCGTCCACTGACCTGCCACAACCCGGTCAGGCCCGGTTTCACGTGGAGCCGGCGCATCTCGATCCCGTTGTAGTTGACGACCTCCTCGGGCAGGGGCGGGCGGGGGCCGACCAGGGACATGTGACCGAAGAGGATGTTGAACAGCTGGGGCAGTTCGTCGAGCGAGTAACGGCGCAGGATGCGCCCCACCGGGGTGACCCGCGGATCCCGGCGCATCTTGAACATGTGCCCGTCGTTCTCGTTCTCCGCCTGCAGCCCGCTCTTGAGCCGGTCCGCGCCGACCACCATCGTGCGGAACTTCCACATGGGGAACGGCTCCGCGTTCCGGCCCATCCTGGTCTGGCGGTAGAGGACCGGGCCGGGTGAGCCGAGCAGGACGGCCAGCGCCAGCAGGAGCAGGACCGGCGAGAGCAGGACGATCAGCACGAGCGCGCCCACCCGGTCGACGACGGCCTTGGTCAGCGTGTGCGCCCCGCGCTGCAGGGGCGGTGCGATGTGCAGCAGGGTGAGGCCGGCCGCCGAGGTCAGCCGCACCCTTCGGCGGGCCACATCGGTGATGCCGGGCAGCACCATGAGGGAGCGGCCGCAGTCGTACAGCGCCCAGGACAGCCGGCGCATCCGCTCGCCGGACATGTAGGGGCCCGGCGCCACGAACACCAGGTCGGCCGCGAGTTCGTCGGCCGCTCCCAGCACGGCCGCCGCGTCCGTCTCGGGCGCCTCGGGCGTCTCGCAGGACAGCCGTACGCACACCGGGACCCCGGAGCGCACCTCGCCCTCGCCCACCGGACAGGCGCCGACGATGACGTACTCGTGGTCGGTGCGCTGGGCGAGTTGCTCGACCACGGCGTCGAGCGCCGAGGCCTCGCCGACGACCAGCACGTGGCGCAGGGCGCGGGCGTCGCGGCGGGCGGCCAGCAGATGACGGTGGATCATCATCTGGCACACCGCCGTGAGGACGAGCGCCGGAATCAGCGCCGTGAAGGCCTCGGCGGGGACGCTGTCGAGTCCGCAGACCACACGGAGCGTCGCCAGGGTGCCGACCAGGACCAGCCAGTCCCGTATCACCGCCCGGAGACCGGCCCCGTCGCCCCAGGCCAGGGGGGTGTACCGCTTGCTTCCCACGCCGATCAGCGGCCACAGCAGGGCCGCGACGGCCGCCAGGCGCAACGGGTGGGGCTCATGGACCTCCACGATCGCCGCCGCGACCGGCAGGGCCGCGGCGAGGAAGTCCACGCATACCGAGAACGGGCGATACCAGAGCGCCCCCGTTCGCTGACGATGGATCGGATGACGCGCCACGGGGATCGGCGCCTGTCGGGACATCGGGATTCTGAACAGCCGCATGGTCTCCTTCAAACCCCCAATCGCAGTTCGCGGGCGCAGCCGTTGGACCGCCGACGCGTGACCACACCCTTGAAGTGATCCTTATATCATCAGATGGGTACCAAAATAGGACTTTGACCCCTCTCCGTGTGTGGTCCGGCCGGAAGAGCCACGAACAGGGGAAGGGGGACCGACGCCTCGCGCTCCGCCCCGGCTTGGGGCACGGTGGAGTGACGCGTGGCACATGTGACGACGCCGTCACGGTCGAGAGGAGCACCCCGATGTCGAACCACACCTACCGGGTCACGGAGATCGTCGGCACTTCGCCGGACGGCGTCGACCAGGCCGTTCGCAACGGCCTCGCCCGCGCCTCGCAGACCTTGCGCAACCTGGACTGGTTCGAGGTGACCCAGGTGCGCGGCCAGATCGAGAACGGCGAGATCGCGCACTGGCAGGTGGGCCTGAAGGTCGGCTTCCGCCTGGACGAGTCGGCCTGACGGCAGGAAAGCCCGCACGGCCGAAACCGCCCGCACGGCCGAAACCGCCCGCACGGCCGAAACCGCCCCGACGGCCGAGACCGCCCGCACGGCAGGGCCTCGGGTGCGGTCGGGCCTCAGGTGGGGCGGCCTCGGTGGAGCGGTCTCAGGTGGGCCGGGGGCCCCGGGTCGGCCAGGGGCCCCAGGTGGGCCGGGGCCTCAGGTACGGCCCTCCCCCTCCTGGGCCTGCTTCAGCGCGCCGGACGGAGCGGCCCAACGAGCCCTCACGACGGTGAAACCGGCGCGTTCGGCGTCGTCGCACACCAGCTCGTCGTCATCCACGAGGACGCGCACCTCCCGGTCGCGGGCGAGCCGTCCCAGGATCTCCAGCTTGGTGCGCCGGGCGGGCCTGCGGTCGTCGTTGCGCCGCATGTGGACGCGCCCTTCCGGCAGCCCCTGCGCGGCCAGCCAGGCCAGCGTGTCCCGCCGGCAGCGCTCGGGTCGGCCGGTGAGGTAGACGACCTCGCACTCTTCGGCGCTCGCCAGCGCCAGCGCCACGCCCTCGGGGATCGGCGGGTCCTGCGGCGCGGCCGCGAAGAACGCGCCCCAGTCGCGCGGCTTGCGCTCCAGGAACCGCTGCCGGTGGGCCGTGTCGGCCAGGGTGTTGTCCAGATCGAACACGGCCAGGGGCCGTCTGCTGCTGTCGCTCACGACACCCACCCTATGCAGCCGACCGCACCCCTCACCCCAATTGCTAATGGGATCCATTTTCATATAGCTTCCTGGCAGCTCCCCCGAGCCGACCGAGGAGGTTCCCATGGCCGTCCCCAAGCGGAAGACGTCCCGCAGCAACACCCGGCACCGCCGTGCCCAGTGGAAGGCGAGCACGCCGTCACTCGTGCCGGTCACCGTCGACGGCACCCGGCACCTGGTGCCCCAGCACCTGGTGCGGGCCTACGAACGCGGCCTGCTGCGTCCCGAGGGCTGAACGGGCCTGCCCGATGGATTCGGCACCCCTACCGTCAGCGGGCGCCCACCGGCCGGCGGGCGCCCGCTGACGAAGACTGCCGGCATGCCACAGGGGCTCGCCCGTCAGCCGACCGGCTTGAACGTCCACATCAGGTTGGTGCTCTGCGTCCACGTCCACTGCTTGGTCACGGACCCTGCGGGGACCATGCCGCCGCCGTCGAGGACCAGTCCCGTGCTGCGGTTGGCGATCGAGTACTGGCCGTTGCCGCGGTCGGTGATCTGCCACTGCTGGTTGGGGCCGCCGTTCCAGGGGCCCTGCCGGGCCGGATCGCCGTTGTTGGTGGCGCCCCAGCCGTCGGCGACCAGGCCGTTGGTGCGGTTGACGAGCCGGTAATAGCCGTTGCCGAGTTCGATCGCCTGCCACTGGACATTGGCGCTGTCCACCGGCTCCCACTGCTTCAGGTTCGAGCCGCTGCTGAAACTGCCGCCGCTGTCCAGCGTCAGGCCGCTCGTGGCGTTGCCCAGGCGGAAGTACGTGGCCGGGTTGAACGTCACCTTCAGCGAGGCGATGGCGTCGTTGTTGCCGGTCGTCCGAAGGTCGGCGGCGTTCGAGGTGAACGTCCAGGCGGTGCCGGTGAAGTTGTCGCCGGAGTAGCCCGTCACCTGGTAGCCGTTGGGCACCAGGATGGAGGAGGCCTGGGCGGGCCCCAGACCGGCGGCGGACAGCTGCGAGGAGGTGTAGCCGCCCAGCGCCAGAGCGGCGCGGGTGCCTTGGTAGCCGACGTTCTGGAAAACCGTCGGCGAGACCCTCTTGGGCATGCCCTGGACCTCGACGCACACCACGGAGAGGTCGGCGTTCGGCGCGGTGGCCGGCACGGTGACGTTGATCTGGTCGGTGACGGTGTACGAGAGCGAGACCGAGGGGTTGTTCAACAGATAGACGCGGCTGATCGCGTTGTCGACCGCCGGGATCTGGAGCTGGCCGTTCGTGGGCCAGGTGAAGACGTGCGCGAAGAGCTTGCCGTTCTTCTTGGTGACCTTCCCCCATGCGGGTTCGCTGAGGAACGGGCTTCCGCTGGTGCCGTGAATGCTGTCGCTGTGCGTCGCCATCCACGAGGCCAGGCCGTTCAGGACGGTCTGGGAACCTGCGGTGACCGAGCCGTCGCCCTTGGGGCCGATGTTCAGCAGGAGGTTGCCGTCCCGCGACACCACCGTGACGAGCTCCTGGAGGATGTCCTTGACGGATCGGTAGGAGTTCTCCTTCGACGCGTTGTAACCCCAGGCGTCGTTCATGGTGACGCACCGCTCCCACTGCCGGCCCATCGGCTCTGCGGGTATCCCGAACTCCGCGACGTCGTAGTCGCCGAGACGGTGGCCCCGCTTGACCCGCTCGTTGACGATGAGGTTGGGCTTGCGGGCGATCAGCCAGTTGTAGAGGTCGACGCCGTCCGACTCCAGCCACCAGTCCTGCAGGGTGGCGCTGGACGGCTCGTTGAACCAGTCGCCGTCGAACCACAGCAGTGCCGGGTCGTAGCGGTCCAGCAGTTCCTGGAGCTGCGCCTTCATGTCGGCGATGTAGCCCGTGCGGGCGGCCTGCGACGACATCGTCGTGAGGCCGTTGTCGTGGCGGTCCGTCTGGGAAGGGTGGTTCCAGTCGAGGATCGAGTAGTACAGGCAGAACTTGACCCCGCGGCTCTCGCATTCGGTCTTGAGCTGCATGAGCGGGTCGGCCTGGAAGCCCTTGTAGTCGTGCAGGTTGTACAGCTTGGTGCCGGTGGTGTCGGTGAAGCCGGGGACGTTGGAGTCCCACATCGCGTAGCCCTCGTGGTGCTTGGCGGTGATCACGAGGTACTTCATGCCGGCGTTCTTGGCCAGCTCGGCGATCTGGGCGGCGTTGAACTGGGTCGGGTTGAAGTTCTGGGTGACCTGGGTCTGGTAGTTCGCCTTGCTCCACTGCTGGGTGGTGAACGCCCACTCGCCCTGGCCGAGCTGGGAGTACGACCCGAAGTGGATGAACATCCCGAACCGGGCCTGGTACCACCAGTCCATCTTCGAGGGGACGGTGTACGCCTCGGCGACGGAGGGCCACAAAGCCTGCGGCAGTCCGAGGGCGGCCACTCCTCCGGCAAGGGCGGCGGCCTTCATCAGAGAGCGTCTGCTGAGGGAGGCAGAGGACATGGTGCGGCTCCATGTGTCAAGGGAGGGATGACAGGGCGCTGGGAGCGGAACGCCGGCATGGCGGGCCGTGCTCCGCGTCACCCTACAGAAGACATCGGATGGATTTATAGGAGAACGACGAGGGCCGCGTCTACAGCTGAGACGAGATTGACCCAAAGTTCGGAGAAAAGTGGGAGGCTCACGAGGTGCGCCGAGCCCGAACGACCACTCATGCAACGTCGACTGCAACTCGATACATCGGATCTATTGACGAAAGTCTTCCCGATCAGAGCCCAGCGCACAGCGCCCGACGCACGGCCCCCGGCGCCCGGCGGCCGACGCCCGACGCCCGGGCTGCATGGCTCAGGTCGCGAGGTGTCGACCGCCCCGCGAACGTAGGCTTGCGGGGTTTGCCCCGCCCGCCGTCGCCCGCGTCCGACAACCCGGCACGACGGGCGAAGGCCTGCGAAGACCTGCGAAGACCTGTACGGAGTTCCTCATGACGAGCCCATCCGAGCCGCAGGGCCCCGGCCCGTCCGGGCGCCCCGGACACGTCTGCGTCCGGGGCGCCCGCGAGCACAATCTCAAGGGCGTGGACGTCGACGTCCCGCGGGACGTCGTGGCCGTGTTCACGGGGGTGTCCGGCTCCGGGAAGTCGTCGCTGGCGTTCGGGACGATCTACGCGGAGGCCCAGCGCCGCTACTTCGAGTCGGTCGCGCCGTACGCGCGCCGGCTGATCCACCAGGTCGGCGCGCCGAAGGTCGGCGAGATCACCGGACTGCCCCCGGCGGTCTCCCTCCAGCAGCGCCGCTCGGCGCCCACCTCGCGTTCGTCGGTGGGCACGGTCACGAACCTGTCGAACTCGCTTCGCATGCTCTTCTCCCGGGCCGGCGAGTACCCGCCGGGCGCGGAGCGCCTCGACTCCGACTCCTTCTCCCCCAACACCGCGGTCGGGGCGTGCCCCGAGTGCCACGGGCTGGGCGAGGTGCACCGCGCCACGGAGGAGTCCCTGGTCCCGGATCCGTCGCTGTCGATCCGCGAGGGCGCGATCGCCGCCTGGCCGGGCGCCTGGCAGGGCAAGAACCTGCGGGACATCCTCGACGCGCTCGGCCACGACGTCGACGTCCCGTGGCGGGAACTGCCGGCCGGACAGCGGCAGTGGATCCTGTTCACGGACGAACAGCCGGTGGTGACGGTGCACCCGGTGCGGGAGGCCGACCGCATCCAACGCCCCTACCAGGGCACGTACATGAGCGCCCACCGCTATGTGATGAAGACCTTCGC
This sequence comes from Streptomyces sp. NPDC037083, assembly GCF_055606485.1. Classification (NCBI taxonomy): domain Bacteria; kingdom Bacillati; phylum Actinomycetota; class Actinomycetes; order Kitasatosporales; family Streptomycetaceae; genus Streptomyces; species Streptomyces sp. NPDC037083. The sequence continues at coordinate 178,157 of NZ_JBVJSQ010000003.1, read as the reverse complement.
GGACTCCCGCAGCGCGACCCTGCGGGCCCGGGCGGAGCGGTTCCTCACCTCCGCGCCCTGCCCGGCGTGCCGAGGCGGCAGGCTGCGGCCGGAGGCCCTCACCGTGACCTTCGCGGGCCGCACGATCGCGGAACTGGCCGCGCTGCCGCTGGCGGAACTGGCCCGGCTCCTGGACGGCACCTCCGAGCCCGCGCGCGTCCTCACCGAGGACCTCAAGTCCCGCATCGCGCCCGTCGTCGAACTCGGCCTGGGCTATCTCTCCCTGGACCGCGCCGCCCCCACCCTCTCGGCGGGCGAACTGCAGCGGCTGCGGCTCGCCACACAGCTGCGCTCCGGGCTGTTCGGGGTGGTGTACGTGCTCGACGAGCCGTCGGCGGGTCTGCACCCGGCGGACACCCGGGCGCTGCTCACGGTGTTGCGGCGGCTGAAGGCTGCGGGCAACTCGGTGTTCGTGGTGGAGCACCAACTGGACGTGATGCGCGCCGCCGACTGGCTGGTGGACGTGGGCCCTCGGGCCGGCGTGCACGGCGGGCGGGTGCTGCACAGCGGTCCGGTGGCGGACCTGGCGTCGGTCGCGGAGTCGGCGACGGCCCACCACCTCTTCCACCGCTCCGCGGCGCCGGTACGCGAAGTACGGTCGCCGCAGGCGTGGTTGGAGGTCGGTCCGGTGACCCGGCACAACCTGCGCGGGTTGACGGCCCGCGTCCCCCTGGGCGTGTTCACGGCGGTGACGGGCGTCTCGGGCTCGGGGAAGTCGACGCTCGTCGGGGAGATCACCGACGAGCTGCCCGGCGTGGACCGGCTGGTCTCGGTCGACCAGAAGCCGATCGGACGCACCCCGCGCTCCAACCTGGCGACCTATACGGGCCTGTTCGACGTGGTCCGCAAGGTCTTCGCGGCCACGGACGCGGCGCGGGCCAGGGGCTACGGCGCGGGCCGCTTCTCCTTCAACGTGGCGGGAGGGCGCTGCGAGACCTGCCAGGGCGAGGGCTTCGTCAGCGTCGAGCTCCTCTTCCTGCCCAGCACGTACGCGCCGTGCCCGGACTGCGGCGGGGCGCGCTACAACCCGCCGACCCTCGAAGTGACCTACCGGGAGCGGAACATCGCCCAGGTGCTGGACCTGACGGTGGAGTCGGCGGCGGACTTCTTCGCCGACACCCCGGCCGTCTCCCGCAGCCTGGCCGCCCTGCTCGACGTGGGCCTCGGCTATCTGCGCCTCGGCCAGCCCGCGACGGAGCTCTCCGGCGGTGAGGCCCAGCGCATCAAGCTGGCGTCCGAGTTGCAGCGCGGCCGCCGCGGCCACACCCTCTATCTTCTGGACGAACCGACGACCGGACTGCACCCGGCCGACGTCGAGGTCCTCATGAGCCGGCTCCACGGCCTGGTGGACGCCGGGAACACGGTGGTCGTCGTCGAGCACGACATGTCCGTGGTGGCGGGCGCGGACTGGGTGATCGACCTCGGGCCGGGCGGGGGCGACGCGGGCGGACGCGTCGTGGTGACGGGAACGCCGGACGCGGCGGCCCGGGCGCGGGGGAGCGCGACCGCGCCCTACCTGGCCCGGGCGCTCGCGGCCGGGCGCCGCGCCTGACCGCGTTGTTCCCGCCAGGACCGGTAGTGGTCCACCAGCGTCTCCTCGATCGGGCGGTAGACAAGGCCCAGTTCCTCGGTGCTTCTGCGGTTGTCGACCCGGAAGCGGATGCCCAGATGGTTGCGGATGTAGGCCTGGGAGAGGCCGAAGGCGGGGCCGAGGACGCGCACCGGCCAGTGCGGGAGGGCGGTTCGGGGCAGACGCCGGTTCCCGGGGTGGTGCTTGCGCAGAACCGTCGCCATCTGGTGGAAGGAGGTCATCTCCTGCGCCGCGACGATGTAGCGGCCGTGCGCCTCGGGGCGTTCCGCCGCCGCCATGTGGGCCGCCGCCACGTCGCGTACGTCGGCCGTGGTGAAGCTGAAGTCGGGCGCGCCGTAGAAGAAGTAGCCCCTGAACAGCTCGTCGAGGAGGAAGAGGCTGCCCGAGTCCGAGGCGGGGGTGAGCGAGGGGCCCAGGATCAGCCCGGGGTTCACGGAGACCATGCGCCAGCGGTCCTGTGCCGCCTCGGCCTCCCAGGCCGCCTTCTCGGCGACGGTCTTGGCGTAGTGGTAAGGGTTGTTCTCCACCGTGCTGGTGGTGTTGAAGTACTTCTCCGACAGGGTCTGCCCGTCCATCTCGCGGACGTCGGCGTAGTCGCCGAAGATCGCGCCCACCGTGGACGTGAGGACGAGGCGCTCGACCGTCTCCGTGCGGTTCACGGCCGCCACCACGTTGCGCGTGCCCCGCAGGGCCGGTTCCACCATGTCGCGCCGGCCGTCCCTGATCTTCTCCGGCATCAGGAACGGGGAGGCCACGTGGAAGACCACCGCGCAGCCCTTGGTCGCCTCGTCGAAGGAGCCGTCGGCGAGCAGATCCGCCTCGAACACGTCGAGGCGGCCGGGATGGGCGTCCTGGAGGGCGCGCAGGGGCCGGAGCTTCACCGTGTTCGCCGTGGCGCGCACGGTGGTGCGCACGCGGTAGCCGCGTTCCAGGAGCTGCCGCACGAGATGGGCGGCCACGAAGCCGCTGCCTCCCGTCACGAGAACCGTTCGGCCGGCGGGGCTTGTGCTCACGTGCGCTCCCCTCAGAAGTCGGGCTGCGTCATGATCCCACCACGACCGACCGGCAACCCCCCTTACGCCGGGAGAAGTTCAGGACGGCGGGCCAGTCGCTCGACGCACACGCCGACCGCATCCACCGGCCGGCCAGGCACGGACCCGGAACGAGCCCCGACGCACCCGACCACCGGCCCCCGGCCGGGAGGCGGCCCGGACGCGGCCCCCGTCCCGGTCTCCCGCCGGAGGACCCGTTCACGCAGAACGTCCGGGACGCGCCCCGGCACCCGGCCACCGGCCCCCGCCCGGACACGGCCCCGAATCGGCCCCCGTCCCGGTCTCCCGCCGGAGGCCCCGTTCACGCAGAACGCCCGGGAGAGCGCAGGGGCATCGGCCACCGTCCCCCGGCGGGACACGGCCCGGAGGCGGCCCCGCCCCGGTCTCCCCGCCGGAGCTCCCGCTCGCGCAGAACGCCCGGGAGAGCCCTCGGGCACCCGGTCACCGGCCCCCGGGGCCCGGACACGTCCCGGACTCCGCTCGGACGGGCCCCCGCCCCGGTCTCCTACCGGAGTTCCTGTTCGCGCCCGCTCGCGGGTCCCGCCGCCGCAACGGGTACCGGCGCCTGGACCGGGACGTGGACCTGGACCGGCTCTCGGCGTTCGGCCGGGAGAGGGGCCGGCTCCTCGACGCCCCGGAGCGTGTCGCGGTCGGCCGCGGGTCTGCGGCGCGGCGGGTGCCCGTGGCCCGTGTCGAGGGGGTGGGCCGCCCGGCCGGGCACACCACCGGGCGGGACGACCGGGGCCGGGACGTGCTGCTCGTGCGCAACGCCCAGCACCCGGGCCCCTGCGGCCGCCGCGAGCCCCTTGCGGTCGGGGAGGCCGCCGGGCGCGAGCACGGGCAGCACCTCGACCTCGGCCACCAGGCCCCGCGCGCACACCACCCGCCACACCGAGGCGAGCAGCGGGTCGTCGCCGACGAACGCGGGGACGGTGCTGGCCGCTCCCCCGCGGTCCCGGTAGGCGATGCGCACGGGCTGGACCGGCGCCCGCGCGTCCAGCGCCGCCTGGAACACCGCCCGCCGGAAGTGCCCCTGGGCGCGGCCGCACCATGTGCTGCCCTCCGGGAACACCGCGACCGCCCGCCCGGCGCGCAGTACGCCGGCGATCCGGGCGACCGTGGCGGGCAGGGCGCGCAGCCGGTCGCGGTCGATGAACAGCACACCGCCGCGCGCGGCGAGCGCACCCGCCACCGGCCACCGCCGGATCTCCGCCTTGGCGAGCATCCGCGCCGGTCGCACGGCCGCCAGCAGCGGGATGTCCAGCCAGGAGATGTGGTTCGCGACCAGGAGCAGGCCGGTGGCGGTGGGCGCGGTCGCACCGGTCATCCGCAGCCGGACCCCGGCCCCCCGCACGACGGCCCGGCTCCACCATCGCACCGCGCGGGCGGGTATCCATCCGCCCAGCGGCGACAGCGCGACCCCGAGGAGGACGAGCACGACCACCGTCGCGAGCCGCAGCACGGCGCGCGGCAGCACCGCGAGGGACGCCGTCGCCGTTACGCACGCCCGCGGGGTGCAGGGCGCGCCGGGCAGCCAGACGCTCATCAGGCCGGGACGAGGGAGAGGAAGTGCCGCAGGTAGCGCGGGTTGACCCGACGCATCGACAGCAGCACGTAGAGGTCGGCGACCCCGAAGTCGGGGTCGTGCGCGGGCTCCCCGCACACCCAGGCGCCGAGGCGGAGGTAGCCGCGCAGCAGAGGCGGAAGCTCGGCGCGGGCGACCGGGCCGACGCCGTCCGGGGTCCACGGCCGCAGCGGCCGTACCCGGAACTCCTGCGGCGCCAGGTGCTTGTCGCGCACCCGGTCCCAGGTCGCCGCCGCCAGCGCGCCGCCGTCGGCCAGCGGGACCGAGCAGCAGCCGGCCAGCCACTCGTGGCCGCGGTCGGTCATGTAGCGGGCTATGCCGGCCCAGATCAGGCCGATGACGGCGCCGTCGCGGTGGGCGGGGTGCACGCACGAACGGCCGACCTCGACCAGGCCGGGCCGGATAGCGTCGAGCGGGCCGAGGTCGAACTCGCCGTCGGAGTAGAGCCGTCCGGCGACCGCGGCCCGCTCCGGCGGCAGCAGCCGGTAGGTGCCGACGACCTCGCCGGTGGCGTTGTCGCGGATGAGCAGGTGGTCGCAGTAGGCGTCGAAGGCGTCCGTGTCCAGGCCCGGTTCCGGGCCGTCGAGGCGGGCGCCCATCTCCCCGGCGAACACCTGGTGGCGCAGCCGCTGCGCGGCGCGGACGTCGTCCTCGGTGCGCGCGAGCGACACGAGGTAGCCGGAGCCGCCGGGCGGGACGGCGAGGGCGGGGGGCGAGAGGGGCATGGCGGTCATGGAGGTCTCCTGCGCCGGGCGGAAGAAGCATGGGGACGGTGCACGGGGGACTGCACCTGCTTTCTTCCGCGGCCGGCTGGCCTCGGCGTGACCGCCGCGGGACCCGTGGATGTGCGGCTGCTGAATGGCAGGCGCTCCGTCCGGGCCCGGGAACCAGACGGGACCGGGGATGAGCACCACTCCCGGTCCCGCCCGTCCGCGCTGTTCCGCGAACGTTCTTCTCCGCGTCGTCGACGACCGCCGCCTCGACGACCGCCACCTCGACGACCGCCGTCTCGACCACCGCTGCCTCGCCGGGCACCGTCTCGACGACGGCCGTCTCGATGCCGGCGCCTCGACGCCCTACCGCTTGGCCGCCTTGCGCGTGGCCCGCAGCCACTCCCGGTTCATGCCCGTGATGGACACCAGCGGGATGCCCTTCGGGCAGGCCGTCGCGCACTCCCCCGCGAGGGTGCAGCCGCCGAACCCCTCCTCGTCCATCTGCGCCACCATGTCCAGCACCCGGGTCTCCCGCTCGGGCGCGCCCTGCGGCAGCACGTTGAGATGGTTCACCTTGGCGGAGGTGAACAGCATCGCCGCGCCGTTCGGACAGGCGGCCACGCAGGCCCCGCATCCGATGCACTCGGCGTGCTCGAAGGCGAAGTCGGCGTCGGGCTTGGGCACCGGCGTCGCGTGGGCCTCCGGAGCGGCTCCGGTGGGGGCGGTGATGTAGCCGCCGGCCTGGATGATCCGGTCGAACGCCGACCGGTCCACGACCAGGTCCTTGATCACCGGGAAGGCGGCCGCCCGCCACGGCTCGACGTCGATGGTGTCGCCGTCCTCGAAGGACCGCATGTGCAGCTGGCAGGTGGTGGTGCGCTCGGGGCCGTGCGCGTCGCCGTTGATCACGAGCGAGCACGCGCCGCAGATGCCCTCACGGCAGTCGTGGTCGAAGGCGACCGGGTCCTCTCCGCGCAGGATGAGTTCCTCGTTGAGGGTGTCGAGCATCTCCAGGAAGGACATGTCGGGCGAGATGCCGTCGACCTCGTACGTGGACATGGCGCCGTCGGCGTCGGCGGCGCGCTGCCGCCAGACGCGCAGGGTGAGCTTCATGCGTAGCTCCGCTGGGTGGGGTGGACGTACTCGAAGACGAGGTCTTCCTTGTGCAGGGTCGGGGCCCGGCCGGTTCCCGTGAACTCCCAGGCGGCCGCGTAGGAGAACTCCTCGTCCCGGCGGGCCGCCTCGCCGTCGGGGGTCTGGGACTCCTCGCGGAAGTGGCCGCCGCAGGACTCGGCGCGGTGCAGCGCGTCGAGGCACATCAGCTCGGCGAGCTCCAGGTAGTCGACGATCCGGTTGGCCTTCTCCAGGGACTGGTTGAACTCCTCGCCGGTGCCGGGCACCTTGATGCGCCGCCAGAACTCCTCGCGGATCTGCGGGATGCGCTCCAGCGCCTTGCGCAGACCGGAGTCCGTGCGGGCCATCCCGCAGAACTCCCACATCAGTTCGCCCACTTCGCGGTGGAAGGAGTCGGGGGTGCGGTCGCCGTCGACGGACAGGAGCAGGTTGAGCCGGTCCTGCGTCTCGGCCAGCACCTCCTGCACGACGGGGTGCCCTTCGTCCACGGCGCCGCGTCCCGGGTTGCGGGCGAGGTAGTCGTTGATGGTGGCCGGGAGGACGAAGTAGCCGTCGGCCAGGCCCTGCATCAGCGCGGAGGCGCCGAGCCGGTTCGCCCCGTGGTCGGAGAAGTTCGCCTCGCCGATCGCGAACAGGCCCGGGACGGTGGTCTGCAGGTCGTAGTCGACCCACAGCCCGCCCATCGTGTAGTGCACGGCCGGGTAGATCCGCATCGGGACCTGGTACGGATCCTCGTCGGTGATCCGTTGGTACATGTCGAAGAGGTTGCCGTACCTGGCTTCCACCGCCTTGCGGCCCATACGCGCGATGGCGTCGGCGAAGTCCAGGTAGACGCCCTGCCCGCCGGGTCCGACGCCCCTGCCCTCGTCGCACACGTTCTTCGCGGCGCGGGAGGCGATGTCGCGCGGGACGAGGTTGCCGAAGGAGGGATAGATGCGCTCCAGGTAGTAGTCGCGCTCGTCCTCCGGGATCGTGTGCGCGGGACGGGTGTCGCCCTTGGCCCTGGGCACCCAGATCCGGCCGTCGTTGCGCAGCGACTCGCTCATCAGCGTCAGCTTCGACTGGTGGTCGCCGGTGCGCGGGATGCAGGTGGGGTGGATCTGCGTGAAACAGGGGTTGGCGAAGTGGGCGCCTCGCCGGTGCGCCCGCCAGATCGCGGTGGCGTTGGAGTTCATCGCGTTGGTCGACAGGTAGAAGACGTTTCCGTAGCCGCCGCTGGCGAGGACGACGGCGTCCGCGAAGTACGTGTCGATCTTCCCCGTGATCAGGTCACGGGCCACGATCCCGCGCGCACGCCCGTCGACGACGATCAGGTCGAGCATCTCCGTGCGCGGGTGCAACTCGACGTTGCCCGCGGCGATCTGCCGGCTGAGGGCCTGGTAGGCGCCGAGGAGCAGTTGCTGGCCCGTCTGGCCGCGGGCGTAGAACGTACGGGACACCTGCACGCCGCCGAAGGAACGCGTGTCGAGCAGACCGCCGTACTCCCGCGCGAAGGGCACCCCCTGCGCCACGCACTGGTCGATGATCTCGACCGAGATCTGTGCGAGCCGGTGGACGTTGGACTCGCGCGCCCGGAAGTCGCCGCCCTTGACGGTGTCGTAGAACAGGCGGTGGACGGAGTCGCCGTCGTTGCGGTAGTTCTTGGCAGCGTTGATGCCGCCCTGCGCCGCGATCGAGTGGGCGCGCCGCGGGGAGTCCTGGTAGCAGAACTGGACGACGTGGTAGCCCTGTTCGGCCAGGGTGGCGCCGGCGGAGCCGCCGGCCAAGCCCGTGCCGACCACGATGACGGTGTGCTTGCGCCGGTTGGCCGGGTTGACCAGCCTGGCCTCGAAGCGGCGCTTGTCCCAGCGCTCGCCGACGGGGCCGGACGGCGCCTTGGTGTCGACGAGGGGTTCGCCGACAACGTATTCGGTGTAGGTCATGTCAGCTCACCACTCCGGTCATGACGCCCACGGGAACGGCGACGAAGCCGGCCGTGAGCAGCAGCGCGAGGACGTCGGCCGCGGTCTTCAGGGCGCGGTCGCGGGTGCGGCTGCCGGCGCCTAGGGTCTGGGCGGCGCTCCAGAAGCCGTGCCGCACGTGCAGGCCGAGGGCGAGCATCGCGACGATGTAGACGACGTCGCCGTACCAGGTGGAGAAGGTGTCGACGACGTTCTGGTAGGGGTGGCCCTCCTGGAAGCCGCCGCTGTGCACGGTGCCGGTCGTCAGGTCGAGGAGGTGCCAGACGATGAACAGGGCCAGGATGATCCCGCCCCAGCGCATGGTGCGCGTCGCGTAGCTCGCCCGGGGCTTCTTGTGCACGTACTTGCTGGGGCGCGCCTTGATGTCACGGCGGCTGAGCTGGTAGGCGGAGACGGCGTGCGCGACGACCGCGACGACCAGCACGACCCGGACCAGCCACAGCGTCCACTCGTAGTGCATGAACGGCTCGCCGACCGTGCGCAGCCAGTGCGCGTAGTGGTTGAACTCGCCCGGCCCGAAGAAGATCTTCAGATTGCCGATCATGTGGACGACCAGGTACAGCAGCATGATCAGTCCGCTGACGGCCATCACTGTCTTCTTGCCGACGGAGGAGTCCCACACGGTGCGCGCCATGGACGGCCGTCGGTCCGTCCGCGTTGCCAGAGCCATGTCTGCAGACGCTACGGGCGGCTCGCCACATCGGTCCAAGACATGGTGCACCTCGATTCCATAGGACATGGCTATCGTCGGCGTACGCTGGCGGCATGCAGTTCCAGCAGCTCCAGTACTTCGTGGCGGTCGCCGAGACCCGGCACTTCACCCGGGCCGCCGAAGTCGTGCACGTCGCGCAGCCGTCCCTGTCACAGCAGATCAAGGCGCTGGAGCGGGAGTTGGGGGCGGACCTGTTCCTGCGGGCGCGCGGCAACATCACCCTCACCGACGCGGGCGAGGCGCTGCTGCCGCTGGCGCGGCGGATCCTCGCGGACACCGAGACCGCCCGCTACGAGGTGCAGGAGCTGGTGCAGCTGCGCAGCGGGCGGGTGCGGCTGGGGGCGACGCCCAGTCTGTGCACGGGGCTGCTGCCCGACGTGCTGCGCGCCTTCCACGACCGCTACCCGGGCATCCGGTTGCTGATCGAGGAGGGCGGTTCGCACGACCTCGTCCGGGAGCTGGCCCGCGGCGCCCTGGACCTGGCCCTGGTCGTCCTCCCGCTGCCGACGCCCTCCCCGGCGCTGACGACGGTGGAACTGCTGCGCGAGGACCTGGTCGTGGTGTCGTCGCCGGAGGCGTCCAGGCCGGGAGACGGCCGGCGGACCGTCCGGATCGCCGACCTGGAGCGCGAGCGGCTGGTGATGTTCCGCCACGGCTACGACCTGCGGGAACTCACCGTGGCCGCGTGCCGGGCCGAGGGCTTCGAGCCCGACTTCGCGGTCGAGGGCGGGGAGATGGACGCGGTGCTCGGGTTCGTGCGGGCCGGCCTCGGGGTGGCCGTCGTCCCGAGGATGGTGGCCGCGCGCTCGGGTCGGGGGCTGCGGGTCACTCCGCTGGCCCGGCCGGGGTTGTACCGGGTGATCGCGCTGGCGCACCGCAGTGACGTGGCGCCGCCGCGGGCGGCGAGGGAGCTCCAGCGGATGCTGCTGGAGCGGTGAGGAGGCCGCGCCGGGCCGGGCCGCGGCGATCGGCAGCACCAGGGGCCACGCCACCGTCGTGGCCGGGCGCGCAGGCGCTCCCCGCGACGGCCGGGGCCGCGCCGACCCAGTGGCCGGGCGGGCAGGCTCCTCCCGCGACGGCGGGGTGGCGCCGTTTCGTCGTGGCCTGGCGCGCAGGCCCCCTCCGCCGCGAAGGCCGGGGGCGTTCCCCGCTCCTCGTCGCTTCGGGGCGATCAGGGCAGGGCCGGCGGGACGGGGGTGCCCTGGTGGTAGTACATGCGCCAGCCCGCCTGATCGTCGCCTCGGCGCCAGATGGAGCTGCGGCGGACGTGCCGGCCGCCGAAGTCGGTCTCGTAGGTGAGGTGGATCAGGCCGGGGGCGAGGCGGACGGCCTCGATCGCCGGCGGCTCCCGGCGGGGTGCGTCCTGCCCGCCGCCCGGGTGGTCGGGCAGCCAGGACAGCATGTCCTCGTACGTGTAGCGCCGGCCCGAGGCGCCGACCTCCACGAACTCGGGGTCGAGCAGCCGCTCGAAGAGGGGGCGTGCGACACGCACGGCGGGGTCCATCAGGGCCAGCTCGCCGGCGATCGCCTCGTTCACGTCGTCGTTCTCGTGGGTCACCCGCCCATCTTCGTGGGTGACCCACGCGCCCCCGCAACGAGCCCTCCGATCACCCCGTCGCGTCCACCAGCGCCAGTTCGTGGAGCCGGTCCGGCGGGCCGGGGCGGGCGTAGTACCAGCCCTGGGCCGTGTCGCAGCCCAGTATGCGCAGCTGCTCGGCCTGGGCGCCGGTCTCCACACCCTCCACCGTGACCGCGAGGTCCAGGCTGTGGGCGAGCGAAACGATCCCCTCGACGATCTTGAGGTCGACGGGGTCCGCCGGGAACTGCTGCATGCCCTGGGTGAAGGAGCGGTCCAGCTTGAGCACGCTCACCGGGAGGCGGCGCAGGTTGGCCAGGTTGGAGTAGCCGGTCCCGAAGTCGTCCAGGGCGATGTCGACGCCCATCTCGGCGAGCCGGCGCAGCGGCTTGAGCAGGTCGTCGTCGGCGCCGATCAGCGCCGACTCCGTCACCTCCAGGCACAGGGCCTCCGGCCGGACACCCGCACGTTCCAGGATGTCGACGGTGTCCTGCACCAGGCCGGGATGGGTCAGCTGGCACGGGGAGAGGTTGACGTTGATGCGCAGGGGGTCGGTGTCGCCGGTGCGTTCACGCCACTCGCCGGCCTGGCGGACCGACTCCTCCAGGACCCAGCGGCCCAGCGGCACGATCAGGCCCGTGTGCTCGGCGAGCGGGATGAACCGGTCGGGGCCGAGCACGCCGTGCTGCGGGTGCAGCCAGCGCACCAGGGCCTCGGCGCCGCGCACGCTGCCGTCGCCGAGATGGACGAGCGGCTGGTACTCGATGAAGAACTCACCGCGTTCGAGCGCGGCCGGGAGCGCGGTGGTCAGCCCGTGCCGGGTGATGGCGCGGGCGTCCGCCTCCGGGTCGGCGACCTCGAAGCGGTTGCCGCCCGCCGACTTGGCCCGGTACATGGTGATGTCTGCGCTGCGCAGCACCTCCGCCGCGCTGCGCTCCCCCGCCGGGCCCTCGACGATGCCGATGCTGCCGCGCACGGTCAGCTCCCGGCCGTCGATGCTCACCGGCGCGACCAGGGCGTTCATGATGCGGGCGGCGAGTTCGTCGACCTCGTGACGGGTGTCGCTGCCGGTGGTCAGCGCCACGAACTCGTCACCGCCGAGGCGCGCGACCATCTCGCCGGGCGCGGTCGCGCAGGACTGCAGCCGGTCGGCGACCTCGACGAGCAGCCGGTCGCCGGCCGCGTGACCGAGGCTGTCGTTGATGGTCTTGAAGCCGTCCAGGTCGAGGTAGCACAGCCCGAACCGCTTGCCCTCGCCCGCGCCCAGCACCTTCTCCAGGCGTTCGAAGAACAGCGTGCGGTTGGGCAGGCCGGTGAGCGCGTCGTGGGTGGCCTCGTAGCGGAGCCGGAGGTTGAGCAGCCGGCGCTCGGTGGTGTCCTCCATCAGGGCGAGCTGGTACTGCGGGTCGCCGTCGGCGTCCCGCAGCAGGGAGACCGTCAGGTTGGTCCACAGGACCGTTCCGTCGGGGCGGCTGAACGCCTTCTCCGTGTGGTAGTGCTCGCGTTCGCCGCGGACGAGTTCGTCGTAGAGCTTCCAGATCTGGGGAGCGTCCTCGGGGTGGGTCAGGTCCTGGACCCTGCGACCTCGCAGGCTCTGCTCGGAGCCGCCGAACATGCGCAGCAACGCCCCGTTGACCTGAAGGACGTTGCCGTCCAGGTCGGCGATGGCGATGCCTATGGCGGCGCCCTCGAACACGGCGCGGAAGCGCGCCTCGCTCGCGTGCAGGGCCTGCGCGACGACGCCCTGGGCCCGCAACGCGGCCTGGGCGATGGCCTCCTGCTCGGCGAGTGTGCGCTCGCGCAGGGCCTGTGCGTAGCCGGCGGCCATGGCGTGCTGCAGCCGTGAGGCGCGGGTGCGCAAGTCCTCCTGGGGACCGTCCTCGCCGCAGTACAGCACCAGGTAGGCGTCGACGCAGTCGAGGGACCGGCTGAGCGCGTCGGGGTCCGTGCAGTGCGCGTCGACGAGGGCGGCGCCGACCTGCCTGCCTGCCTCGGCGTCGAAGCCCCGCTCCAGCAGGGCCTCGCACAACCGCCGTGCCAGCGGCAGCAGTTGTTCCTCGAGTTCGGGCCGGGTCAACGACGTCGAGGTCACCGGGAACACGGCCCGGCTCCAGATCGTCGCGAACCGCCGCAGTCTGTCCTCCGGCCCGTCCGGTTCCGCGCTCACGCCTTGCGCCCCACGCCCGCGAAACCGGAGAAGGCCCAGGGATCCTCGTCCTCCGGCGCCGTGTCCGGCCGCCAGTGCGGCATCGGCACCAGTCCCGGTTCCACCATGTCGTACCCCTCGAAGAACCGCCCGATCTCGTCACGTGAGCGCATGATCAGCGGATTGCGAATGTCCTTGTACACGTCCACCGCGCGCTCGGCCCGCTCCGGCGGCAGCGGGATTCCCTCGTACGAGGCATGCGTGAGCACCAGCAGGCTGCCGGGTGCGAGCGCCGCGCCCAGCTCGGCCACCGCCGCGTACGGGTCGTCCGCGTCCTCCACGAAGTGGAGGACGGCGACCAGCAGCAGCGCCACCGGCCGCCGCAGGTCGATGAGTTGTTCGACCTGCACGCTGCCGAGGATCTCGCGCGGCTTGCGCAGATCGGCGGCCACGACGTCGGCGCCGGGGTCGTCCGCCAGCACCGCCTGGCTGTGCGCGACGGCCACCGGGTCGTGGTCGACGTAGACCACGCGCGCATCAGGGCTGACCGCCCGGGCGACCTCGTGCGCGCTGCCGAAGGTGGGGATGCCGGAGCCGATGTCGAGGAACTGGGTGACGCCCTCCGCGACCGCGTGGCGCACGGCGCGGCGCATGAACGCCCGGTTCGCCTGGCTGATCTTCGGAAGTCCCGGCATGAACTCCATGGCCTTGCGGGCCGCTTCCCGGTCCACCTCGAAGTTGTGCGATCCGCCCAGGTAGTAGTCGTAGATCCGCGAGACGCTGGGCACCGAGATGTCGATGCTCCGAGGGGCCCAGGCGGGACGCTCCATCTATCTCTCCAAGGCGTAGGCGATCCGGTGTTCGAGCTGAGGCTACTGATCGCCCGCCAAACGGGCGAGCAGAAACGGAAATTGACCGTCCGTTCCCGGTCACTGCCTGCGGCACGTGCCGAATCGACGACCCCCCGACGGGCTACGAAAAGTGCCCGAGGCGCTGCGGAGAGTCTCCGAAGCGGCCCTCAGGGCGGCGAAAGTCTACGCACACGACACGGGGACGGGACAAGCACAGCGGTCCGCCCCCTCCGTGCGGCGCGGAGGGGGCGGACCAGTGGTCGTGCGCGATGGGGCAGTCCGGGGATCGGCCCTGGGGAGGTGATCTCTACTGCGCCGGCGCTCCGACCAGCTTTCCGTCGGGCGCGACGGCGTACCACGTGCCGCCCACACCCTGGCCGTTGATGTCACCGGGGGCCTTGTCACCGGAGAAGGTGTAGATCGGCGAGCAGTTGACCGTCTGCTGCTTGACGCCGTCACCCCGGGTGAAGCTCATCAGGCCCTTCTTCTGCACGCCCTCGGTGTCGTTCGCCTCGACCGGCGCGACGGCCGGCCACTTCTCCAGGCAGGCGCCGTTGCAGTTCGACACCGGCTTGGGCCACGCCTTGTCCTTGAGGAAGCGGTAGACCGTCATGCCGTTCTTGTCGACGACGATCTCGCCGAGGTTGGGGTCCTTGCGGACCGAGAGCCCCGCGAGGGCGGCGGACTCGCCGCCCGCCTTGGCCTTCTTGCCCTCGGGGGTCAGTGCGAACCACTTGTTGCCCACGCCCTGGCCACTGGTGTCGCCGGCGTTGGCGTCCTTCGCGTAGTAGTAGGCGGGCCAGCCGCCCACGGTGAGCTGCTTGGAGCCGTCGGGACGGGTGATCTCGCCGAGCAGCGACTTGTCGATGCCGTCGCCGGCGCTGACGTCGTCGGCCGACACCGGCGGCCAGGTGGTCGCGCAGTCGCCCTCGCAGTTCGACTTGGGGGGTTCGGCGGTGTCCGCGTCGAAGCGGTAGAGGGTCTTGCCGGCGCTGTCCGTGAGGATCTTGCCGAGCTCGCCGTTCGCGGAGACGGCCAGTTCGCCGGCGCCCGCCGACTGCGCTCCGGTTCCGGTGCCCGCGCCGACGCCGCCGGGGGCGCTGGCGCTCGCACTGGCGCCCACACCGCCGTAACCGCTGCCGACGCCCGCGATGCCACCGGCCGGAGCCGTGGCTCCGACGTTCTGGCTGGACGCCGACGTGCCGCTTTCCGATCCGCACGCCGTCGTCAGCGCCAGCACGGCCACCGTGCCCGCCGCGAGTGAGGCGCTCCGCCAGGTGGTCTTCATCGTCAACAACTCCCCGATCGTCACAAGGGTGTTGCAGCGCCCTGCTGCGCCGCCGCACGGCCCTGAGTACGCACGGGGGCAGTGGTTGCGTTCAAACACGGCACAAAATTCTTTCCGCGACCTGTGACGCGGACGGCCACGGGCTGCTCCGACGGCCCCGCGGCCGTCGCCCGCGCCGCTCACGAAGGGCGGCGCCGGTCGCACATGCGCACGGCAGGCCGGATGCACGCACGCACCGCCCGGCAAACCGGCGGAGGCGAACTTCCCCCGTTCGGGGCAATCCCCGCCGGGCGTGGGCACGCAGGGACGGCCGAAGCCTCATGATCTCCGTCGTGCATGGACCCGAACCGACCCGATCCGCCCTCCTCACCAGGGCGTTGGCCCTGGTGACCGTGGCCTGGATCCTCACGGCCGCGCCGGCCGGGGTGGCCACGGCCGACGCGTGCGCGTACGCCTCGACGGGCCCGGACGGCACCGAGGCGGTGGCGGTCGCCGGCAGCCACTCCTGGCCCGCGCCCCCGGGGTGCCGGAAGCCCACGCCCACCCCGCCGCCCGAGCCGCCCCAGCCGAAACCGCCGCCCAAGCCGACGCCCTCCCCCACGCCGCCGCCCCCGGAGCCGTCCCCGGCCCCGAGCCCGCCGCCAGAGCCGACGCCGCCACCCGAGCCCTGGCCGCAGGCGCCGAAGCCGCGCCCGAAGCCGCCCCCGGCCCCCGCGCCGCCCCGGCCCGCACCGCCGCCCCCACGCCCGGTCGTCGCCCCCACCCCCGTGCCCGACCCGACGCCGCCACCGAAGCCGACGCCGAAGCCGACGCCGCCGCGCCCCTCAGCGAGCCCCGTGAGCTATCCCGCGTACCACTCCACGCCGCGTCGGCGTCCCGCCCGCGGCGGCCAGTCGCCCGTCACCTACGTCCTGCTCATCACCGTGCCCGCGGTGATCGCCGTCGCCGCGCTGCGACCCCGCTAACGCCGATCCAGGAGGCATCTCTTGCCGGAATGGCTTGTTCTCACCCTCGCGATGCTCGCCGCCGGCGCGGTGGTGGTCGTCGTCACCCTCGTACGGCACCGCAGGGCACCCGAGGACGAGGACCCCTCCGAGACCCCTGACGTCATCGAGTACATGACGATGTGGATCGGCGTGGTGTACGCCATCGTCCTGGGCCTGGCCATCGCGGGCGTCTGGGAGGCGCGCAGCGTCGCCCAGGACCACGTCCAGGCGGAGGCCCAGGCGCTGCACGAGATCTCGGAGCGGGTGCGGGTCTACCCGGCCGACGTCCGTGACCGCATTCGGGCGGACGTCAACGCCTATGTCGGACACGTCGTCACCACCGAGTGGCAGAGGATGGCCGACGACGGCGAGGTCACCGAGCGCGGCGGCGAGCTGCTCCGGCGGGTCCGGGTGGACGTCACCGACTACCAGCCGGCCTCCGACTTCCAGGCGCAGGCCTATCAGCCGCTGCTCGACCAGATGGCCGCGGCCGACCAGGCGCGCAACGCCCGCGCCGAGTCGACCGGGGCGACCATGCCCGGCGTGGTGTGGTTCGGGCTGCTGGCCGGGGCCGTCATCACCATCGGCATGGTCTTCGCGCTGCAGATCCGGCGCACCGCCCGCGAACTGGTCCTGGCCGGACTGTTCTCCGCGCTCATCGCCTTCCTGCTCTTCCTCATCTGGGACTTCGACGCCCCCTACAGCCGGGGCATCACCGCGTCGGCGGAACCGTTCCTCAACCTCTTCCCCGGCGTCAAGGGCTGAGGCCCTCGGGGCTGACGTCCGCTCACCCCGCCTTCGCGCCCCGGACGGCGGCCGCCACGCCGCCGCCGTCCCCCGGCCGCAGGAACGGCGTCCCCTGAGCGGCCCACACCCGTGACCCGTTCGCACGCCTGCGATCGCGGGAGCGCACACATGTTCCTAGCGTTTCGGTCATCGAGGTGCACAGATCACGAAAGCGGAAAAGGTCCGCAGCTGCTCCTCGGGGACCGGAGGATCCACCATGCGCGCGATACGCGTCGCTTCGGCCGCACTGCTGGGCGTCACCGCCCTGACCTTCTCCGCACCGGCCGCCGTCGCCAACGACGACGACGGCCACTACGTCATGTCCAACGGCTACCACCTGCTGCCCTCGACCGTAGCGCGGGGCGGTCAGGTCGCCCTCCAGGTGGACCGTGAGGTCAGCGGCTGCAGAAGCTCCGTGACGGTCTCGTCGGGGGTGTTCGACACGGTCGTCATCCCACGGGGGTCCTCGTCGGCGGTGGCCCAGGTCGACTGGGACGCCAGGCCGGGCGCCTCGTACCGGGTGACGTTCGTCTGCGGCGGGGTCAGCGCCCTCAAGGAGCTGACGATCGCCGCCGGCCACCCGGCCGACGTCTCCCCGGCGCCCGTTCCGCGCGGTGTGCACGCCGGCGAGGGCGGCAGCGTCGCGGGCTTCGACCTCCAGGAGATCGGGCTGGGCGCCGCGCTCATCGCGGGCTCGATGGCCGCCGCGTACCGGTTCGCACGGCGCCGCAACACCGAGGACGGCGGCTGACGGCCCACGCGCCGCCGCCCACAGGCCTTCGCCCCGGATCCCGACAGGGACCGGGGCGAAGGCCTGTGCCACGTGCGGTCTTCAAGGGGGACGGACGTCAGATGCGGCGCTCGGCGCGGCGCCGCATCCAGAACAGACCGCCGCCCACGAGGGCCGCGGCGACGAGCCCGCCGCCGATGGCCATGTCGGTCGGGGTGGCGCCGGTGCTGGTGCTGCCGCCCAGTCCGCCGCGGACGCCGCCGATGACGCTGAAGGCGGCCGGGCGGGTCAGGGTCCGGCCGGAGCAGTTCACGGTGATGTCGTACGGGCCGGGCCGGGCGTTGTTGTTGATGGTCGCCGTCCCCTTGGCGGTCTGGTTGGCGCCGTTGATCGGCGTCAGGGTGGCCTGCGGGAAGGCGGGCGAGGTCATGGTCCCGCCGGCGGGGCAGCCGTCGACGGTGACGGTGATCTGGCCGCCGCGCGCGATGACGCTGGGCAGGACGACGATGTTGCTCGGGTTGGCGCCCATGCCGTCCCGTGCGACGGCGGCGGGGGCGGTGAGTCCGAGGGCGGCGACCGCGGCGGCGGACACCGCCGAGGCCGCAAGGACACGAGTGGTACGCATGTGATCCTCCGCGGAAGGCGTCCCGGGGCCCGTCCCCGGCATGTCGGCGAGAAAGCGCCTCCCGGAACGACCCTCAGACGCCCCGCACGCGCCCGCATTTCGGGAATGGTCCGTCCTGGTGAGAGGACACGCCGAGCGAAATGCACGCGATCGGATATAGCCGCAGGTCACGGACCGTCAGAAAATTACTTCCGCCGTCAACTCGGATGGCGCACCGGGGGAAACCCGAGCCACCCGTTCGCTGCCGCCCCGTCGCCGGTTTCCGCCACGGGACTTAGCGTTCTCGTATGCGCGAAAGGACGCGGCGACGGCCGCGTCGAAAGGGGATGGCGAATGTCTGCGTACGAGCTGTCCGAGGCGGCGGAAGAAGAGGAGCGGCGGAGGAAGCGCGCCCCCTGGGGCGTGATAGCGCTTGTTCTGCTGACCGGTCTCGCGCTGATCAGGAACGGGTCGGGAGAGTTCGACATCGGCCCGCCGCAGCCGGCCTCGGCTGCTGCGGCCGACGGCCGCAGCGTCGTCGGCGGCCTGGGGCCGGCCCCGGCTCCGCTGCCCTACGCCGAGCCGGACCGGGTACGGATCCCCGCCATCCGGGTGGACGCGCCGGTCATGGCGGTCGGCCTGGACGCGGACGGCTGGGTCGGCGCACCCCCGCCGGAGGACCCGAACCTGGCCGGCTGGTTCACCGGCGGCGTCTCGCCCGGCGAGAAGGGGACCGCGGTGGTCGTCGGCCATGTCGACAACAAGCTGGGCCCCGCCGTGTTCTACGGACTCGGCGCCCTCAAGAGGGGAAACCGCGTCGAAATTTCGCGCAAGGACGGAAAGACCGCGATCTTCGAGATCTACGGCATCGAGGTCTTCGAGAAGAACAACTTCCCCGGCGACCGCGTCTACGCCTCGAAGGGCGCCCCCGAACTGCGCGTGATCACCTGCGGCGGCGGTTTCTCCAAGGCGAACGGATACGACGGGAACGTCGTCGCCTTCGCCCGCCTGGCCGAGGTCCGCTGAGCGGCTCCCGGACCGGGCGGGCGGGGCGCCCGCGTCAGGTGTACTGCCGGCGCAGCACGCTGATGTGGTAGCCGGAGTCCAGGAGCTGCGGCAGAT
Source organism: Streptomyces sp. NPDC037083 (assembly GCF_055606485.1). Lineage (NCBI taxonomy): Bacteria > Bacillati > Actinomycetota > Actinomycetes > Kitasatosporales > Streptomycetaceae > Streptomyces > Streptomyces sp. NPDC037083. The sequence continues at coordinate 159,281 of NZ_JBVJSQ010000003.1, read as the reverse complement.
ACCGGCGCAGTGCCCGCACGCTCTGCGAGCGGTCGCCCCCGGCGTCGTGCGAGAGCACCACGACGCCGGGGCCGGCGCCCCGCTCGACCCGGTCGACGATGGCGCCGGCGCCCGGGGTGGTCCAGTCGAGCGTGTCGACCGTCCAGGCGAGCGGTTCCATGCCCAGTTCGGCGCCGAGTTGGAAGACGGCGCGGTTCCAGGCGCCGTAGGGGGCGCGGAACCAACGCGGCCGCTCGCCGCAGCCCTCCTCGATGACGTCGCTGGTGCGGGACATCTCCCAGCGGATCCGGCGCCGGGTCAGCCGGGTGAGCAGGGGATGGGACCAGGTGTGGTTGCCGACGACGTGCCCCTCGTCGGTCATCCGCGCCAGCAGGTCCGGGTGGTGGGCCGCCATCTCCCCGCACACGAAGAACATCGCGCGCACGTCGTACTCGGCGAGCGTGTCGAGGATGCCGGGCGTGTAGCGGGGATCGGGTCCGTCGTCGAAGGTCAGCACCATGGTGCGGCCGCGGCCGGTCATCCTCAGCAGCGGTTCGTGACGCACCGGGGTGCGGCCGGGCCCGATGCGCGGCGGGCCGTAGCCGGTGAGCGGCTGGAGGCGGTAGGCGGAGGGCTTGAGCGGGAGACTGCGCGGCAGGGCGCCCGCGGCGGGGGCGGCCTCGACCTGCTCGCCGTCCTCGCCCCACAGGAACACTCCGGCCGTGCCGACCGCTCCGACGGCTGCCGCGCCGGCGAGCAACGCCCGGCGGCGCGTGAACAACTGCTCCTTCTTCATGCAGTCATCACTCGCCCGGCCGGACCCCGGCCCACCACACCGACACCGCACCGGCGGCACGATTCCACCCGCCCGGCGCAGTCGCGGGCACGCCGGGCCCCGGGACGCGCCCGGGGGCGGTCAGCGGCGCCGTACCAGCGGGAACGGCAGGGTCTCGCGGATCGTGAGGCACATGACCAGGCGGTCGACGCCGATGCCGAGGCCGCCGGTCGGGGGCATGGCGCACTCGAGGGCGTCGAGGAAGTCCTCGTCGAGTTCATCGCCTCCGGGTCGCCGCCCGCGGCCAGCAGTGACTGCTCGGTGAGCCGCCGACGCCTGCTCGACCGGGTCGGTCAACTCGGAGCAGGCGGTGCCGAGTTCGGTGCCGAAGGCGACGAGGTCCCAGCGTTCGGTTAGGCGGGGGTCGACGCGGTGCTGCCGGGTGAGCGGGAAGACGTCGGTGGGAAGGTCCTTGTAGAAGGTGGGAAGTCGGGTCCTGTCCTCGACGAGTCGCTCGTACGTCTCCAGGACGACGTCGCCGCGGCCGTCGTCCGGGGTGTAGGGGACGCCGGCGCGGTCGGAGCGCCGCTGCCGAGGTATCCGCGCTCCAGCAGTCCCTGGCGCAGGGCCTGCACGGCGGTGGAGCGGGCGCGGACCACGTCGCGGGCTGCGGGGCTGGAGACCAGGTCGAGGTAGCGCATGCGGACCTTGGCCTCGGGGTCGGTCAGGCCGCGGCGCTCGTCGGGCAGCGGCCGCGGACATTTGCCGGTGAGCCGCCAGGAGGCGACGAAGACGGTGGGTTCGCCCTTGTCGTGTCTCGACTGTAGGAACCACCCGGGGCGCACCGCCCGTCGAGGAGCCCGCCCACCGGCCGGACCTGGCGCTTCCGATAGCCTCGGGCCGTGACGGAACAGCACTCGCAGCAGCCGGCCCACCAGTTCGAGCGGGGCACGGACGGCCCCAAGGTGATCCTCGCCGGGGTGGACGGCTCCGACTCCTCGCTGCGGGCGGCGGCCTACGCCGCCGGTCTGGCCCGCCGCCAGCACGCGCTGCTCGCCGTGGTGTACGTGCAGCCGGTGCTGGCCGCGGGCGCGGCGTTCGGGGCGCCGGTCGCGGAGACGACCGACGCGATCGCCGAGGACCTGGTCGCGCAGATCCGGGAGGCCACCGAGCGGACCCGGGGGATATTCGACGTGCGCTGGGAGTTCCACACCTTCCGCGGCGACCCCTACGGCGGTCTGGTGAAGGCGGCGGACGAGCTCAGGGCGGACGCGGTGGTGGTGGGCGCCTCCGAACAGGCCGGGCACCGGATCGTCGGGTCCGTCGCGGTGCGGCTGGTGAAGGCGGGGCGCTGGCCGGTGACCGTGGTGCCGTAGCACCGGCGTCACTCCCGTCGTCCCCGCCGCGGCGGAACGTTCCTACTCCCCCATCACCAGCCCGTCCGCGGCCGCGCCCCGGCTGAGGACGACGGCCTTGATGCGGTCGCGCACGCCCTGGACTCCGGCGCCCTGGGCGAGGGCCCGGTTGAGGTCGACCACCCGGCCCGCGTCGATGTCGTACATCTGCGGCACGAACTCGGCCTTGCGCACCTCCCAGCGGCCGCCGGGCCGGACGGGCGGGACGAAGGTGAAGCGGGCGACGGTGGACTGGCTGGCGCGCGCGTCCTGAAGGCCCTGGCGGTTGAACATCTCGCCCGCGATCTGGTCGCCCATTCCGTAGACCACCCAGGTGCCGTTGACCTTCTCGTAGGCCTGCGGCACGTGGGCGTGGGCGCCGACGATCAGGTCGACGTCGGGGCGGCCGTCGGTGCGCGAGGCGGTGAGCGTGCGGGCCAGGGCGATCTGCCGGTCGTCCGGGGCGTCCTGCCACTCGGTGCCCCAGTGCAGGGAGACGACGACCACGTCGGCGCCCGCCTTCCGGGCGGCCTTGGCGTCGGCGAGGATCCGGTTCTCGTCGATGAGGCCGACGGTCCAGGGCTGTCCCGGCGGGAGGGGGTGGCCGTCGGTGCCGTAGGTGTAGGCGAGGTGGGCGACGTTCGCCGGGCCCGCGCGCAGGAGCGTGACCGAGTTGCCCTCGGCCTCGGTGCGCGCGGTGCCCACGTGCCGCACACGGGCGGCGTCCAGGGCGTCGAGGGTGCGCCGCACGCCGTCGGGGCCGTCGTCCAGGCTGTGGTCGGAGGCGGTGGAGCAGCCGTCGTAGCCGGTGGCCGCGAGGGCCCCGGCGATCTCGGGCGGGGAGGTCACGGAGGCCACTGCGGAAGGGCCGGTGGGGGCGCCGTTCGCTCCGTACACCGCGTCCATGTGACACAGGGCCAGGTCCGCCCGGGCGACGACGGACTTGGCGCCCTCGAACATGGGGCGGAAGTCGTAGCCGGCGCCGCCGGCGTCGAAGCGGGCGCGGTCGATGACGGTGGTGTGCGGGAGGACGTCGCCGGTGGCGACGAGGGTGAAGCCGCGGGCGGCGGACGGCGCCGGGCGGCCGGGCCGGGCGGCCGGCCGTTGGTCGTGGGCCTGGCAGGCGGCGGCCGACGCGAGAACGGCCGTCAGGACCAGGGCCACTTGGTGTCTGCGTGCGAGCACCGGATCACCCCGATTCACATGGATTGTCATATTTACGCACGCATCACTACTAGTCCATCGACGACGGTGGACCGCCCCGGCACTCCCTTCGTCCAGCACCGATGCCCGCGATCGGCGTAGCCGGACCGTTCGTCGAACCGTTCGTCGACGCGATCGACCGTCCGCCGCAGACCCCTGTGCGCACCCTGTCCCGAACCGGCCCCTTGGGGTGCCATACGCCCATGACCGCCGGAACCGCCCTCCATGCCGGAACGACGACCGCCGAGCACGAGCTCGCCGCGCTGCAGCGCGAGCACGGCCGGCCGCTCTTCGCGTTGCTGCTGAGGCTGTGCGACGGCGACCGCCAGCGCGCCGAGGACCTGGTCCAGGAGACCCTGGTGCGTGCCTGGCAGCACCCAGAGGCATTGCGCGCCGACGCCTTCGACTCCGTACGGCCCTGGCTGCTCACCGTGGGCCGGCGGCTCGCGATCGACGCGCGGCGGGCCCGGCAGGCGCGGCCGCCCGAGGTCGGCGACGCCGTCCTGGAGAACGCGCCCGTCTGCGCCGACCACGCCGAGCGGGCGGCCGCCGCCCTCGATGTCCGCGAGGCTGTGAAGACACTCACTCCGGAGCACCGTGAAGTCCTGGTGCTGGTGTATTTCCAAGGGGCGAGTGTGGCGGAGGCCGCCGAAACGCTCGGAATTCCGCCCGGTACCGTGAAGTCGCGCGCTTACTACGCGCTGCGCGCCCTGCGCCGGGTGCTTCCGGGATACGCGGCCGACCTGCACTGAAACCCACGGTCGGGTCAAGCCTCCGTAAAGCGCCTTGCCGAGGACCCCCATTGAGTAATCGGGTGTACTCATCCGTGTTCCGGACTGGGGTCCCGGCAGCGGGCGACGCGCAAGCACCGGAGGAAGGCAGGAAGGGATGCTGCACAGAGGTCACCAGAGCACGGACGGCACCGACGGCGGTGAACTCACCGTCCCCATGGCCTGGTTGTACGCCGAGTACATCGCCGACGAACTGCTGCGGACCGGCGATCTGATGCCGCCGACGTCCTTCGAGTTCCGCGCCGGGCGCGACGCCCTGGCGCTGACGATCTTCCTGTCCGACACCGACGGAGAGCTGCCCGGCATCCGGGTCGTCACCCAGTTGGAGACCTGGCTTTCGCTCACGGCGTACGACCAGCCGTGGCAGAACTGGGTCGACGAACGTATGTCTCAACTGAGGACCGAAGCCGCCCAGTTGGAGGGCCCCGCTCCCGATCTCGAACTGGCGGCCGCGGCTTGGCGCTGGCTGGAGGAGACGGAGCTGCTCGCCCCCGACCTCAACGCCGTGCCGGGCGGTTCGCCGGCCGGCGAGGACGAGGGACCCAAGGTCTGGACGCCCGCCTGGCAGCTCGGGCTGCCTCTCGGCCACCTGGCGATTCATCTTTTTTAGATTCGCACCAATCCGCGAGGCGGACCGCTCCGAATATCTGGGTCACGATTCGGTACGTGGCTTGAGTGATTCGTCTGCCGGGTGCGTACCGGTGGGAGCAAGGAGTAACCCCACTGGCACTCAACGGCACGAGGTTTCGGCATGAGGTCCCTGGAAAGGCATCGCGACGTCGGCGCGTACGCGCTCGGCGTGCTGGACGAAACGGAAGCCTTCCGCTTCGAGGACCACCTCATGGAGTGTCCTCAGTGTGCGGCACAGGTCACCGAGTTCGGGCCCACCGCACGACAGATGATGCTCTACCGGCGCGCCACCCCGCGCGCCGTGCACCCCTTCGCCGGCCCCGGCCCGCAGCTGCTCGACCGGCTGCTCGCCGAGGTGGCGGCCCGGCATCGGGCCGTGCGCCGGCGCGTGCTGTACGCGGTGGCGGCCTCGGTGGTGGTCGCCCTGGCCTCCCCCGTGCTCGCCATGATGGCCGGCGGGAGCGACGGCGGCGAGAACGCCGTGCGGGTCACCGCCACGGACGAGAAGTCCGGGGTGTGGGCGCAGATCACCACCGAGGACGAGGCCTGGGGCAGCCATGTCGAGCTGCAGGTCAAGGACGGCGCGGGCCCCCGGTCCTGCCGCCTGATCGCCATCGGCCGCGACGGCTCCGAGCAGACGGTCACCAGCTGGATCGTTCCCCGGCACGACGCCCGCCCCAACACCATGCAGGGGGCGGCCGCCCTGCACCCCGACGAGATCGCCCGCTACGAACTGCGCACGGCCTCCGGCGAACACCTGGTGACGCTCGAAGCCCACTGACGTCGCACCGAAGTGAGTTCAGGTCACTTCGTGTCGACGCCGGTACCGCGCATGTTTCCGGGCCCGCTCCCACCCGCCTTCCTCGTCGCTCGGTGATTTGCGACCGTGCGACGGGCGGCGGAAAATAGGGGGTGGACGCGGACGCGGAGCCACCGACCGTCCGACTCCGCGCCGCCCCTGTGCGTATCGCCGAAGGGGGCCGCCCCGGTGGACAAGACCTTGCAGATCCTCGTGACCGAGGAGAGCGCGGACGTCGAGGACGTCGAGGAACTGACCGGCCATCTGCGCGAGGAACTGCTCCGGCTCGACGTGGAGGACGTCACGTCCGTGCCCGGCGAGGAGGCCCCGCCCGGCGCCCGGGTCGTGGAGGTGGCCGCCATCGGGGCCCTCCTGGTGAGTCTGGGCAGCACGATCACGGGGCTGCGGCAGGTCCTGGACGCGATCCGCGACTGGCGCGGCCGCTGCCGGGACTCCCGGCCCTCCCTGCACCTGACCCTGGACGACGACGTACTGGAGATCTCCGAGGCGACCGACGAACAGGTGGCCCAGGCGTTCGAGATCTTCCTCCAACGGCACTCCACGGCCGGAGCCCCGCCATGACGACCGCCAGACACGCGCTGATCATCGCGAACGACCGCTACGCCGACCAGGGGCTGAAGAGGCTCAAGGCCCCGGCCCAGGACGCCGCCGCACTCGCCGGGGTGCTTGAGGATCCGCAGATCGGCGACTTCGACGTGGACGTCGTGAGCAACGCGCCGGCCGACACCATGCGCAGGCGCATCCAGGGCTTCTTCAGCGACCGCCGCCGCGACGACACGCTGGTGCTGCACTTCTCCTGTCACGGCCTCAAGAGCGAGTCCGGCGAACTGTACTTCGCCGCCAGCGACACCGAGCCCCGGCTGCTGGACGCCACGGCGATCCCTGCCCACTTCGTCCGTGGGTGCATGTCCCGCACCCGCGCCGGCCGGACCGTCCTGTTCCTCGACTGCTGCTACGGCGGGGCCTTCTCCCGGGGTTCGACGTCCGTGCGCGCGTCCGGCGCGGTCAACGTCCTGGAGTCGTTCGCCAAGGACAAGCCGCCCGGCGGGCGGGGCTGGGCCGTCATCACGGCGTCCAACTCCATGGAGTTCGCCTTCGAGGGCGACGAGCTCGCCGAGAACTCCGCCCCGCGGCCCTCGGTGTTCACGCACGCGGTGGTCGAGGGCCTGGCGACCGGCGAGGCCGACCTCGACGCGGACGGCGAGGTCTCCCTGGACGACCTCTACGACTACGTCTTCGAGCACGTACAGGAACAGAACCCCAACCAGACCCCGAGCAAGACGGTGGAGATGCAGGGAGAGCTGCATCTCGCGCACAGCCGGCGCGGCCGCATCAAGATCGCCGCCCTCCCGTCCCCGTCCTCCCTGCTCGCCGCCGTCAACAGCGACAACGCCTTCACGCGGCAGGGCGCCGTGCTGGAGCTGCACTCCCGCCTCCAGAACGAGTCCCTGCCCCTGGCGGAAGGGGCCCGTCAGGCTCTGGAGGACGTCGCGCGCAACGACATCCGGCAGATAGCCGACGAGGCGAGCCGCGCGCTGCACGACATCCGGCTGGCGCCCTCCCCGGACCGTCTGGACTTCGGCCTGGTGCCCAAGGGCTCGCCCCTTCAGGAGAAGACCGTCACCATGAACGGCCCACCGCTGGCCCGTCACTGTGTGGCCCAGCCCGCGCAGTCATGGCTGCGGGTCGAGCCGACCGCGAACGGCTTCACGGTCCGCGTCGACACCAGCACCGAGGGGCACCTGTCCGGTGAGATCGCGCTGAAGGGTGTGGCCGACGAGGCGGTGGTCCACGTCGAGGCGGTGGTGGGTCCGTCGCCCTCCCGGGCCCCGAGCGGCGCCGATGAGCCGGCGGACGAGTCCGCCCACGACCAGGACCCGCTGGTCATCGCGCCCTCGGACGCCGGGCCGCAAGCGGACGGGACGCCGGCCTCGACGGAGGGCACCCGAACGCTCGCGCACGGGGCGAGCACGGACCGCACGGACCCGCACCGGCAGAGCGCGCAGCAGGCGACTCGGGAACAGCGGCGCACGGCGCAGACCGGCCGGGCGCAGAGGGAACAGGACGACAAGCAGACGGAGCAGGGGGAGCGCGCCGACCGGGAACAGGCCGACCGGGAGAGGGAGCAGGCCGACCGGGAGCGGACGACGGGCCGCACTCCGCCCCTGTCCCGCGTCGCCCCCGCTCTCGCCGGCGCCGCCCTCGCCCTCGCGGCCACCGCGGTCGTCACGGTGATCCTGGCCGTCCGGGCGGCCGTGGTGGCCGTCGTCGACCGGAGCGGCGAAGGGCTGACGGGCAACGTCGAGGAGAACGTCCACGACCAGGGAGCGCTGCCGTTGCTGACCGTGTCCCTGATCACCGCCGCGCTGGCCCTCGTCGTCAGTGCGCTCGCCCGCCACGACCTGAGAACGCGGCGCGCACGGTACGCGGCTTCGGCGGCGAGCGGCACCCGGAGTCTGACCTCGGTCGCCAAGGGGCTGGCTGTCCCGGCCCTGGTCCTGGCCCTGCTCACGCTGGTCGCCTATCTGGCGGGCAGCCCCTACTGGTGACTACTTCAGCAGCCGGGACATCCTCCGGTCGGCCAGCGGCTTGCCGCCCGTCTGGCAGGTGGGGCAGTACTGGAGCGAGGAGTCGCTGAAGGAGACCTCCTTGATGGTGTCGCCGCAGACCGGGCAGGGTTCGCCGGTGCGGCCGTGGACGCGCAGACCGCTCTTCTTCTCGGCCTTCAGACGCCCCGCCGCCAGGCCCCGCGAGCGTTCGACCGCCTCCGTGAGCGTCGTGCGCAGGGCCTCGTAGAGGATGTGGGCGTCCTGCGGGGTCAAGGACGCCGCGAGTTTGAAAGGGGACATCCTCGCCGCGTGCAGGATCTCGTCGCTGTACGCGTTGCCGACCCCCGCGATCAGACTCTGGTCGCGCAGGGCCCCCTTGAGCCGGCGGCGCTCGCCCGCGAGGAGCGCGGTGAAGCGGGCCTCGTCGAAGTCGGCGGCCAGCGGGTCGGGGCCGAGGCGGGCCACGCCGGGAACCTGCTGCGGATCGCCGACGACGTACACCGCGAGCCGCTTTTGGGTGCCGGCCTCGGTCAGGTCGAAGCCCTCCCCCGTCTCCAGGGCGACCCGCAGGGCGAGGGGGCCCTTGCCGGGGCGGGGCGGTCCGTCGGGCAGGCGGTCCTTCCAGTGCAGCCAGCCCGCGCGGGCCAGGTGCGTGACCAGGTGCGGGCCGTCGCCGGTCGCCAGGTCGAGGAACTTGCCGTACCGGTGCACGGCGGTGACCCGCCGGCCCTCCAGGGCGGTGACGGGCGGGTCGTACGTCTTCAGCACGCTGATCGCGGCGGGCAGCACCCGCACGATCTCGTGGCCGACGAGATGCTCGGCCAGGAAGTCCTTCAGCGCTTCGACCTCGGGAAGTTCCGGCATACGTCCAGAGTGCCATCCGGGACGGACATTGCCTCGCGGTGCGGCGTCAGGGCCGGTCCGGCGCCGGCACCGCGAACTCGCACCACACGCACTTGCCGCCGCCGCGCGCCTCCACGCCCCACGCGTCGGTGAGCAGGTCCACCAGCATCAGGCCCCGCCCGGAGACGCCCGACTCGCCCGCCTCACGGCGTCGCGGCAGGGCGCTGGAGGAGTCCTCGACCTCAACGCGCAGCCGGCGTTCGCCGCCGGTGAGCGCCCGCAGGGTGACGATCGCCGCGCCCTCGGTGTGCATGAGCGCGTTGGTGATCAGTTCGTCCGCGACGAGTTCGATCTCGTCGGAGCGGTCCCGGGAGCCCCAGGCGCGGACGGCGGCGCGGATCATGTGCCGGGCCTCGGCGAGGGCCTCCGGGTCGCCGGGCGCCACGTGCTGCTGGAGCCGGTTGCCCGCCCGCGAGCCGTCCGGGCCGCGCCGGCGCAGCAGGAGCAGGGCCACGTCGTCGTCCCCGCCGCGCTCCTCGGCGACGTCGATCAGCTGGTCGGCGAGGGTGCGCACGTCGTCGGGGCCGGCGGAGATGAAGGCGGCGAGGGCGAGCATGCCGTCGTCGACGTCGGCGCCGGGCTGCTCGACGAGTCCGTCGGTGCACAGCAGCAGGGTGTGGCCGGGGTCGAGTTCGACGGTGCCGACCGGGTACTCCAGGCTGCCGAACTCGGCGGACAGGCCGAGCGGCAGACCGCCGGGCACCGGGATGCGCCGGCAGGCGCCGTCGGGGCCGCGCAGCAGGGGGTCGATGTGCCCGGCGCGCACCACCTGGACGACGCCGGTGGTCAGGTCGGCCTCCGCGTACAGGCAGGTGGCGAAGCGGTCGGTGTCGAGTTCGTGCAGGAAGACGGAGGCGCGGGCCATCACGGTGGGCGGCGGGTGCCCCTCGGCGGCGTACGCCCGCAGGACGATGCGCAGCTGGCCCATGACGGCGGCCGCGTGGGTGTCGTGGCCCTGGACGTCACCGATGACGGCGCCGACCCGGCCGCCGGGCAGCGGGATGAGGTCGTACCAGTCGCCGCCGATGTCGCGGCCGTGGGAGCCGCCGATGGTGGCGGCGCGGTAGCGGACGGCGACGTCGGCCCCGGGCACGCTGGGGATGGTGCGCGGCAGCATGGCCTCCTGGAGGCCCTGGGCGATGTCCTTCTCCTGCTCGTAGAACATGGCCCGTTGCAGGCTCTGCGCGATGCTGCTGCCGAGGGCGACGAGGATGTTGCGCTCCTCGGGGGTGAAGCCGTGACGGTCGCTGTAGAGCAGGCCCATCGCTCCGATCGGGCGGGCCTGCACGATGAGCGGCAGATAGGCCGCCGAGGTGATCTTCAGGTCGGTGAGGTGCGGCCACAGGACGGGGTAGCCGCCGGCGAACTCCTCCGGCGACTCGATGAAGCGCGGGGTGAGGGTGCGGACGACCTCGCTCATCGGGTAGGGCTCGTCGATCCGGGTGACGAGCGTGCCGGGTACGAAGCTGCCCTCGGGCCCCTCGGCGACCATCCGGATGCGGCCCGCCTCGACCAGCCCCATGACCAGGCTCGTCGCGCCCAGGTGGGTGAGGCCGTGGGTGTCCTTGAGGACGTCGATGACGTCCTGCACGGTGCGGGCGTGCGCCAGGGCGGCCGTGGTGAGCTGGACGACGTTGGTCTGCTCGCGGCGCGCGTCGTCGAGGGTGTCCTCGTCGCGGCGGGCGGCGAGGTCGCCGAGCTCGTCGGTCGCGTCACGCACGATGCCGACGATGCGGCGCGGGCGGCCGGTCTCGTCGCGGCGGATGTAGCCCTGGGTGTGGGTCCAGCGCAGGGTGCCGGCACGCAGCCGCAGACGGAAGTAGGCGCCGTAGTTCTCGCTGCCGTCCTTGATCGCCTGGGCGACGAGGGCGTCCAGGCGCATGGCCTCGTTCGGCGGGACCCGCGCCGAGAGGGTGGCCGGGTCACCGTCGTATTCGCCGGGGCTGAGGTCGAAGATCTCGTGGGCTCGGGCGTCCATGTGGAACAGCCCCGAGTCCAGGTCCCAGTCGAAGCTGCCCATCCCGTTGAGCGCCAGGATCGGATCCGGGTGGGCGGGCCACTCGTCCGGCGGTGACAGGGCACTCGCTCCCCGATCAGCCATGGGGCCACCTTGCCAGGATTTGCCCGATTCTTCGACCGGGGAGCGTGGGCCTGCGGCCGGGTCAGCCGATGACGGCGTCGACGGGACTGCCGAAGACGGGGTCGGACGGGTCGAGCCCGTCGGACTCGTCGGGGCCGTCGGGGATCAGCCCGCCGCCGTCGGGCACGTCGGGGATCTCCGGGACGGTCTCGGGGCCGACGGCGCCCGGGTCGGCGCCGCGGTCGAGGTCGGAACCGTCCCCTTCCGCGGAACCGGCGTCTTCGCCGGAGCCGGGGTCCGCCTCCGCTTCCGGGGCGGAGTCGGCGTCGGCGCCGTCGTCCGACAGGAGGCCGGTGAGGGGGTCGGCGAAGACGGTGCGCCCCTCCGCGGCCGGGATGACGGCTTCGGGGCCAGGCATCGTGTACTTCCCGCCGTCACCGCCGCGGCCGGCGACGAGGAGCGCCGCCGAGAGCGCGCAGGCGGTGAGGGCAGTGGCAGTGGGTAGTCGCACCACGTTCTCCCGCATCGTCTCGGTCCATCCCCCTGAGGTGATTCGCCCACTATTGTCTGCTGCACCCACCGCGGTCACGCAAGTGGAGGACCCGAGCACCCACAGTGACGGGGCGGGAGTGAGAAGAGGAGCGCACGGCCGTGGACTGGTTCACCGCACCCGAGTACTGGCTGAGCCGGCTGGTCTTCCAGCGGGCCCTGGCCGGCGTGTATCTGGTCGCGTTCCTGACGGCTGCCCTGCAGTTCCGGGCTCTGCTCGGTGAGCGCGGGATGCTGCCGGTGCCCCGGTTCGTCGAGCGGGTGCCCTTCCGGCGGGCGCCGAGCCTGTTCCATCTGCGCTACTCCGACCGGCTGTTCGCGGCCTGCGCCTGGACGGGCTGCGCGGTGTCGGCGGCGCTGCTGGCGGGAGCGGACGGCCTGCTGCCGCTCTGGGCGGCGATGGCGCTGTGGCTGGCGCCGTGGGCGCTGTACCTGTCGATCGTCAACGTCGGGCAGACGTGGTACTCGTTCGGCTGGGAGTCACTGCTGCTGGAGACCGGCTTCCTCGCCGTGTTCCTCGGCAACGACGAGGTGGCCCCGCCGATCGTCGTGCTGTTCCTGCTGCGCTGGATCCTGTTCCGGGTCGAGTTCGGCGCGGGTCTGATCAAGATGCGGGGCGACGAGTGCTGGCGGAAGCTGACGTGCCTCTACCACCACCACGAGACCCAGCCGATGCCCGGCCCGCTGAGCTGGTGGTTCCACCATCTGCCGAAGCCGCTGCACCGCGCCGAGGCCGCCGCGAACCACTTCACCCAACTCGTCGTGCCGTTCCTGCTGTTCACCCCGCAGCCGGTCGCGACGGCGGCCGCCTCCCTGATGATCCTGACCCAGTTGTGGCTGGTGCTGTCGGGCAACTTCTCGTGGCTGAACTGGATCACCGTCGTCCTGGCGGTGCCCGCGCTGGCCCTGCCCTCCGGCGACCACCCGACCCCCGCCACACCGATGTGGTTCGAGATCGTGGTCCTCGCCGTGGCCGCCCTGCTGCTGTTCCTCAGCTACCACCCGGTGGTCAACATGCTGTCCCGCCGCCAGGTGATGAACCGCTCCTTCGATCCGCTGCACCTGGTCAACACCTACGGCGCGTTCGGCAGCGTCAGCCGGATCCGCTACGAGGTGGTCGTCGAGGGCACGCTCGACGACGTCCCGCACGAGGACTCCGACTGGCGGGAGTACGAGTTCCGGGGCAAGCCGGGCGACCCCCGGCACTGGCCGCGCCAGTTCGCCCCCTACCATCTGCGCCTGGACTGGATGATGTGGTTCGCCGCGCTCTCCCCCGCCTACGCCGGGACGTGGTTCGCCGCGCTGGTGGAACGGCTGCTGGAGAACGACCGCGACACGCTGAAGCTGCTGCGCCGCTCGCCGTTCCCGCCCGACCGGCCCCCGCGTCACGTCCGCGCCCGCCTCTTCCGCTACCGGTACACGACCTGGCGGGAGCTGCGGGAGACGGGCGCGTGCTGGCAGCGGACGTATGTGCGCGAGTACCTGCCGCCGACCCGCCTGGCGGGGACGGCTCACAGGCCGTAGACGCGCACGGCCGTGGTCTCGAAGATCTGGTCGTGGTCGCTCGGGTCGGTCAACTGCCGTGCGATGTCCAGGACGTCCTTGTAGGAGGCGGTGGGGGTGCATACCGGCCAGTCCGAGCCGTACATCAGCCGGTCCGCTCCGAAGGCCTGCAGCACGGTCTCCGTGTACGGCCGCAGGTCGTCGACCCGCCACGCGTCGGGGTCCGCCTCGGTGACCATGCCGGAGAGCTTGCACACCGTGTTCGGCAGGGCGGCGAGGGCCCGGACGTCGGCGGCCCAGGGCTCCAGCGCGCCGGAGGCGATGGGCGGCTTGCCCAGGTGGTCCAGGACGAAGGTGAGTTCGGGCAGGGCCGCGGCCGCAGCGGCGCAGGCCGGGAGCTGGTGGGGCAGCACCACCAGGTCGTAGACGAGACCGGCGTCGGCGACGGCGGCGAGCCCGCGCCGTACGTCCTCCCGCAGCAGCCACCGCGGGTCGGACTCGCCCTGCACCTGGTGCCGGACGCCCTTGAGGAACCGGCCGCCCGGGAGCTCCCGGAGCCGGGCCAGTTCGTCGGCGACGTCGGCGCGGGTGAGGTCCGTCCAGCCGACGACGCCCGCGATCAGCTCGTTCCCGGCCGCCAGGGCGAGGAACTCGGGCGTCTCCTCGGCGACGGTGACCGTCTGGACCAGGACCGTGCGGTCGACTCCGGCCGCGCGGGCCTCGGGAACGAGGTCGGCGACGGTGAAGTCCCGTCGCAGCGGACTTCCTTCGGCGATCCAGTCCTGGTCCCGGACCGACAGGTCCCAGACGTGCTGGTGCGCGTCGACGGTCACGGCAGCTCCCAGACCACGGGCAGGCCGGCGCCGGCGCCCTCGTCGGAGTAGTCGTGCGCCACGTCCAGCAGCTCGGCCATCCGGGCCTGCCAGACCACGTTGACCGGCAGCTTCTCCAGCTCGGCGAGGAGCCGTGCGTAGTCCGCGCACTCCAGGACGTGGAACAGGTCCGTGCCGCTGCGCCAGATCGTCCAGGACGTGGCGCCGGCGGCCCGGATGGCGTCGGTGAGCTCGACCGGCACCTCGCGGTGGGCGGCCTCGTACTCGGCGATGCGGTCCGCGCGGACCTTGGTGTGCAGGGCGACCCTCATGACGGCTCCTCGTGAACGGACAGGCCGGTGTCCCGCAACTCCTGCCAGAAGGCGGCGGGCACCGGGGTGGCGAACTGTGCGGCGCAGTCGCGCACCTCGTCCGCCGAGCGCGTGCCGACCAGCACGCTCGCGACGGCCGGGTGGGCGGAGCAGAAGGCCAGGGCGGCGGCCCGCAGGCTGATGCCGTGCCGGTCGGCGATCTCCTTCATGCGCAGCGCCCGCTCCAGCAGCCCGGCGGGCGCGCGCGTGTAGTCGTAGGTCGCGCCGGGCGTGGGATCGGCGAGCAGGCCGGAGTTGAAGGCGCCCCCGATCACCACCGACACGCCCCGCTCGACGGCGGCGGGCAGCAGCTCGGCCCGGGCCCGCTGGTCGAGCAGCGTGTACCGGCCGGCGCACAGCACCACGTCGACGTCGGTGTCCCGGACGAAGCGGGTGAGCATCTCCGCCTGGTTCATGCCGGCGCCGATCGCGCCGACGACGCCTTCGCGGCGCAGTCTCTCCAGCGCCGGGTAGCCCTCTCGGAAGGCCTGTTCGGCGTGGTCGTCGGGGTCGTGGAGGTAGACGACGTCCACCCGGTCCAGGCCGAGGCGCTCCAGGCTCGCCTCCAGGGTGCGGCGAACGCCGTCGGCGCTGAAGTCCCACACCCGGCGGTGCGTGGCGGGCACGGCGAAGCCGTTGGCGAGGTCGTCGCCGCCCTCGTCGCAGGGTTGCAGCCGGCGGCCCACCTTGGTGGAGACCGTGTAGTGCGAGCGGGGGTGCTCGCGCAGGGCCGCGCCGAGCCGGCGCTCGGACAGGCCGAGGCCGTAGTGCGGCGCGGTGTCGAAGTAGCGGATCCCCTGCTGCCAGGCGGCGGCGACCGTCGCGTGCGCCTGCTCCTCGCCGACCTCCGTGTAGAGGTTCCCGATGGCGGCGCCGCCGAGGCCGAGGGGGCTGACGAGGACGGCGCTGCGTCCGAGGCGGTTCACCGCTGCGCCGGCCCGAGCCGCGGGCCCCGCGCCCCGCCGCCGACGGCGAGCGCGACGCGGACGGCGGCGCCGGACGGCGGGCTCGCCGGGCGGCCGACGGCGTCCCCCGTCGCCGGGGCCGTCGGCCCTTCGAAGTCGCTCACGTCGTCTTCTCCTTCCGGCTCTTGCGGTCGGACGGCCCGGAAGTCGCCGCCGGGACGGACACATCGCACGATCGGCCGGTCTCACCGGGCCGCCACAGCGGTTGCTGCCGCATATTTATCAGACCACTTCCCTCTCTCAACACCCCCGGATACCGTTTTCGACGGATTCACGGCTCAATTGGTCCGACCACTGCGGCGGTTTCGGACCGCGCACCGGCGACAGGAGAGGCCTCGTGGAAGACACCCCGCTCAGCGGGACGGCCGCCCCGAAGGGCACCGTGGCGCAGCGCGCCATCGAGCGGATCAAGGCGATGATCGGCGAGGGAGAGCTCGAGCCGGGCCAGCGGCTGCCGACCGAGCGCGACCTCGCGGCCCGGCTGGGCATCTCCCGCAGTTCGATGCGCGAGGCGATCCGGGCGCTCACGGCCCTGGGCGTGCTGGAAGCCAGGCACGGTTCCGGCGTCTACGTCACGCAGCTCCAGGCCGGGGACCTCCTGGAGACGTTCGGCGTGGTCGCCGACCTGTCGCGCGGGCCGCGGCTGGCGGAGCTGCTGGAGGTCCGCCGGATCCTGGAGTCGACGGCCGCAGCTCTGGCCGCGGCCCGTATCACCCCGGACCAACTGGCCCTCGTGGAAGGGCACCTGGCGGCGATGAACGCCACGGACGACCCGGAGGAGATCCTCGCGCACGACCTGGCCTTCCACCGCGTGGTCGCGGAGGCCGCCGGCAACGAGACCATGGCGGCGATCCTGGAGGGCCTCTCCTCACGCACCTTCCGGGCCCGCGTGCGGCGCGGCCGCCGGGAGGAGGGCGCCTTCGCCCGCACCCGCCGCGAACACGCCGCGATCCACCGCGCCCTGCTGGCCCGCGACCCGGAGGCGGCGCGTGCGGCGGCGGCCGCCCACGTGGGCGAGGTGGAGGAATGGCTCAGGGCTCAGAGGAGCCCCTGAACCACGGCCGTCGCCGGACGGGGACGGCGTCGTCCGGCCGCCGGAGCCTGCACCTCGTCGGCGCCCCGGCCGTCCGCCGGCCCGCAAGACGTCCGCACGGTCGACGCGGAGCTCCCGGCGGGGCAGAGTTCTCCTACGTACTCGCGAGTAGTGAAACGTTGAGGAGCTGCCGTGACCAGCTGGGTCGGCCGGACCGCCACAGAGATCGCCGCCGCCGTACGCGCGAAGGAGGTCACGCCTCGCGAGGTGGTGGCCGAGCACCTCGCGCGGATCGAGCGACTGGACGGACGGATCGGGGCGTTCCGGGTGGTGCGGGCCGCGGCCGCCCTCGCCGAGGCCGACGAGGTCGGCGCGCGGGCCGATCTGGCCGAACTGCCGCTGGCCGGGGTGCCCGTGGCGGTCAAGGACAACCTCGGGGTGCGGGGCGAGTCGACCCGGGTGGGCTCGGCCGCGACGCCGGAGGAGCCGGCCGGCGCCGACCATGTCACCGTGGCCCGGCTGCGGGCGGCCGGCGCGGTCGTCGTGGGGCTGACCAACGTGCCGGAGCTGTGCGTCTTCGGCACCACGGAGGGCGTCCACGGCACCGCCCGCAACCCGTGGGACACCTCCCGCACGGCGGGCGGCTCCTCCGGCGGGAGCGCGGCCGCGGTCGCCGCCGGGATGACGCCCGTCGCGCTCGGCAACGACGGCATGGGCTCGCTGCGCATCCCGGCGGCCAACTGCGGACTGGTCACCGTCAAGCCGGGCCGCGGAGTGGTGCCGGCCGGGATCGGGGAGGGCGACTGGTTCGGGATGTCGGAGAACGGGCCGCTCGCGACGACGGTCGGCGACGCGCGGCTGATGCTGTCGGTCCTGGCGGACACCGAGGTCACGGGGGCCGTGGAGCCCGGCGCGCTCAAGGTCGCCGTCTCCGTGCGCAGTCCGCTGGCCGGGGTCGCGGTGAGCCGGCCGTACGCCGACGCGGCCCGGGAGGCGGCCGGGGTGCTGGTGCGGGCGGGACACCACGTGGAGCGGGCCGAGCCGCCCTATCCGCTGTCGCTGGGCGTCACGTCGCTCGCCCACTGGACGGCGGGCACGGCGGTGGACGCCGGGAGCCTGGACGCGCGAATGCTGACCCGCCGCACCCGGGTGCACGCGGCCGTCGGGCGACGCTTCCTGAAGGGGGTGCGCGACGGCTCGGCGCGGGACGACCTGCGCCGGCGCCTCGAGCCGTTCTTCGCACGGTACGACGTGCTGCTCACCCCGGCGCTGGCACGACGGTCGCCGAGGTCGGCACCGTGGCACGAGCGGGGCTGGCTGCGCAATGTCCTGGTGAACACGAACTACTCGCCGCTGACACCGCCGTGGAACCTGACGGGCTGGCCGGCGATGGCGGTCCCCTTCGGGACACTGCCGTCCGGCGCCCCCACCGCCGTACAGCTGGTGGGACGACCGGGAACCGAGGGCGAACTGCTGCGACTGGCAGAACAGTTGGAAAACCTGCACCCCTGGCGACGAACCGCCCCACTGGACTGGGTGCGAGAACCAGGGGTCGGGGGCCGGGGGCCGGGGGCAGGAGCCGGGGATCCTGCGGGCGGAGGGCCGAGAGCCGCTGGGCCGCCGGGCCGCCGGGCCGCAGGCGGTTGGCCGTCGGGCGGGAGGCCGTTGCCCGAAGGGCCGGAAGCCGCCGGCTCAGGGGGAGAAGACCGTTGCCCGGAGGGCCGGAAGCCTCAGGGCCGGAAGCCGTCGGCGGGGGCCGGAGGATCGGAGGCCGGAAGCCGTCGGCGGGGGCCGGAGGGCCGTGAGCCGTAGCTAGGAGGGCCGGGAGCCGTAGCCTGGGGGGCCGGGGGCCGGAGGGTCTGCATGGGCGTGGCCTGCGGTTGCGCACGCCCATGCGGTCGGCGATCGCGAGGGATCCCGCGGGCGGGGTCAGTCCACGCTGGGCAGGATGTGGGGCTCGGCGAGGTCGTCCTCGTAGCCCGCCAGCCGGATCGGGGCGGAACGGGCCCACACGTCGAGGCTGCCGAGCTCGCCGGGCCGGCGGCCGGCCCGTTCCGGGCGTTCCTTGGGGCGTTGCTCGCGATTCGTCTTCTCCGGTGTCACCGCGCACTCCTTATGTGTCGGTCACCCTCGGGGCGTGCCGGCCATTCTTCGGTCCGGCGCTCGACGCTCCCTCGGGTCGGGCTGGAGTCGTTGGCGACACGGTTGCGCCGGTGACTCCCAGGAGAGCTGGCCGTTGTGAACCGGCGTGTCCCAGACGGACGATGGGTGTGGGTGGCACTCCGTCCTGCTGTCCGTCCGCTACAGAGTAACCAAATGAGCGGGGTGCCGCTCGATAGGGCTGAAAATTTGGGGTAACCATGGCGAGTCACCCCGGTATCCCCGCAGGTGAATTGAACCCTTTTCCACACGGATGCACCTGTTGGGTTCACTCGTCCGGCGTACAGCGGGACACGCCCACGCCGACCCGCCGCCCGACCCGCCGCTCGGCCGCCGCGACGTTCAGGTCCCGTTCGCCCGGCCGCAAGCAGGCCATGATCTGCTGATGTACCGAACAGCCGTCTCGCGGGAGGACCGAGGCATGGAGCTGCGCAGCGTCGAGGAGCTGATGGACCTGCTCTACGCGTGCCGGGGCGTGCGGGACGCCTCGCACGGCCCGGCTCCCGCCGTCGACCTCCACGACCACGCGCTGCGGACGGCCGCGCTGCTGCGCCGAAGTCGCCCCGCGGACAAGGAGCTCCAGCTCACCGGGCTGGTCCGCCCCGTCGGACACCTGCTGCGGCCCGCCGACCCCGGCGGCCGGGCGGCGCTCGCCGCCGACGCGGTACGGCCGCTGCTCGGCCCCCGGGTCGCCCGCCTGGTGCGTCTGCACCCCTGGCGCGGCGCCTCCGCGGACGACGACTTTCTCACCCTGCGCCAGGCCGACGAGGACGGCCTGACGGCCGCTTTCGACGCGGGTGTCCTGGAGGACTGGCGCACCGTGCTGGAACTGGTCGCGGCCCGCAACTCCCCTCTGAGGGCTGTCGATTGAGGATGAGTCGTGAGACCGTACGCCGATGACGTCGTCGTACGGCCGGAACGGTCTGCGCGGTAGGGCCGCCGTGGTCACCGGGGCCACCCGGGGCATCGGCCGGGCCGTGGCCCGCGCGCTCGCCGACGCCGGGGCACGGGTGTGCGTGAGCGCACGGAACCCGGACGAGGTGCGGCGCGCCGCCGCCGAGCTGGGCGGGGTCGGTCTCGCCGGAAGCGTCGCGGACGCCGGTCATCCCGAGGCACTCACCGCGCTGTGTCTGCGCGCGTTCGGCCGTCTGGACGTCCTGGTCAACAACGCGGCGACGAACCAGCCGTACGGCCCCCTGATGGACGCCGACCCGGAGGCCTGGCGGAAGGCGTTCACCGTCAACGTCGAGGCGCCGCTGCGGCTGGTGCAGTGCGCGTGGCACGGCTGGATGCGCGAGTACGGCGGAACGGTGGTCAACATCTGCACGGAGGGCGCGGGCCACGTCGGCCCGGGCGTCGGCGCCTACGGCACCAGCAAGGCGGCGCTGCTTCACCTCACCGAGCAGCTGGCGGGCGAGCTGGGCCCGGGAGTGCGGGTCAACTCGGTCTCCCCCGGCCTCGTCCGCACCGAGATGGCACGGTTCGTCTGGGAGCCGGGCGAGGAGGCGACGGCGGCCGGCCTGCCGCTGGCCCGCATCGGGGAGCCGGAGGACGTGGCGAGGGCGGTGCTGTGGCTGGCGTCGGACGCGGCGGAGTGGGTCACGGGCGCGGACCTGCTGGTGGACGGCGGCACGCGGGTGAGAAGGGCGCGCACCGCGACCTGACGGGCAGCGGCCGCGCCGGTGTGCGGCCGCGCCGTGGGGGCACGACCGGCCGCACCCGGCCCGTGCCGGCTACCACTTGCCCGGCGCGTAGTCCTTCAGGAAGACCCCGTACACGTCCTCGCCCGCCTCGCCCCGCACGACCGGGTCGTAGACCCGGGCCGCACCGTCCACGAGGTCGAGCGGCGCGTGGAAGCCCTCCTCGGCGAGCCGCAGCTTGTCGAAGTGCGGTCGCTCGTCGGTGATCCACCCGGTGTCGACCGAGGTCATCAGGATGCCGTCGGTCTGGAACATCTCCTGGGCGCTGGTCCGCGTCACCATGTTCATCGCGGCCTTGGCGGCGTTGGTGTTCGGGTGGCCCGCGCCCTTGTACCCGCGGCCGAAGACGCCCTCCATCGCCGAGACGTTCACGATGTACGCGCGCCCGCTCGCCGCCTTCCCGGCGGCCTCGGCCATGGCCGGGCGGAGCTTGCTGATCAGGATGAACGGCGCCGTGTAGTTGCACAGCTGGGTCTCGAGAAGCTCCACCGGGGAGATCTGCTCGATGGTCTGCACCCAGGTGTTGGTGTCGACGACGTCGGGGACCAGGCCGCCTGCGTCGATGGCGGTGCCGTCGAGGTGCCGGGCGACGCTGGCGTTGCCCGCGACCAGGGCGAGGTCGGCGACCTGCTGGGCGTCCAGGTTGCTGATGCCGGCCGGCAACGCCGCCAGGCCGTCGACGGCGCCGGAGCCGAAGGCGCCGATGACGTGGTGGGCGGGGAGCTCGCCGGCGGGCAGCGGGGCGCTCTCGCCGTCGACCAGGGCCGCGTAGGCGGAGGGCAGGCGGCGGACGGTCTGCGTCGCGTTGTTGACGAGGATGTCGAGCGGGCCTGCCTCGGCGACCCGGTCGGCGAGGGCCACGGCCTGCGCCGGGTCGCGCAGGTCGATGCCGACGACCTCCAGGCGGTGCATCCAGTCGGCGGAGTCGTCCATGGCCTTGAAGCGGCGGATGGCGTCCTTGGGGAAGCGCGTGGTGATGGTCGTGTGCGCGCCGTCGCGCAGCAGCCGCAGCGCGATGTACATGCCGATCTTGGCGCGGCCGCCGGTGAGCAGCGCGCGCTTGCCGGTGAGGTCGGCGCGGGCGTCGCGGCGGGAGCGGTTCAGCTCGGCGCAGGCCGGACAGAGCTGGTGGTAGAAGTAGTCGACCTCGACGTACCTGGTCTTGCAGGTGTAGCAGGAGCGTGGGCGCTGGAGTATCCCCGCGATCCGGCCCTCCTGCGTGACGGACGACGGGAGGATGCCCTCGGTCTCGTCGTCGATGCGCTGGGCCGAGCCGGTGGCGGTCGCCTCGGTGACCGCCTTGTCGTGGGCGGTCTTGGCGGCCCGGCGCTCCTGCCGACGGCGCTGCTTCACGGTGCGGTAGACGCCGGCGGTGGCCCGGCGCACGGCGATCGCGTCCGGGTGGTCGACGTCCAGCTGGTCGAGCTCGTCGAGCACGGCGAGGCACACCGCGAGCCGCTCCGGGTCGATGCCGGGCCCGTACACGACCTCGTCCACGACCTCGTCGGCGATCGCCGCCGAGCCGTCCTCTGTCACCGTCATCGCGCTGCCGCTTCCCTGCTCACCTGTGCGGCGCTCCGACCGCGCCCGCCTTCGAACGGGGAATTTTACGGAGCGCCGGGCCCCTCCTCCAAACCCGTTCCCGTCAAGAGCCGCAGGCCGTGATGAGCGTCTCCACCTCGGCGGTCAGCGCGGACGCGAACCGGTCCAGGTCGGGGACCGCCTCGGCGTCGGCGACCAGTCCGTAGTGGACCTGGCCGCGGTACGTCGAGACGGCCACCGCCAGGGCCTGGCCGCGGGCCAGCGGGGCGTACGGGAAGACCTCGGTGACCGGGTTGCCGCCGAGCTTGAGGCCGAAGCCGGGCAGGGGGACGCTGGTGACGAGGATGTCGAACCAGAGCCGGGCGGCCTGACCGACCAGGGGGCCGCCGAGACGGTGGCCGAGGGCCGGGACGTGGTCCGCGAGCAGCGCGACCGCGCCCGCGCCGCGGCCGGGGCCGGCGTCCTTGTTGCGGTCCATGGCCTCACGGACCGTGGCCAGGCGGCTCAGCGGGTCGGGGTCGTCGACCGGGAGCCGTGTCAGGTACCCGGAGAGCCGGTTGCCCTGAGGGTGGGCGGTGCGCGGCCGGCGCTTGGACACCGGGATGAGCGCGCGTGGCACGACGCCCTCGCTGCCGTCGCCGCGTTCGTCGAGCCAACGGCGCAGGGCGCCCGCGACCACCGCGATCAGCACGTCGTTGACGGTGCCGCCGGCGACCTTGCGGATCCGGTGCACGTCGTCGAGGTCGACGACCACACCGGCCGTGCGGCGCCTGCCGGAGGGCTGGGCGGTGAGGGCGGGGGTGGGGCGCATGCCCAGGGTGTGCACGGCCACGGACGCGCCGATGTCCAGGGCCCGGCCCACGTCGGAGACGGCGCCGCGCACCAGGTCGGGCAGGCTGCGCATGTCGGGCAGGAGCCTGCGCGGCGGCTCGGCGGGGCGGGGCCGGGGTGCGGGCAGGTCCATGGGGTCGAGGACGGCGGCGGCCAGCGCCAGGGCGCGCAGGCCGTCGGCCAGGGCGTGGTGGAACTTGAAGAGCACGGCGAAGGACACGCCGTCGTGGCCCGGCAGCACATGGGCCTCCCACGGCGGGCGGCCGCGCTCCAGGGGCCGTTCCATGAGGCGGCCGGCCGCGGACTGGAAGTCGGGGGCGGGCGGGTGCAGCGTGACGTGGTGCAGGGGGTCGAAGTCGGGGTCCGCCTCCCGGGTCGCGCCGCCGAAGGCCAGCGAGCGACGCAGGTCGAAGGGTTGCGTGGGATCGAAGGGCCGCCACACGTCGCGGATCCGCATCCGCAGTCCGGGGACGGCGGCCGCGCGGGCGGCGAGCAGGTCGGCGGCGTGCTCGCCGGCGGTGGGCGAGCACGCCGAGAAGACGCCGAGCGCGCCCAGGTGCATGGGGTTCTCGGCCGATTCGAGGTTCCAGAACGCCAGGTCGAGGGGTGCCAGCAGGTCATCAGCAGTCACGTACTTGCCTCGTGTCGACGGAGAGTGAGGCAGCAGTCAACCGCGCCTGAGCGATTACGGTCAAGTACGATCACACTACACACAGTTAACAGTGCATTAAGTTCACGTCACCCGCTGGCCCTTGCCCAGGGCGATCACGCCGCCCCTCGAGACGGTGTAGAGCTCCGCGTCCCGCTCCGGATTCACGCCGATGGTCGCACCCGGCGGCACCTCGACGTTCTTGTCCAGGACCGCCCCGCGCACGACCGCACCCCGCCCGATGTGCACGTTGTCGTGCAGGATCGAGCCCTGCACGACCGCTCCCGGGTCGACCAGGACGCCCGGCGAGAGCACCGAGCGCGAGACCTGCCCGCGGATCAGGCAGCCCGCGCTGATGATGGACTCGCTGGCGATGCCGCCGGCGTTGAAACGGGCCGGGGAGAGCTGGCCCGAATGGGTGTAGATCGGCCAGCTGCGGTTGTACAGGTTGAAGGCCGGGCGTTCGGCGATCAGGTCCATATGGGCGTCGTAGTACGCGTCGAGCGTGCCGACGTCGCGCCAGTAGCCCTGGTCGCGGGTGGTCTCGCCGGGGACGTGGTTCTGACTGAAGTCGTAGAGCTGGGCCTCGCCCCGCTCGGTGAGCTGGGGAAGGATCGAACCGCCCATGTCGTGCACGGACGACTCGTCCTCGGAGTCCCGCTGGAGGGCCTCGATGAGCGCCTTGGTCGTGAAGATGTAGTTGCCCATCGACGCGAACACCGACTCCGGGTCGTCCGCCAGACCCGGCGGGTCGGTGGGCTTCTCCAGGAACCGCTCGATCGTCAGACCGTCGGAGCCGGGAGTGATCACCCCGAAGGCGGAGGACTCGGTGCGCGGCACCCGGATCCCCGCCACCGTCACGCCCGCGCCGCTCTCGATGTGCTGGGTGAGCATCTGCCGCGGGTCCATGCGGTAGACGTGGTCGGCGCCGAACACGGCCACGTACTCGGGCCGCTCGTCGTAGATGAGGTTCAGCGACTGCAGGATGGCGTCGGCGCTGCCGAGGTACCAGCGCGGGCCGAGCCGCTGCTGGGCCGGGACCGGGGTGACGTAGTTGCCGAGCAGGCTCGACATCCGCCAGGTGGTGGTGATGTGCCGGTCCAGCGAGTGCGACTTGTACTGCGTCAGCACGCAGATCCGCAGGATGTCGGCGTTGACAAGGTTGGACAGCACGAAGTCGACGAGCCGGTACGTGCCGCCGAAGGTGACCGCCGGTTTGGCACGGTCCGCGGTCAGGGGCATCAGACGTTTGCCCTCACCGCCCGCCAGCACGATCCCGAGCACCGATGGCCCTCCACGACGCATGACCGCTCCCCTCACCGTGGTAGATACCCATGGCTGCCCCGGCGCGGGGCTCCCTACGCCTGTTTGAGGATCTCCTCATACAGCCGGACCGTACGCCGGGCCACCGCGTCCCAGCCGAACTCCCCCACTGCCCGGGCCCGTCCGGCCTCGCCCATGCGCCGCGCCGCCGCCGGGTCGCCGAGGACCTCGTCCAGCGCACGGCCGAGGCCCGCCTCGAAGGCCTCGTCCCCGTCGCCCGGGGCGACGAGCCTGCCGGTCACGCCGTCCTCGACGACCTCCGGGATCCCGCCGACCCGGGAGGCCACGACGGGAGTGCCGCAGGCCATCGCCTCCAGGTTGACGATGCCGAGGGGTTCGTACACCGAGGGACACACGAACACGGCCGCGTGCGTGAGCAGCTGGATCACCTCGGGGCGGGGCAGCATCCGGGGGATCCAGTGCACGCCGTCCCGGGCCCGGCTCAGCTCGGCGAAGAGGTCGCGGAACTCCTGGTCGATCTCGGGGGTGTCGGGCGCGCCCGCGCACAGCACGACCTGGGCTGCCGGGTCGATGTCCCGCACGGCGCGCAGCAGATGGGGCACGCCCTTCTGTCGTGTGATCCGGCCCACGAACAGGACGAACGGGCGGTCCGGGTCGAGGCCGATCCGCGCGAGGGCGTCGGTGCCGTGGTCGGGACGGTAGAGCGCGGTGTCGATGCCGTTGTGCACGACGTGCACCCGGTCCGGGGCGAGTGCCGGATAGCAGGCGAGGATGTCCTCGCGCATCGCGCCGGAGACGGCGATCACCGCGTCGGCGGCCTCCACCGCGCTCCGCTCGGCCCAGCTCGACAGGGCGTAGCCGCCGCCGAGCTGTTCGGCCTTCCACGGCCGCAGGGGCTCCAGCGAGTGGGCGGTCACCACGTGTGGAACGCCGTACAGCTGCTGGGCGAGATGCCCGGCCAGATTGGCGTACCAGGTGTGGGAGTGGACCAGCTCGCGGCCCTCGAGGGCGGCCGCCATGGCGAGGTCCACGGAGAAGGTGCGCAGCGCGTCGTTGGCCCCGTCCAGCGCGGACCAGGGACGGTGGCGCAGGACGCCGTCCGTGCGGCCCTCGCCCCAGCAGTGCACGTCGAGGTCGATCAGCTGCCGCAACTCGCGGGCGAGGAACTCGACATGGACACCGGCGCCGCCGTACACGTCCGGGGGAAACTCCCGGGTCAGCAATCCCACTCGCACCCGTAACCCCTATCTCAGCGACCGGCTCCCTTTCATGGTCACCCAGACGGGGCGCGTGGGGAAGAGCGCGGGGCTCGTGTGAAGCAACAGTCGCCGCACAGCCCTCCGCCGGGCGCCCGGTAGTACAGACAGCAGCTGCGACGGCGGAAGGCGGTGCCGGTCAGGGTGCCGGTGTCCGCGAGGAACGGGTGGGCGAACAGCTCCGCGGTGAGGGCACGCGTGCGTGCGGCGGCGTCGGGGCGGCCGTGCGCACGGGCCCACTGCTCCAGCAGCCGTGCGGTCGCGGCCAGGGCGGATCCGGCGTTGCCCCGCAACAGGCCCGCCGCGACCGGGTGACGGGCCCGCAGGGCAGCCGACAGGGGTTCGAGGTGACCGTCGACGACCGCCTCGGCCACGGTCGCCGCGTCCCCGGGCCGCGGGCGCACCCCCGTCAGCCACAGGTCGTCCGGGGCGGTCGCGTCCGGGTCCCAGCGCAGCAGCCCCGGAGCGAGGTCCGGGACGGCCCCGTACAGGACGGCGCAGCCCAGCGCGACCGACCACAGCCGGGCGGTGAGCCCCTGGTACGCCACGGACGCGCCGATGCGCTCCTCGGGGGCGCGCAGGGCCCGGACCACCTTCCGGACCCGGAAGCCCAGCGGATCCCCGTACCCGTCGGACGCGGCGGCCCCGGGAACCTCCTCGTGGGGGATCTCCTCGTAGACCCGTGCGAGGGTCGGCAACCGCCGGGCCGGCCCTCGCGAGCCGCCTCCAGGGCAGTGCAGGGCGAAGAAGCCGCCGAGCGGGCGCAGCGCGGCGAGATCGGGGTCGAGGTCCACGAAGGCCAGTAATACCAAGGGAGCCAGGGACGGTGATCAGGGGGATCCCTGGTACGTCACCCGCCTGAGGGAGGACGGAGGGCCCCTCGTACTCCATCGGTAGTAGGACTCATTGCGTGCTCAGGGACGACGACGGGAACACACCGACAGGGCATCGTGTTGGTCATGGATGACGACCGTTCGCCGCGCCGGGCCCCGGGCCCCCGCCTCGCGCAGAGGAGCAGCTCATGAGCGCCCTCGCGTTCTCTGTGGTCCTGTCGCTCGTCTCCGCCGTCGCTTACGCGGCCGGGGCGATCGTGCAGGAGCAGGTCGCGATGTCCTCGCCCGGCGAGGAGTACGCTCCGCTGCGCCGGCCGGGCTGGTGGGCGGCGGTCGCGCTGAACGGTACCGGTGGACTTCTCCACGTGGTGGCGCTGGCCTACGGTCCGCTCAGCCTGGTCCAGCCGCTGGGCGCGCTGACCATCGTGTTCGCCCTGCCCATGGCCGCGCTGTTCGTCGGCCGCAGGGCAGGAGCGACGGCCTGGCGGGGCGCGATCATGGCGACGGTCGGTCTGGCCGGTCTGCTGTCCCTGGTCGGCGCGGCGGACGCGCAGTCGCTGAGCACGGCCCAGCGGGTGACCGTGGCCGTGGTCACCGCCGGCGCGGTCGTGACCCTGATGATCGCCGCCCGGGCCGCGCACCGGCACCCGGCGGTGCGCAGCATGCTCCTGGCGACGGCGTCCGGCATAGCGTTCGGCATGTCCTCGGTGTTCACCAAGACGGTCGCCGTCGACTGGACCGGCGGCGTCTCCACGGCCGACGTTCCCTCCCTGGCCGTGATCGGCGTGCTGGCCACGGCGGGCATGATGCTGTCGCAGGCCTCCTACCGGGGTGCGGGCCTCGCGGCCCCGCTGGCGACGCTGACCGTGGTCAACCCCGTGGTGGCGGCCGCCGTCGGCATCACGATGTTCGGCGAGACCTTCCGCCACGGCACCACGGGCACCGTGCTCGCCCTGAGCTGCGGTGTGGTGGCGGCGGGCGGCCTGATCCTGCTCACGACGGAGCGCCTCCAGACGACGGCCCCGCAGTCGACCGACGCGCGGACGACCGATCCGCGCACGGCGCGCCCGCGGAGGGAAGCGGCACCGGCCGCCGCTGCGGCCCCCGCAGCGGCCGAGGCCTCCGGCGTGGTGTCCGGCCGGACGGCGGGCGGGAGCGGCGCGATCGTGATCCCGCAGCAGTCGCTCGCGCCACTGCTGGAGGACGTACGACTCACGGCCGCGCACCTCGAGGATGGGCGTGTCGAGGGCGTACGCCTGGACGAGGTGCGACTGGACGACGCACGGCTGGACGAAGCACGGCTGGATCGCCTGCGGCTGGAGAGCGTGCGGCTCGCGGACCTGCCGGCGGAGGTCGGCGACGAACGGCTCGTGCCGGCGTCGACCCCGGCCGGCGCGGGGGGTGACCCCTACGAGGAGGACTCGTCCGACCCGGACGCGTCCCCGTCGTTCTACACCCCGGTCTACGGAGGTCTGTACATCCCGATGCCGGTCGTCGACCGGCATCGGGTGCGGGTCAAATCCTGACGCCCCCGGCCCTCAGATAGGCCACCGGGTCGACGTCCGAACCGAAGCCGGGCCCCGTCCGCACCTCGAAGTGCAGATGCGGGCCCGTGCTGTTGCCCGTGGAGCCGGAACGGCCGATGCGCTGGCCGCCGCTCACCGACTGCCCGTCCCGTACCGAGATCGCCGACAGATGGGCGTACTGCGTGTAGCGGCCGTCGGCGTGCCGGATGACCACCTGGTAGCCGAAGGAGCCGCCCCAGCCCGCGCTCACCACCTCGCCCGCCGTGACCGCCTTCACGGACGTGCCGGTGGGCACGGGGAAGTCGACGCCGGTGTGGTAGCCCTTCGACCAGGAGGAACCGGTCGCGTGGTACGGCGTTCCGGTGGCGGCGCCGACAGGCGCCACGAGGGAATGGCCGGTCCTCGCCTTGTCGTCGGTGTCCCGGGTCCCGTTGCTCTTGGCGGGCTTGGTCTTCTTGGCGCCCGGGGAGGCCTTCGGCTTCTCCGGCCGGGGCTTGGTGGCGCCCGGCGTCCTGCTCGGCGCGCTCGCCCGCTCGCTCAGGCTGAGCCGCTGACCGGGCAGGATGAGGTCGGGGTCGGCGCCGATGGTCGTCCGGTTGGCGGCGTAGAGCCGCTGCCAGCCGCCGTCGACCTCCTGGGTGTCGGCGATGCCCGAGAGGGTGTCGCCGCGGACGACCGTGTACATCTGCGCGGTGCCCGCACGGGACTGGGGGGTGCTGTGCGCCCGCACGTCGTCGAGGGACGTCTTCGTCCTCGAGGTCTGGGGGGACGCCTTCGCGGACGACGGGGCGGACTTCGTCGACGTGCCGTTCGGGTGGACGTCGGGGGCGTCGCCGCCCCGGCTCAGTCCGGCCCGCGCCGAGCACACCGGCCAGGCGCCGGGGCCCTGCCCGTCCAGCACCTTCTCGGCCACGGCGATCTGCTGGTCCTTGGTGGCCAGATCCGCGCGGGGCGCGTACCGCGTGCCGCCGTACGCCTCCCAGGTGGACTGGGTGAACTGCAGGCCGCCGTAGTAGCCGTTGCCGCTGTTGATGTTCCAGTCGTTGGTCGACTCGCACGCGGCGACCTTGTCCCAGGTGTCCACGTCGGCCGCCTGGGCGGCTCCGGTGCCGATGAGCGGTATCGCCATGCCGGCGCCGCCCGCCGTGACGGTGAGCGAGGCTCGGTTGATCCTGTTCGGCTGATACCGGCGGTGCCGACCGCGTACGGCCATGGGGGTCCCCCTCGACATTGCGTCAGGAGCGGCAAAAATAAAGGCCGCGAACAGGCCATGACAAGGCGACAACCGGCCGCTCCGACTGCATCGGGAGCACAGGGGGACCCATCGGGTAACCGGGGACGAAACCCGTCAGGATGTCCCCAGGACGATCAGGACGTCCCCAGGACGTCCCCAGGACGATACTGACGGGCACACCTCTCAAGGAGCCAACCGTATGAGCACTTCAGCCCAGATCGGCGTCACGGGTCTCGCGGTCATGGGACGCAATCTCGCCCGCAACTTCGCACGCAACGGCTACACGGTCGCGCTGCACAACCGGACAGCGGCACGTACGCACGCTCTGGTCGAGGAGTTCGGTCACGAGGGCGAGTTCGTCGCGGCCGAGACCGCCAAGGAGTTCGTGGCGGCACTGGAACGCCCCCGCCGACTGGTCATCATGGTGAAGGCCGGCGAGCCCACCGACGCGGTGATCCGGGAGTTCGCCCCGCTGCTCGAACCCGGCGACATGATCATCGACGGCGGCAACGCGCACTTCGCCGACACCCGCCGCCGTGAGCGGGAACTGCGCGAGCAGGGCCTCCATTTCGTCGGCACGGGCATCTCCGGCGGCGAGGAGGGCGCCCTGCACGGACCGAGCATCATGCCGGGCGGCTCACCGGAGTCGTACGAGTCGCTGGGCCCGATGCTGGAGAAGATCTCCGCGAAGGCGGCGGACGGCTCGCCCTGCGTCACCCATGTCGGCCCGGACGGCGCCGGCCACTTCGTGAAGATGGTCCACAACGGCATCGAGTACGCCGACATGCAGCTGATCGGCGAGGCCTACCAGCTGCTGCGCGACGTCGCCGGCTACGAGCCCGCGGAGATCGCCGACATCTTTCGCACCTGGAACACCGGCCGCCTCGACTCCTATCTGATCGAGATCACCGCAGAGGTCCTGTCCCACGTGGACGCGGCGACCGGCCGGCCCTTCGTGGACGTCGTGGTCGACCAGGCCGAGCAGAAGGGCACCGGACGCTGGACCGTCCAGATCGCGCTGGACCTGGGCGTGCCGGTGTCGGGCATCGCGGAGGCCGTCTTCGCACGATCGCTGTCGGGGCACGCGGCGCTGCGCGAGGCGTCGCGCGGCCTGGCGGGACCGAAGGCGTCCGCGCTGGGCGAGGCGGAGGCGCAGGCGTTCGCCGACCGGGTGGAGCAGGCGCTGTACGCGTCGAAGATCGTGTCGTACACCCAGGGCTTCCACGAGATCGCCGCGGGCAGCGAGGAGTACGGCTGGGACATCGACCTCGGCGCCGTCTCCGCGATCTGGCGCGGCGGCTGCATCATCCGCGCCGCGTTCCTCGACCGCATCCGCGCCGCGTACGACGCCCGGGCGGACCTGCCGAGCCTGCTGTCGGACGAGACGTTCGCCTCGGAGATCGCGGCCGCGCAGGATCCGTGGCGCGAGGTGCTGGTGTCCGCGACGCTCCAGGGCGTGCCGACGCCCGGGTTCGCCGCCGCGCTCGCCTACTACGACGCCCTGCGCGCGGAGCGCCTGCCGGCGGCGCTCACCCAGGGACAGCGGGACTTCTTCGGCGCTCACACCTACCGGCGAGTGGACCGCGAGGGGGCGTACCACACCCTGTGGGGCGGGGACCGCTCGGAGGTCGAGGCATGAACACCCGCTGACGGAACGGACGTGAAGACCCGCTGACGGGACGGAGCTGACAAAGTCCGCCGGCCGCGCCCAGAAAACAGGTGCGGCCGGCGGTGCGGTCGGTGGCGCGCGGCGGGTGGCGCGTACGGCCGAGGCGGGCGGCCGGCGGCCGGCGGGGTCGGGTTTCGCCGCCCGCTTCCGTCCGTCTCAGCTCAGGGGCGGTCCCGGTTCCGGACTGGGAACCGGCTCCGGGCCCGGCGGAATCGGGGACGGAGAGGGATCCGGCGGCGGGCCCGGGCGCGGGGGCGGCGTCGGGTCGGGGCCGGGCGGGGGTCCCGGGCGCGGGGGCGGCGTCGGATCGGGGCCGGGCGGCGGCTCCGGGACCGGGATCGGGCTGGGGAACGGCTCCGGGGGGCCCGGGTCGGGGCCTGGGGTCGGTGCGGGCGGGACGGGGGCGGGGTACGGGTCGGTCATCAGGTCCTCCGGCCAGTGGTGAAGCGTGGCTCTGGACTACTCCCCCGCGTACCCGGGCCCGCGTCGGACACTCACCCGAGTGGGCTCGCCCGCCCGACGTCCCCGGCGGCGCCGGGGTGTCGGGGTGTAGGGGTGCCGGTTCGGTTCAGAACCGGCCGGGGTGGGCGCGCAGCCAGTCCTTGGCGGCGCTCAGCAGGGCGGGGTCCGCCGCCGGGGCCTCGTCGGGGTGGCGCTCGGCCCACTTCACGACGTACGGGCACAGCGGCGCGACGGGCAGGCCCTCGCGCTCGGACACGGCGTACAGCTCGCGCGCCAGCGACCCCGCGATGCCCTTGCCCTCGTGAGCCGGCTCGACGACGGTGTGCACCGGGACCAGCGCGGGGGCGGGCGACTCCAGGACGAAGTACTCGATGCGGCCCACGACGTCGCCGCCGTCCCCGATGGCCTCGAGGCGGCCCGCCGCCCGGTCGTCGCGGATCTCGATGTCGCTCATGGGCACTCCCGGTGCGATGGGTGCGGGGTCGGCTGGGTCTGCTGGTCTGCTGTTCTGCTTCGGTCAGACCGACACCGCGTGCGGGCTGCGCTCCTGGTCGGAACCCGGTACCGGCGCCGAAGGATCGGCTCCCAGAGCCACGATCCGGTTGTCGCGGTCCACGTGCACGACCCGCGGCCGCAGAGCCCGCGCCTCCGCGTCGGTCACCTGAGCGTAACTGATGATGATCACCAGATCACCGGGGTGCACGAGATGGGCGGCGGCTCCGTTGATGCCGATGACACCCGAGCCGCGCTCGCCCTCGATGACATAGGTCTCCAGCCGAGCACCGTTGTCGATGTCGACGATGTGCACGAGCTCGCCGGGCAGCAGGTCGGCGGCGTCCAACAGATCGGCGTCGATGGTCACCGATCCCACGTAGTGCAGGTCGGCCTGGGTGACGGTGGCACGGTGGATCTTGGACTTGAACATGGTGCGCAGCATTTTCAACTCCTGGAAGACGGCTCCCTGCCTGCTTGGTGCAGGTCAAGGGCGTTTGTCACTGTACAACCACGCGTGAGGCCCGGAGATTGTGAGGAACATCGCTTCACTCCGGGGAGAAGACCGAAGTCTCTACCGACCGCGGGACTCCCGGAAGCGACCGCCGCGCTGTACGCGGGCACGAACCCGTGCCGTCGCACGTCTACACCGGTGTCCCCCGATGCCCGAGCAGGAAGTACGAGTGATGAGCGAGCAGGTTCTCGAGCGGGTCGCCGGGTACGAGCGCAGGTTCAACACGCTCTTCGAGGACTACTTCGACACGTTGGGCGCCGGGCTCGATGTGCCGTCGTTCAGCCGTTTCACCCCGGACTGTCTGACGTTGCTGCGGGAGTTGTCCCTGCGCGGCGGGAAGCGGATGCGGGTCGTTCTGCTGCATGAGGCAGCCGGGCTGGTGACGGACGAACCGGTCGAGGGGTTGGACGCCGCCGCGCTGAGCATCGAGCTGCTGCAGACCCACGGCCTGGTGCACGACGACCTCATCGACGACAGCCCCACCCGGCGCGGTGGCCCGTCCACCTACTACGCCTACCGCGAGCGCTTCCCCGGCCACCCGCAGACGGCCCTCGGTCTGACCGTGCTCGCGGGTGACCTCGCGCTGGCCCTGTCGCTGCGGGTGCTGCTGGACGCGAAGGTGCCTGCGGCGGTGCGGCAGGCCATGGTGGAGGTGCAGACGCGGGCGGCGGCCGACACCTTCGTGGGCCAGATCATCGACCTGGAACGCGACACGACCACTCCGGGCGAGGATGTTCTGCACTGTGTGGCCGACTACAAGTCCGCCCGCTACTCGATCCTGGCGCCCATGCAGCTGGGGCTCCTGGCCGCGGGCGAGCAGCCGGCGCTCTTCGCCGGGGAACTGCGTGACTATGCGCGGCTGGTGGGGATCTGCGGGCAGATGCGTGACGACTACCTGGACCTGTTCGGGGACGCGGCCGCCATGGGCAAACCGACCGGCACCGACATCCGCGACGGCAAGCGCAGTTACACCGTCTGCGCTCTGCTGGCGGCCGTCGACGACGCCGAGCGGCGCGTGCTGGAAGAAGCCCTCGGTGACCCGTCCTGCACGCCGGAGACCATCGCGGCCGTCCGGGAGATCGGTGAGCACCGTGGCGTTCCGGCGAGGATGCAGGGGGAGATGCGCCGCTACGCGGAGAAGGCGTCGGCGGTGGCCGCCGGCTGGCGTCCGCGGTGGCGTGAGGAGGCGGTCGCCTTCTTCGAGCGGCTGCCGCTGTGGGGCGTCGAGCGATCCGGGTGACGGCGACCGCACCAACGGCCTGCCGCGCGCGGCCCGTTCGCGCCTCGGGGAGTGCGTCAGGGGTGCCAGAATGGGGGCGGCAGCAGGCTGAGGGGATGGGGACAGGCGACTGTGCCGGACAACCGAGCGGGAAGAGCTCCCGGGGAGAACCCCGGCGAACGCGGTGAGGGACCCGCATCGGTGACGATCGCCTACATCGCCGAGTCCGCGGGCGTCTCGGTGCCCACCGTCTCGAAGGTGCTCAACGGGCGGTCCGGGGTGTCGGACGAGACCCGGGCCCGCGTCGAGCGGCTGATCCACGACTACGGATACCGCAAGCCCCCCAAGAGCCGCAGCAACCTGGTGGAGCTGGTCTTCCGCGAGCTGGAGAGCATGTGGGCCGTGGAGATCATCCGCGGTGTCGAGCGCGTGGCCCGCAGGAACCGGGTCGGGGTGCTGGTCTCCGAGTTCGGGCTCCATGACACGGCCGAGCAGCTAGACGACACGGTAGGGCGACGTCCCCAGGCCGTTCTGTCCGTGGCACAGCTCTCCGAAGCGGAACGGGAGCAGCTGAAGGCGAAGGGCATCCCGTTCGTCGTCTTCGACCCCATCGACGAACTGCCCGACGACGTGCCGTTCGTGGGCGCCACGAACTGGAGGGGCGGGCAGACGGCGACCCGGCACCTGCTCGGCCTGGGGCACCGTCGCATCGCCATGATCAGCGGGCCGGACCACCCCTTCTGCCTCGCCCGGCTGTCCGGCTACACGTCCGCTCTCGCCGAGGCCGGCCTGGCCACGGACCCCGCCCTGGTGGTGAAGACCCTCCTCACGCGCGAGCACGGCTACGAGGCGGCTCGGGGGCTGCTGGCCCGGGCGGACCGTCCCACCGCGGTGTTCACGGCGAACGACATGCAGGCCCTCGGCGTCTACCAGGCCGCACGGGAGCTGGGTCTGCGCATCCCGCACGATCTCAGCGTGGTGGGCTTCGACGACGTACCGGTCGTGGCGTGGGTGGATCCGCCCCTGACCACCGTCCACCAGCCGCTGGCCGAGATGGCGATGGCCGCCACGGATCTGGCTCTGGCGCTCGGCCGGGGCGAGGACGTGCCGCAGTCCGGACTGGAGATCGCGACCACCCTCACGGTGCGGGAGAGCACGGCGCCGCCGAAGGAGGAGTGAGGGGCCACGCCGTCCGCAGGGTCGCCGGTCGGCGAGGCCCTGCGTCGTCAGGGAGCGCCTCCGCCATGGCGGTGAGGGCCGTCCGCCGGACGGGGGCCGACAGCCGGTCGGCCGACTTCCCGCGCCTCGTCGGCACCGTCAGCGGGTCGCCCGGCCGGGGCCGCCCTCCTCCTGCGGCTCCGTCCGTGCCTGGACGATGCGTTCGAAGAAGAACTCGTGCTTGAGGAAGGAGACGTCGCACTCATGGCCCGGGTAGGGAGGGATCAGCTGGGCGGCCTGGATCAGCCGCCAGCCGTCCCACAGCGCCGCCAGCCCGGTCTCGTACGGCGGTTCGTCGCTGTCGCCCGTCGTGGGTGAGGTGCGGCCGGTGCCGTCGTACAGCGACCAGCCGACGACGTGGGAGTCCAGGGCGGAGTTGGCCAGGTACCGCACCCGCACCTGCTGGTGCGGCGCCCGGGCGGCCGGCTCGGAGGACCGGGCGGGGGGGGGCATCGGTTCCGTCGTCATGCCGTGCCCTCCTGCGGGCGGTTGGAGACCCGGGTCGCCCAGTGGTCGATGTCGAAGCCGTCGTCGCCGGTGAGCGTCCGCCACCACAGGATGCGGTTGTACCGCTCCAGGCGGCCCGTCGCCGGCTCGTACCAGGGGAACGTCACGTCCAGTTCGCGCGTCACCTGCGGATCGTCCAGATCCGAGGTGTCCCACAGGCGTCGCTGACAGACCGTCGGGTTGAAGCGGATCTTGAACATGTAGCGGACGGTGTCGCTGTCGTTGCGTCTGCCCGCATGCCAGAGCCCGTGGTGCAGAAACACCACTGTCCCGGCCGGGCAGACCAGCCGGTCCTGGCCACGCAGGTCCTGGTAGCGGCCGGTGTCGGACTCGTTGATCCGGCGCAGATGGCTGCCCGGCACACTGAGGGTGCCGCCCATCTCCAGCGTCACCGCCTGCGGGTAGTACATCAACTGCACGTCGAACGCGTCCGGCCTGACGTCGATGACGGCGTCCCCGTGCAGCGGCTGCGCGTCCCCGCCCCCGGGCTCGCGGACGTGGACGAAGTGGTGGTCCCCCGTCGGCCGCGGACCCACCAGGCTGTGCAGAGCCCCCGCCACCTTCGCAATCTCCAGCAGCCGACGGACGAACGAACCCCTGGCGTACGCCTCGGACAGCGGTGTCCCGAACGGCACCTGCGGCACACCCTCCGCCAGCGCCCGCAGGCCCTCGGCGTTCAGCTCCGCCGGGACGACCGCGTCCAGCCGCAACGATCCACGCGCCACGAACCGCGCCATCAGGACCGAGCCGAGCAGTTCCCGACTGTTCTCCATGACGGCCACGCCAGGGGCGCGGGCGGCGCTCCGCGTGGGCCGCGTTCACCCTCTACTGGTCGATTCTCACCCCGACTTGAAGGCGAGGCCGAGGGCCGACGTCCTGGTGCGGGTCGACGGACGCCCGTGGTGGAAAACCTGCCCATGCACACGGTCCTCGCCCACCTCGACGAGCCCCCCGCGCTGGCCGCCGTGGGCGTCGGTGCGCACGGCCCCGCCGGCCGGGTGGACGAGTTCCTGCTGCCGGACCTGTGGCAGTTCCACCTCTACGGCTACGACGCCGACCTGACGGTGAACAGCGCGCCGCACTCGATCCGTCCCGGCCGGGTCAGCCTCGTTCCGCCCGGGACGCAGGTCCGCTACCGCTACCGGGGCCGCTCCGAGCACCTGTACGTCCACCTGCGCCTGGGTTCGGCCTGCGCACCTACGAGCGTCCCGGTGATCCAGGACACGGGACCCGAACGCTCCCTGCTCACCGCGCAGTTGTGGCAGGCGCTCGCAACCTGGCCGCACACTCCGGCGCGGGCGGCGGCCGAGGTGTGGGCCGCCCTGTGGCGGGTCGCCCAACTGGCCGCGCCGAGCACGCGCGGTCCGCAGGCCGCCCATCCCGCGGTGGTGGCGGCGGTGGCGTTGATCGAGGCCCGGCTGGCCGAGCCGCTGACGGTGCCCGAGATCGCCAGGGGGCGGCGGGCGTCTCGCACAACCACCTGACCCGGCTGTTCCGCGCCACCACCGGGGAGACGGTCGTCGGTTACATCCGTGCCCGGCGGATGGAACGGCGCGCCACTTCCTGCGGGCCACGACGCTGTCCATCCCCGCCGTCGCGGCCTCTGTAGGCATTCCCGATCTGCAGGCGTTCAACAAGGCCTGCCGCCGCGAACTCGGGGCCGCCCCGCGCACCGTCCGCGCCGCCCAGACCGTCGTGCGGAATCCCTGAGCCGGGAGAGAAACACAATGCTGTCCCGCCAGAAACTTTCTCACGGGCTCATTCCGGCAGACGGCGTCCCTTCGGCCCGTTCCAGGCGACACCCCCTCCGGCCCGTTCCGGCAGGCGGCACCCCCTCCGGCTCATTCGAGGCGGATCACGGCGGCCGTGCCGGGAGACACGTCGAGCCCGCCGTCGGGGACCGGGCGGTCCGTCAGCAGTTCGTGCCCGGGCGTCCGTACGTGCCAGGGCTCACTGCCGTGATGGAGCAGGAACAACCAGCCCCGGCCGTCGTCGGCGCGGCGCAGGACCGCCTCGGCGCCGGCCGGCATGCCGGGCAGGACAGGGCGCACCCCGGCGTCGGCGAGGGTCCGGCGCAGCAGCCCGGCGTAGCCGTCGTCGTCGAGCCGGGTGGAGAGGTACCACGCGGTGCCGTCGCCGTGGGTGTGCCGGGTGATCGCGGGGCGTCCGTCCGGGAACGCGGCGACGGTCTCGGCGCCCCGGGTGTCGAGGTACTCGCTCCAGGACGTTCCCGTCGTGCCGTCGGAGAGCGTGAGGGCGGCCCCGGCGGGCAGCGGCCGGTACTCCTCGACGCGGATCCCGAGGGCGTCGCGCAGCGGCGCCGCGGGGTAGCCGCCCAGACGCGCCTGGTGGTGCTCGTCGACGACGCCGCTGAAGTACTGCACCACGAGCGTGCCGCCGGCGGCGGCGTAGCGGCGGAGGTTCTCCGCGGCGCGCGCCGAGAGCACGTACAGGGCGGGTGCGACGACGACCCGATACCCCGTCAGATCGGCCTCCGGATGGGCGAAGTCGACGGTGACCCCGGCCTCCCACAGGGTTCGGTGGGCGCGCCGCAGCGTCTGCCAGTAGTCGAGCTCGCCCGAGGGCAGGCCCTGGCCGTCCAGCCCCCACCAGGCGTCGGAGTCGTGCAGGACGGCCACCTCGGCGGTGACCCGGGAACCGGCCACCTCGCCGAGACGGGCCACGGCCTCGCCGGTGGTCACGGCCTCGCGGAAGATCCGGGAGTCCGGTCCGGCGTGCGGGACCAGGGCGGAGTGCCAGATCTCGGCTCCGGCCCGGGACTGGCGCCACTGGAAGAACAGCACGCCGTCGGAGCCGTGGGCCAGGTGCTGGAGGGAGTGGCGCAGCATGTCCCCCGGTTCCTTGGGCAGGATCCGGTCGCCCGCGTAGACGGTGGAGGCGCCCTGCTCGACGAGCAGCCAGGGCCTGCCGCCGCCGAAGGAGCGGGCCCGGTCGCCGCCGAACGCGATGTCCGCGGCGGCGCCCAGGCCGGGGGCGTCCGGGTAGTGGTCGATGCCGACGATGTCCACCTCACGGCCCCAGGCCCACAGGTCGAGGTGCTGGTAGCCGGGCACCATCAGGTTGGTGATGACCGGGCGGTCGCTGTGGGCTCGGATCGCGTCGCGCTGCTCCCGGTACGCTGCCAGCGCCTCGTCCGACCAGTAGCGGCGGAAGTCCAGCACGTGGGCCGGGTTGTGGTGCCACTGGGTGGCGCGCGGGGGCAGGATCTCCTCCCACCGTGCGTACCGCTGGCTCCAGAAGGCGGTCCCCCAGGCCTCGTTGAGGGCGTCGAGTCCGGCGTAGCGGCGCCCCAGCCAGCGCCGGAACCCGGCGGCGGCATGGTCGCAGAAGCAGACCGTGGCGTACTCGTTGTGGACGTGCCACAGCGCCACCGCCGGGTGGGCGCCGTACCGCTCGGCCAGGGCGGAGGCGATGCGCCGGGCCGCTTCTCGGTAGGCGGGGGCGGCCAGGCAGTAGGTGTCCCGGCTGCCGTGGACGAGCCGGGTCCCCTCGGGCGTGACGGGGAGCGCGTCGGGGTGGGCCAGGGTGAACCACGGCGGGGGTGACGCGGTGGGGGTGGCGAGGTCCACGGCGATCCCGCCCGTGTGCAGGCGCTCCACGTGTTCGTCCAGCCAGCCGAACTCGTAGCGGCCCTCCTCCGGTTCGAGCAGGGCCCAGGTGAACACGCCGACGGTGGCCAGGTTGACCCGGGCCCGGCGCATGAGCAGGTCGTCCTCCTTCCACACGTCCGCGTCCCACTGCTCCGGGTTGTAGTCCCCGCCGAAGGCGAGACCGCCCAGGCGCGCGCCGAGGCGTCGTCCCGTCATGGCTGCTCCTCTCTGCGGCCGCACCCCCTGCCGGCCGTCGAAGCGCTTCGACATCGTCGGGAGGTTAAGGGCGGCCTCAAAGGCCGCGCAAGAGCCTGAGAGAGAAAACCGAAAGCTCGAATGAGCCATGGTTTCCAAGAAACTTTCTCTTGACCCGGCTGCAGGCCCGTGCCAGCGTCGAAGGGCTTCACCACGTCTGCGAGGCAGCGGATCCTGCCGGGCCGCCTCCGCCCCGAGCCCGTACGCGAGACGGAGGACAGGCATCGCCCGCGGACCCGCTCGGGGCGGCGTTCAGCCGCCGGCACCGTCCGACCCCGTATCCGACCACTCTCACCTGTCCAGGAGGGCCTGACACCATGCCGACGCACCTCGCAGCCGCCACCAACCCGGTGATCCCGGGCTTCCATCCCGACCCGAGCGTCTGCCGTGTCGGCGAGGACTACTACCTCGCCTGCTCCAGCTTCGAGTACTTCCCCGCCGTCCCGGTCTTCCACAGCCGCGACCTGGTGAACTGGACTCAGATCGGGAACGTGGTGGACCGGCCCGGCTCACTGGACCTGCCCGCGGACACCCCCTGCTCGGGCGGCGTCTACGCTCCCACGCTGCGCCACCACGACGGCCGGTTCTGGCTCGCCGTCACCAACGTCGCCCCCGGCGGCGGCAGCGTGCTGTTCACCGCCGCCGACCCGGCCGGGCCCTGGTCCGACCCGGTTCCGCTGCCCGGCGTCACCACCATCGACCCCGACCTCGCCTGGGACGAGGACGGCACCTGCTGGTGCACGTTCGCCGGGATCCAGCAGATCCGCATCGATCCCCACACCGGTGAGGCCCTCGACGAGCCGTACCCGCTGTGGTCGGGCACCCCGGGCGCCGCCGCACCCGAGGG
Source organism: Streptomyces sp. NPDC037083 (assembly GCF_055606485.1). Classification (NCBI taxonomy): domain Bacteria; kingdom Bacillati; phylum Actinomycetota; class Actinomycetes; order Kitasatosporales; family Streptomycetaceae; genus Streptomyces; species Streptomyces sp. NPDC037083. The sequence continues at coordinate 119,115 of NZ_JBVJSQ010000003.1, read as the reverse complement.
GCCACACCTGTACCGGATCGGCGGGTACTGGTACCTGATGATCTCGGAGGGCGGCACCGAACGCGGCCACGCCGTGTCCATCGCCCGCGGCCCCTCCCCCGCCGGCCCGTTCGAGCCCTGCCCGGCCAACCCGATCCTCACCCACCGCAGCACCAGCCGACCCGTGCAGAACACCGGCCACGCCGACCTCGTCCAGGCGCCGGACGGGACCTGGTGGATGCTGTTGCTCGGCGTGCGACCGCAGGGCGGCACCCCGGGCTGGCACGTCCTGGGCCGCGAGACCTTCCTCGCCCCGGTCTCCTGGGAGGACGGCTGGCCGGTGGTCGGCGAGATCGGCCCGGAACTCCCGCCGCTCCCCTGGCCCGTGGCCCCCGGCCGGGTCGAAGACGAGCGCGACGACTTCGAGCCGGGCGAACTGCGGCCGCACTGGCTCTCGTTGCGTGAGCGTCCGGCGGAGCTGGTCACCACCAAGGAACGCGACGGCTGGCTGACCCTGCGCTCCCAGGGCGGGTCCCTGGACGCACCGGACGCGGTACTCCTCGGCCGCCGGCAGCAGCATCTCGCCTTCCGGGCACGGACTCTGCTCGATCCGGCCGAAGGGCGCGGCGGCCTGACCGTCCGCCTGGACGAGCGTCATCACTACAGCGTCGAGGCCGACCCCGAAGGGCACGTCCAGGTGATCGCCCGGATCGGTCCGCTGCGCAGCGTGGCCGCCGAACTCACCATGGACGGCGGGCCGTTGGTGCTCACGGTGCGCACCGGACCGGCTCCCGCGCCGCACGACTCGCGCACCGGCCCCGACTCGCTGGTCTTCGGCGTCGAGACCGCCGACGGCGCCGTCAAGGAACTGGCCTCGCTGGACGGCCGCTACCTCTCCACCGAGGTGGCGGGCGGCTTCACCGGGCGCGTGGTCGGCCTGTACGCCGCGTCCGGCGCGGTCCACTTCGACTGGTTCGAGTACACGCCCCTGCCCGGGTGAGGCCCGGGGCCCCGCACCCACTCACCTCGGTCCGCCGCCGCGGCACGCTTCGCACGCGTCGCGGCGGAACCCCCACCCGCACGTCCGAAGGGACAGTACGTTGGACGAGGGACAACGCATCACGCGGAACGGACGCCCTCACCTCTTCCGGCTCGGCCGCCGTCTCCGCTCCGCGGTCGGCCTGCTGCTCATACCGGCCGCCGCGTTACAACTGGCCTGGGGCGGTACCGCGGTCGCCGCACCCGGGCCCGCCGTGCCACGGGCGAGCGACGCCACGGCCGCGGTCGCCGCCATGCAGCCCAGCTGGAATCTGGGCAACACGGTCACCGGCTCCGCATCCTGAGCCGACCCGCCGCGACCCGCGTCCACCGAGGACGCGGCGGGTCTCGCGAAGAAAGGCTCCGCTCACGGCGAGTGCCGCGAGCGGAGCCTTGACGCCGTGCCGGGGCACGAGCGCCGTACTAGAGCACGCGAGTGCCCCGTTGTGCCTGCGTCATGAGCGGCGCGCGCGTCCGGCCAGGAAGACCGCTCCGGCTCCGACGGCGACCACCACGGCGGCGCCTCCCGCGATCAGACCGACCGGGGCGCTGGAGCCGGTCTCCGCCAGCGGCGGGGCGCTGTCGCTGGGCGTCGGCTCCGGCGTGGTGGGCGGAGTCGTCAGCGGAGGAACGTCCGGGTTCGTGGGAGGGGTCGTGGAGGTGCTGGGAGTGGTCGGCGGGGCCGTCGTCTCAGCGGGGGGCTGGTCCCCGGCGGGAGCGGTGGGGGTGGCCGGAGACGTGGGCGTCGGCTGCGTCGGAGTCGGGGAGGGCTTCTCCGGTGTGCTGGGCTTGCACGGCTTGTCGCCGCCGTTCCACGCCGCTATGAGGTGGTTGGGGGTGACGACGCCTTCGGGCTCGTAGGGCGCGGGGCCGTGCCCTTCGCCCGTCCCGCCGTCGTAGGTGACGTCGTCGCCGTACAGGTCGATCTGGCCGTAGCAGTCGGGCGTCTTGACGTTCAGCTTCTGCCAGGTTCGCTTGTCGTCCCCGCCGTCGGCGACGTCCGCGGCGGTGAGGTAGACCGTGGCCTTGTCGACCAGGGTCTGACGACCGGAGGTGCTCCAGTTGGGCCCTTCGGTGGTGTATTCGGCGAGGGAGACGGGGTACTTGCAGCCGTCCCCGACCTTCTGGCCGGGAGCGAGCCGGACTTCGACGGTTCCGGGAGCGGTCTTCCAGAGGTAGAGCCCACCCTGGGAGGTCCAGTCCGCGCCGACGACGTTCCCGTCGGCGCCGACGATGCGGTACTGCACCGTGGCGGAGTCGCACGCGCCGGACGTCGTGGCGCTTGCCGTGCCGGCCGCGAGCAGGGGTACGGCGGTGGCGGCAGCCGCGACGAAGGCCGTGGCGGCCAAAGCGGACAGACTTCTGAGTTGTTGCGAACGCGACAAGTTGAGCCTCTACGGAAGTGAAGATGTGGGAGGTGGTAGAGCGCGAGCGGGCACAGGGACGGAACGGACCGAAGGCGTGCGCGACCAGAGCACTCGCGTCACTTCGCTCACTTCAGGCGCGGCGAAGTGAGCTGATTCTTGTCGCCTTTCACAACCCCCGTCAATCCTCAAGGGTTTGCCGGGCATCTCGCCGAGGTGAGCGGTGGCGGGCGCCCGCCGGAACCGGGGGTCGTGGGCGGGGCTCGCGTGCGGTTCGACGCGCACGGCGAAGTCGGCGTGCCGGCCGCCCGTCGAGACAACCGGCGGGTACGGCCTCGGGCGGTCCGCCCGGTCCGTCGAGCGGAAGCGTGCCGTCGCAGCGCCCCTCAGAGCGCGGCCGCCTCGGTCACCCCCGGCTGCTCGAACTGCGTGCGGTACAGCTCCGCGTACCGGCCGCCGGCCGCCAGGAGTTCCTCGTGCGTGCCGCGTTCGACGATCCGGCCGGACTCGACGACGAGGATGAGGTCCGCGGCGCGCACGGTGGACAGGCGGTGGGCGATGACGACCGCGGTGCGCTCGGCGAGAGCCTCGGCGAGGGCCTCCTGGACGGCTGCCTCCGAGGTGTTGTCGAGGTGGGCCGTGGCCTCGTCGAGGATGACGACACGCTGGCGGGCCAGCAGCAGCCGGGCGATGGTCATGCGCTGGCGTTCGCCGCCGGAGAGCCGGTAGCCGCGCTCGCCGACCACCGTGTCGAGGCCGTCGGGCAGGGAGCGGACGAGGTCGTCGAGGCGGGCGCGGCGCAGGGCGTCCCACAGTTCGCCCTCGTCGGCCGTGGGCGAGGCGAGCAGGAGGTTCGCGCGGACGGTGTCGTGGAAGAGGTGGCCGTCCTGGGTGACCATGCCGAGGGTGGCCCGCAGGGAGGTCGCGCTCAGCTCGCGCACGTCGACCCCTCCGATGCGGACGGCGCCCTCGTCGACGTCGTACAGCCGTGGCAGGAGCTGGGCGATGGTCGACTTGCCGGCGCCGGAGGAGCCGACGAGGGCGACGGTCTGGCCGGGGTCGGCGCGGAAGGAGACGCCGTGCAGGACCTCTTCGCCGCCGCGGGTGTCGAGGGCGGCGACCTCCTCCAGGGAGGCGAGGGAGACCTTGTCGGCGGCGGGGTAGCCGAAGCGGACGTCGTCGAACTCGACGGACACCGGCCCCTCGGGCACCTCACGGGCGTCCGGCTTCTCCTCGATGAGCGGCTTCAGGTCGAGCACCTCGAACACCCGCTCGAAGCTGACCAGGGCGCTCATCACCTCCACCCGGGCTCCGGCGAGGGCGGTGAGCGGGGCGTAGAGACGGGTCAGGAGCAGGGCGAGGGCGACGACGGCGCCCGGTTCCAGCGTGCCGTCGAGGGCGAGGCGGCCGCCGAGTCCGTAGACGAGGGCGAGGGCCAGGGCGGAGACCAGGGTCAGGGCGGTGATGAAGACCGACTGGGCGGTGGCCGTACGGACGCCGATGTCCCGGACGCGGGCGGCCCTGGCCGCGAACTCCGCCGACTCCTCCTCGGGGCGGCCGAACAGCTTGACCAGGGTGGCGCCGGGCGCGGAGAAGCGCTCGGTCATCCGGGTGCCCATCGCCGCGTTGAGGGCGGCCGCCTCCCGCTGCATGCCCGCCATCCGGCTGCCCATGCGCCGCGCCGGGATCACGAAGACCGGCAGCAGGACGAGCGCGAGCAGCGTCACCTGCCAGGACAGGGTGAGCATGACGGCGAGGGTGAGCACCAGGGTGACCAGGTTGGAGACCACTCCGGAGAGCGTGTTGCTGAAGGCGCGCTGCGCGCCGATCACGTCGTTGTTGAGTCGGGAGACCAGCGCCCCCGTACGGGTACGTGTGAAGAACGCGACCGGCATCCGCTGCACATGATCGAACACAGCCGTGCGCAGATCGAGGATGAGCCCTTCCCCGAGCGTCGCCGAGAGCCTCCTGCCCAGGATGCCGAGCGCCGCCTCCAGCACCGCGATGCCCGCGATGAGCAGTGCCAGCCGGACGACGGTGTCCGCGTCGCCGTGCGACACGATCGCGTCGACGACCCGCCCCGCGAGCACGGGGGTGGCGACCGCGAGCAGCGCGGTCAGCATCCCCAGCATGACGAACAGCGCTATGCGCCGACGGTGCGGGCGGGCGAAGGCGCCGATGCGGCGCAGCGTGACCGGATCGAACGGGCGGCGTTCCTGTTGGGCGTGCATGACGCTGTACAGCTGCGTCATGGCCGTGACATCCATGCTCATGGAAGCGACCGTAGAACCTCGACCTTCCTTGAGGTCAAGCTTCTCCCGTCCTCCCTCCTCACGAAGGCCTCGAACGCGAAGGACCCGATGACAGTACGTAATGTTCCGTCCCCGCTGCCGCAACCCGCAGTTGGCGCCGTGCGGACAGCCTCTTCGAGTGTGACGACGGTTTCGCTCCCTCCGGCCGGGCCGGCCCGGCGACTGCCGGTGCGCCAGGTCCTGTGTCTGCTGCCGCTGCTGCTCGTCACCGTGGTCGCGGTGCGCCACCGGTCCGTCCTCGCCGAGGGGCTCGCGCAGTTGCGGCGGGCCGAGTGGCCCTGGCTGCTGGCCGCGGTGGCGGCGACCTGCCTCACGTGGGTCGCGGCGGCCGTGACCCGGCAGGGCGCGGTCGTGGAGCGGCTGCCCGGCCGCCGGCTGCTGGCGACGCAGTTCGCGGCGGGCGCGGCCAACCACCTGCTGCCGACGGGTCTCGGCGCGAGCGCGGTCAACCTGCGGTTCATGGCGGTGTGCGGGGTGCCGCTGGCCCGCTCCTCGGCGGCCCTCGCGCTGTATCTGCTGGCGGAGGGCGCGGCCCGGGTGGGCCTGCTCGCCGTGCTGCTGCTCGCCTTCCCCGACGCGCTGCGCGTCGGCTCCCTGCTGCCCGACGGGGCGCTCGGCCCGCTTCTGGTCGCCCTCGCGGCGGTCGCGCTGGCGGCGGCGGCCACGCTCGCCCTCGTACGGCGGCTGCGGTCGGCGGTCTGTTCCTTCCTGCGCACCGCGCTCGGCGAGGCACGCTCGGTGCACTGCCGTCCGGCCCGGGCGCTGGCCCTGTGGGGCGGCTCCCTGGCGTTCCCCCTGCTTCAGGCCGCCGGTCTGGCCGCGGTGGGGCGGGCGTTGGGGCTGCCGGTGCCGGTGGCGCACATGGCGGTCGCCTACCTGGCGGCCACGGCGGCGGTCGCGCTGGTGCCGACGCCGGGCGGGATCGGCTCGGTCGAGGCCGCACTGGTGGTGGCGCTGGTGGCGGCGGGCGGCCCGGTGGCGGTCGCCACGGCCGTGGTCCTCGGCTACCGCATCATCACCGTGTGGCTGCCGCTGGTACCGGGCGCGTTGACGCTCGGGGCGCTGGTGCGGATGAAGGTCATCTGAGCCGGCCCGGCCACCCTTGCCCCGCGCCGCGGCCGGATCCTCGAGTACGAACTCCCGTGCCGGATGCGGCAGGATGAGCGGTCGTGCCTCTTCTGCGAGCAGGACGGGCACGACCGCACTCCCGGAACCGAGCAGGTGACATCGTGACGAGACTTCGCATCCGGCCGTCTGCGGCCCCGTCGGCCGCACATCGACTTCCCGGAGGTGACCGGTGAACCGCACCCTGACCCTGGACGACAGCGTCATCGCCGGGATCGCCCTGGCCACCGGCCTGTTGACCGCCTTCCTGTCGCGCACCCTGCTGCGCTGGCTGGCGAAGCACGCCAAGCGCACGAAGTGGAGCGGCGACGACGTCATGGTGGACGCGCTGCGCACCGTGGTGCCGTGGGCCGCGATCGTCGGCGGCGCGGCGGCCGCGGCCGCGGTGCTGCCGCTGACGAAGGCCGTCCAGCACACCGTCAACCAGTGCCTGACGGTGCTGCTGATCTTCGTGGTGACCGTGTCGGCGGCGCGGGTCGTCGCCGGGCTCGTGCAGTCGGTGACCTCGTCGCGGTCCGGCGTCGCCGGATCGGCCACGATCTTCGTGAACATCACCCGGATCCTGGTCCTGGCGATCGGCTTCCTGGTCGTGCTGCAGACGCTGGGCATCTCCATAGCGCCGCTGCTCACCGCCCTGGGCGTGGGCGGTCTGGCCGTCGCGCTCGCGCTTCAGGACACGCTGGCGAACCTCTTCGCGGGCATCCACATCCTCGCCTCCAAGACCGTCCAGCGCGGCGACTACATCAAGCTGAGCAGCGGCGAGGAGGGCTACGTCGAGGACATCAACTGGCGTCAGACGACCGTGCGCGCGCTGTCCAACAACCTGGTCGTCATCCCCAACGGGGAGCTCGCGAAGACGAACATGACCAACTACATGCGTCCCGAGCAGCAGTTGACGATCCTGGTCCAGGTGGGCGTGGCCTACGACAGCGACCTGGAGCACGTGGAGCGGGTGACCACGGAGGTCATCGCGGAGGTCATGACGGGTGTCGAGGGCGCCCTGCCGGACCATGAACCCGCCATCCGCTTCCACACCTTCGGCGACTCGCGGATCGGCTTCACGGTGATCCTGGGCGTCGGCGAGTTCAGCGACCAGTACCGGATCAAGCACGAGTTCATCAAGCGCCTGCACCGCCGCTACCGCGAGGAGGGCATCCGGATCCCGGCGCCCGCCCGCACGGTGGCTTTGCAGCAGGGCGCGGTCGTCATCCCGCAGCAGCGCACGGGCGACGGGGTCGTGCAGGGCGAGCGGCCCGCCCTGCACGACTGACGGCGGCCGCTCGGCTCAGAGTGTGGCCGAGTTGTCGTGCCGGCGCGCGCCCGTCTGCCGGCGCGGGGCGGCGAGGGCGGGCGTCACCGGGGTGACGGTCCAGTCCGGATGGCCCGGCATCCTCGGGGTCGTCGTGCCGTACAGCCAGTCCCGCAGGAAGCCGGACACGTCCTGTCCGGCGGTCTGCGAGGCGACGGCGATGTAGTCCTCGGTCGACGCCGAGGAGTTGCGGTGGCGGGCGAGGAAGGCCCGCTCGACCGCGTGGAAGGCGTCCTCGCCGATGAGCTGGCGCAGTGCGTACAGGACGAGGACGCCGCCCAGGTAGCGCTGGCTGTCGAAGAGGTCGGCCGCGGTCGGCGCGGCGACCGGGCCGGAGGTCCTGCGCCACTGGTCGCCGCGCGCGTAGGTGTCCTTCATCCGGGCCTCGAAGCTGGTCAGGCCCAGGGAGTCCGGCCAGCCCCGCTCGTAGCGGTACAGCAGCCCGTAGAAGTCGGCGTGGCCCTCGTTGAGCCACAGGTCGGCCCAGGTGGCGGGGCTGACGCTGTTGCCGAAGTAGGAGTGGACCAGCTCGTGCATCATGTGCGAGCCGATCTTCGGCTCCGGCTGGAGCAGGTAGTTCGGCTTGTAGAGGGTGAGGGTCTGGGTCTCCAGGCCGGTGAAGTCGAAGGCGTTCGGGTCGTCGGAGTTGCAGGGCAGCAGTCCGTACGTCTCGAAGGGGTACGCGCCGAGGCGTTCCTCGATCCACTCGACCAGGCCCGGGGTGAGCGCGAGGGCGGGCTCCAGGGCCTCGGCCCGCGCGGTCGGGACGACGTCGCGCAGCGGCAGCCCGTGCGGGCCCCGGCGCTGTTTGACGACGTAGTCGCCGACCGTGATCTGCACCAGCTCGGTGGCGATCGGCGAGCGCGAGCGGTAGGTGTACGCGGTCCGGTCGCCCGCCAGGTCCTCGGTGCACACCAGCGAGCCGCTCGCGACGGCGCGCAGCGTGGCGGGGACGGTGACGCGGACGGTGAGGTCGGCCTTGTCCGACGGGTGGTCGTTGCAGGGGAAGACGGTGTGCGCCGAGTCCGGCTGGGGACAGACCGCGAACCCGTCCGGCGTGGGCACCCAGGCGGTGTGCGCGAGTGAGCGGCGCGGGTCCGCCGTGTACGTCACGCGCACGGTCGCCCGGGCCCGGTCGGGCAGGATCCGGGCGGGCGTGATCCGCAGCTTCTCCTCCGCCTGCTCGAAGCCGGCCGGGCGGCCGTCGACGTGGACCGTGCGTATCTCCAGGCCGAGCGAGTCGAGCGAGAGGCGGCTGAGGGCCCGGGTGGTGCGCAGCTCCAGCGTCGCCGTGGCGTCGACGAGGGCGGTGCCGGCGTCGTAGGAGAGGTCGAGGTGGTAGGCGTCGATGCGGTAGCCGTCGTTGCCGAGGTTCGGGAAGACGGGGTCCCCGAGGGTCTCGGGGGCGGGGGCGTCCGGGGCGTCGTCGGTCCTTCCGGCCGCGTACGCCGTGTCTGCCCCGGCCAGAGCCGCTGCCGTGCCGATCAGGACGGCCGCCGAGGCCGTCACTCTGCTGCGATATCTCATGGTCCGCTCTCGCTCGGGCGGCCGGGTGATCAATCCGGCCGTCGGGTCAGGTCGACGATCTACCTGCCTGACCACGACTTCCGCCGATTCGGTTGCCCGGACGGACGCGGCGGCCGTCGCGACTGTGAGCGGACCCCTGTCGAGCCGACCCCGGGCACGAGATATCTTGATGTCGAGCAATGTTGCAGACGTGGAGCGGAGCACCCGGTGACTGACTCGACCATCATCTATACGCACACTGACGAGGCCCCGGCCCTGGCAACGTATTCCTTCCTGCCGGTGGTCCAGGCGTACGCCTCGCAGGCGGGTGTCGCCGTGGAGACGCGGGACATCTCGCTGGCCGGACGCATCATCGCCGTGTTCCCGGAGTACCTGACCGAGGACCAGCGGATCCCGGACGCGCTGACCGAGCTCGGCGAGCTGGCCAAGACGCCCGCGGCCAACATCATCAAGCTGCCGAACATCTCGGCGTCGATCCCGCAGCTCAAGGCCGCGGTCGCCGAGCTGCAGGCGCAGGGCTACGCGCTGCCGGCCTACCCGGACGACCCGAAGACCGACGAGGAGCGGGACATCCAGGCCCGCTACGACAAGGTCAAGGGCTCCGCCGTGAACCCGGTCCTGCGCGAGGGCAACTCCGACCGCCGCGCCCCCGCGTCGGTCAAGAACTACGCCAAGACCCACCCGCACCGCATGGGCGCCTGGTCCCCGGACTCCAAGACCAACGTCGCCACCATGGGCGAGAACGACTTCCGCTCCACCGAGAAGTCGGCCGTGATCTCCGAGGCGGGCTCGCTGCGCATCGAGCTCGTCGCCGCGGACGGCGCCACCACCGTCCTGCGCGAGTCCGTACCGGTCCAGAAGGACGAGGTCGTCGACGCCTCCGTGCTGCACGTGGCGGCGCTGCGGCAGTTCCTCACCGCGCAGATCGCCCGCGCCAAGGCCGAGGGCGTCCTGTTCTCGGTGCACCTCAAGGCCACGATGATGAAGGTCTCCGACCCGATCATCTTCGGTCACGTGGTCCGCGCGTTCTTCCCGAAGACCTTCGAGCAGTACGGCGCGACGCTGGCCGCGGCCGGTCTCTCCCCCAACGACGGTCTCGGCGGCATCCTCAAGGGCCTGGAGGGCCTCCCCGAGGGCGACGCGATCAAGGCGTCCTTCGAGGCCGAGCTCGCCGAGGGCCCGGCCCTGGCGATGGTCGACTCCGACAAGGGCATCACCAACCTGCACGTGCCGTCCGACGTCATCGTGGACGCCTCGATGCCGGCCATGATCCGCACCTCCGGCCACATGTGGGGCCCGGACGGCCAGGAGGCCGACACCCTCGCCGTCCTGCCGGACTCCTCCTACTCCGGCGTCTACCAGGCCGTGGTCGAGGACTGCCGCGCCCACGGCGCCTACGACCCGTCGACGATGGGCTCCGTCCCGAACGTCGGTCTGATGGCGCAGAAGGCCGAGGAGTACGGCTCCCACGACAAGACCTTCGAGATCAAGGCCGCCGGCACGGTCCGCCTGGTCGACCAGGCCGGCAACGTGGTCATCGAGCAGGAGGTCGCCGAGGGCGACATCTTCCGCGCCTGCCAGACCAAGGACGCGCCGATCCGCGACTGGGTCAAGCTGGCCGTCACCCGCGCCCGCGCCACCGGCGACCCGGCCGTGTTCTGGCTGGACGAGACCCGTGCGCACGACGCGCAGCTGATCACCAAGATCAACGCCTACCTGCCGGAGCACGACACCGAGGGCCTGGACATCCGCATCCTCGCCCCGGTCGAGGCCACCAAGTTCTCGGTGGAGCGCATCCGGCGCGGCGAGAACACCATCTCGGTGACCGGCAACGTCCTGCGCGACTACCTCACCGACCTCTTCCCCATCCTGGAGCTGGGCACCAGCGCCAAGATGCTGTCGGTCGTCCCGCTGATGGCGGGCGGCGGCCTGTTCGAGACGGGCGCCGGCGGCTCCGCCCCGAAGCACGTCCAGCAGCTGGTCAAGGAGAACTACCTGCGCTGGGACTCGCTGGGCGAGTTCTTCGCCCTGGTGCCGTCCTTCGAGCAGCTCGCCACGGCCACCGGCAACTCCCGCGCCAAGGTCCTCGCCGACACCCTGGACCGCGCGACGGCGACCTTCCTCAACGAGGACAAGTCCCCGACCCGTCGCGTCGGCGGCATCGACAACCGCGGCAGCCACTTCTACCTGTCGCTGTACTGGGCGCAGGAGCTGGCCCGGCAGACCGACGACGCCGAGCTGGCGAAGGCCTTCGCCCCGCTCGCCGAGACGCTCGCCACGAACGAGCAGACCATCGTCGGCGAGCTGATCGCCGCCCAGGGCAAGCCGGCCGACATCGGCGGCTACTACCAGCCCGACCCGGCCAAGGCGGCGGCGGTCATGCGCCCGTCGGCCACCTGGAACGAGGCCCTCGCCTCCCTGAGCTGACGCGGGCGGCCGCGAGCCGCTCCCCCGTCGTGACCGCGCCCCGACCGGCATCGCCCGGCCGGGGCGCGGCGCGTGTCACGGCACCCCGCTCGGCCGGACGCTCACCAGTCCCGGGTGGCGATGAGCTCCTCCACGTCCGCGTCCTCGAAGCCGTAGGCCCGGGCGACGAACAGGAAGTCCGCGGCTATCTCCTCGCGGGCCACCGTCTCGATGTCGCTGTCTGCCTCCCAGAAGGCGTCCTGCAGGGCGTTGAACTCCTCGGCGGCGGCCTGGGTGAGGAGGTACAGCGCGTCGAGACCGGCGGGCCGCTCGGCCTCGACGCGCTCGCACAGGCGCAGCAGGATCTCCCTGCCCCGATCCACCAGGTGATCCGGGAAATAGCCGTCCACGTACAGCGCCTTCAGGAACGCGTGCCCTGTCACCTGCTCGTTCGTCGCCGTCATGCCGCTTCCCCGCCCTGTTCCCCGTCGTGCTGTGATGGCATCTCCGATCATGCACCACGCCACTGACAACGCCCCTGGAGCAGCCCGATGACCCCCGCCGCACCGTCCTTCGAGTTCCTGCCGGGCGCCGCGGGCTCTCCGGTCGTCCTGCATGTGCCGCACTCGGCCCGGGAGATACCGGCCGACGTGCGGGCCGGCATCGTGCTGGACGACACGGCGCTGGAGCGGGAGCTCGACCACATCACCGACTCGCACACCGCGCAGCTCGCGGCGCTGGCCGCCCGGTCGGCGCCGGTGACCCCGTGGCGGTTCGTGAACCGGCTGTCGCGGCTGGTCGTCGACCCGGAGCGGTTCCCGGACGAGCGGGAGGAGATGCGGTCCGTGGGCATGGGAGCGGTGTACACGCGGACCACGCACCGCGAACCGCTGCGGCCGGACGACACCGACCCCGAGCCGCTCGTCGCCCGCTACTTCCGGCCGTACGCGCAGGCCATGACGGACGCCGTCGCCGACCGCCTGGCGGCCGTCGGACGCGCCGTCGTCATCGACGTGCACTCCTACCCGGCCGAGGCGCTGCCCTACGAGCTGCACGGCACGGGCCCGCGCCCGCCGGTGTGCCTGGGCACGGACGCCTTCCACACCCCGCCCGAGCTGCTCGCCGCCGCGCGCGAGGCGTTCGGGGTGCTCGGGGAGACCGGGCTCGACAGCCCGTTCGCCGGGACGTACGTACCCCTGGAGTACTACGGCAAGGACTCCAGGGTGAGTGCTCTGATGGTGGAGATCCGCCGGGACACGTACATGACCGAGCCGGGCGGCCCGGCCGGTCCGGGGCTCACCCGGCTCGCCTCGGCGCTCGCGGACCTGGTGAGCGCGGTGGGCGGCTGACCCGCCGCCGCAGCGGCGGCGCGCCCCCGGGAGGGCCCCGGACCGGGCTGCGGCCGGCACCGACGGCGCACAGGACGGCGGCGCCGGACCGGGTCGAGGCCGCTGCCGCCGCCGCGCGGGGCGCGGGCGGACGCGGCGACCACCGTGCGCTCGACCGCGGCCGCCGAGGCGTACGGGACGCGAGGCGGCCGCGCCGCACGGCCTGCGACGGCTCGCGGTGCCGGGCGGGCCCGTGTCCTCAGGCGCGCAGCCACTCCGTGACGACCACCTCTGCGCCGGTGCGCAGGCGCAGGGCGAACGGGCCGGCGGGCGGTGCGTCGCAGGCGAAGCGGCCCATGTCGTCGGTGGTGAGCACGGCGGTCGCCCGGGGGCCGTGCAGGACCTCGATCGCGGCCGACTGGGGCGGCAGCAGCTGTCCCAGCAGCCCGTCGCCGGTCACCTCGACGTCCACCGTCAGCCCGCCCGTGTGGAAGGTCAGCATCCGCGGCACGTCCACCGCGCCCCGCACCGGGATGGCGTCGACCAGCGAGTCGAACGTCAGCTCGGCGATGCGCGCGTCCAGATCGTGCAGGGCGTAGGCCTCGATGGCGGCCCGCCGCAGCTCGGCCGGGACCGGGTCCAGGATGGCGGTGGCCCCGCGCAGTTCCTCCTCGAGCCCGTCGTGGTCGAACTCCTCGTCCACGAAGGGGGCTTCGCGGAAGACGTCGTCAAGTTCGTCGTCGTTCATGTCGCTCACAGTGCTCCCCGTGCGTCGAGTCGGGCGCGCAGGCGGCGCAGGCACCGCTGGCGCATCGGTCCGATGCTGCCGACGGCGATGCCCAGAGCGGCCGACACCTCCTGATAGCTGGGCGGCGGCGAGGCGATCAGCACCCGCAGCAGCTGCCGGCAGCGCTCGCCGAGCGCCTCGAACTCCTGCCACAGGTACCGGACGCGCTCGCTCTGCGCGGCCGCCTCCTCCGAGTCCAGTACCCACTGCTCCGGCGTGCGGTCCTCACTGGCCCGGTCGAGCAGCTGGGGATCGTCGGTCGGCGTCAGCCGCTTCAGGCCCTTGATCACCTTCAGGCACTCGTTGCGCGCGGTGCTCGCCAGCCACGCACCCGCCTTGTGCGGCTCACGGATCCGGCCCAGGTGCTGGGCGAAACGGAACCAGACGGTCTGGTACACCTCGTGCCCGTCGGCGTCCGAGAGCCGGTGTGCGCGCACGACCGACCACACCAGTGGGCTCAGCCCGTCCACCAGCGCCTTCCAGGCCGCCGTGTCACCGTCGACGGCGGACTGGACGAGCGCGCCGACATCACTACGGTCCACGGTCCCACCCCTCGTGTACGGCCTGTCATCGTACGCCGTGGCGGGGCTTGTCCCGGACCTCATGCGGGCCTCACGCCGGGCCGACCGGGACCGGGCGCCAGGTGGGCGGGAGCAGGGCCGGCACGTGCGCTCCGCGCACTTCGGCGAACTCCGTGTTCGCGGCGAGCAGCCGGCGGGCGGCGGCACGTGGGTCGGTCACCTGGTGCTCGGTCATGTGGGCGGCGACGAGTCCGGCCACGACCGGCGTCGCGAACGAGGTCCCGCTCCAGGACGCCAGCCCCTCGAACATCACCTGGTCCGGCTTGCCCGAGGTGGTCTGCTGCGTCTCGCTCAACACGCCGGTGTGGCGCGGGGACCGGCAGGTGCAGGAGTAGGCGAAGCCGTAGCGGCAGGTCTCGTACGTGGAGTGCTGGTACACGTACGGGACGGGGGTGTCGAAGCCGGTGAGGGCGCTGACGAGCCGCTCGCCGGGGGCGTAGGCCTTCACCCAGGGACCGTGGTTGCTGAAGCAGGCGCCGAACTCGCCGTCCCCGCGCAGCGCGCCCACCGACAGCACCGCGTCGGCGTAGTCGGGCAGCGCGGCGTAGGCGGCGGGCCAGAAGGGCGCGGCGCTGGCGTTGTTGCCCGCCGCGGCGACCAACAGGGTGCGCTGCGCGCGGAGTTCCTCCATGAACGCGGCGGCGCCGAGCAGGCCGTCCAGACGGCCGTTGGAGGTGCCGGCGGAGAGGCTGAGGATGTCGGGCCAGCCGTCCTCGACGGCGTCGAAGAGCCGCTCGCCGAACTCGGACTCGAGGATCGCGCCGGCGTCGTTGAGGGTGCCGCGCACGGTGACGTCCGTGCCGGGCGCGACGGCCGCGACGAGTCCCGCGATGAACGTGCCGTGGCCGACGTACTGCTGGAGGATGCCGTCCTCGTCGGTCTCCCTGCTCTGGACGTCGCCCTCGGTGTGCGCGAGCAGCGGGTAGGAGCGGTAGTCGTGGGTCAGGCCGGTGTCGATGACGAGGACGCCGACGGTGCGGTCGGCGTCGTGGTCCGCCTGCGCGGCGGCGGGGTTGGGCCGCTCGCTGCGCGGGACGGGGACCGGCTCGTCGCCGGGGCAGGCGTTGACGGCGATGGACACCACGTGGTTGCGGCTGATGAGCCGGCGGCCCGCGCGTCCCTCCGTCTCGCGCAGTGCGCGCAGCGCTCCCGCCACGGCGTGGTCGGCGTCGCGACCGCCCTCGCCGGGGTCGCCGACCCGGATACGGGTGATGCCGGAGCGGTTGGTCCGCGGGCCCGCGCGGCGCACGTGGTCCGGCACCAGACCGTCGGTCGCGGTGAAGTGCGAGCGGACGGCGTCCTCGACGACCTGGGCCTCCTCGCCGTCGCGGGCGAGGACGACGCCCCTCTCGTAGATGAACTCGGCGGAGTCGTCCGGTCCCATCGCCAACGGGACGTCGGGCAGGGAACGTTGGATCTGCTCGAACTGCTCGTGGAATCGCTGTGGCGCCATGGCGTGTCCTCCCCCTACGACCGGTGCTCGTCAGCAAGACCCGCGAGGCGGTCGTCTGATACAGGTGGTGCGACGACATATGAGGGGCGTGCGGTTGCGCCCGCACGCCCCTTCGTCAGGCCCCCGCCGCGGACGCCGCGGGGCCCTCGCACCCCCTCGCGCCCCCGTCCCCACCGCCCTCGGCGCCCCCGTCGCGCCGCCCCCGCGCCCTCTTCTCGGCAAGTCCGTTGACACGACGTCCAATTGTTACTGGTGGATACGGTGCCGAAACGGTGTGGCCCGCAAGCCGGAGCACTACCATCCGTAAAGTGACAGCGGGAAACGACTCGGTTCTCGAACTGCTGCCTATGGTGTTCGCCGCCCCGGGCGACGCGTTGTCCCGGGCGGAAGAAGTGCTCGACACCGATCCGACGCCGTTGCACGCCTCGGTCGCCCACCAGGTGATCGGCATCTGGCAGCGCGACTGGGGCGACATGCGTCTCGCCCTGGACCATCTGCGACGCGCCCGCGACCTCGCGGCCCGCGCGGACTCGGCCGAGCGGGAGGCGGACGTCCTCGGCACCCTCGGCGTGGCGCTGGTGCACGCGGGCCGCACGCGGCGGGGGCTGGAGGCGTTCGAGCGGGGCGTCGAGCGCGGATCGGGCCACACCCGCGCGCGCGTGCTCTACCGGCGGGCCTACTCCCTGTGGGTGCTCGGCCGTCACCGCGAGGCGCTGGAGGACGTCCGCCGGGCGATTCCCGTCCTGCGCCAGGCGGACGACGTCATCTGGACGGCGCGCGCCCTCACCCTGCGCGCCACCGTGCATCTGGCCCTCGGGGCGGTCGACCGGGCCGAGGCGGACTTCACGGCGGCGGAGGCGCTGTGGGACACCACCGGCCAGGAGCACGACAAGGCGGACGCGGTGGAGAGCCGCGGCCTGGCCGCGTTCCGCTCCGGCGACGTTCCCGCCGCGCTGCGGCTCCTGGACGAGGCGGAGGAGCGGTACGCCAAACTCGGCACGCCCACGTTCATGCTCGACATCCGGCGCTGCGAGGTCCTGATGGCGGCCGGTCTCGCCCCGGAGGCGCTGGCCGAGGCGGACGCCGCCATAGGCGTCCTGGACGGCATCGGCGGGCAGTCCACCCGCAAGGCTGAGCTGCTGCTGGCCGCCGCGAAGGCGGCACGGCTGGCGGGCGACCCGGGCACGGCGATCGCGCGCGCGGCCGTGGCCGAGCGGCTCTTCGCGGGCCAGCGGCGCACCTGGTGGGAGGCGCACGCGCGGCTGGTGCTGATCGAGGCGCGGGTGGCCGTCGGGCGCGGCTCCGGCCGGCTGGTCGCGGACGCCGCGCGGCTCGCCGAGCGGCTGGCGGCCTTCCAGGCTCCGGCCGCGCCCGAGGCCTGGTTGCTGGCGGGGCGCATCGCACTGGACCTGAGGTGGACCACGGAGGCCGAGCGTTATCTCCAGATCGCGGCGCGCAGCCGGCGCAGCGGTCCGCCGCTGGCCCGGATGACGGGCTGGGCGGCGCAGGCCCTGTGGGCGCGGGCGACGGGCTCGGGCCGTGGCGTGCTGGAGGCCTGCCGGCGCGGACTGGACGTCCTCGACGCCCACCGCATGACGCTGGGCGCCTCCGAGCTGCGCGCCCGGGCCACCGCCCAGGGCGCCGAACTCGCCGCGCTGGCCCAGCAGGTGAGCCTGGAGCGGGGCGGGCCACGGCAGTTGCTGGTGTGGAGCGAACGCTGGCGGGCCACGGCACTGTCCACACCGCCCACCCGGCCGCCGACCGATCCCGCGCTGCTGAGCGGGATGACCGCCTTCCGGGTGATCGCCGCCCGCGCCGAGGCCGCCCGGATGGAGGGCAGACCGGTGCCGGCCCTGGAACGTGAACAGCGGCGTCTGGAGCGGGAGATCCGCTCACGGACCCTGCACATCCGCGGGGGGCCGGCCTGGGTCGGTGACCGGTTCGGCGGTGACCGCTTCGACGCGGGCCGCCTTCTGGAGCGGCTCGGCGAGGGGCGTCTCGTCGAACTCGCCGTCCTGGACGGCCGGGTTCAGGTGCTGTTGTGCGGGGACGGGCGGGTGCGCCGGTTCGCGGGCGGACTGCTGGCCGATGCGGAACGGGAGGCCGAGCACGTCCAGGCCGGGCTGCGGCGGCTGGCCCACCCCGGCGCCGAGGCGCGGCTGCCGGTGGTGGAGGCGGCGGGACGACGGCTGGAGCAACTGCTGCTGGGCGAGGCGGCACGGCAGCTGGGCTCCGGTCCGGTCGTGGTGGTGCCGCCCGCACGGCTGCACCGGGTGCCGTGGGCCCTGCTGCCCTCGCTGCGCGAGCGGGTGCTCAGCGTGTCGCCGTCGGCGAGCGGCTGGCTGCGCGCGCGGGAGACCGAACCGCCCCCGGGCGGCCGGCAGGTGCTCGTGCGGGGGCCGGGCCTGGCGTCCTGCGGCGCGGAGGTGCCGGAGGTGGCCGGGCGCTACGGCAGGCCGGTCGTGCTGGAGCACGACGACGCCCATGTGCCGCGGGTACTGGCGGAGTTGGACGGGGCCGCGCTGGCGCACATCGCCGCGCACGGCACGTTCCGCGCCGACAGCCCGATGTTCTCGTCGCTGCGCATGGCGGACGGCCCGCTGATCGTGCACGACTTCGAGCGGCTCGCCCGCAGCCCGTACCGGATCATCCTCTCCAGCTGTGACACGGCTCGGCTCGCCTCGGTGGGCGCGGACGAACTCCTCGGACTGGTCACGGCGTTGCTGCCGCTGGGCACGGCGGGCGTGGTGGCGAGCAGCGCGCCCGTCAACGACGCGGCGGTCGTGCCGCTGATGCTGGCCCTGCACAAGGGCGTCAGCGCCGGCCTTTCCCTGGCGGAGTCGTTGCGGGACGCGCGGGCCGCGCTGCCGGGGGACGCCGTCCATCACGCGACGGGCTGGGCGTTCACGGCGTTCGGAGCGGCGTGAACGAGCGTCCGCGTGCGGACGGGCCGCACGGGAACCGGCTACGGGACCGGGCCGCACAGGGCCGGGCCCACGGGACCGGGCCGGACCGGCCAGGCCGCACGGAGGCAGGCCGCACAAGACCGAGCCACACGGAATCGCGCGCCACTGGGCCGGGCCGCACAGGACCGGCCCACACGGGACCCCAGGCATGGGCTCGGGACGGCGGCGTAGAGGCCGCGGTCATGCGCGCCGGGGGGAAGCGGCCGGGGGGAGCGCCGGGGACGCGTCTCCTTCGGGGGCGGGTGACGCGTCCCCGGCCCTATCTGCTCACGGGCGGTGAGCACCAGCCCCCGGGGCCGCGGGGTCGGGGCGACGACGAGTCGAGGGACGGGGGTCAAGGCGGGGAACGGGCAGGGACGCGCGGAGTGAGGGCCGGGACGCGCGCCGCGGGAGCAGGGACGCGCGGAGTGAGGGCCGGGACGCGCGCCGCGGGAGCAGGGACGCGCGGAGTGAGGGCCGGGACGCGCGCCGCGGGAGCGGGGACGCTCGGGGTGGGGGCGGGGGCGCGGAGCTCACGAGGCCGCCCGCCGGGCGCCGGGGGCGTCCGGGTGGTCGAGACCGAGGTGGTCGCGGAGCGTGGCACCCTCGTACTCCGTGCGGAACACGCCCTGTTCCTGCAGCAGCGGCACGACCTTGTCGGCGAACTCGTCGAGGCCGCCCGGGGTGATGTGCGGGACGAGGATGAACCCGTCGGCGGCGTCGGCCTGGACGTAGTCGTTGATCGTCCGTGCGACGGTCTCCGGGGAGCCGACGAAGTTCTGGCGGTTGCCGGTCTCGATGACCAGGTCGCGGATGGACCAGCCGTTGGCCTCGGCGAGCTCCCGCCACTCGCGTGCGGTGGCCAGGGGGTCCCGGTACATGCGCACCTGGGCGCGGCCGCGCGCGATGCGGTTCTCGCCGGGGTCCGGATCGATGTCGGGCAGCGGGCCCTCGGGGTCGTAGCCGGACAGGTCCCTGTTCCAGACGAACTCGAGGTGCTTGAGGGCGGTCGCGCCGCTGACCTGCTTGCGGCGCACGTCACGGGCGATCTCGGCGGCCTCGGCGTCGGTGTCGCCCAGCACGAAGCTCGCGGCGGGCAGGATGAGCAGTTGGTCGGCACGGCGGCCGTACCTGGCGAGGCGGGACTTCACGTCGGTGTAGAAGGCCTGGCCGGTGTCGAGGGCGGCGTACCTGCTGAAGATCGCGTCGGCGCTGGACGCCGCGAACTCGCGGCCCTCGTCGGAGTCGCCGGCCTGGAAGATCACCGGGCGGCCCTGCGGGCTGCGCGGGACGTTGAAGCGGCCGTGGATGTCGAAGTGCCGCCCCTCGTGCACGAAGGCGCCGGCCTTGGCGTCGCTCAGGAACGCGCCGGTGGTCTGGTCGGCGAGGATCTCGTCGCCCTGCCAGGAGTCGAAGAGCTCGCCCGCGGTGGCGAGGAACTCCTTGGCCCGGGAGTACCGCTCCTCCTGCGGGAGGAATCCGCCGCGGCGGAAGTTCTCGCCGGTGAAGGCGTCCCAGGAGGTGACGACGTTCCACGCGGCGCGGCCGTCGGAGAGGTGGTCGAGGCTGGCGAACTGGCGGGCCACCTCGTAGGGCTCGTTGAAGGTGGAGTTGATGGTGCCGGTCAGACCGAGGCGCTCGGTGACGGCGGCGAGCGCCGCCAGGACCGTGAAGGTGTCCGGGCGGCCCACCACGTCCAGGTCGTAGATCCTGCCGCCCTGTTCGCGCAGGCGCAGGCCCTCGGCGAGGAACAGGAAGTCGAACTTGGCGCGTTCGGCGGTCCGCGCGAAGTGGGCGAAGGAGCTGAACTCGATGTGGCTGCCGGCCCGTGGGTCGCTCCACACGGTGGTGTTGTTGACGCCGGGGAAGTGGGCGGCGAGGTGGATCTGTTTGCGGGGCTTGCTCATGGTGGGGTCTCCCTCCCGCTCAGGCGTGGGCCGCGGCGGCATAGCGGTTGGCGGGGCGGGACAGGCCCAGCAGCCCCCGCAGGGTGTCGGCCTCGTAGGCGCGGCGGAACGCCCCGCGACGCTGGAGCTCGGGGACCAGGCCCCGGGTGATGGCCGGCAGATCGTGACCGGCGACGGCCGGCCGCAGCCGGAATCCGCTCAGCCCGGCCGCCTGCAACTCCTGCAGCAGATCGGCGAGTTGGGCGGGCGAGCCGGCGAATATCCGGGCGTCGCTGCGGTACTCCTCGCCGGCGAGGGTGTCGAGGCGGTCGCGGCGGGCGGCGGCCGCGGCCGGATCGTCGTCGAGGAGGACGACCAGGTCCCCGAAGACGTGCAACGGCTCGGCTCGCCCCGCGCTCTCCTGTTCGGCGCGGATCTCGGCGACGATCGCTCGGGCATGGTCGGTGTCGCGTGGGGTGACATGGCCGACGTCGGCGGCGCGGGCCACCAGCCGGTAGGGGACCGTGTCGTGGGCGAGGGCGGTGACCACGGGCTGGCCCTGGGGCGGGCGCGGGGTGATCGAGGGGCCCTTGACGCTGAAGTGGCGGCCCTCGAAGTCGATGTAGTGGAGCTTCTCGCGATCGATGAAACGGCCCGTCGCCACGTCCCGGATCTCCGCGTCGTCCTCCCAGCTGTCCCAGAGGCGGCGCACGACCTCGACGTGGTCGGCGGCCTCGTCGAACAGGTCGGTCAGCGACTCCTGGGCGGCCGGGTCGTCGTAGGCCTCGATGCGGGGGACGGTCCGGCGGCCGAAGTGGGCGGCCTCGCTGGGGCGGGCGGTGATCTGGACGCGCAGACCCGCGCGCCCGGCGCTCACGTAGTCGAGGGTGGCGATCGCCTTGGAGATGTGGAACGGCTCGGTGTGCGTGGCCACCACCGTCGGGATCAGCCCTATGTGGCGGGTGAGGGGTGCGACGCGGGAGGCGACGAGCACGGCGTCGAGGCGGCCGCGGACCTGGTCGGTGCGGTCGTCCGGGTCGAGAAAGTGGGAGGACTGCGGGCCGAGGCCGTCCTCGAAGGTCACGAAGTCGAGCAGCCCGCGCTCGGCCTCGGCGACCAGGTCGGCCCAGTATCCGGCGGTGAACAGCTCACGTGGTCGGGCGACGGGCTCGCGCCAGGAGGCGGGATGCCAGCCGGTGCCGTCCAGAGCGACGGCGAGATGCAGAGGGGAGGAGGGGGTCGAGGACACGAGGGTGCCTTCCTGGAGGTCCGTACGGAAGCGCCGGCCGTCGCGCGGGGAATGCGCGGGCACAGGGCGGGGCGGGAACGGGTCAGGAGCAACAGAGCGCGCCGGCCACGCGCTGGAGGTCGATGTGGGGCCGGGAGTGGAGGTGGGCGGTGTGGCGTATGTGGATCACGTCCGCTCCTCCTTCTGTCCGGGCGCCGACGGGCGCCTCACACATCTCGTCATGAGTCCGAACGCCCGGCTCCCGCCGGATGTTCCCGACGGGGGCCGGGCCGGTGCGGCGCGGCGCGGCGGCGGTGCGTCAGGAGTTGTCGAGCGGCAGGCCCGGCGGGTTGATCTCGGACTTGGCGACGGCCTCGTTGGAGAGGTGGTAGGCCGCCAGCCACTTGGCGTACTGCCCGTTGTCGATCAGGTGGTTGATGGCGTCCGCGACCGGCTTGGCCAGGCCGCTGTCCTTCTTGGCGGTGGCCGCGATCAGGCCCTGGAGCGACTCGCCGGCGCCGGAGAAGGTGCCCGCGCTGCGCGTCGCGTTGGCCGTGCCCGCGGTCTTGGCGACGTTGTAGGCGATGCCGGGGTTGGGACCGAAGAACGCGTCGATCTTGCCGCTGCCCAGGGCCAGGTAGACGCCGTTGCGGTCCGGGTAGTACTTGACGGTGAGCTTCTTGCCCTCGGACTCCAGCTTCTTCTTCCACTCCAGGAGGATCTTCTCCTGGTTGGTGCCGGAGCCGACGGTGACGGTCAGGCCCGCGAGCTTGCGGTAGTCGCCGTCGAAGTTCCACTTGCTGGACTTCCTGACCTCCCAGCCGAGGTTGTCCTGGCGGTAGGAGGCGAACTCGTACTTCTTCTTGCGCTCCTCGGTGTCGGTGACGTTCGAGAAGGCGACGTCGACCTTGCCGCTGTCGATGCCGACGAAGAGGTTCTCCCAGGTGAAGTTCTTCGTCTCGGGCTTCAGACCGAGGACCGCGGCCACCAGACGGCCCAGGTCGGGCTCGGCCCCGGTGAGGGTCTTCTGGTCGTCGCCGACGTACGCCAGCGGGGCGAAGCCGGAGGGCAGGGCGCCGACGCCGATGGTCAGCCTGCCGCTCTTGCGCACGGCGGCGGGCAGTTCGGCGCTGATGGACTTGACCTCGGAGACCTTCAGCACGGTCTCCTCGGCGGCTCCGTTGGACACCCGGCCGATGGTCACGCTGCCGGCGGCGTCGGTCTTCGTCGCGGCCTCGCTGTCACCGCCGCAGGCGGCGAGCCCGGTGGCGAGGGTGGCGACCGCGGTGGCCGCGGTGATGCCGCGCGTCAGGCTGCGTCGGGTGAAGAGGGCAGACATGGCCGTCCTTTGTGACTGGAGGGAGGGGTGGTGGTGTGGGGGGAAGTCGTGGCGCGGCGGTGTCAGAGCACCTTGCCGAGGAAGTCCCGGGTCCGCTCGTGCCGGGGGTTGTCGAGGACCTCGTCCGGCGGGCCCTGCTCGACGATCCTGCCGCCGTCGAGGAAGACGACCTCGTCCGCGATCTCGCGGGCGAAGCCGATCTCGTGGGTGACGATGACGAGCGTGGTGCCGCCGGCCGCGAGGTCCTTGATGACGGCCAGGACCTCGCCGACGAGCTCGGGGTCGAGGGCGGAGGTCGGCTCGTCGAAGAGGATCACGCCGGGACGCAGCGCGAGAGCGCGGGCGATGGCGACCCGCTGCTGCTGTCCGCCGGACAACTGCCTCGGATAGGCGGCGGCCTTGTCGGCCAGGCCGACGCGGCCGAGGAGCGCACGGGCCAGTTCCAGGGCCTGGGGCTTGGCGAGCTTCCCCGTGGCCACCGGGGCGGCGGCGACGTTGTCCAGCACGGTCAGGTGCGGGAAGAGGTTGAAGTTCTGGAAGACGAAGCCGATCCGGCCGCGCTGGGCCAGGATGGCCCGTTCGCTCAGCTCGCGCAGCCGGTCGCGGTGCCGGCGGACGCCGATCGGTTCGCCGTTGACGCTGACATGGCCGATCTCGGGCTTCTCCAGATGGTTGATGACCCGCAGCAGGGTGGACTTGCCGGAGCCGGACGGGCCGAGGATCACGGTGACCTCGCCGGGCCGCACGGTCAGACTCACCCCGTCCAGGACCCGGTGGGCGCCGTACCACTTGTGCACGCCGTGCACCTCGACGGTGGCGGGCGCGTCCCCCGCGATCCCGGCGTCCCCCGCTATCCCGGCGACCTCCGCGATCCCGGCGGCCCCGGCGATCCCGGCGGCCCCGGCGATCGTCCCGGTCCCGGCGTCCCTCACAGCTCCTGTGTTCCTCACAACTCCTGCGTTCTCCGCGGACCTTGCGTTCCTCACGGCTCCGTCCTTCTTCGCGGCCCCGGTCTTCTTCGCGGCTCCGGTGGTCATACGGCGGCCTCCCGGCGGATGCGGGCCCGCAGGTCGGTGAGACCGGTCCGCAGTTTCTGAAGCGGCGTCGGCGGCAGGGAGCGCGTGGCGCCCCGGGCGTAGTACCGCTCGACGTAGAACTGGACGACGGACACGAGGCTGGTCAGGATCAGGTACCAGACGGTGACGACCAGCAGCAGCGGCACGATGTCGCCGGGGTAGGTGGCCCCCATGGTCTGCGCGGTGCCGAACAGGTCCAGCAGGGACACGTAGAAGACCAGCGAGGTGGACTTGACCAGGCCGATCAGCTGGTTGACGTAGTTCGGGGTGATCGACCGCAGGGCCTGCGGGAAGACGATCCTCCAGAACTGGTAGCGCCTGGGCAGGCCGAGCGCGGCGGCCGCCTCGTGCTGGCCCTGGTCGACGGAGAGGATGCCGCCGCGGACCACTTCGGCGGCGTAGGCCGCCTCGTTGAGGCTGAGACCGACGACGGCGATCACCATGTCCGTGGCGAGCCGCGACTCGTCGAAGCGGAAGAAGGCGGGGCCGAACGGAACACCCACGCTGAGGGTCTGGTACAGGGCGCTGAAGTTGTACAGGAAGAGCAGCACCACGATCAGCGGGATGGAGCGCAGCGCCCACACGTAGGTCCAGCTGACCGCGCGCAGCACCGGGCTCTTCGAGAGACGGGCGACGGCGAGCAGGATGCCGCCGAGGAGGCCCAGCACCGCGCTGTAGGCGGCCACTTCCAGGGTGATCAGCAGTCCGTCGAGGATCACCGGCCGCAGGAACCAGTAGCCGAAACGGTCCCACTGGTAGAAGGGGTTGGAGAGCAGTCCGTGGGCGAACTGCGCCACCAGGACGAGTACCACGGCGGTGGCCATCCAGCGGCCCGGCCGGCGCAGCGGCTGGACCCGCTGGGCGGTGAGCTTCTGCGACGGGATGTCGACGGCGGGTGCGGCCTCGGCGAGGGCCACGGCGCCCGGGGGTTCACTCATGACGGTGCTCCGGTGGGAGTCGGGCACCCCGGGGCACCGCGCAGGTGGGGCGGCCACGGCGCGCTCGGGCAAGGCGGCGGGGACCGCTGCGGGAGCGCATGGGCACGGCGCACGGATGCGTGACGGAGACCGGGGTGGGGCGGGCGACGGCACACCGCTCGGGCGGTGTTCGTCAGGATCGCGAAGCGGGGCGAAGGCGAGGATTCAGCCCCGGCGGCGGGCACGGCCCGGTGCGGTACACAGTGCGCTGTTCACACGGAGCAGGTCGACGGCGCGGTTGGCGACCAGGATGTCGAGGTACGGCCGTACGCAGCCCCGGGGGCGACGGGGCGCCGTCCGATGAGCTGCGTACATGTCCGTCACCTTCACTGTTCCGGCCCCTTGGGGCCTCGCGCTTACCGATGCGTCATCGCTGAGACGTCGGTCCGGTCGTCACCTGGGGCACCCCACCGCGGAGCGAGGGTTGCCGGTCAGCCAGCCAGGGCTTGTCGCTGACGCTCATGACCGTTCTGGGCCGCAAGTAAGGCAGTTGCCCGAACGAATGTCAACGCCGGTCCAGTGGATGGACCGGGTCGGGGGCGGTCGACCTGCGGTCGGACCGCCGCTCAGTCCGTGGTGTAGCTCTCCCAGTCCAGGATCTGGACGGCGGCGCCGGCGGCCTCCAGGCCCTGGCAACGGGCGTGATGGCGGCGGGCGACGGCGTCCAGGTCGAGGTGGACGCCGAAGGCCGGGTGGGCGGCCAGGCGGCGGGCGTAGGCCCACAGGCCGGGGTGGTCGGCGATGCGGTGCACGGCGGCCGCGTCCAGGTGGTGCCGGTGCACGGTGTCGAGCTGGACCAGCGCGACCCACAACTCGACGTCCGCGGCCGAGATCTGATCACTGATCAGGTACGTGTGGTCACCCAGCCCGCGCTCCAGCACCCCGAGCGTCGTGAGCAGCCTGTCGAGGGCGGCGGCGCGCTCCTCCTCGTCGGCGTCCGCCGCTCCGGCCCGCTGGGCGGCCGCCTCGATGCCCTGCGCGCACATCCGCTCGACGGCCTCGATCTGGGACTCGGCCCCGCACGGGTACAGCGCAGGCCGGCCGCCGCCGAAGCGCCGGGCGAGGTCCCGGGCGATGTCGGGGCCGTGGCTGCTGACGATGCGCCCCGACCAGTCGTCGCTGAGCACCGGAGCGAGGGCCGGTCCGGTGTAGCGGTGCGCGCTCGCTTCGTACAGGGGGCGCAGCGCCGAGTGGCCGCCGTCGGCGCGGTCGGGCACGGCCGGCAGGAAGGTGACCGGGCAGATCTCGTCCAGGCCGAGGAGGCTGTGGGTGACGGCGATGCGCAGACAGTCGGGATCGGCCGCCGCCAGATGCAGGCGGTAGCGGCGCGGCACGGCGTAGTGGCCGCTGCGCGCGTCCTGGCCGATCCGGCCCCGGAAGGCGGGGGCGGGACGGGCGGCGGGGTGGACGGCGGCCAGAGGTGTGACGGACATGACTCTCCCCGGGGCGGGGCGCACTGAGGGCGTGCGCGCGGCGGATGCGACGGCGAAGGGGGCGGACCTCGTGTGCGCGTGCCGGGTACGGCCGTGCCCGCGGGACACCGCCGGTGCGGTTCGGCGCGGGGACGGGCCCGGCTCAGCCCTGGGAGCTGATCGCGCTGCAGACGCGCTGCAGGTCGATGTGACGGCGGGAGGTGAGAAGGGGCGAGGACCAGGCCGTGCGGCTCGCTCGGCCGGTGATCGGCTCCAGTCGCCCCATTGTTTCCCTACCCGTTCACTAGGATTCCCGGATCGAGTGTCGATCCACCCCGAGCGCCCGTCAAGGGGGCGTCCACCAGGTGAATACGGGGCGGCCCGCCGCGTGCACGCCGGGGCGGGGCCGCGGATGCGGGCCGCTGGGCCGACGACGGGCAGCGCCACGGGCGCGAGAACGGTCGACGGCGTGCCCCGCACGCACGGGCCGGCCCGCCGAGGAGGCGGTGCGGGGCGGCTCGCGGACATCGGCCGGCACCCCGCCCGGCTTGCCGACGACCGTGGACGCGGGTGCCGCCGGCGGCGGCGCCCGACATCACGCCGGAGGCGGTCGGGTCACTGGCGGGGCTTGTTCGTCGCCGCGAACTCGTCGGCGGCCGCGAGGTCGAAGTCGCCGTGGTCGCTGCCGAGGCCCTGCGCGACGAGGGCGGCGGCGGCGCTGCCGAGGATCGCGGCGTCGCCCGGCGTACGGCCGAGGCTGACGCCCCGCAGGTAGCCCGCCGAGAAGGCGTCTCCGCAGCCGGTGGTGTCGACGACGTCGACGACGAAGGCGGGCACCGGTTCCGCGCCGTCCGCGGTGACCACCAGCGCGCCGTCCCCGCCGCGGGTCGCGGCCACCACGCCCGCACCGGCGGCCAGCAGCTTGCGCGCGCCCGCCAGCAGGTCGCTCTCGCCGGTGAAGCCGAGGACCTGGTCCTCGTTGGGCAGCAGATGGTCGATGTGGGGCAGGGCCGCCTCGATCTGCTCGAAGCTGCCGAGGACACCGGGGGCGAGCAGGTCCACGGACGTGACGACGCCGTGTTCCTTGGCGTAGGACAGGATGCGCGCGGCGACGTCGACGCCGATCAACTCCGGTCCCCCGAGGTGCAGATGCGTCGCCTCGGCGAGGGCGTCCCAGGGGACGTCGTCCAGGCCGTAGGTGATGTTGGCGCCGAGCAGGTGCAGCGAGGGCCGGTCGCCGTTGGGCCGGATCGGCAGCACGCTCGCGGAGGTGGCGGTGTCGGTGCGGCGGACGAGGAAGCGGGTGTCGACGCCCGCCCGGTCGAGCAGCTGCACCAGCATGTCGCCGGTCGGGTCCGAGCCCACGGCGCCGGCGCTGCGCACCTCGGCGCCGAGCTTGGCAAGCGTGAGGGCGGTGCCGCCGGCGGTCCCGGCGGCGGTCATCCGGATGTCCTCGACGAGCGTCGCGCCCTGGCCCTCGGGTATCTCCTCCACCGGCCGCACCAGTACGTCCAGTACGTGCACGCCCATCGTGAAGACGTTCATCGGCTTTCCTCCTGCGCGGGGGGAACGGGGTGGGTGGTGCCGTAGTCGCGGGCGATCGCGGCCTCGATCACGGCGAGTTGCTGCCGCTCGTCGAGGACGCGCGGCCGGCCCATGGCGGCGGCGCGCTGGTAGACGCCGCAGGCCCATTCGAGGAGCAGCGCGTTCCCGACCGCCTTGTCGAGGGTCGTCGCGTGGGTGACCGCGCCGTGGTTGGCCATCAGGGCGGCGCTGCGGCCGTCGAGCGCGGCGAGCACCGACTCGGCGAGTTCGGGGGTGCCGAAGGTGGCGTACGGCGCGACCCGCACCGTGCCGCCGAGGGCGAGCAACTGGTAGTGGACGCAGGGGAGTTCGTCGAGCACGCAGGAGACGGCGGTGGCCATCGGGGCGTGGGTGTGAACGACCGCCCCGGTGCCGTAGCGGTGGTAGACGCCGAGGTGCAGCTCGAGTTCCGAGGTGGGCCGCAGATCTCCGGCCACCACCTTCCCGTCGAGGTCGACGACGGTCACCTGGTCCGGGGTGAGGCGGGCGAGCACCGCTCCGGTGGCGGTGATCGCGACCCGGTCGCCGACGCGGACGCTCACATTGCCGGCCGTGCCGATGAGGAGGCCCTCGGCCCCCAGAAGCCGGCAGGCGTCCGCCACGGCGGCCCGCTCCTGACTCAGCGTCGAGCTTGAGGCGGTCATGGGCGCGAAGGTAGCGTAAACGTGAAACAAAGTCACGTTCACGTTTGGAGGCAGTTCCTTGGTCCAGCCGACCGCGGGCCCCGACGGCGCCACCCCCCTGCGCCGCACCCCCCGCCAGGCGCGCAGCAAGGCGCGTCTGGCCCTGATGCTGCAGGCCGCCGAGCGCATCCTGGTGGACGAGGGAGTGGAGGCGCTCACCACGACGCGGGTCGCGGCCGAGGCCAAGGTGTCGGTCGGCTCCCTGTACCAGTACCTCCCCGACCGCGGAGCGATCATCGACGCGCTCGCGACGGGCTACTTCGCCCGCCTCGAGGGCGTCATGGACGAACTGGCCCGGACCGCGGCGGACGAGCGGTGGGACGATCCCGTGGGCGTCCTCGTCGACACCTGCTCCGGCGTCTACCGCACCGAACACGGCTTCCGCGCCCTGTGGTTCGGCAGCGGGCTGACCGAGCGGACCCGTGCCGCGGACCGCGAGCACAAGCGGCGGATGGCCGACGGGATCCGCCGGGTCCTGCTCGCGCTGGACGTGGCCCGCGACGACGAGGCGCTGGCGCGGGCCTGCCACGCCGCGATCCTCGCCGCCGACGCGCTCGCCCAGGAGGCCTTCCGCCGCAACCCGGAGGGCGACACGGACCTCCTCGACGAGGCGAAGGCGATGCTGCGCGGCTATCTCACCGAGGTCGTCGCACGGTACGGGTGAGTGCCGCCGGACCGGCGGCCGGACGGGACGAAAGTCGCTGGCCGGCGCGCCGGAGGGGTGGATACCGTCGGGTTCCGGAGGCGACCGGGTCCGTGGTCGCCGCACCCGGAAGGCGATCACCGTGACCACGCAGGACCGCACCACGACGACCCTGTGGCGACCCACCGGCCCGGTGGAACTGGCCCTGGTGCGCGACCTCGCGTGGCGCGCCTGGCCGCCCCGCCTCCCCGAGCAGCCGATCTTCTATCCGGTCCTCAACGAGGACTACGCGGTCAGGATCGCCCGGGACTGGAACGTCAAGCACGACGGCGCCGGTTACGTGACCCGGTTCGAGGTCGACTCGGAGTTCCTGCGCAGATACCCGGTCCAGCGGGCCGGCGGCCGGACGATCCTCGAACTGTGGGTGCCCGCAGAGGAGTTGGAGGAGTTCAACGCCCATATCGTGGGCGGGATCGAGGTCGTCCACGAGTTCCGGTGACCGCTGCCGGGCGGGTGCGGGCCACCGCCGCGGTCCGGGCGGGCGGTCCGGCGGTGCGGGCTGCCCCGCCGGGGCTCCCGGCCGGGGCCGGCTGTGCGGGCGCCCATGAACCGACCCCGCGTCCACGCGAGTCGGGACGACAGGATTTGAACCTGCGACCCCTTGACCCCCAGTCAAGTGCGCTACCAAGCTGCGCCACGTCCCGTCGCGCTTCCGCGGCGGTGAGCTGCGGGAACGCGCACGTCGACCTTACCGTACGAGGCCGAGGCGGAGCAGCGCCGGCAGGGCGGGGCCGCGGAGGCCCGCCGGCCGGCTCGGTTCAGTCCCCGAGCGGGTGTTCCGGGTCGAGCAGAGCCGCGATCCGCTCGGTGACGGTCTGGGCGGTGTTGCCGCCGGGCGCGTTCGGGCCCACAGTGGTCGACACCGCGATGGTCAGCCGCTCGCTCGGCTCGTACGCCATCACGGCCGCGTAGCCGAAGAAGGACGGGTTCTGCGCCACCCAGCCGTTCTTGACCAGGACGCCGAGGCCGAAGTGGAAGTCCTCGGTCATGGGCAGACAGACGGTCGCGGGGCAGACGTCCGTCGGGTGCCCGAGACCGACCGTGCCCGGGTCGAGCTGGGTGCGGAAGGCGGCCGGTGAGAGCAGTTCGCCGGAGCCGACGGCCTGCCCGGAACGGGCGAGGTCGCAGATGTCCTGCGTGAGGACGGCGCCGGGGGCGGTGGTCCAGGAGGGGTTCCAGTACG
Source organism: Streptomyces sp. NPDC037083 (assembly GCF_055606485.1). Lineage (NCBI taxonomy): Bacteria > Bacillati > Actinomycetota > Actinomycetes > Kitasatosporales > Streptomycetaceae > Streptomyces > Streptomyces sp. NPDC037083. Next base: position 88,890 of record NZ_JBVJSQ010000003.1, on the reverse strand, counting down.
TGGACTCCTCGTAGGTGCCGCGTTCGTCGTCGTAGGCGTGCAGGACGGGCGGCGGGATGAGCGCGGTGTCGTTGTCGCGCGTGTTGCGCAGACCGAGCGGCCGGACGATCCGCTCACGCAGGAGACGGTCGAGCGGGGTGCCGGTGATCTTCTCCAGGGCGCGGCCCAGGAGGACGAAGTTGGCGTGCGAGTAACTCCAGTTGGTGCCGGGCTCGTACCACAGGGGGTGGCTCAGCGAGAATCCGACGACCTCCTCGGGCGTCCAGTGCTGCCACGGGTCGGCGTAGAGCTTCTTCAGGAAGGCCGGGTCGGCGACGTAGTCGTGCAGGCCCGAGGTGGAGTCGCCGAGCATGCGCAGGGTGATCTCGTCGCCGTGCGGCAGGTCGGGCAGCCAGCGGGAGACGGGGGCGTCCAGGTCCACCCGGCCCTCGTCGACCAGCTGGAGCAGGACGGTGCCCATGAAGGCGATGCCGACCGATCCGGTCCGGAAATGCATGGCGGGGGTGGCGGGCACGCCCGTCAGCGACTCGCCGACCGCGCCGGTGACCAGCTCATGCCCGTCGATCGTGACCTTGACCAGGGCGGCCTTGAGGTCGAGCTCCCGCTGGGCCCGCCGGACGACGTCGAGGACCTCGCGCGCCCGGCCCTCGGGGCCGCGGGTGGCGGTGCACGCCTGGCCGTGGCGGTCGGGGACGCCGGTCGCGACCGCGGTCTGGAGGGTCGAGGCGAGGAGGGCGGCGGCGCAGAGCAGCGCCGTACGGGTACGCGTCATAGGCGCACTATGGGCCGATCGTCACAACGGCCCCGACGCCAACACTCGGGCGCCTGCGCCCCGGAACCCGTACGGAGGAGTCGGCACGGCCTGCGGCCGGAACCCGCCCCCCGGGGCTGCCGTCACACAGCGCCGGTCCCGATCCGCGCGTGCGCCCTCGACGCGACGCCCTGGCACGCCGGCCCCCGCCGAGGCCGGGGCCGGGACCACGCAGCCAAGCCGGTCGACGACCTCCCGAGGACCGGCCCGACTGCGAAGTCACGTCAGTCTTGGCGGCTGCCCGGCCCGCGTCAATACCCGTCCCGGAGGGTGAACGGCGGGCGCGGTCGCGAGCAGGGACCCTTCCGGTCACTCCGGGGGCGACACGCAGAATTTTCCCCGTCATCCGATCAACGCCGGGAATGCGCCCCCGTCTTCGGACATGCGGTCCAAAGGAACTCATTTCTCACGGTCGTTCATGTTTCTACGATGTGATTACGGGGTGAACGAGCCCTAGACGGAAAGGAATTCATCCGATTTCCTCCCTCCTGGTCCTCCACGCGTGACTGACCGAATCGATACGGCTGGTTACCGGCCGATCGTTCGAACGTTGACCAGTGAGTAACAAGGCCACTACCTTTCAACCCGTTTCGAGCACGCGCTTTAGAACGGCGTTCCGCGGTGGGCCTCTCCCCGCAGGAAGCCGGTGAGCCGCCTTTGCTGTCCCGAACCCCCCACCGTGCAGTCTCACCCTTGATTCGGAGAATCATGACGTCCGCTGTGCGCTCCGAGGACATGATCATCGGCATCACCCCGTTCGGCGAGCCCGACGCCGGACTCGCCCTGGCGGTCGGCCGGGCGGGCGGTCTCGGCGTGCTCGATCTCGGGCCCGGCGACCGAAGAACGCGCGAGGCGCTCTCCCGGCTGCGGCGCGCGGCTCCGGGCGGGTTCGGCGTCCGGGTCGACGCGCACTGCCGGCTCACCCCGGCCGACCTGGATCCGGACGGTCCCCACACCGTGGTCCTCGCGGCCGGGGCGGCAGCCGGGGAAGCGCGCGCCGCGGCCGGGGCGGCCTGGCCGGTCGCCGAGCTCGCGGCGCGCTTTCGTGTGCTCGTCGAGGTCACCGACCTGGCGGGCGCACGGGACGCGTTACGCGCCGGGGCGCACGGCCTGATCGCTCGCGGCGCCGAGTGCGGCGGACGGATCGGCGAACTGAACGCCTTCGTCCTGCTCCAGCAGCTCCTGGCCGCGCCCGAGGTGACCCTGCCCGTGTGGGCGTGCGGCGGCATCGGCCCGCGGACGGCCGCCGCCGCGGTGGCCGGCGGGGCCGCCGGAGTCGTCCTCGACGGCCAGCTCGCGCTGCTCGCCGAGTCGTCGCTGCCCGAACCGGCCGCCGCCGCGCTGCGCACTCTCGACGGTTCGGAGACCGTCGTCCTGGCCGGTCACCGTGTTCTGCTGCGGCGGGGCCCGGACGCCCCGCGCGTCGCGGAGGGCGCCGGACCGCAGGAGGTGGCGGCGCTGCTGGGCGCGCAGGATCCGCGTGTTCAGCTGCTGCCGGTGGGCCAGGACGGCTTCCTCGCCGCCCGGTTCGCCGAACGGTGGGGCGATGTGCGCCGGACGGTGCGCGCCCTGCGGGACGCGGTGCTGGACGCCGTCCGCGACGACACGGCCACACGGGCCCTGCGGCCCGGGTCGCCGATGAGCCGGGCGCTCGGCACCCGGCTGCCCGTCGCTCAGGGGCCGATGACGCGGGTGAGCGACGGGCCCGCGTTCGCCGCGGCGGTGGCCGCCGACGGGGCGCTGCCCTTCCTCGCCCTGGCGCTGGCGGACGGCCCACGGACGCGGACGATGCTGACCGAGACCCGCGACGCGGTGGCCGGCCGGCCCTGGGGCGTGGGCGTCCTCGGATTCGCGCCGGAGGACGTGCGCGCGGCCCAGCTGGAGGCCGTACGGGAGGTGCGGCCGACGCACGCGATCATCGCGGGCGGGCGGCCGTCCCAGGCGCAGGCCCTGGAGCAGGACGGCATCCGGACGTTTCTGCACGTGCCCTCCCCCGGGTTGCTGCGGCAGTTCCTCCAGGCCGGGGCGCGCCGGTTCGTGTTCGAGGGCTCGGAGTGCGGCGGCCATGTGGGACCACGCGGCAGCTTCGCGCTCTGGGAGGCCCAACTCGCCGTCCTGGAGGACTTCCTGGAGGGCCGCGAGGCCGACGACGTCGAGGTGTTCTTCGCCGGCGGAGTGCACGACGAGCGGTCGGCGGCGATGGTCGCCGCGCTCGCCGCGCCGCTGACCGCGCGCGGCGCGGCCGTCGGCGTGCTGATGGGCACCGCGTACCTGTTCACCGAGGAGGCCGTGTCGCGCGGGGCGATCCGGCCGCTCTTCCAGCGGCAGGTCCTGGACGCCGAGCGCACCACGCTGCTGGAGTCGGCGCCGGGACACGCGACGCGCTGCGTGCCGAGCCCGTTCGCCGCCGGATACCGCGACCAGGAGGCCCGGCTGCGCGCCGAGGGCGTGCCGGACCGGCGGATCTGGGAGGAGCTGGAGCGGCTCAACGTCGGCCGGCTGCGCATCGCCAGCAAGGGCGTCGCCCGGTCCGCCGACGGCGCCCTCACCCCCGCCGACGAGCGACGCCAGCTCGCCGAGGGGATGTTCATGGCCGGCGAGGTGGCCGTGCTGCGCTCGGCCACCACGACCGTGGCGGCGCTGCACGCCTCGGTGACGACGGGCGCCGCCGAGCATCTCGCCCTGCGGGCCGCGCAGTCGGCTCCGGCGAGCGAGGTGCGGGAGCCGGTCGCGCCCGCTCCGCTCGACGTCGCCGTCGTCGGCATGGCGTGCATGTTCCCGCAGGCGCCCGACCTGCCCGCGTTCTGGGCGAACGTGGTGGCCGGCGTGGACGCGGTGAGCGAGGTGCCGGCCGAGCGCTGGGACCCGGCCGTCCACCACGGCGAGTCCACCCCGTCCAAGTGGGGCGGTTTCCTGCCCCGCATCCCCTTCGACCCCCTGCGCTACGGCATCCCGCCGGCCTCCCTCGGCAGCGTCGAACCGGTCCAGCTGCTGTCCCTGGAGGCCGCCCGGCGGGCGCTGGACGACGCCGGATACGGCGACGGGGGACGGGAGTTCGACCGCTCCCGCACCTCTGTGGTGTTCGGCGCCGAGGCGGGCAGCGACCTGTCGAACGCGGCCACGCTGCGGGCGGTGCTGCCCTCGTACTACGGCCGCGTCCCGGCGGGTCTGGACGAACAGCTCCCGCGGCTCACCGAGGACTCCTTCCCCGGCATGCTAGCCAACGTCATCTCGGGCCGGATCGCCAACCGGCTCGACCTCGGCGGCGCCAACTACACCGTCGACGCCGCCTGCGCCTCCTCGCTGGCCGCGGTGGACGTCGCCTGCAAGGAGCTGGTCGCCGGCACCTCCGACGTGGTGCTGTGCGGCGGCGCCGACCTGCACAACGGCATCAACGACTATGTCCTGTTCTCCTCCGTGCACGCCCTGTCGCCGACCGGCCGCTCGCGCGCCTTCGACGGCTCGGCGGACGGCATCGCGCTCGGCGAGGGCGTCGCCTGCGTCGTGCTCAAGCGGCTCGCGGACGCCGAGCGGGACGGCGACCGGATCTACGGAGTCATCAAGGGACTGGGCTCCTCCAGCGACGGCCGCTCCCTCGGTCTGACCGCGCCCCGGCCCGAGGGCCAGCGCTCGGCCCTGGAGCGCGCCTACCGCAACGCGGGCGTCTCCCCCGCCGACGTCGGGCTCGTCGAGGCGCACGGCACCGGCACGGTGGTCGGCGACCGCACCGAACTGCGCATCCTCAGCGAGGTGTTCGCCGAGGCCGGGGCGAGACCGGGCGGCTGCGTGCTCGGGTCGGTGAAGTCGCAGATCGGCCACACCAAGTGCGCCGCCGGACTCGCCGGGCTGATCAAGACGCTGCTGGCCCTGCACACCGGCGTCCGGCCGCCCACCCTGCACGTCGAGACGCCCAACCCGGCCTGGGAGCAGGACTCCAGCCCCTTCGCCTTCCATGCCGAGGCCCGGCCCTGGGCGGCCCCCGCGGCGGAACGGGTCGCCGGGGTGAGCGCGTTCGGCTTCGGCGGGACCAACTTCCACGTGGTGCTGGCCGCTCACGCGGGCGGCGTACCGCCCGTGCGGGGACTGGACGCCTGGCCGGCCGAACTGTTCGTCTTCCGCGGACGGGACGAGAGCGCGGTCCGCCGGGCGATGGAGGAGCTGCTGAAGGCCGCCGAGGCGCCGGGCCGGCCGTGGCGGCTGCGGGACCTCGCGCTGAGCGCGGCCCGGCGGTCGGACGCGAGCGGGGATCCGGCCCGGGTCGCCATCGTGGCGACGGACGTGGACGACCTGGTCGAGAAGGTGCGACGGGCCTTCGCCGACCCCACCGAGGACGCTCCGGCGCACGGCGTCCACCGGGCCGCTCCCGCCGGCGCGGACGACCCGGGCGACGCCAAGGTCGCCTTCCTCTTCCCGGGCCAGGGCAGCCAGCGCACCGGCATGCTCGCCGACCTGTTCGTCGCCTTCCCCGAGCTGCGCCCCTACCTGGAGCTCGCCCGCGCCCATGCCGACACGCTGTATCCGCCGGCCGCCTTCGACGACGCCGTGCGCGAGAGGCAGCGGGCCGCGCTGACGGACACCCGCGTGGCCCAGCCCGCCCTCGGCGTCGCCGGGCTCGCCGCGCACGCCGTCCTCACCGCGGCCGGGGTGCGGCCGGACATGGCCGCCGGGCACAGCTACGGCGAGCTGGTCGCCCTGTGCGCGGCCGGCGCCCTGACCCCCGAGACGCTGCTGGAACTGAGTGCGGAGCGCGCGACGGCGATCCTGCGGGCCGCGCAGTCCGCCGGGGGCGGCGAGAGCGGCGGATCCGACCCCGGGACGATGGCCGCGGTCTCGGCCGGCGCCGAGGACGTGGCGCAGGCGCTCAAGGCGGCGTCCGCGCCGGACGACGTCGTCGTCGCCAACCGCAACGCGCCCGAGCAGACGGTGATCTCGGGTCCGACCGACGCCGTCGCCGAGGCCGTCCGGCTGCTGCGCGAGGCCGGCTACGGAGCCAAGCGCATCCCCGTCGCCTGCGCCTTCCACAGCCCGCTGGTCGCCGGCGCCGCCGACCGGTTCGCCGAGGCGCTCGCCGTCAGGCCGGTGCACGCGCCCGAGTTCCCGGTGTGGTCCAACCGCACGGCCGCCCCCTACCCCGCCGACGGCGACGCGGTGCGGGCCGAACTCGCCGCCCAGATCGGCGCCCCGGTCGCCTTCGTCGAGCAGATCGAGGCGATGTACGAGGCCGGGGCGCGCGTCTTCGTCGAGGCCGGCCCCGGCTCGGTGCTGACCCGGCTGGCCGGGCAGATCCTCGGCGACCGCCCGCACCGCACGGTGGCCTGCGAACCCCGGCCCGGCAGCGGCCTGCGCGGCTGGCTCGACGCCCTCGCCGAACTCGCCGTCGCGGGACTGCCGGTGCGCGCCGGGTGGCTGCTGCGCGGCCGCGACGCGGTGGACGCGGCGCGCACCCCGGCGCCGAAGCGACCCGGCTGGACGGTCGACGGCCATCTGGTCCGCACCGCCGACGGCGCCCTCCTTCCCGGTGCGCTCGCACCGGCCCGACGAGTCGTGGACCCCGTCGAAAGGACACCGACGACTGTGACGACGAACCCCCCGCACGGCGTCCCGTCCGACCGGGACGCGCTCATCTCCGAATTCCTGCGCACCAGCCGGGAGATGGTCGCCGCCCAACGGGACGTGCTGCTCACCTACCTCGGCTCCACCCCGGGCGCACGGCCCGACTCGCCCCCGCAGGTCCTCCAGGCCGTGCCGCAGCTCCCCTCGGCACAGCCGCGGACGACGGCCCCGGACCAGGACGCTGCGGCCGCCGCGGAGCCCGCAGCCGTTGAGCCCGCAGCCGTTGAGCCCGCCGGGGCGGTCGACGTCCAGCAGGTCGTCCTGGAGATCATCAGCGAGCGCACCGGCTATCCCGTCGACATGATCGAACCCGACCTCGACCTGGAGGCGGACCTCAGCATCGACTCCATCAAACGGGCCGAGATCGCGGGCGAACTCGCCCGCCGCCTGGGCGCCGGAGCCGGCGCCGACCTCGCCGCGCTGGACGACGACGCGCTGGAGGAGCTGGCGAAGGCACGGACGGCCGCCGCGGTGACCGACTGGCTGACCGCGCGGATGGACGCACCGGCCGAGCAGTCCGCCGCCCCGGCCGACCCGCCCCCGGCCCCCGCCCCGGTTCCGGAGCCCCGCCAGGACGCGGTCACCGGCGAACCCCCTGGACGGCGTCTGATGCGACCGGTCCTCCTCGACGAGCGCACCGGCGCTCACCCCGACCCGTCGTCCGCGCTCGCGGGCGCCCGCTGGATCCTGCTCGGCGACGCGCCGGAGGTCGCCGCCCGCCTGGCGTCCCACGGCGCCGACGTCGACGTACGCGCCCGGGACCATGTCCTGACCGAGGCCGACGGGCCGGTGGACGGGGTGCTGTGGCTCGGGGCCCTCGCGGGCGCCGACGACACGCCCGTGCTGCCCGACTCGTTCCCCGTCCTGCAGGCCGCCCTGGCACGCGGCCCGCGATGGCTGCTGGCCGTCCGGCCCGCCGACGGCGCGGCCCCCGACCCCAGGACCGCGGGTCTGCGCGGTCTGTTCCGGACCGTGGCGCGCGAGTACCCGCAGACGGTGGCCAGGGTCGTCGAGCTCGCCGACCCCTCGCCGTCCGCGCTCGCGCACGCCGTGGTCGCCGAAGCCGTCGCACCGGACCGCACGCCGGTCGTGCTGCGGACGCCGGCCGGCCGCCACGGGTTCGAGCTGGTGGCGGCTCCGCTCGGCGCGCTCGGCAGCACGGGCGCCGGACCGGCCGGGGCCGGCCCCGCGGAGGCTGCCGCGCTCGGCCTCGACCAGGACTCGGTGGTCCTGCTGGCGGGCGGGGCGCGGGGCATCACCGCCCAGTTCGCCGCCGCGCTCGCCGGGGCCGCCCGCTGCCGTCTGGAACTGCTCGGCCGCACTGCGGCCCCGGACGGTCCGGAGGACGCGGACACCGCGTCCGCCCGCACCCCCGCCGAGCTGCGCGCGGCGCTCGCCGCCCGCGGCGGACTGAAGCCGGCCGAGATCAACCGCGTCGCCGAACTGCTGCTGGCCCAGCGGGAGATCACCGCCACCCTGACCGAACTCGCCGCGCTGGGCGGCCGTCCCCGGTACCGATCGGTCGACTTCCGCGAGCCGGAGGCGGTGCTGCAGGCGGTGAAGGAGATCCATGCCGAGCACGGCCGGCTCGACGGCGTGGTGCACGCGGCCGGCGTGATCGAGGACCGGCTCATCGCCGAGAAGAGCGCGGAGTCCTTCCGGCGCGTCTACGGCACGAAGGCGACCGGCGCCGACGCCCTGCTCGCCGCGCTGGAGGAGCTGCCCGCGCCGCCCGCGTTCACCGTGCTGTTCGGCTCGATCTCGGCGGTCCTGGGCAACCGGGGCCAGGTGGACTACGCGGCCGCCAACGACGCGCTGGAGACCCTCGGCGCGTCCTTCGCCGCCCGCACCGGGCGGCGCGCGGTGACCGTGCACTGGGGTCCGTGGGCGCCCTCGGCCGATCACGCCGGCATGGTCGGGGCGGAGCTGGCCCGCGAGTACGCCCGCCGTGGCATCCGGCTGATCGATCCGGAGGAGGGGACCGCGGCGCTGCTGCGGGAGCTCGCCTGGGGCGAGGAGTCCGCCACCGCGGTCGTCTACACCGCCTCGGGCTGGTGACGGTCACCGTGACCGCACCCCAACACGGCGACCGGGCAGGCGTGCCGACTGCACGTCAGGTGCCGGTCGCCATCGTCGGGATGGCGGTGCTGCTGCCGGGCGCCGCGGATCTGGACACCTACTGGCGCAACCTGCGCGACGGCGTGGACGCGATCGGGGACGTTCCGGACGGGCGCTGGGACGCCGAGTTCTACCGTCCGGGCACCGCGCCCGACCCGGCCGTCGCGGACCGGGTCTACGCCCGCCGGGGCGGGTTCGTGGACGGGCTGGCGCAGGTGGAGGTCACCCGGTTCGGGATCATGCCGAACTCGGTGGCCGGGACCGAGCCGGACCAGCTCATCGCCCTGCACGTGGCCTCGGCCGCCCTCGACGACGCCGGCGGCGCGGACCGTCTGCCCGACCGCGGGCGGGTCGGCGTCGTGCTGGGCCGGGGCGGCTATCTCACGCCCGGCCTGGTCCGACTCGACCAGCGGGTCCGCACGGCCGGCCAACTGGTCCGCACGCTCGGCGAGTTGATGCCCGACCTGACGGTGGATCAACTGGACCGGGTGCGCACGGCGTTCACCGAGCGGCTCGGTCCGGACAGTCCCGAGTCCGCGATCGGCCTGGTGCCCAATCTCGCCGCGTCCCGGGTCGCCAACCGGCTCGACCTGCGCGGTCCCGCGTACACGGTGGACGCCGCCTGCGCCTCCTCGCTGGTCGCCGTGGACCAGGCGGTGGGGGAACTCGCCTCCGGACGCTGCGACGTGATGCTCGCCGGCGGCGTCCACCACTGCCACGACATCACGCTGTGGAGCGTGTTCTCCCAGCTGCGGGCCCTCTCCCCCAGCCAGCGCATCCGGCCCTTCCACCGCGACGCCGACGGCATCCTGATCGGTGAGGGGACGGGCGTCGTCGTCCTCAAGCGGCTGGCCGACGCCGAACGCGCCGGGGACCGGATCTACGCCGTGATCCGGGGCACCGGCGTGGCGAGCGACGGCCGGGCGGCCGGACTCGTGAACCCCGATCCCGGCGGTCAGGCACAGGCGGTGCGGCAGGCGTGGCGGGCGGCCGGACTCGACCCCGCCGAGCCGGGCTCGGTCGGCCTGCTGGAGGCGCACGGCACCGCGACCCCGGCGGGCGACGGCGCCGAACTGGCCACGCTCGCCGAGGTGTTCGGACCGGGGGACGGTGACGCGGTGCTGGGCTCGGTCAAGTCGATGATCGGGCACACCATGCCGGCCGCGGGGGTCGCCGGCCTGGTCAAGGCCGCGCTCGCCGTCCACCACCGCACGCTCCTTCCGACCCTGCACTGCGACGACCCGCACCCCGCCCTGGCCCGCACCCGGTTCCGCACCCTGGAGAAGGCCGCCGACTGGGAGACCACCGCGCAGGGGCCGGTGCGCCGGGCCGCCGTCAACGCGTTCGGGTTCGGCGGGATCAACGCGCACGTGGTGCTGGAGGAGGCTCCGGACGCCCGCGGGAACCGCGCGAGCGCGCCGGCCCGCCCGGTCGCGGAGGTCGCCGAGCCCGAGCGCGTCCTGCTGCTCGCCGCCGACTCCCCGGCGCGTCTCGCCGCCCTGCTGGACGCCGACGACGACACCGTACGGGCCGCCGGACTCGACCCCGCCCACCCGCACCCGGACGCGGGCCCCGCCCGCCTCGGCATCGTCGACCCGACCGCCAAGCGGCTCGTCCTGGCCCGCCGCGCGGTCGCCCGGCAGCGGGCCTGGCACGGCCGCAGCGACGTCTGGTTCCGGCCGAGCCCGCTGCTGGGCGCCGGCCGCGGCGCACTCGCGTTCCTGTTCCCCGGCCTGGAGGGCGAGTTCACCCCGCAGGTCGACGACGTGGCCGCCCATTTCGGTCTGCGCCCCCTCTCGGTCGACGGGGACCGGACCGGCGACGTGGGCCGGCACGGTTTCGGCGTGGTCGCCGTCGGCCGCCTCCTTGACGCCGCGCTGCGCCGCAGCGGGATCGTGCCGGACGCGGTCGCCGGACACAGCGTCGGCGAGTGGACGGCGATGGCGGCGGCCGGACTGTACTCCGGGGACGAGGTCGACGCGTTCATGGCCGCGTTCGACCCCGACTCGGTGACGGTCCCCGGTCTGGCCTTCGGCGCGATCGGCGCGTCCGCCGAGCGCGTCCTGGCCGCGCTGCGCGACGAGGGCGGGAACCGGGCGGGCCTGGTCCTCTCCCACGACAACGCACCCGGCCAGTCGATGGTGTGCGGTCCGCAGGCGGCGGTGGAGGACTTCGTGCGGGCGCGTCGCGCGCAGGGCGTCCTCAGCCAGGTCCTGCCGTTCCGGTCGGGCTTCCACACGCCGATGCTGCGCCCCCATCTCGGACCGATCGAGGAGGCCGCCCGCCGGTTCCGGCTGCATCCGCCGCGCACCCCGCTCTGGTCGGGCACGACCGCCGCGCCCTTCCCGAAGGACGAGGCGGGGATCCGGGCCCTGTTCGTCCGGCACCTGCTGGAACCCGTGCGGTTCCGGCAGCTGACCGAGGCCCTGCACACGGCCGGTCACCGGGTCTTCGTCCAGGTCGGTCCCGGTCAGCTCGGTTCCCTCGTGGGCGACACCCTGGGCGGTCACGACCACCTGGTGATCGCCGCGAACTCGCCCCACCGCACGGGCCTCGCCCAGTTGCGCAGGGTGGCCACCGCCCTGTGGACGGCGGGTGCGGCGGTGGCGCCCTCCCTGTCGGCCCCCCGGGCGGCCACCGCACCGCAACGGCCGCCGGTGCGGCTGGACCTGGGCGGCGCCCTGGTGTCCCTCGCGCCCCAGCGGCTCACCGAGCTGCGGGCCGAGCTGCGCGCGCCCGCCCGTGTGCCGGGCCCGGCCGGCCCGTCACCGCTGGACGCCCTCGTCGAACGCTCCCCGATGGCCGCCGAACTGAGCGCCCTGTTGCGGGAGACCGCCGACACGGCCGCCGCCGTCATGTCCGCGAGGACGGCGACTCCCGCGCCGATGCCTGCGCACCCGCCCGAGCCGGCCCCGCCCGTCGGTCCCTGGCACACCACCGTCCGCGTCTCCCCCGAGACGATGCCCTACCTCCTGGACCACTGCTTCTTTCCCCAGCGGCCCGGCTGGCCCGAGGTCGCCGACCGGTGGCCGGTCGTCCCGGCGACGACGATCGTGCAGCACATCGTGGACGCGGCGGGCGCGGCGGCCCCCGGCACTGTGCCGGTCGCCGTGCACGGCGCGCGGTTCGAGGAGTGGCTCACCGCCACCCCGGCCGTCGACGTGCCCGTGACCGTGACGCCGGACGGCCCGGGCCGCCTGGCCGTCTCCTTCGGACCGCGGGCCCGCGCCACCGTGGAGCTCGCCGCCGCGTACCCGGCCCCGTCCCCGGCCCCCTGGGTGGCCGACCCGGGCGCCGAGCGCGCCCCCGACCACACCGCCGCCCAGCTCTACGCGGAGCGCTGGATGTTCCACGGCCCGGCGTTCCAGGGCGTCGGCGAACTCACCGCGATCGGCGACCGCCATGTGCGCGGACGTCTCACCACCCCTCCCGCACCCGGCGCGCTGCTGGACAACGTCGGCCAGCTCCTCGGCTACTGGATCATGGCGACCGGGACCGAGCGGACCGTCGTGTTCCCGGTCGGGATGCGCGAGATGCGGTTCTACGGGCCGCATCCGGCGCCCGGCACGGACGTGGAATGCCAGGTACGGGTCACCTCCCTCACCGAGGCCTTCCTGGAGGCCGACGTCCAGCTGACGGTCGGGGGCACCGTGTGGGCGGAGCTGCACGGCTGGCAGGACCGCCGCTTCGACAACGACCCGCAGACCCGGCCCGTCGAGCGCTTCCCGGAGCGCAACACCCTGTCCGAGGCGCGGCCGGGCGGCTGGCGGCTGCTGCACGAACGGTGGCCGGACCTGGCGTCCCGGGAACTGATCATGCGCAACTCCCTGGGCGGAGCGGAGCGCGCGGAGTACGCGCGGCACGCGCCGCGCGGGCGCCGGCAGTGGCTGCTGGGCCGCATCGCGGTCAAGGACGCGGTGCGGCAGTGGCTGTGGGACCAGGGCGAGGGCCCGGTCTTCCCGGCGGAGCTGCGGGTGCACAACGACGAGGCCGGGCGGCCGTACGTCACCGGCGTCCACGGGCGGGTGCTGCCCGCGCTGGACGTCTCGCTGGCCCACTGCGCGGAGGCCGCCGTCGCGATCGTCCGGCCGCACCGGCCCGGCCCCGGCCCGGGGATCGACATCGAAGAGGTCGCCGACCGCACCCCGCAGGCCCTCGCCGCCGCCCTCGGCGGGGACGAACTGCGGCTGCTGCACCGCCGGTCGGCCGACACCGGCGAGAGCGAGGCGCTCTGGTTCACCCGTTTCTGGGCCGCCAAGGAGGCCGTCGCCAAGGCGGAGGGCACCGGGTTCGGCGGCCGGCCACGGGACTTCGCCGTGCTCGACGCCTCACCGGCCGGCGACCGGCTGACCGTCGCGGGCCGCCTGGAACGCGCCTACGCCGTGCACTGCGCGCCGGCCGCCAACCCGCCCCGGCTGCCGGGACGCGCGTACGCAGTGGCCTGGACGACGGGACACCTCACCGCTAAGGAGTTCGACGCCCGATGACATCCCCCACCCCCCGCACCCCCGTCACCGCCGACGAGGAGACCGTCCTCGCCGACCTCACCGGCATGCTGGCGCGGCTCCTCGAGGACGAGTACGGCCTCGACGACGTCGAGATCGGCATGGGGACGACCTTCAACCGGGACCTGGAACTGGAGAGCATCGACCTGGTCACCCTGGCCGGACTGCTCCAGGAGCGGTACGGCGACCGGGTCAACTTCGCCGAGTTCCTGGCCGGCATGGAGTTCGACGAGATCATCGAGCTGACCGTCGGACGGCTGGTCGAGTACGTCGTGACCAGCCTGAAGGCCACGGAGGCGAGCTGAGCCATGGCGATGGTCGACACCGGCGCCGTCCGGTTGCACGTACAGCGGATCGGCCCCCGGGCGGGCCGGCCGGCCACGGCCACCGTGGTCCTGGTGCACGGTCTGCTCACCGACAGCCTGGCCAGCTACTACTTCACCGTCGCGCCCGCGTTCGCGGCCGCCGGTCTCGACGTCGTCATGTACGACCTGCGCGGCCACGGGCGCAGCGAACGCCCCGCCGAGGGCTACACGCTGGACGACAACATCGACGACCTGGAAGCGCTGCTCGACCGGCTGGCGGTGACCGGTCCGGTGCATCTGGTCGGCAACTCCTACGGCGGCACGATCGCGTTCGGCTTCGCGGCCCGGCGCCCCGAGCGGGCGGCGAGCGTCAGCCTCGTCGAGTCCGAACCGGCCACCGCCGCCTGGGCGGTGAAGCTCGGCGGCATCCTGGACCGCGTCGTGACCCAGCTCGCCCACAACGAGTCCGACGCGATCCGCTGGGTCAGCGCGAACCGCGGGCACCACACCGCGCGTCTGGCCAAGGGCGCCGCCCGGCTGGCCCGCGACACCACTCTCGGCCGGGACATCCCCGCCAGCCGGGTCCTGACCGACGACCAGATCGCCGCGGTGCGCTGTCCGGTGCTCGGCGTGTACGGCGGTGACTCCGACCTCGCCGAGCTGGCGCCCCGGCTGGAGTCGGCGCTGCCGGACTGCCGCACCGTGGTGATCCCGGGGCACGAGCACTCGGTCCTGGTGGAGGCGTCCGGGACGGTCGGCGGGCACATCCTGGCGCTCGTCGAGGCCGCCCGGCCGGCCGTGCGGGCGGCGGCGGAGGCGGCCGGGTGAGCCGCTTCCTGTTCGTCGTGCCGCCGCTGGTCGGGCACATCAACCCGACCGTGGGCGTCGCCGCCGAACTCGTCGCGCGAGGACACACCGCGGCGTGGGCGTGTCCCGATCCTGCGCTGGTCGCCCGGCTGACGGGTCCCGGGGCCGGGCCGGTCCTGGCGTGCGCCGGCGCCCCGCAGGGCGAGCGGCCGGCCGAACTGCGCGGTCCGGAGGCGCTGAAGTTCCTGTGGGAGTGGTACCTGCTGCCGCTGGCCGAGGCGATGGCCCCAGGCGTCCGGGCCGCCGTCGAGGAGTTCCGGCCGGACGTCGTCGTCGCCGACCAGCAGGCCTTCGCGGGCGCGCTGGTCGCGGAGCGGCTGGGCCTGCCGTGGGCGACCTCGGCGACCACGTCGGCCGAGTTCACCGACCCCCTCGCCGGGCTCCCCAAGGTCGGCCAGTGGCTGCGGGGGCGGCTGGCCGGGCTCCGGGAAGCCGTCGGGGATCCGGCGGGCACGGCCGACCCCCGCTTCTCCCCGCATCTCGTGCTCGCCTTCAGCACACCGGAGCTGGCGGGCCGGACGCATGAGGGGGTCTGCTGGGTCGGTCCTTCGATCACGGCCCGGCCGTCCGCCGCCGGCTTCCCGTGGGAGTGGCTCGACCCCGGCCGCACCACCGTCCTGGTCACGCTGGGCACCGCGAACGCCGACGTCGGCGGGCGCTTCCTCGACGTGTGCCTCGGAGCGCTGCGGGAGCGGGCCGACCGGGTGCAGGCCGTGATCGTCGATCCCGGCGGAACGCTGCCGGCGCGCACCGACGACAAGGATGTGCTGATCGTGCCGTCCGTGCCGCAACTCGCCCTGCTGGAGCGGGGGGTCGGCGCGGTCGTCTGCCATGCCGGGCACAACAGCGTGTGCGAGGCGCTGTGGCACGGGGTTCCGCTCGTGGTGGCCCCGATCCGCGACGACCAGCCGGTGGTGGCCGGACAGGTCGTGGACGCCGGGGCCGGGGTGCGGGTGCGGTTCGGCCGGGTCACCGCCCAGAAGCTGGGCGCGGCGCTCGACTCCGTGCTGGACGACCCCGGACACCGTGCCGCGGCCGACCGGATCCGTACCGCGTTCCGCGCAGCGGGCGGAGCCCGTGCCGCCGCGGCCCGACTCGACGAACTGGCCAGGGAGTTCAGATGAGCGACAAGACCGAGCCCACAGTCCGGATCGCCGGGCTGCGGCCCGCCTACCAGGCGGACATCGCCGCCGGCCTGGAGCGCTTCTTCGAGCCGCGCCGCACCAGCTGCCCCTGGTGCGGCTCACGGGAGCTGACCACCCGGCTGCGCACCACCGACCTGCTCCAGCACAAGCCGGGCCGGTTCGTCCTCGACCGCTGCGAGGACTGCGGGCACACCTTCCAGAACCCCCGGCTGAGCGCGCAGGGCCTGGAGTTCTACTACCGGGACTTCTACGACGGGCTCGGCGAGAAGAAGCTCGGCGACACCTTCGGGGGCCGTACGAAGATGTACCGGGGGCGGGCGGAGTCGATGCTGCCGCACGATCCCACGCCGAAGACCTGGCTGGACGTCGGCACCGGACACGGCCACTTCTGCGCGGCCGCGCGGGAGGTGCTGCCCCACACCGCGTTCGACGGACTCGACTTCACCGACGGCGTCGAACTGGCCGAGCGGGAGGGCCGGGTGGAGCACGGCTACCGGGGCGGCTTCCCCGACCTCGCACCCGAACTGGCCGGCCGCTACGACGTGGTGAGCATGTTCCACTACCTGGAGCACAGCACCGAGCCCGACCGCGAGCTGCGCGCCGCACGGGAGACGGTACGGCCCGGCGGGCATCTGCTCATCGAGGTGCCGGACCCCGAGAGCCGCTACGCGCGGCTGCTGGGCCGCTGGTGGCTGCCGTGGCTCCAGCCGCAGCACCTGCACTTCGTGCCGGTGGCCAATCTGCGGCAGCGGCTGACGGAGCTGGGCTTCACGGTGGTGGCCGAGCAGCACGCCGAGCCGCACGACCCGGTCGACCTGCTGGCCGCCGTATGGCTGGCACTGGACCATGCGGCGCCGCGCGACGACGCGCCGTGGCTGCCCGAGCCGCCGAGCGGGCTGCGCCGCACCCTGCGCGGGGCGCTGCTGGTCGCCGGGATTCCGGCGCTGGTGGCGGGCACCCTGCTCGACCGGTTCGCGGTGCGGCCGCTGTCGCACCGGCTGCGGGTGTCGAACGCGTACCGGATCGTGGCCCGGCGGGACTGACGGACGGGTGCGCGGCCGGGTGTCGTCGTGCTAGCTTTCGCCCGTTCCCATCATCAGGAATCCTGGCGATCGACGGCACGGCTCGACGAACGGAACCCCCATGTCCATCCTGGCCAGACCGGCGGTGGCCGCCCTCGCCGCCAAGACGATGCAGAGCGCCACCCGGCTGGCGGGCCGCCGGACCGGCGGCCCCGGGTCCACCGCCTCCTGGCGGGCACGTTTTCCCGAGTACCCGCACGACGTACGCGAGTTGACCGTCCCCACCTCCGTCGCCCCGGCTCCGGTCACCGTGTACGCGCCGCCGGCCGGGACGGCGACGCGTCCGCCCGTGCACGTCAACTTCCACGGCGGCGGCTACGTCATGTCGATGCCGGAGATCGACGACGCCCTCTGCCGGTTCCTCGCCGTGGAGGCGGGGGTCGTCGTGATCAACGTCAAGTACGTCGTCGCCCCGCAGCACCCGTTCCCGGCCCCGCCCACGCAGGCGTACGACGTCGTCCGCTGGGTCGCCGGACACGGCGCGGAACACGGCTGGGACGGCGCGCGCCTCACCGTGGGCGGGCAGAGCGCGGGCGGCGGTCTGGCCGCGGCCGTGGCCCGCCAGGCCCACGAGCAGGGCGGCCCCTCGATCGCGCTCCAGGTGCTGCACTATCCCCCGCTGGACCTCGCGACCCCCGGCAGGGACAAGAAGGCCGTGATCGGCAAGCCCGTGCTGCGGCCGTGGATGGGGGAGATCTTCGACGCCTCCTACGTGCCGGACGCCCGCGAGCGCGCCCATCGCCTCGTCTCCCCCGCCGGCGCCTCGGACACCGCCGACCTGACGGGCATCGCCCCGGCGCTGGTGATCACGGCCGAGTACGACCGGCTCAGGAACGAGGCGACGCGCTACGCCGAGCGGCTCGGCGCGGCCGGCGCCCTCGTCGAGCACCACGACGTCGCCGGAGCCGACCACGCCTACGACACCCAGGACGAGGTGAAGGCGCGCGCGGTGTACGCGCTCATCGCCCGGCACCTCAGGCGGGCCACCGGCGCCGGGACGACGCCCGCCGCCTCCTGACAGGGCGCCGTCGCCACGGCCGGGGCTCGCCCGCCCGGAGCGCCCGAGGCCCGGATGCCCTCCGACGGCCGAGGAGCCGCGACGACCGGGAAGCCGCGGCCGAGGACCGGTCCGGCCGACGGGCCGCGCCGCCCGGGGCCCGCGGTCAGCGCACCGCCGCCGTGGCCGCCTCCGCGACGATCTCGGCGACCGCGGCCGGCTGTTCGACGAGGAGGAGATGTCCCGCGTCGGGGACGGTGACCATGCGCACGTGCGGGCAGGCCCGCAGGTCACGCCGCTCGCCGTCGGTCAGCCCGATCGAGTCGCGGTCGCCGCGCACCACCCAGGCGGGGACCCCGGCCGCGCACAGTCTCGGCGCCAGCGAGGGATACCGGTCCAGGTAGGCGTAGTAGCCCCGCACGATCCGCCGGCAGGCCGTCGGGTCGTTGCTGGCCATGACCGCCGCCAGCGCCTCGGCGCGGTGCGGCGGCAGTTCGCGTTTCAGGGCCCGGGGCAGCAGGCGGAGCATGGCCGTCCAGGCCAGGCCCCCCAGCCCGGGCACCCGGCCCACGGCGTCCAGCACGGTCAGGAACCTGGCCTCGTCGCCGCGCGAGAAGGTCGGCGACAGCAGCACGACCGGCCCCTTGAACAGGCCCAGCGCGGCCATCTCGAGCGCCACGTTCGCGCCCAGGCTGTGCCCGACGACGGCCTCGCAGCCGGCCTCGGCGGCGAAGTCCGCCATCAGCCGCGCATAGTGCTCCATGGACACGTCCCCCGGGGCCTCGGTGCGGCCGAACCCCGGCTGGGTCACCGCCACCATTCCCAGCCCCGCCACCGCCGGTTCGGCCATGACGTCCGCGTAGAACTCGGTCGTGCACAGGCCGCCCGGGATCATCAGCACCCGGTACGAGGCGTTCGTCGCACCCGCCCGGCGGACCTCCCAGCGCTCACCCATACCTCGAGCGTGCCGCCGTCCGCGCCCGGCCGCACCCCGAGCGGCGTCCGCCCTGGTGCCGGTGAACCGTCCGCGCGGCGCTCGTTCGACGCCCGGCGACCAGCATGTCCACGATGCCGCCGAAGTCGAAGCCGACCACGAAGGACAGGGCGGAACCGAGCGCCTGGCCCTCGCCGTGCACCGGGGTGGGCAGCCAGGTGGCGCCGCCGTCGACACGCCTCCCGCAGCGCCCGTGCCCCTCGCGGCGGCGCCGCCGGCCTCGACGAACTGCCGCCCCGACCGGGCCTGCGCCACACATGGTGTCCGCCCCGAACAACGGGACCGCCTCGCTAGGGTCGCCGCATGACCCACACCTTCGCCCTGCACATCCCCGACGCCGACCTGCGGCCCGACCCGCTCGATCCGGCGCAGATCGTCTCCGGCGCCCCCGAGGTCAGCGGCAGGGTGGTGTGGGAGTCCGAGGACGGCCGGCAGATCCGGGGGATCTGGCAGATCACCCCGGGCGTGGTCACCGACACCGAGGCGGACGAACTGTTCGTCGTGATCAGCGGGTCGGCGACCATCGAGGTCGAGGGCGGACCCACGCTGACGGTGGGCCCCGGCGACATGGCCGTGCTGCGCGAGGGCGACCGCACGACCTGGACGGTCCACGAGACGCTGCGGAAGGCCTACGCGATCAACCGCTGAGCGGGACCGCGGGCGCCGTCGTCCCCCGGATCTCCAGCAGCGGCGCGGCCAGCTGCACCCGCCCCGCTCCCCCGCGCCCCTCGAACCGGTCGAGGAGGCAGCGGGCCGCCCGGCGTCCGACCTCGTGGCCGGCGTGGTCCACGGTGGTCAGCCACAGGTGCCGCAGCCGCGAGATGCTCGTGTTGTCGTAGCCGACCACGGACAGGTCCCCCGGCACCCGCAGGCCCAGCTCCTCGGCCGCCGACAGCGCGCCCACGCAGGCGATGTCGTTGACGGCGAACACGGCGGTGGGCCGGTCCGGGCGGCCCAGCAGCCGTACGGCGGCGCGGTGGCCGCCCTCCTCGGTCATGTCGCTGGCCTCGACCGCGGGCCGCTCCACGCCGTGCGCCCGCATCACCGCCTCGAAGCTGCGCCGGCGCAGCTCGCCGACCGCGCCGTAGCCCGCGATGTGCGCGATCCTGCGGTGGCCGAGCCCGAGCAGGTGCTCGGTGGCCAGCCGAGCGCCCTGCTCGTCGTCGCCCGCGACCACGTCGACCCCCGGCGGGACGGCCTCCCGGGCGCCCGCGACGACGACCGGGATCCGCTCCGCGACCGCCCCGAGCGCCGCCGGATCGGGCAGGGTGCCGACGACCACCAGCCCGTCCGCCCCCAGGTCCAGGAACGGACCGGCCGGGTCTTGGCCGACGCGGCGGTTCAGGCGGGCGTCGGCGAGCAGCATGTGCAGACCGCTCGCGTGCAACAGGGAGTTGAGGCCGTCCAGGAGATCGACGTACCAGGGGTTGCGCAGGTCGTGCAGGAGGACGCCGACGGTCCGGGTGCGTTGCTCGCTGAGGCTGCGGGCCGCCGCGTTGGGCCGGTAGCCGAGCTCGCGCACGGCGCGCAGGACGGCGTCCCGCTTCTCCGCGCGCACCTGCTGGGAGCCGCGCAGCACGAGGGAGACCAGGGATTTGGACACGCCCGCGCGGTCGGCGACGTCACGGATGGTGGGCGGTCTCATGGGGTGGACCGTTCCATGCGGCTGACCGGTTGTCAAAGGGTCCCGAAAGCCTTGACACCCTCGGTCGACCGCCTCCAGGGTGGCCTGGACAGGAAATGGACCGGTCCAAAAGGACCGCGGAGGGCTGAGAGGGGCCGTCATGGTGGACGCGCTCGGTGTCGCCGTCGTCGGGTTCGGCTGGATGGGCCGCGTGCACACCCAGGCGTACGCCCGCGTCCGGCACCACTACCCGCGGCTCGCCCTGCGTCCGGAGCTGGTGGCCGTCGCCGAGGAGGTCCCCGGCCGGGCCGAGGAGGCCGCCGACCGGTTCGGCTTCGCCACGACCACCCGGGACTGGCGTGAGGTGGCCGCCGACCCGCGGGTGCGGGCCGTCAGCATCACCGCGCCGAACTTCCTGCACCGCGAGATCGGCGTCGCGATGGCCGAGGCCGGCAAGCACATCTGGATCGAGAAGCCGGTGGGCCTCACGGCCGAGGACGCCCGCGCGGTGGCGGACGCGGTGGCCCGGACCGGGGTGCAGGGCACGGTCGGCTTCAACTACCGCAACGCCCCCGCCGTCGAGACGGCCCGCGACCTGATCGCCTCCGGCGAGCTCGGCACGGTCACCCATGTCCGCATCCGGCTCTTCAGCGACTACGCGGCCCACCCGGACGGCGCCCTGACCTGGCGGTACGAGCGGGAGCGCGGCGGCAGCGGGGTGCTGGGCGACCTGGCCTCGCACGGCGCCGACCTGGCCCGGTTCCTGCTCGGGGAGATCACCGCGCTGACGGCGGACACCGCGGTCTTCGTCCCGGAGCGGGCCCGCCCCACCGGAGCGACGGCCGGCCACAGCCGCGCCGCCGGCGGCGAACTCGGCCCGGTCGAGAACGAGGACTACGTCAACTGCCTGCTGCGCTTCGCCTCCGGGGCGCGGGGCGTGCTGGAGGCCTGCCGGGTCTCCGTCGGCGAGCAGAACAACTACGGCTTCGAGGTGCACGGCACCAGGGGCGCGGTGTTCTGGGACTTCAGGCGGATGAACGAGCTGGGCGTCTGCCGCGGCACGGCCTACCAGGACCAGCCCGTCAGCACGGTGTACGTGGGACCGGGCGACGGCGAGTTCGGCGCCTTCCAGCCCGGCGCGGCGAACGCCATGGGCTACGACGACCTCAAGGTCGTGGAGGCGTACCGCTTCCTGCGCTCGGTCGCCGAGGGCGTCCCGCACGGGACGACGCTCGCCGACGCGGTGCACAGCGCGAGCGTGCTGGAGGCGATGACCCGGTCCGCGCACAGCGGCGCCTGGGCGGACGTCCACCCGTAGGGGTGAGGGTGGGACCACCCCCGATCCGGCGCCCAGGCCCAGGGACGGCGGGCCCCGGCGACGGCAGGCTTCAGGGGTCGGCCGGCACACGCACGCCGACGCCGAATCCGCCGCACCGAGAACTCGGGGGACCCCATGTCCGAAGCCACCGCCCGTCGCCTGACCGGCCTCGCCGCCCTCGTCGCCGCGATCGCCCTCATCGTCGAAGTGCCGCTGTACTTCGTCTACTCGGGCCCGCCGCCGGACGCGAACGTGCTGTCCCGGCTGCTGCTCGGGATCGTCGCGCTCGCGTCCCTGGTCGTGTTCGTCACGGCGTTCCGGGAACTGATCGCCCGCGTCGCTCCCGACCACGGATGGATCGGCTCCCTGGCCCTCTCCGCCGGCCTGGTGTACGCCACCGTCACCCTGGTCTCGATGGGCCTGGAGGCCGGCGCGGTCATCGCCGCCGACCACCCGATCGACCCGACGATCGACGTCAGCGGCACCTACATCCTGTACGGGTCGATCTCCCGACTGATGCTGGCGCTGTTCCTGGCGGCGTTCGGCCACGCCGTCTCCCGCACCCGTGCCCTGCCCCGCTGGACCGGCCGTTCGGCGTACGTCCTGGCGGGCGCCGGCCTGGCCTTCGTGCCGTCGCTGTTCTTCGGCAACGACCCCGCGTTCTTCTACGCGGCGAACGGCTGGGGCACGACCGCGCTGATGGGAGCCGTCCTCAGCTACTGGCTGCTGGCGCTGGGCGTCTCGACGTACCGCAGCGCGGCCCGCGTCGCCCCGGTGAGCCCGTCACCCGCACCGCGCCACTGACCAGGTGCCCGCGGCGGCCGGAGCCGACCCGGCCGCCGTGCGCCCCGCCCCGGGAGTGGTCCGCGTCAGCCGGCCGCCGTCTGGGGCGGCATGTTGTACGGGGTGACCACCTGGATCGCGGACGGCAGCCGGGGCCCCGCCGGGGGCAGCGCGCCGTGCGCCCGCATCACGGTGTGGCAGGCCTCGCGCACGTCGTGCCGCAGGTCGTGGTGGAGGACGGCGGACAGCCGGTGCTCGCGCAGCAGCCGGGTGTTGTCGTGGTCGAGGTCGTGCGCGACGAACACGGCGCAGTCGCGGCCCAGGTCGGCGAAGGCGCGCAGGGTGGCGATGTTGCCGCCGCCGATGGAGTACACGGCGCGGATCTGCGGGTCGCGCTCCAGCGCGGCGCGGACCAGGTCGTACTGGGTGGCGTCCAGACCCTGCCCCTCGGCGATCTCGACGAGCGCGCGCTCGGGGTGCCGGGCACGCATCAGGCCGCGGAAGCCCATCTCGCGTTCCTCCTCGTTGCGGAAGAAGCCGCTGCTCAGGCTGGTGAGCACGTTGCCGGGGCGGTCGCCGAGCCACTGGCCCATGAGGTAGGCGGCGGTGGCGCCGGCGGCCCGGTCGTCGATGCCGACGTACGCGAGACGGGCGCTGGCGGGCAGGTCGGTGACCAGGGTGACGACGGGGATGCCGGCGGCCACGAGCCGGCCCACGGCGGCGGTGACCTCGGGGACGTCCGGCGCCTTGAGGATCACGCCCTGCGAGCCGCGCCGGGCCGTCCGGTCCAGGGTCGCGACGAGTTCCTGGACCGGTCCGGTCTCGCGGAAGTGGAAGCGGGAGCGCAGCACGGCCGGATGCAGTGACGGCAGCTCGGCCTCCAGGGCGGAGCGGACGGCCGTGGTGAACCGTTCCGGCGCCTGCATCACGATGTCGATCATGAAGGTGCGGCCGACGAGCCGGACCTGGGTGCGCTGCCGGTCCAGATCGACGATGGCCCGCCGCACCTCCTGCGCGGTGGACTCCCGCACACCGCCCCTTCCGTTGAGGACCCGGTCCACGGTGGCCTCGCTCAGACCGGCCTGACGTGCGATCTCACGGAGGGGGAAGGGATGACCCACGGAAGGCTCCTGGGAGTCGGCTTGAGGGGTTTTTGACGGGCGCCTGCTGGTTGTTCGACGGGTTTGTACTGACAACAATGACAGCACTGAGCCGCCGCTGTCACCGAAGGGACGACGATGTCCTTCACCTCCGTCCGAGACCGTGCATGGCTGACCGAGCAGGACTGCGACATCGACGCCCTGCGCTCCCTCGTCGAGCGCACCACCGACCTCGCCGCCTATCCGCACGCCGCCTCGGTCGAGGGCGACGTCCTCGTCTACGACAGCGAGCGGCTGCGCGCGGCGGGAGCCGGCCGGGCGGTGCGGGCCGAGCTGGTGCGCGCCTTCGCCGACGGTCCCGGCGTGGTGGTCTTCCGGGGCGCCTTCCCCGACCCGTCGGTCGTCGACCGCGCCACCGCCGTGTTCGACGCGCTGATCGCCGAGCAGCGCGCCTCGGGGACCGCCGCGGGTGACCACTTCGCCGTGCCGGGCGCCAACGACCGCGTCTGGAACGCCCTGGAGAAGACCGCCCTGTACGACCCGGAGACGTTCGCCGACTACTACGCCAACGACGTCCTCGCGCTGGCCTCACGGGCCTGGCTGGGCCCCGGCTACCAGGTGACCTCCCAGGTCAACGTGGTCAACCCGGGCGGCGCCGCGCAGCGCGCGCACCGCGACTACCACCTCGGGTTCCTCTCCGGCGACCGTGCCGCCGCCTACCCGGCGCACGTCCACCGGCTCTCCCCCGTGCTCACCCTCCAGGGCGCGGTCGCGCACTGCGACATGCCGGTGGATTCCGGCCCCACGCTGTACCTGCCCTACTCGCAGACGTACGAGCCGGGCTATCTGGCGTGGCGACTGCCCGAGTTCCAGGCGTACTTCGACGAGCGGCACGTGCAACTGCCGCTGTCCAAGGGCGACGCGGTCTTCTTCAACCCGGCCGTCCTGCACGCCGCCGGCCACAACCGCACCGCCGACGTGCGCCGGACGGCCAACCTGCTCCAGGTGTCCTCGGCCTTCGGGCGGGCGATGGAGACGGTGGACCGGGAGGCGGTGGCGGACGCGGTCTACCCCGTGCTGCTGCGGCGCCGGGCGCAGGGCGTGGGCGAGGAGTGGCTGGAGCGGGTCGTGGCCGCGAGCGCCGAGGGCTACCCCTTCCCCACCAACCTCGACGCCGACCCGCCGGTCGACGGTCTCGCCCCGCCCTCGCAGGCGGACCTGGTGCGCCAGGCGCTGCGCGAGGAGTGGACCCCGCGGGCGCTGCGCTGCGCGCTGCGCGCCGGCGCCGAGCGTCGCACCAGCTGAAAGGGCTCTGTGCACATGGGACTTCTCGACGACAAGGCCGTCCTCGTCAACGGCGGAAGCCAGGGCGTCGGCGCGGCCGTCGCCCGGGCCGCGGTCCGCGAGGGCGCGCTCGTCGCCGTCGCGGGGCGACGGCCGGAGCCGGGCGAGGCGCTGGTGGCGGAGCTGACCGCCGCGGGCGGCAGGGCGCTGTTCGTCCGGGCCGACCTCGCGGACGCCGAACAGGCGAGACGGTCGGTCACCGAGACGGCGGCCGCGTACGGCCGGGTGGACTGCCTGGTCAACTCAGCGGGGCTGACCTCCCGGGGCACGCTGCTGGACACCACGCCCGAGCTGTTCGACCAGCACGTCGCGATCAACCTCAGGGCGCCGTTCTTCGCCATGCAGGCGGCGGTCGCGGACATGCTGGCCCGTGAAGCGCCCGGCACGATCGTCAACGTCATCACGTCCTCGGCGCACGGCGGCCAGCCCTTCCTCGCGCCGTACGTCGCCGCCAAGGCCGGACTGGCCGGCCTGACCCGCAACGCCGCGCACGCCCACCGCTTCGACCGGATCCGGATCAACGGCCTGAACATCGGGTGGACGGACACCGAGGGCGAGGACACGACGCAGAGGGCGTTCCACGCCGCCGGCGACGACTGGCGCGAGCAGGCCGCCGCACGGCTGCCGATGGGCAGGCTCGGCCGGCCGGACGAGATCGCCGACTTCGTCGTGTTCCTGCTGTCCGAGCGGTCGGGCGTGGTCACCGGTTCGGTGATCGACTGGGACCAGAACGTGCTCGGCGGACTCGACTAGACCTTCAAACCGCTCTCCCCCGCCCCGGCAAGACCCTCAAGGAGCTGCACTCCCCATGCGCATCGGAATCCTCGGCCTCGGCCGCATCGGCGCCTTTCACGCCGAGACCCTCTTCGGACTCGACGCCGTCGAGTCGCTCGTCGTGGCCGACCCCTTCGCTGAGGCCGCCAAGAACGCCGCCGAGCGGTTCGGCGCGGAGGTCGCGGACTCCCCCGAGGCCGTGCTGGCCGCCGGGGTGGACGCGGTGGTGGTCGCCGCGGCGACCGATGCCCACCCGGGTCTGATCCTCGCCGCCGTCGAGGCGGGCGTCCCCGTCTTCTGCGAGAAGCCCGTCGCCAGGACCATGGCCGAGGGCGTCGAGGTGCTCAAGGCCGTCCAGGGCAGCGCGGTGCCCATCCAGATCGGCTACAACCGGCGCTTCGACGCGGGCTTCGTCGCCGCGCGGGCGGCCGTGCGAGCCGGCGAGCTGGGCAAACTGCACACCGTCCGCTCGACCACGCTGGACCCGGCGCCGCCGCCTGCCGCCTACGTCGCCGCGTCCGGGGGCATCTTCCGGGACTGTTCCGTGCACGACTTCGACATCATCCGCTGGGTGACGGGCCGCGAGGTGACCGAGGTGTACGCGGTCGGCGGCAACCGGGGCGCCGACTACATCAAGGAGGCGGGCGACGCGGACACCACCGGTGCGATCCTCACGCTCGACGACGGCACGATCGCGGTGGTCTCCAACTCCCGCCACAACGCCCGTGGGTACGACGTCCGGATGGAGCTGCACGGGTTCGCCGACTCGATCGCCGTGGGCCTGGAGGACAAGCTTCCGCTGCGCTCGGTGGAACCCGGCGTCACGTTCCCGGCCGGTACGCCGCACGACTTCTTCATGGACCGCTTCACCGCCGCCTACCGCGCCGAACTCACCGCGTTCACCGAGGTGGTGACCGGCTCCCGCCCCTCGCCCTGCACGATCGAGGACGCTCTGGAGGCGGGCTGGATCGCCGAGGCGTGCACCCTGTCGCTGCGCGAGCGCCGGCCGGTGACGATCGCGGAGGCCCGGGCCTGCTGAACCGGCTCGGGGCCGGGGCGGCCGGGGACGTCGGTCCCCGGCCGCCCCGGCCCGTTTCACAGCCCGTAGCGCAGCGCCGACTCGTCCGGGTCGTAGGCGTCCCGCGCCGGATCCCGCGGGGTGGCCGGCCGCTCCTCCACCGTGTCCTGCAACCGCACCCGCTCGGGCAGCGACCCGAACCGCGCCCTGCGCCGGGACTCCTCGGACCCGGTCTGCTCTTCCTCCTGCATCTCACCCTCCCTGTCGACTGCCGCGCACTCCGTGTCCCGTTGAACGTCCTCACCTCGCGGCGAGTTCCACGGGCCGGTCCGCGACGGCGTGAGGCGCGCGGTCGGCGACCGGTCAGGCCCCGCAGGACCGCAGGAACTTCCGGGTGCGCACCGCGACGGGCAGCGGCCTGTCCGGCTCGCACGGGTACATGTCCTGTTCGACGATCGCGAACAGTTCGACGCCGAGCCGCTGGGCGGCGATCAGGACCGGCTCCAACTCCGGTACCCCGGACGGCGGTTCGCACATCACCCCACGCTGGACGGCGGGACCGAACGGCACTTCGTCCCTGACGACGTCGGCGAGGATCCCCGGGTCGACCTGCTTCAGGTGCAGGTAGCCGATGCGTTCGCCGTAGGTCTCGATCAGCTGGACGCTGTCGCCGCCGCAGTAGGCGTAGTGACCGGTGTCCAGGCAGAGGTTGACCAGTTCGGTGTCGGTGGAGTCCAGGAAGCGTTCGACGTGGTCCTCGGTGTCGATGTGCGTGTCGGCGTGCGGATGGACGACGAGGTCCAGGCCGTAGGTCTCCTTCACCTCGTGTCCCAGGCGCTCCATGCCCTTGGTGAGGTGGGCCCACTGCTCGCCCGTCAGCTCCGGCGGCTCCAGGATCTCGGCCGTCCTGTCGTCCCGCCAGAAGGACGGGACGACCACGAGGTGCCTCGCGCCCATCGCCCGGGTGAGCGCGGCCACCTGGCTCACATGGGCCCAGGTGGCGTCCCAGACGGACGGTCCGCGGTGCATGCCGGTGAAGACCGTGCCCGCCGACACCTTCAGGTCGCGCCGGCCCACCTCGTCGGCGAGGCGGGCCGCATCGGTCGGCAGGTAGCCGTAGGGGCCGAGTTCGATCCAGGAGTAGCCGGCCTCTGCGACCTCGTCCAGGAAGCGTTCCCAGGGCACCTGCCGGGGGTCGTCGGCGAACCACACGCCCCAGGAGTCGGGAGCCGACCCCACCCTGATGCGGTCCAGCGCGTCGGCCATCTCACGCCTTCCCTTCGCCCGGGGTCGACACCGGAGCGGTGAGGTCCTTCTCGTCCGGCAGCTCGTCGACGTCGACCCCGCGCACCTGGGACAACTCGTGCTTGAGCGCGGCGAGTTCGGCGCCGCCGGCCATGTGGTTGGTGAGTTCCTCCAGGCTGACCCGGTCGCGGGAGGCGGTGAGCTCCATGGTGCCCAGGCGCAGGACGCTGAAATGGTCGCCGACCATGTAGGCGTGGTGGGGGTTGTGGGTGATGAAGATGACGCCGAGCCCGCGGTCGCGGGCGGCGGCGATGTACTTCAGGACCACGCCGGACTGCTTGACGCCCAGGGCGGCGGTCGGCTCGTCCAGGATGAGCACCCGGGCGCCGAAGTGGACGGCGCGGGCGATGGCGACGCACTGGCGCTGGCCGCCGGAGAGGGTGCCGATGGGCTGTTCGAGGTCGTCGAGGACGATGCCCATCTCGCGCAGTTCCTCGTCGGCGGTCTTCTTCATCGTCTCGATGTCGAGCCGGCGCAGCGGCCAGGGGCCCTTGGTCAGCTCGGAGCCGAGGAAGAAGTTGCGCCACACCGGCATCAGCGGGACCGTGGCGAGGTCCTGGTAGACGGTGGCGATGCCCTTGTCGAGGGCCTCGCGCGGGGTGGAGAAACGCACCGGGGCGCCGTCGACGAGGAACTCGCCCTCGGTGTGCTGGTGCAGCCCGGAGATGATTTTGATCAGGGTGGACTTGCCGGCGCCGTTGTCGCCGAGGACGCAGGTCACCTGGCCCGGGTGGACGGCCAGACTGACCCCGTGCAGGGCGCGGATGTTGCCGTAGGACTTGCCCGCGTTGCGCAGTTCGACGATCGCCCCGTCCGCGCCGTCGGGGGCGGTGTCGGCGATGACGGCCCCGTGGGTGCCGGCGTTGTTGCTGGATGTCATGGGGGTCACCTCCGGGTCGCCGTGCGGCTGACCCACAGATTGATCAGGACGGCGCCGAGGAGCATCACGCCGAGGAAGGCCTTGAACCAGTCGGGGTTCCAGTTGGCGTAGACGATGCCCTGCTGCACCATGCCGAACATGAACGCGCCGAAGACCGGGCCGATCGCGGAGCCGGCGCCGCCGGTCAGCAGACAGCCGCCGATCACGGCCGCCGAGATGTAGATCAGCTCCTGGCCCACGCCCTCGCCGGACTGCACGGTGTTGAAGGTGAACAGCTGGTGCATGCCGACGAACCAGGCGCCGAAGCCGACCAGCATGAACAGCGAGATCTTCGTGAAGTTCACGGGCACGCCGACCGCCCGGGCGCTCTCCTTGTTGCCGCCCACGGCGAAGATCCAGTTGCCGTACCTGGTGCGCAGCAGCACCCAGGTGGCCAGCGCCGCGAAGACCAGCCAGTAGACGATCGTGATCTTCACCTGGACGCCGCCGACCTCGAACGAGGAGGCGAAGATCTTCTTCGCCTGGCCGAAGCCGTCCATGTCGCTGATGTCGTCGGTGGCCACGTTGGTGGTGACCAGCTTGGTCACCGCGAGGTTGACGCCCTGCAGGATCAGGAACGTGCCCAGCGTGATCAGGAAGCTCGGCAGCCCGGTCCTGACCACCATCCAGCCGTTGAGGAATCCGATCCCGAGGGAGACCAGGAGCGCGACGAACACGCCCACCCACACGTTCATGGTGAGCTGGTAGCTGAGCATGCTCGCGGTGAGCGCCGAGGTGATCACGGCGACGCCGGACGAGAGGTCGAACTCGCCGCCGATCATCAGTAGCGCCACCGGCAGCGCCATGATCCCGATGGTCGACGACTGGTACAGGATGTTCGCCATCGAGCTGCCCTCGCGCACCGGAGGCGCGGAGATCAGGAAGAAGACGTACACCGCGACGGCGCCGAGGAACACGCCCACCTCGGGGCGGGCCAACAGGCGCAGGGCCAGCGGGCGTTGCGTGGTCCGGCCGTCGCTGTCCTTGCGGCCGGGGGCCGGCGGTGTGCCCACCGCCGGCTCGGCATGCCGGGTCATGCTCATCACCGGGTGCCCTTCGCCGCGTACGCGGCCACCGCTTCGACGTTGGACTTGTCCACGAAGGCCGGACCGGTCAGCACCGGCTGCTCCCCGCCGCCCATGTAGTTGCCGTTGTTCTTGTAGAGCCAGAGCGAGTCGATCGCCAGGTAGCCCTGCAGGTACGGCTGCTGATCGACCGCCAGCTCGACGGTGCCCTTGCTGATGGCGCCGGTCAGGTCCTTGTTGAGGTCGAACGTGGCGATCTTGGCCTTGCTGCCCGCTTCGGAGACCGACTGCGAGGCGGTCAGCGCGATGGGGGCGCCGAGCGTGACGACGTGGTCGACGGCCTTGTCCTGGCTGAGCTTGGCGGTGATGGTCGACTTCACCGACGGCATGTCGGTGCCGTTGACGTACAGGTTCTCGACGGATCCGGAGAAGGTCTTCTTCACGCCGGCGCACCGCTGGGTCAGGCCGATGTTGCCCTGCTCCTGGATGACGCAGATCGCCTTCTTGGAGCCGAGCGAGTTCAGCTTGTTGCCGAGGGCCTCACCGGCCACCGTCTCGTCCTGGCCGAAGAACTCCAGCAGGCCGAGCTTCTTCCATTCGCTGACCCCGGAGTTGAGACCGACCACCGGTATCTTCGCGGCCGTCGCCCGCCCGATGACGTCCTTGAGGGCGTCGGGCTTGGCGAGGGTGACCGCGATGCCGTCGACCTTCTGGTCGACCGCGTTCTGCACGAGGTTGGCCTGCCCGCCCGCGCTGGGGTCGTTGGAGTAGATCAGCTTGACGTTGTCCTTGGCCGCCGCGGCCTCGGCCCCCTTGCGGACGATGTCCCAGAAGGTGTCGCCGGGCGACTGATGGGTCACCAGGGCGACCGTCATCTGCGGGGTGCTCGCCTTGCCCGCTGAGGCGCCGCCCGCGCTCTCCTCGGACTTCTTTCCGCCGGAGCTGCTGGAGCAGCCTGCGAGGGTCAGGGCCACCGTCGCGGCCATGGCCACGACCGGCGCGATGCGGCGCGAGCGGGAGGGGGAAGAGCTGTCCATCTTTCCTGCACCTCACTGTGCTACGGGGGAGACGACGGGGAAGGGGGGAAGGCGATCGCGGTGATCCGGGGCCCTGCTTCTCATCAGATTGGGGCCATGGGGCCGGGTCCGCGACTGTTCAGGAGTCCCGGGCCCGGCCTGCTCTGCTGGGACGGGATCCAATCCCTTGACGGGCCCACTGTCAATACTTTGTTAAGACATCATTTCACAATCAGGTCCGAATGTTAGAACAAAGTATTGACACTGAGGGCTCCCTGGACCTACACCTGGGAGACGCCAGACCCCCCGACCACCGTGAGGAGTGTCGCGCATGGCCGAGTCGGCCCAGCCACTGGACCTGATCACGATGGGGCACATCGGGAACGATCTCTACCCCCTCCGAACGGACGTACCCCTCGCGCGCGCGGAAACGTCCGACGCGTTCTCCGGCGCTCCGGCCCTCGACGTGGCGATCGCGGCGGCCGGCCTCGGCCGCACCGCCGCCGTGGTCACCCGCGCCGAGGACCTGGACTTCTTCGCCCTGCGCGCGGCCCGCCTCCTGTGGATCGACGGCGCCGGCCTGGGCGGGGAGCCCACCCGCTCCGCCATGCTGGCCGCCCTCAAGGTCCGCGACCGGGCGGCCACCACGGTCTTCGACCTCGGCCGGCACCCGGCCGCCCGCCCGGACCCGCACGAACTGCGCCCCTACTACGCGGAGGCGCTGCGGCACTCCACGGTGGCGGTCTGCGACCTCGACGCGTGCGAGACCGCCACCGGGGTGCGCGAACCCCGCGCGTGCGCCGAGGAGTTGCTCGCGGCCGGCGTCGAGCTGGCCGTCGTCCGGCAGGGCCGCGCGGGCGGCGTGCTGGCCGTGCGCCGGGACGGCGGGCGCGCCGAGGTCGCGGCGGCGCCGGCCGCGACGCCGACCGGGGCCGCGGGCGCTGTGGGCGCGGGTGAGGCGTTCGGCGGCGGGCTGGTCCACGGGCTGCTGTCCGGCTGGGAGTTGACCCGGATCCTGCGCTATGCCGACGCGGCCGCCGCCCTCGCCGCCGCCCGTCGCGCACCCGAGCGGGGGATGCCCGGCGAGGCCGAGGTCGAGGAGCACCTCGCCCGCGCCTGACGCCCGCCGCCCGCTCCCCCACCCCACCGAACCGAGGAGGCGCCCCGATGGCGAGGACCAGCGGCCGTGCCCGTGCGGTGCCCGGCTCCGCGCTCGACGCGCTGCACTTCGCGCTGGACCGCACCAGCCCGGTGCCGCTCTACTACCAGCTCGCCCAGCAGTTGGAGGCGGCGATCGAGCAGGGGGCGCTCGCGCCGGGCAACCTCCTGGGCAACGAGATCGACCTGTCGACGCGCCTCGGGCTGTCCCGCCCGACGGTCCGCCAGGCGATCCAGTCGCTCGTCGACAAGGGCCTGCTGGTGCGCCGCCGCGGGGTGGGCACGCAGGTCGTGCACAGCCAGGTGAAGCGGCCGCTGGAGCTCAGCAGCCTGTACGACGATCTGGAGGCGGCCGGACAGGGACCCACCACGGACGTCGTGCGCAACGAACGGGTGCCGGCGACCGCGGACGTCGCGGCCGCGCTCGGCATCGCGGAGGGCAGCGAGGTCACCGTGCTGGAGCGGCTGCGCGCCACGCACGGGCAGCCGGTGGCGTTCCTGTGCAACTACCTGCCGCCGGCCCTGCTGGACCTCGACACGGAACGCCTGGAGTCGACCGGCCTGTACCGGCTGCTGCGCGCGGCGGGCATCACCCTGCACAGCGCCCGCCAGACCATCGGCGCCCGCTCCGCCACCGCCGAGGAGGCCGCCCTGCTCGCGGAGCAGGAGGGGGCGGCCGTGCTGACCATGCAGCGCACGGCGTACGACGACACCGGCCGGCCGGTCGAGTACGGGACGCACATCTACCGCGCGTCCCGGTACGCGTTCGACTTCCAGCTGCTGGTCAGACCCTGAGGGCTCGTCCGGGCCCCGGGACCTACCTCGGCGCCATGCGCAGCGCGCCGTCCATCCGGATGGTCTCCCCGTTGAGGTAGTCGTGGTCGACGATCGACAGCGCCAGCCGGGCGTACTCCTCGGGCCGGGCCAGCCGGCGCGGGAAGGGCACCCCGGCCGCGAGCCCGGCGCGGAACTCCTCCGACACGGTGGCCAGCATCGGCGTCTCCACGATGCCCGGGGCGATGGTGCACACCCGGATGCCGTACTGCGCGAGGTCGCGCGCGGCAGGCAGGGTCAGACCGACCACCCCGCCCTTGGAGGACGAGTAGGCCGCCTGGCCGATCTGGCCGTCGTACGCGGCGATGGAGGCGGTGTTGACGATGACGCCCCGCTGGCCGTCCGCGTCGGCCTCGGTCTCGGCGATGGCCTCGGAGGCGAGCGCGAGCACGTTGAAGGTGCCGATCAGGTTGATCTGGATCACCTTGGCGTACAGGCCCAGGTCGTGCACGCCCTTCTTGCCGAGGATCCGCGCCGACGGTCCGATGCCCGCGCAGTTGACCACCGTGCGCAGCGGGACGCCGGAGCCGGCCGCGACGGCGACCGCCGCGCGCACCTGCTCGGGGTCGGTGACGTCGGCCGGGACGTAGGTGACGCCGTCGACCTCGGGCGCCTTGTCGACGCCGTCCTTGAGGTCGAGGGCGAAGACCCGGGCGCCACGCCCGGCGAGGGCCTTCGCGGTGGCCGCGCCGAGGCCGGACGCACCGCCGGTGACGAGGGCGGCGGTGTTCTCGAGCTGCATCATCACTCCTTGCCGAGGACGGTGAGCACACCGCCCTCGTCGCGGTCCAGCGCACGGGAGATGATCATGCGCTGGATCTGGTTGGTTCCTTCGAAGATCTGCATGACCTTGGCCTCGCGCATGTAGCGCTCCACCGGGAAGTCACGGGTGTACCCGTACCCCCCGAGGACCTGCACGGCGTCCGTGGTCACCTTCATGGCGTTGTCCGTGGCCACGAGTTTGGCGATCGACGCCTCCCGTGTGAAGGGCAGGCCGAGGTCCTTCAACCGGGCGGCGGACAGCGCGGCGGCCCGTGCCGACTCGATCGCGGCGCTCATGTCGGCGAGGACGAACGCCAGGCCCTGGTGCTCGATGATCGGCTTGCCGAAGGTCTCCCGCTCGCGGGCGTAGCGCACCGCGTGGTCCAGGGCGCCCTGGGCGAGCCCGGTGGCGACCGCGGAGATGCCCAGGCGGCCGCAGTCGAGGGAGGCGAGAGCGATCTTCAACCCCTGTCCCTCCTCCCCGATCCGGCGCTCCACGGGCACCCGGACGTCGTCGAGCCGCATGGTCGCGGTCGCCGAGCCCGTCAGGCCCATCTTCCGCTCCGGCGGGTCGGCGCTCAGCCCGGGGGTGTCCGCCGGGATCAGGAAGCAGGAGACGCCGTGGGTGCGGTCGTCGGAGGTGCGGGCCATGACCGTGTAGAAGTCGGCGTAACCGCCGTGGGTGGTCCAGGCCTTGGCGCCGTTCAGGACGTAGCCGTCCCCGTCGCGCACCGCGCGGGTGAGCATCGCCGCGGGATCGGAGCCGGCGTGCGGCTCGGACAGACAGTACGCGCCGAGCAGCTCACCGCCGATCATGTCCGGCAGCCACCTGCGCCGCTGCTCCTCGGTGCCGAACCGGGCCAGCGGGAAGCAGGACAGGGCGTGCACGGAGATGCCCACGGCGACGCTCGACCAGACGGCGGCGACCTCCTCCAGCACCTGGAGGTAGACCTCGTAGGGCTGGTCCGCGCCGCCGGCCTCCTCGGCGAAGGGCAGCCCGAGCAGGCCGCTGCGCCCGAGGGTGCGGAAGACGTCCCGGGGGAAGGCCCCGTCCGCCTCCGCGTCGGCGACCCGGGGTGCGAGTTCCTTGGCGGCGAGGGTCCGCGTGAGCTGGATGAGCTCGACGGCTTCCTCGGACGGCAGGGCGCGAGTGGCAGGCATGGTGACCTCCACGTAGGAGTGCTGGCAGTACCGGAAATGATACTGCGGTGTGTACGAACGTATCATTAAGCGTACGCCAGCGGGGTGCCCGGAGGTATCCCGCGAACGAGTCGGGTGAGCGGCGTGAGGGGCCGGGCGGCCCGGAGACGGCGGAGGCGGAGGCGGAGGCGGCGCCAGAGGTCAGGACGAGACGGCGTGCACGATCAGCGAGGCGAGCTGTTCGTACGCCTCCGCGTCGGTCAGCCCGGTGCGCGCCTTGAGCTCGCCCTGCTGGATCTGCCGCATGGTCGCGGCGGCGACCTCGCCGACGAACGCGGTGTGCACCTCGCGGAAGGCCCCGTCGGAGACTCCTTCGGCGATCAGCCGGCGCACCCGCTCCGCGGCCATCCGCGTGTTGGCCTCGTACACCTCACGGGCGGGCGGGAAGTCCGCCACGTCCTCCAGGAACCGGCGCGAGAGCGGACGCAGCTGTTCGGCCACGGCGGTCAGGTACACGCGGACGCGGTCCGAGGGGTCGACCGTTTGCGCCACCCGCTTCTCGACGGCCTCGGTCGCCCCCCGGAAGTAGTGCTTGACGGCCTCCACCACCAGGCCCTGCTTGCTGCGGGCGAGCTGGTAGAGCGTCGTCTTGGAGCAGCGCAGCCGCTCGGCGAGGTCGTCCAGGGTGAAGTCCGAGAACCCCTCCGCCGTGAGCAGCGCGACGAGTCTCTCCAACAGGTCGGCCTGTCGGGCGGTGCGGCGGGGGGACGGCATGATCCCAGCGTAGCCTTTTCGGTTACTCCCCGGTCACCGACCGGGCCTCAGTGCGCGGCGTCCAGCCGGGGGCGCTGGTCCGCGGTCAGCTCCAGGCCGACGGCGGCCAGGTTCTCCTCCAGCTGCGCCACCGACGACGCCCCGGCCAGCGGAACGATCGGCAGCTCCCCGCCCAACTGCCAGGCCGGCACGACCTGGTTGACGCTCGCCCCCCGTCTCGCGCGCGACCTCGCCCAGCACGGCGAGCCGGGCCGGGGCGCCTGGCAACGGCATAGCCGCGCCTCGTTCGGATCGCCACCGGTTCCGGCCGACGGCTGCCACGACGCGACGCGGCGCCCCTCCACCGCAAGGATCAGTCCCGGGCGGCCGGCCGCAGGAAGCGGATCACGGGGTGGCCGGGGTCGTGGGTGACTTCGGCGCGGACGCCGTAGACCCGCTCGATGAGGGCGGGGGTGAGGACCTCGGCCGGGGCGCCTTCCGCGACGGCGCGGCCGTCGCACAGGACGAGCAGGCGGTCGCAGTACATCGCGGCGAGGTTGAGGTCGTGCAGGGCGACCACGGTGGTGACCGGCAGCCTCGCGACGAGGTCCAGCAGGTCGAGCTGGTGCTGGATGTCGAGGTGGTTGGTGGGTTCGTCGAGGAGGAGCTCGCGGGGTTCCTGGGCGAGGGCGCGGGCGATCTGGGTGCGCTGGCGCTCACCGCCGGACAGGGTGTGCCAGGACCGGGCGGCGAGGCCGGTCAGTCCGGTGCGTGCCAGGGCTTCGGTGACGGCCGCGGTGTCGGCGGCCGAGGCCGGTGCCCAGGCTCGGCGGTGCGGGATGCGGCCCAGGGCGACGACGTCACGGACGGTCAGTTCGGTCTGGGTGTGGGCGTGCTGCTCGACGGTGGCGACGCGACGGGCAGTGGCCCGGCGGCCGGCCTCGGACAGGGGGCGTCCGTCCAGGGTGACGACCCCGGCGGTGGGTGCGAGGGTCCCGGCGAGGAGCCTCAACAGCGTTGACTTGCCCGAGCCGTTGGGGCCGAGCAGGCCGACGGTCTCGCCTGGCTTCAGCGTGAGGGTGACGCCGTCGACGACCGTCCGGTCGCCCATGCGCCGGGCGACGCGGTCCGCGTGCAGACTGGTCACGTCCTTCTCCGTCCGCGGTGGAGCACGGCCACGAACGCCGGCACGCCGATCAGGGACGTCACCACGCCCACCGGGACCTCCTGGGGGTCGAGGACGGTACGGGCGGCGGTGTCCACCCACACCAGGAAGACCGCTCCGGTCAGGGCCGTGACCGGCAGGAGGCGGGCGTGACCGGAACCGGTGAGCGCACGGGTCGTGTGGGGCAGGACCAGGCCGACGAAGCCGATGGCGCCGGCACAGCTGACCAGGGCCGCGGTGAGCAGCGCGGTCACGCACAGCAGGAGCAGCCGGGTGCGGGCGACGCGGACCCCGAGTGAGGCGGCGGCCTCCTCGCCGAAAGCGAACGCGTCCAGGGTGCGGGCGTGGCCCAGACAGACCAGGAGGGCGACGGCCAGGACGCTCGTGCAGAGCAGCACCTGGCCCCAGTCCGCGCCCGTGAGGGAGCCCAGCAGCCAGAACAGCACGCCCCGGGTGGTCTCGGCGTCGGCAGAGGTCAGCACGATGAACGAGGTCAGCGCGGAGAACAGTTGCATGGCCGCGACCCCGGACAGCACGACCCGGTCGACGCTGTCGCCGAGGGTGTGGCTGAGCAGCAGCACCAGCGCGAAGGACAGCAGCGCTCCGAGGAAGGCGCCCGCCGACAGGGAGACGGCTCCCCCGCCCACCCCCAGCACGACCACGGCGACGGCACCCGTGGACGCGCCGGAGGACACCCCGAGCACGAACGGGTCGGCCAACGGGTTGCGCAGCAGCGACTGCATGACGGCCCCGCACACGGCGAGCCCGGCCCCGCACACGGCGGCGAGCAGGGTCCGGGGCATGCGCAGGTCCCACACGATGCCGTCGCGCAGCGGCGCCAAGGCGCCCTGTCCGAGGCCCAGATGTGCCGCGACGGACGCCCACACATCCGCCGTGGAGATGTCGGCGGGGCCGATCGTCACGGCGACCGCGACCGATGCGAGCAGCGCGAGCAGTCCGCCGCCGGTCAGCAGCAGCAGGCGGGTGCTCACTTGGCGAGCCCGAAGTCCCGCAGCCCGGCGGCGACCTTCTCGATCCCTTCGACCGTACGGATGGACGGGTTCATCGCCTGCCCGCTGAGCAGGACGTACCGCTTCTTCCTCACCGCGGTCAGGTGACGGGTGGCGGGGTTGGTCTCCAGGAAGCGGATCTTGGCCTGCGCGGTCTCCGCGGTCTGCTGCCTGCGGGTCAGGTCGCCGATCACGATGACGTCCGGGTCGCGGTCGGCGACCGTCTCCCAGCTGATCTGGGGCCACTCGTCATGGGTGTCGGCGAAGGCGTTCCTCGCGCCGACCGCGCGGGTGACGGCGCCCGGCGCGCCGCAGCAGCCGGCCAGGTAGGGCGACTGGGAGTTGGCGAACCAGTACATCAGGGAGACGTCGGAGGCGTGCAGTCCGGCGGTGGCCCTGCGCACCCTCTGCCGCGACGCGGCGACGAGTTCCTCGCCGCGCTCCTCGACGCCGAACGCCCGTGCCAGGTCACGGATTTCGTCGTACATGACGTCCAGCGTGAGCGGTGTGCTGCGCGATCCGTCGCCCCCGCTGTCGTTGTCCTTGCCCGCCGAGCAGTCGGAGGGCGAAACATAGGTGGGCACGCCCAGCTTCTCGAACTGCGCGCGGGTGGCGACGCCGCCCTTGCCGAGGGTGGAGACGAACGACGCGGTGACGAAGTCGGGTTCGGCGTCCAGGACCCTCTCGAAGGAGGGCGCGTCGTCCGCGAGCCGCGGCACGGACGCGTTGGCCTTCTCCAGCCCCTTCATCACCGGGTCGGTCCAGGTCGCCGTGCCGGCCATGCGGTCGCCGAGACCGAGGGAGAGCAGGATCTCCGTGGTCCCCTGGTTCAGGGAGACGGCCCGCTTCGGGGCCGACTCCAGGGTGACCTTGTGGCCGCAGTTGTCGATGGTCACCGGGTAGCCCGCAGCGGCGGACTTCCCAGGGCTCTCGGAGCCGCTCCCGGAGCCGCCGCAGGCGGTGAGCAGCAGGACGGACGCGAGGAGGAGCGCGGGGGTACGGAGCACGGGCATGCCTCGGGGGTCGGGGCTCGTACGCGGAGCCTGGCCTACGGACGTCCCCCCGCGCGGGACGCGGAGGCACCAGCAGGTCTTCGGACTCGGGTTCGTCCGGACGGGGCGCCTTCCCGGTCTCCCAGTGGCGTTCCGTGCCCCGCCCGTCCCCCTCACCGCTGCGCGTCAGTTCCGGGTTCGCACCGGATTCCCTGGCCTCGGATGTGGCTCGACTGGCCCGATGAGGCTATCAAGCGCGTCGCACGGTCGGTTCATGCGATCGGTCGGTTCATGCGATCGGTCACGGGTGCGGGACGAACGTGCCGGTGCTCTGCTCGATCCGCGGGGACCGGCCGGCGGGACCGCAGGACGCGGCGCCCGCCCGCGATGGGCGGTCAGCCGACCGCTGTGGCGAAGATGTGCATGGCAACCTGGCCCGACACCGCGTCGGGGCCCACGTTCGGCAGGGTCAGGTAGGCCACGGTCTTGCCTGCCTGGAGCGGCACGGTGGCGGCGTACACGCTGACCCTCTGCTGGACCTTGCCGCCGCCGCTGTTGAGGTAGTCGGTGGTGGCGACGATCTCGCTGCCGTCGGCCGCACTGTTGCTCCACCAGTCGGAGAAGGACAGGGTGCAGCGCCGGCTGGTGCCGTCGGTGTAGGTGATCAGGCCGGTGCCGGAGGCGTTGCCGTAGTCGGCGGTACCGAGGAAGCCGAGCCTGGTTGTTGGCGAACAGGGCGTTGATGCCGTGCTGCCCCTCGCTCCAGTACGAGTATTGCTGCAGGCCCAGTCGGGGGACGGCGGGCGCGCTGTTGGTGCGCGGCATCGTCGGGGAGCAGCCGCTCGGGGGCGCGCCCAGGGGGCCTGCGCCGCACGGCTGCGGGTGACACCGGGTCTGTCTGCGGGGCCAGGCCCGCACGGTGCGTGCCTGGCCCCGGCCCGTCAGTTCTCCAGGCGCCAGCGCTGGTTGGCGCCTCCCGAGCAGCTCCACAGCTGGGCTTTCGTCCCGTTGGCGGTTGCCTGGCCGCTGGCGTCCAGGCAGAGCCCCGACTGCGCTGCTGTGATCGTGCCGTCGGAGTTGACGTTCCATTGCTGGTCCGCCTGTCCGCTGCAGTCCCAGATCGCCGCCGGGGCGCCGTTGCCCGCCCCCTGGCCGACGCCCAGGCACTTGTTGCCGTAGACGACCAGCTGCTTCGCTGCGGTGAGGGTCCACCGTTGGTTGGAGCCGCCGTTGCAGTCCCACAGTTGTGCCTGCGTGCCGTTGGCCGTGGTGGAGTTGTTGATGTCGAGGCAGCGCCCCGACTGCTGGCCGACGATCTTCTGGTTGCCGGAGGACGGCGGCGGGTTCGAGCCGAACTGTGTGAAGAACTGCCACACCGCGGCCGATGTCCAGGTGCGCCATCCGTCACCGGTGGATCCGTCTATGGGACCGGGGTCGTGGCCCGCTCCGTCGAACGCGGCCCAGACGACGGGATATCCGGACCTGCATCCGGAGTAGGAGGTGATGATGTGCGTCAGGCTTCCGTTGGCCGGCTCGGGCGGGTTCTGCCGGGTGCAGCCGTTGGCCCGGACGAACGTGTCACGCAGTTCCCGTCCCGCCGAGATGGGCAGCACGTTGTCCCTGATGCCGTGCAGACCCATGTAGGCGATGGGCTGGCTGCCGCCGTTGCACCCGCTGAGGTTCGCGCCGGAGTAGACCGCGACCGCGCGGAAGACCGTCGCCCGGGAGCAGGCGAGGGCGTACGACATCGCGCCGCCGTAGCTGAAGCCGGCGGAGAACACCTGGGTGGTGTCGACGCACAGACCTGCGCCTATCTGGCTGACCATGGCGTCGACGAAGGCCACGTCCTGGCCGCCGGAGTTGGCCCAGCCGTTGCCGATGCCCTGCGGGGCGACGAAGATCGTGCTGTTGTTCGCGTTGTCCGCCAGGCGCCTCAGGCCGTAGTAGGACCAGTTGTACCCGTCCGTACCGCCCGAGTCGACGTCGTTGGCCGTGCCGCCGCGCCAGTGGAAACCGAAGACCAGCCGGTAGGGGTGGTTGCTGTCGTAGCCGGCAGGAACCCGCAGTATGTAACTGCGGGTCTGGCCGCCGCTCTGCATCGTGTGCGTACCGCTCGTCAGCGTGGGGGCCTTGCCGCAGCCGGCGGTCGCCCGGAGGGCGCCGGCGGTCGGGGGCGGCGCGGGCGCGCCGAGGACGCTGCTGAACGAGGTGCCCGCAGTTGTCAGGACGAGAAGTACCGCAGCCACGATGGCCATCAGGAGCGGTTTGCGTTTCATACACGCCTTCTTCCGTGGTCGAGGGATGGTCAGGGAGCTCCGGTCGGTTCGCCCGGGGCGGACCCCCTGCCGGGCGGGAGCGACGTTGCCGTGGCGGCGGCGACCGGGGCAGGGGACGGACGCCTCGGCAGGCGGGCCGCGGGGCGGCGGCAGCGATCGGCTGGACGCCGCGGGGCCAGGGCACCGCCCAGCGCCCAGACGTCCGCCATGGCGCCGGGGCCCGGGCCCTGGGCCGTGTTGCGGGAGAACGCACGGGAGAACACCCGCATGGCACCGGGGCAGGTCTCGGGGCGGTCCTTCAGACGTGCCGGAGGACCGCCCCCGCCGGTGGGGGCGGCTCAGCGGTAGCCGGCCGCCGCGATGTCGGCCTGTACCGCGTTGTCGGTCGCGTCGGAGGGGTAGCCGGCGACGATCGCTCCTTCGTAGAAGGTGCCGGCGCTGAGGTTGGCGCCGCCGCCGGGCTTGCAGCAGTCGCCGCCGCTCCCGAGGACGATGGCTCCCTGTTTCCTCATGGGGCTGTACCCGCCGGGGAGCCCGCCGTCGTACAGGGTCGTGAGGCCGCCGGACTGCGCGTTGCCGCCCTTGAGGGCGAACCTCGACGTCCCGTTGTTCTTCAGCATCGCGGTGACGAACTTGCTGGCGAACGCCCGCTGGTTGGGGTTCCAGGACTGGCTTCCGCCGGAGTACAGGCCCCACTCGAGATCGGCCTGCACCCAGGGGCCGGTGCCTGCGCAGCCGCCGAACCAGCACTGGGTGCCGAAGTTGATCGCGTCCATCGCCCCGGCGGCGTCGGCCTTCCTCGTCGTCTCGCTGTTGCCGTAGTCGAAGCAGCAGCCGGCGTTGACGTGGGTGCCGCTGGTCACCACGTACGCCCCTTCGGGCGCGCTGCCGGTCGGCACGCCCGTCAGGTGACCGTCCCGCCAGTAGCTGTTCCCGGGGTTGATGTACAGCGAGTACGCCTTGGCGCCTCCCGCGGTCAACGACTCGGTGGTCGCCTTCGCGGGGCTGCTCTGACTCGATCCGGGGACCTGGGTCGATCCCTGGTACCACAGGTCGTTGCCGTGTCCGGACTGGTCGCGGACGACCGTGATCACGCACGTGGTACCCGCGCAGAACGAGTCCTGCGCCGCCGCGTCGACGAAGCCGCCGGCCGCCGCCACGCCGATGTCCCTGGTCGCGTTGTCCGAGGAGCGCCTGACCTGGTACAGCGGGCCGTTGTACGCACCGAGGAGCGCCCGCACCGTGCTGTGCGCGGCCACGCACGGCGTACCGCCCGCGGAGTAGATGTCGCACGGACGGCCCGATCCGCCGGGCGGAGGCGCCGGGGTGCTCCACTTCTGGTTGCTCTGGCCGTTGCAGTTCCACAGGACGACCGCGGTGCCATTGGCCGTGCCCGCCCCGTTGACGTCCAGGCACAAGCCGGAGCGGACCCCGGTGACGGACCCGTCGGGGTTCTGTCGCCACATCTGGTTCGGCTGCCCGTCGCACGACCGGATGACCACCGGGGTTCCCTGAGCCGTCCGGTTGTCGTCCACGCACCGGGTGCCGCCCATCGTCCTCAGCTCACCCGCCGACGTGAACGCGAACGCCTGATTGGCCTGGGCGTTGCAGTCCCAGATGTCCAACGCCGTTCCCGGCGTGTCGACGTTGCCCCTGACGTCCAGACACCGCCCCGACGCCGCGCTCACCAGGGGTGCCGACGCCGTCGGCGCCGACCAGGTCGGCGTGGCGGCCAGCAGCATGGCCAGCAGTGCCGTCACGCACACGGCGGCGGCCGCCGGTACACGTCGTCCGAGAGCCGCGGGGCTTCGGGGTCGAACGGATGAAGGCTGCATTCTGTTCCTTGCGTATGTGGGGGAAAGGGACAGAGAGTGCCGTGCCTGCCCGAAGGGGGCCAGGACGCCCGAGAGGGCTCACGAAGAACCCTTAGACATCCCATGTCGTTAGTGATTCCATACGCCATTCTTCGTGTCAATAGCCGCGTCTCTTCCGGCCTGAACTCGCCATCCATCCCATGTCCTTGCCCGGTCAGGCCGCAGTGACGGTGCGGCGGAACCCACGTCCGGCGACAGCCGCCGTGCCGGGTGCGGGGGTTCGTTCCGGACGCGGGGGTTCGTTACGGTCCACCGAAGCGATCCGGCGGCAAGGGCGCGCCCAAGGCCGGTCACCTCACCCGAGGCCGACCACCCGACTCCTCCGCGGTCCCGCCGCCGAACGGCGCGTTGACGGTGTCGTAGCCCCAGGAGTTGTTGATCCACGCGGGCTGCCGCATGGTGACGGTTCTGCCGCTGATCGACTGGACCGGCGTGCAACGGTCAGTGAGGGAGTTGAGGCTCTCGATGCCCCGGCCGGGCACTGGGCGAGCAGGGCGAGCAGGGCCAAGGGAGCGGCCCACAGGCCGCGGAGCGCTCCGCCTGTGGACATCGTCATCCTCCGGTTGTGGCGCATGCGGGCCGGGTCGGGGCAGGTGCCTGCGTCCGGTCGCGGCGGCCCGTGGCCGAGGTGAGCCGGACACGGTCTGGA
Organism: Streptomyces sp. NPDC037083; assembly: GCF_055606485.1. Classification (NCBI taxonomy): domain Bacteria; kingdom Bacillati; phylum Actinomycetota; class Actinomycetes; order Kitasatosporales; family Streptomycetaceae; genus Streptomyces; species Streptomyces sp. NPDC037083. Next base: position 45,614 of record NZ_JBVJSQ010000003.1, on the reverse strand, counting down.
GCCGTGGTGCGCATGGGGCCCATCCGATCTCCCTCCCGTGCCGGCGCGACACGATCGGGTCGTGCGCGTGGCGTCGACGGACCGCAAGCGCTTCAAGGTGCCGTACTCGCAGCGAGGTTGCAGAGAGGTTCCGGGGGGAGACGGTGCTCCCGGCTTCACGGACTGTCAAGGGTGCTGAGGCTTCCCCTGCGAACGTTGTCGCGGAATCGGTTCGACGGCTGATTCCTGCGGTTCGGGGCCGGTTCGCCCGCTCGAACAGCTCCGGGACGGAGCCACGCGGACGGCGGCGGATCCGCCCGCCGCGAGGTCCGCGGTGGGGCTCGCGATGTGTCCGGCGGCCCGTCCCGGCCCACCGGGTGACTGTCCGTCATGCCGGTGAACAGGGGGTTCGGTCGCCAACCCCCTCTGCCGCACTGCCGGTCCGGGAGGCGCGGGCCGAAGCGGCGGCGGCTCGGCCCGCGCGTCCGCGCCGCCTTCGCCGCGCGGACTCCGTTGACCCCGTACCCCGCCGGTCGTAGCCTCCCGTCGAAGCGCTTGCGTGGAATCGGTTCGCCCCGCGCCTTCCGGTACGCCGTGAGAGGCGAACGCGTGACGGTCCGGGCAGCCCGACGCCGTTCCCCGCGACTCATGACACTCGGGCACCCTCGTCCGCCCGGGACCGCCGGGCGCGGGCCGACTGCGCGCCCCGCCGGGCACCGGGGTGAACCACACCGTCCGTGACGAGTCCCCGGGCGACCGCGACGCCGTACACGCCACCCCCGCCTCGGACTCGACGCCCGTGAGCCGGTCCCCGACGGTTCCCCGGAACGATCGAGGGGCCATTTCAGATGTCCTCTGAAATGGCCCCTGATCTGCGACTTCGTAAAGTCGGGACGACAGGATTTGAACCTGCGACCCCTTGACCCCCAGTCAAGTGCGCTACCAAGCTGCGCCACGTCCCGGTGCGCTGCCCACGGTGTTCGCCGTGTGATCGCGCGAACAGCACTTTACCCCACCCGGGGCGCTGCGCCGAAGAGGGCCCGGGCGCGGGACAATCGACGTATGGACCGTTTGGGCAGCACAGCAGGCACGGGCGGCGGCCGGGACGCCGGGAAGCGGGACCGGGACGGCGAGGGGCGGGCGCGCAGCGCACGGCCCCGGGACGGGCTCGGGCGGCCCCTGCCGTACGGCGCGGCCGGTGTGGAACGGCAGCCGGAAGGGATCGTCCGCACCCCGCGGGAGACGGTCGGCGAGGCGCAGGCGCTGCTGGACGCGGGGAAGCCGTTCCACGCGCACGAGGTCTTCGAGGACGCCTGGAAGTCGGGCCCCGACGGCGAGCGCGCCCTGTGGCGCGGGCTCGCCCAGCTCGCGGTGGGGCTCACGCACGCGGCCCGGGGGAACCTGACGGGCGGGGCTCGGCTGCTGCGGCGCGGCGCCGGGGCCGTCGAGGAGTGGGCCGCGTCCGCGGGCGAGGAGCGGCCGTACGGGATGGATCTCGCCGGGCTGGCCCGGTGGGCGGGCGAGCTGGCGGATTCGGTGGAACGGACCGGCGCGGCCGTGGACGCGAGGGCAGTGGCGCCGCGGCTGGGCTGACCCGGCAGGGTCGCTGTCGGTGCGGTACGGCAGACTCCTGGTGTGCGAAGGATTCATGTCATCGGTATCGGCGCGGGCGACCCCGACCAGCTGACCCTGCAGGCGGTGCGGGCGCTGAGGAGCACGGACGTCTTCTTCGTCCTGGACAAGGGCGAGGTGAAGAGCGATCTGACGCGGCTGCGCCACGACATGCTGGACGCGCACCTGCCGCAGGGCGGCTACCGGGTGGTCGAGGCGCGGGATCCGGAGCGCGACCGCCGGGCCGGCGGCGCGGCCTACTCCCCCGCCGTCGGCGACTGGCGCAGCGCCCGTGCCGACATCTACGAACGGCTGATCGCCGAGGAGCTGGGCGAGGACGAGAGCGGCGCGTTCCTGGTGTGGGGCGACCCCGCGCTGTACGACAGCACGCTGGGCGTCCTTCAGGAGGTGCTGGCCCGGGGCGCGGTGGCCTTCGAGTACGACGTCGTCCCCGGGATCAGCAGCGTCTCGGCGCTCGCCGCCCGGCACCGCACGGGCCTGAACCGGGTGGCGCGGCCGGTGCAGATCACGACGGGCCGGCGGCTCGCGGAGGGCTTCCCCGAGGGGGTGGACGACGTGGTGGTGATGCTGGACGCCCACCAGACCTTCCGGCGGTTCGCCGAGGAGGACGTCGACATCTACTGGGGCGCGTACATAGGCACCCCGGACGAGATCCTCGTCTCGGGTCCGATCGCCGAGGCCGGACCGCGCATCGAGCGGCTGCGCGCCGAGGCCCGCGAGCGCAAGGGCTGGATCATGGACACCTATCTGCTGCGCCGCAACCCGGCCCAGGAATAGGAGTCCGGGCGGTCCTCCCCCTGCCGGGGTCAGCGCAGCAGCAGTTGCAGGCCGCCCACGACCGTGGCCGCGATCACCAGTTGCTCGAACAGCCGCTGGTTGATGCGGTGCACCGCCCAGGTGCCGAGGAGCGCGCCGGGGACGACGAACACGACGAGCGCGGCGTCCAGGAACAGGGACCGGCCGTCGATCAGGCCGAGGCCGGCGCTGAACGGCACCTTCGAGACGTTGACGATCAGGAAGAAGAAGGCGGAGGTGCCGAGGAAGCCGAGTTTGCGGAAGCCGGCCGAGAGCAGGTACATCGACATCACCGGGCCGCCCGCGTTGGCGACCATCGTGGTGAAGCCGCCGAGGACGCCGTAGGAGCGGGCCTTGATCCGGCCGGCCCGGGTGACCACGGCGTCCGGTCCGTCCGCCGTGTCGGCCGTGCGGCGGCGCCACATCGTGACGGCCGCCATCAGCAGCAGGATCGCGCCGATGGACGTCCGCACGACCCCGTCGTCGGCCCACACCAGGAAGAGCGTCCCGACGACCACGCCGGCCGCGACCGCCGGGAACAGCCGCCACAGCGTGGGCCAGTGGGCGTGCCGCCGGTAGGTGAGGACGGCCAGGACGTCGCCCGCGATCAGGATCGGCAGCAGGACGCCCGTGGAGGCCTTGGCGGGCAGGATCGCCGCGAAGATCGCGAGGCTGACCGTGTTGGCCCCGCTGACGGCCGTCTTGGAGAAGCCGACCAGCAGGGCCGCCAGCGCGAGCGCTGCGAACTCCCAACCGGTGATGTGCCACAACGTCATCGTGTTCATGCGGAGGCCGATGCTACGCACATCCATCGCACGGCCCCACGCCCGTCTCGACTGGTGGCCGGGGTGAGCCCGGTCAGTGCCTCTCGACCAGCACCGCGCTGCCCTGGCCGACGCCCACGCACATCGTGGCCAGCCCGCGCTCCGCTCCCGTACGGCGCATGCGGTGCAGCAGCGTGGTGAGGATGCGGGCGCCCGAACAGCCCAGCGGGTGGCCGAGGGCGATCGCTCCGCCGCTCGCGTTGACCAGGTCGGGGTCGATGCCCAGCTGGTCGACGCAGGCGAGCACCTGGGCGGCGAACGCCTCGTTGAACTCGGCCTCCTGGACGTCGGCGACGCTCCAGTCGGCGCGGGCCAGCGCCTTGCGGGTGGCGGGGACCGGTCCGATGCCCATCACGTCGGGGTGGACACCGGCGGAGGCGCCGGCGACGTAGCGCCCCAGGGACTCCAGTCCCAGCTCGTTGAGCGCCTCCTCGCTGACGAGAAGGAGTCCGGCGGCACCGTCGTTCATCGGCGAGGCGTTGCCCGCGGTGACCGTGCCGCCCTCCCGGAAGACGGGCTTGAGCTTCGCGAGCTTCTCGTAGGAGGTGTCCTCGCGGATGCCCTCGTCGGCGTCGACGACCACGCCGTCCGGGCGCCGCACGGGCAGGAGTTCGTCGTCGAAGTGGCCGTCCTTGCGGGCCAGCGCGGCCAGCCGGTGGCTGCGCAGGGCGAACTCGTCCTGGCGTTCACGCGCGATGCCGTACCGCGCGGCGACCTCCTCGGCCGTCTCCCCCATCGCGAGCAGCCCGTGCAGGTCCTTCATCGCGGGGTTGACCAGCCGCCAGCCGAGCCGGGTGTCGACGGTCTCGACGCGGTGCGGGAGGGCCTCGTCGGGGCGGGCCAGCACGAACGGCGCGCGGCTCATCGACTCGGAGCCGCCCGCGAGGACGATGTCGGCCTCGCCCGCCGCGATGGTGCGGGCCGCGGTCGTGACGGCCTCGAGCCCGGAGGCGCACAGCCGGTTCACGGTCGCGCCGGGCACGGTCTCGGGAAGGCCCGCGAGCAGGGCGGCCATCCGGGCGACGTTGCGGTTGTCCTCGCCGGCCTGGTTGGCGGCGCCCCAGTAGACGTCGTCGATGCGGGCCGGGTCGAGCGCGGGCACGTCGGCGACCAGACCGCGGATGACGGTTGCGGCGAGGTCGTCGGGGCGGATGCCGCAGAGGGCTCCGCGCAGTCTGCCGACGGGGGTGCGGCGGGCGGCCGCGAAGTGGACGGGGCGCACGACAGGACTCCTTGATTAGCACTGCTAGTTTTCGACTATAGACGCCGTTCGTGCCCCCTGGAAAGATCCCGGCCGTCCGGGAAGATCCCGGAAGCCCCCGCCGACACCGCTGGAGGAGCGATGACCCGGCACGTCCTGACCGGGACCCGCGGCACGATCTCCGTGCTCGAACGGTCCTGCCCGCGCCCCCGCCACCTCGTTCTGCTGGTGCACGGCTACGGCGAACACGCCGGCCGCTACCAGGAACTGGCCGACGTGCTGACCCGGCACGGCGCGGCCGTCTACGCCCCCGACCACATGGGGCACGGACGGTCGTCGGGCGACCGCGTGGTGATCGAGGACTTCGAGGACGTGGTCCAGGACGTGCACAGCACGGCGCGACTCGCCCACTCGGCGCACCCCGGCCTGCCCCTGGTCGTGGTCGGGCACTCGATGGGCGGCCTGATCGCGGCCCGGTACGCCCAACGCCACGGCGACGGGCTCGCCGCGCTGGTGCTCTCCGGCCCGGTGATCGGCGCCTGGGAGCTGCCCGGGCGGCTCCTCGCGCACGAGGAGATCCCCGACGTGCCCGTCAACCCGGCCGCCCTCTCCCGCGACCCGGCCGTCGGCGCCGCGTACGCGGCGGATCCGCTGGTGTGGCACGGGCCGATGAAGAGGCCGACGCTGGAGGCCTTCGTACGGACCCTGCGGACCGTGGCCGAGGCCGGCGACGTCGGCCCGCTGCCCCTGCTGTGGCTGCACGGCGACGACGACCGGCTGGTCCCGCTGCCCGGCAGCCGCGTCGGCGTGGAGCGGCTGAGCGCGGGCACGCACACGCAGCGGGTCTACCCGGGCGCGCGGCACGAGGTCTTCCACGAGACGAACAGGGCCGATGTGTTCGCGGACGTGACGGACTTCCTCGACCGCGTGCTCCCTTCCTGAGGAGAACGGGAGAAACGCCTGTTTGCAGCGGTTCGCCCGGGGCACTCGCGCCCTCATGGAGTGGTTGCGCGCTGCCGCCTGCGTGGGCGAGGATCCCGAGCTGTTCTTCCCCGTGGGCACGACCGGGCCGGCGCTGCGCGAGGCCGCCGAGGCCAAACGCGTCTGCGCCCGCTGCCCGGTGAGCGCCGACTGCCTGTCCTACGCCCTGGGCACCGCACAGACCTCGGGCGTGTGGGGCGGGACTGGCGAGGAGGAACGCGCGGAACTGCTCCGTACCGCACGGTATGACGCGAGGAGGAGGAGTTCCGTATGACTGTCGTGAAGAGCCCGCTGCCCGAACCCGCCCGCCAGGTGACCTACGACGCCCTGCAGAGCACCCTCGTGGACCTTCTCGGCCTCTCCCTGATCGGGAAGCAGGCGCACTGGAACATCGTGGGCCCCCGGTTCCGCTCGATCCACCTCCAGCTCGACGAGGTGGTCACCACCGCCCGGACGTACGCCGACACGGTCGCCGAGCGCGCCGCCGCGCTGGGGCTGCCGCCGGACGGCCGCCCGGAGACGATCGCCTCGGCGTTCACCCTGCCCGCTCCGAAGGACGGCTGGGTGCGCGACGAGGACGTCGTCCAGGTGATCGCGGAGACCCTGGGGGCGGCCATCGGACGGCTGCGCGAGCGCATCACGGCGACCGAGGAGGCCGACCCGGTCACCCAGGACCTGCTGATCGGCATCACCGCCGAGCTGGAGAAGCAGCGGTGGATGTTCGAGGCGGAGAACTGGCCGCACGAGAAGTGACCCACCTGGACGCACCGCGGGAGAAGGACCTGCCATGACCGACGCCCTCGAGATGGACGCGCTGTGGGAGGACTTCCACCGCGCGGTGAACATGACCTCGCAGGAGCTGGCCGCGTGGCTGCGGGTGCGCGACGCCGACGAGGACGCGGAGCCGCTGCCCGAGCACGCGGGCAGTCCGACCGGACTGCACGTGCTGGCGATCCTGCAGAAGCGGCGCACCGATCTGACCGACGACGACATCGAGGTGATGTACCAGGTCGTCGACACCGTCGCCGCGCAGACGCCCGTGGAGAACGCGCCCGAGGCCGAGGAGACGCGCCGGCGCCACCTTCTGATGACGATCGGCCACGACCCGCTCCGGCCGTAGCGCCGGCCCGGCGCCCGCACGGGCGTCTCAGCCGGCGAGCCGGGAGAGCGCCGCCGACACCAGGGTGCGCACGCCCGGCGCCAGCACCGACAGGTCCGGCGCGAACAGCGGGCTGTGGTTTCCCGGCACCCCGGCGACCTTCTCCTTCAACTCCTCCCCCGGCGCCGCCTCCCAGACGGCCGTCGGGGTCGAGGTGACGTACCAGTAGTCGTACGGCACCCCCTTCGGGGCGAGCAGGGAGAAGTCCTCGCTGCCCAGCGCCTGACCGAAGTCGAACACGGTGTCCGCACCGAAGAGTTCACGGTGGACGGCGGCGATCTCCCCGTCCAGGGAAGGGTCGTTGACCGTGTTGGGGCAGCCGGGCAGGACGGTCACCTCGGGCGGCAGCGGGCAGCCGGCGGCGGCGCACTCCGCCTCGACCACCCGCCGGATCGCGGTCAGGACGCGCTCGCGCACCCGGCCGTCCCGGGTGCGCACGTTCAGTCCGAGCCGCGCCTCGGCGGGGATGGTGTTGGCCGTCGTGCCGGCGTGGAACCGCCCCACGGTGAGCACCACCGCCTCGTTCGCCGCGACCTCGCGCGAGACCACGGTCTGCAGCCTGGTCACGACGTACGCGGCCGTCACGACCGGGTCGACGGTCGACTCGGGTCGCGAACCGTGCCCGCCCACACCGTGCACGACGACATCGACGTCGTCCGAGGCCGACAGGGTCAGGCCGGGGGTGTGCGGGAAGAACCCGGCGAGACCCGGCGCGACGTGCTGACCGAAGAGCACGTCCGGGCGCGGGAAGCGGTCGTGGATCCCGTCGGCGACCATCGCCGCCGCGCCGCCCCCGGCCTCCTCGGCGGGCTGGCCGACCACGACGAGCGTCCCGGACCACGTCTCACGGGCGGCGGCGAGCGTCTCGGCGGCGGCGGTCAGCCAGGTGACGTGCAGATCGTGGCCGCAGGCGTGCATGACACCGTCGACGGCGGAGGCGTACGGCAGGCCGGTCGCCTCCTTCACCGGCAGCGCGTCCATGTCGCCGCGCAGCCACACCACCGGCCCGTCGCCGTTGGCCAGCACCCCGACGACGCCGGTCCGGGCGACGCCCTCGGTCACCTCGTACCCGGCCGCACGCAGCCGCCCGGCGAGCTTCGCGGCGGTGCGGTGTTCCCGGAAGGACAGCTCCGGATGGCGGTGCAGGTCCTGGTAGAAGTCCGCGAGATCAGCGGGCTTCAGCCCCGCGGTGATCTCGCGGGCCAGGCGGGCGACGACGGCAGGTTCCCTCATCCGCTTCCCTCTCCGGTGCCGGCACTGTTCCCAGCAGCCTAGGCCGAACGGCCGGTGAGCGGGGCCGCGGTCGCGCACCGCCCCGGACCCGAGGGGTCAGACCCCGCTCACCGGCAGGCCGAGCAGGCGGACCACGGTGCGCAGCACCCCGTTGTCGTTGTTCGACGGGGCCAGGTGACGGGCCCGGCGGACGACCTCGGGGTGGGCTCCCGCCATGGCGAAGGACCACTCGGCGGCGTCGAGCATCTCCAGGTCGTTGAGGTAGTCGCCGAACACCATGGTCTGCGCGGGGGTGATGCCGAGCTCCCGCTGGAGCCGGCGCAGGGCGGCGCCCTTGTGGGCGGTGCGGTTCATGACGTCGACCCAGTGCTCGCCGGACACCACGACCTGGTGGGTGTCCGCGAACGGCGCGAGCGCCGGCGCCGTGCGCTCCTCCGCGGAGCCGAAGTCGAACAGGGCGACCTTGACGATCTCGTCGTCGACGGCGGCGACGTCCTCGACGATCCGGTGGCGCACGTAGTACTTCGCCACCTCGGCCAGGAACGGCTCGTCGGACCGCTCGACGTACGCCGAGCGCTTCCCGCAGACGACGACGCCCATGTCGACGCCGGCGGCTGTGAGCCGCCGCGCCGCCGCCACGACCCCGGCGACCACGTCCGGCGCCAGCGGATCGGAGCTCAGCTCCTCGCCGTCGCGCACGACATAGGCGCCGTTCTCCGCGATGAACACCATGCCGTCGGCCACCTCGGCGAACTCCCGGGCCAGGGACGCGTACTGACGCCCGCTCGCCGGGCTGAACAGCACCCCGCGCTCACGCAGCCGCTCCAGCACCTCCCACAGCCCCGCCGGGATCCGCTTGTCGTCGTCGAGCAGGGTGCCGTCCATGTCGGTGACGACCAGGCGTATGCCGGCGGCGTCGGCCGGCGGCTCGGAGGCGGTCGGGCCGAGGGCGTGGGAGTAGGGCATGTCGTGCTTCCTGTACGGGGTCACCGGTTTTTCACCCTACCGGGGACAGCGGTGATCATCCGGCGGCACAATGACGCACAGAGGTCCGTGACACGGGCCGGGACGTGGGAAGGGGCGGTCACGTGAGCGGGCCGGCACGGCTGGACACCAGCGTGGCGCACAACGCGCGGGTGTGGAACTACTGGATCGGCGGCAAGGACAACTACGAGGTCGACCGCGGTGTCGGCGAACACGTGGCCGGGATGTTCCCGCTCATCCGGGAGATCGCCCGCGCGGACCGCTGGTTCCTGGGCCAGGCGGTCCGCCACCTCGCCGAGGAGCGCGGGGTGCGGCAGTTCCTCGACATCGGCACCGGGCTGCCGACGGCCGACAACACCCACGAGATCGCGCAGCGCGTCGCGCCCGAGTCGCGGATCGTCTACGTCGACAACGACCCCATCGTGCTGGCGCACGCCCGCACACTGCTGACCGGGACCGCCGAGGGCGTCACCGACTACGTCGACGCCGATGTGCACGACCCGGCCGCGATCCTCGAACGGGCGGCGGCCACCCTGGACTTCACCCGCCCGGTCGCGGTGATGATGCTGGGCATCCTGAACTTCGTGCTGGACGTGGACGCGGCCCGGGACATCGTGCGCAAGGTCATGGCCGACGTCCCCTCCGGAAGCTTCCTGGTCCTGACGCACCCCACCCACGACGGCGAGGTGGGCGGCGAGGGCCAGATCCCGGCGATGAAGTTCTGGAACGAGAACGCAAAGCCGCCGATCACCGCCCGCAGCGGCGCGGAGATCGCCGCGTTCTTCGACGGCCTGGAACTGCTGGAGCCCGGCCTGGTGTCCTGCTCGCGCTGGCGCGGCGAGACCGGCGCGGTGGTGCCGCAGTACGGCGCGGTCGCCGTGAAACCCTGACGGACGTACGGCACGCTCCCGCACGCTCGCACGGGCCCACGCGGGGGCGCCCCCATCGCACCGCTCGTGGAGGACGTATGACCACCCTTGCCGATCCCGTCCCCGGCGGGCGCCCCGGAGACGTCGAGCGGGCGAGCGCCCTGGCCGGGGAACTGTCCGGGAGAGGGGTGCACGGGGTCGTCCTCGCCTACGTCGACACCGCGGGCGTCGGCAGGGTGAAGACGGTCCCCACGGCCGCGCTGGCCTCGGCCGCGGCCTGGGGCGTGGGCATGTCGCCGGTGTTCGACACGTTCCTCGCGAGCGACCGCATCGTCGCCACCGACGTGCTGGGCTCCCCGGACGGCGACCTGCGTCTGTACCCGGACCTGGACCGGACGGTGGTCCTGGCGGGACAGCCCGGCTGGGCATGGGCGCCGGTCGACCGCGTCACGCAGGACGGCGAACGGCATCCGGGCTGTTCGCGCACCTTCCTGCGGCGCGTCGTCGCGGACGCGGCCCGCGAGCACGGCCTCGTGTTCAAGGCGGCCGTCGAGATCGAGTGGGCGGTCGGCCTGGACTCCGCGCCCGACGGGGAGTTCGTCCCGGCGGCCACGGGACCGGCGTACGGCGCCACCCGGCAGGTCGAGCTGAGCGACTACACCGCCGACCTGCTGGCCGCGTGCGCGGCGCAGGGCGTGGACGTCGACCAGATCCATCCCGAGTACGCGCCCGGCCAGTTCGAGATCTCGGTGGGCGCCCTGGACCCGGTGGCCGCTGCCGACCGCAGCGTCCTGGTCCGCCAGACGATCCGCGCGGTGGCCCGGCGGCACGGCCTGCGGGTCTCCTTCTCCCCCGCGGTCGTCGCGCAGGGCGTCGGCAACGGCGGGCACATCCACCTCTCCGCCTGGCGCGAGGGCGTCAACCTGCACGCGGGCGGCGAGCGGCGGCACGGCATGACGGCCGACGCGGAGGCCTTCGCGGCGGGTGTCCTGGCCCGCCTGCCCGCCCTCACGGCGGTGACCGCGCCGAGCCCGGCGAGCTATCTGCGCCTCAAGCCCTCCCAGTGGGCGGGAGTGTTCACCGCCTGGGGTCTGGAGACCCGCGAGTGCGCGGTGCGCCTGGTGCGGGGCACGGCGGGCCGGCGCGCGGAGCAGGCGAACCTGGAGGTCAAGCCCGTCGACCTGGCCGCCAACCCGTATCTGGCCCTCGGCTGTCTGATCGCCGCGGGCCTGGACGGGCTGGCGTCGGGCGCCGTCCTGCCCGAGGAGACCCGGGGAGACCCGGTGCGGCTGGACGCCGAGGAGGCCGCCGCCCGGGGCGTGCGGCGGCTGCCGGCCTCGCTCTCCGAGGCGGTCGCCGCGTTTCGCGGGGACGAGGTGCTGCGGGCCGCGCTCGGCCCGGTCCTCGCCGACGCGGTGAGCGCGGTGCGGCAGGGCGAGATCGACGCCGTCGACGGACTCGACGACGACCGGGTGGCGGCGGCCTACCGCTGGACGTACTGACATGGCCGGCACCGCGGTCCACGAGGCGCTGGCGGAGCTGGAGTTGGTGGACCACCACTGCCACGGCGTCGCCGTCGACCCCCTGGACCGGCCGGGATTCGAGGCCCTGCTCACCGAGGGCGGCCGCTGGCCCGGCGACTCGACCTTCGACACACCGGCGGGCGTGTCCGTACGACGGCACTGCGCGCCGCTGCTCGGCCTGGAGCGGCACGCCCCCGCCGACGTCTATCTGGCCCGGCGCGCCGAGCTGGGACCGCGGGAGGTGAACCGGCGCTTCCTCGCGGCCGCCCGGACCGGGGTGTTCTGCGTCGACACCGGGTTCGCCCCGCACCGCGTCACCACGCCCGAGGAACTCGCCGGAGCGGCCGGCGCGGCGGTCGCCCACGAGGTCGTACGGCTGGAATCGGTCGCGGAGGACGTGGCCGCGCGGGGCGTCGACGCGGGCGGGTACGCCGACGCGTTCCGGGCGGCCGCGCTGGACGCGGTACGGCGGCCGGGGGTGATCGCGGTGAAGTCGGTGGCCGCGTACCGCACGGGTTTCGACCTCGACCCGGCCCGGCCCTCGGACCACGAGGTCACCCGGGCCGCGCGGCGCTGGCTGGCGCGCGGCGGACGACTGGACGAGCCGGTGCTGGTGCGCCACCTGCTGTGGACCGCCGTCGACCTGGGGCTGCCCCTCCAGCTGCACACCGGTTTCGGCGACGACGACATCCGTCTGCACCGGGTGGATCCCACGCTTCTCACGGACTGGTTGCACCTCACGGCGGGCACGATCCCGGTGCTGCTTCTGCACTGCTGGCCCTACCAGCGGCAGGCCGGCTATCTGGCCGCGGTGTTCGAGCAGGTGTATCTGGACGTGGGGCTCACCCTGCACCACGTGGGTCCCGTGCGGGCGCGGGCGGTCCTGGAGGAGGCGTTGGAGATCACACCGTTCCGCAAACTGCTGTACAGCTCCGACGCCTATGGTGTGGCCGAGTTCTACGCGCTCGGCGCACTGGCGTTCCGCAGGGGACTGGGGGAACTGCTCCAGGACAGGGTGGACGCCGACGAACTGGGCCTGTCCGACGCGCTGCGCCTGGCGCGCTGGGCCGCGGCCGACAACGCCCGCCGGGTCTACCGGCTTCCCGACGGACTGAAAGTATGATCAAGCAATGTCTGACTTGACCGAAACCACGCCGGGTTGGCTGAGCTCCGACGAGCTCGAGATGGCGCGCGCCCGTATGCCGATCCTGTACGTCGAGGCCGTGCCCGTGCGCGTCGACGACAGCGGCGAAGTCACCAGCATCGGCCTGTTGTTGCGGATCGGACCGGACGGCAATGTCAGCCGGACCCTGGTCTCCGGCCGGGTCCTGCACCACGAGCGCGTCCGGGACGCCCTGCTGCGCCACCTGGAGAAGGACCTCGGCCCGGTGGCCCTGCCCCGGGTGCCGACCTCGCTCCAGCCGTTCACGGTGGCCGAGTACTTCCCGACGCAGGGCATCACCCCGTACCACGACCCCCGTCAGCACGCGGTGTCGCTGGCCTACATCGTCCCGGTGACCGGCGACTGCAGGCCCCGGCAGGACGCGCTGGACCTGGTGTGGTTCAGCCCGCAGGAGGCGGCGTCGCCAGCGGTGCAGAGCGAGATGCCCGGCGGGCACGGGTTCCTGCTGCGGCAGGCCCTGGCCCACGTGGGCCTCTCGGCCTCCTGACCGGCGTGGATGAACGTTCCGCTCCGCCCCCTCAGCGCACGGCGGGCGGGCGGGCCGCGATCGGCGCCGCCGCCCGCCGGCCCTGCACCCTGGTCGTGTGCCGGGGCTGCTGCTGCGGCGACGCCCGCAAGCACCCCGGCTTCGACCACGCCTGGCAGCTGGAGCGTCTGCGCGCGGCGGCGGCCGCCTCGGACGGCGGCTTCCAGGTCCGCACGACGGACTGCCTCGGCCCCTGCGACCAGGCCAACGTGATCGTCGTCCAGCCCTCGGCCGCCGGACGCCGCGCCGGCGGCCGGGCCACCTGGGTCGGCTTCGCCATGGACGACGACTGCACGGACGAGATCCTGGCCTGGGCGGCGGCGGGCGGCCCGGGCGTCGCGGCCGCGCCGGCCACGCTGGAACTGCAGTTCATCAGCCCGCCGCGCGAGGGCCGGGTCCGCAGCCGCAGCCGCCGGTGACGACACCGACCGGCCCGGCGGCGGAGCCTCGTACCGCACGTGGGTGGACGACGCCGGCGCCTCCCGCGGCCGTGCCGGGCCAACCAGCCCTGCGGACAGGGGAGTTCGGGCTGCGGATCTTGATGGCGTAGGTTGTCCGGATGGGGGCTACGACATCACCGCAGGTCGAGGAACGCGCGGCGGGCAAGGGCGGGGCGGCGCGTTCGACGGCGCTGATGGCTCTGGGCACGGTCGCGTCCCGGGCGACCGGTCTGATCCGCCAGGTCCTCCAGGCCGCCGCCCTGGGCACCGGCCTGCTGGCCAGCACGTACAACACGGCGAACACCGTGCCGACCAGTCTGTACACCCTGCTGATCGGCGGCGCGCTGAACGCCGTGCTGGTACCGCAGCTGGTACGGGCGAGGGCCACGCATCCCGACGGCGGGCGGGCGTACGAGCAGCGGCTCGTCACCCTCGTCGTGTCCGTCCTCGCCGTGGGGACCGCGCTGGCGGTGTGGGCGGCGCCGCAGATCGTCTCGCTGTACATGCGCGACACCCCCGCGAACCACGAGGCGTACCGGCTCACCGTGGTCTTCGCCCGGTTCCTGCTCCCACAGATCTTCTTCTACGGCCTGTTCAACATCTACGGCCAGGTCCTCAACGCCCGTGAGCGGTTCGGCGCGATGATGTGGACGCCGGTCCTCAACAACGTCGTCCTGCTGGGCATGTTCGGCGCCTATCTCGGCCTGATGACCGTGCCGGGGCGGGTGGAGGACATCACCGACGCCCAGGTCCGGCTGCTGGGGGTGGGCACGACGGCCGGCATAGCGGTGCAGGCACTCGCGCTGGTCCCGTTCGCGCGGGCCGCCGGGTTCCGGCTGCGGCCGCGGTTCGACTGGCGCGGCTCCGGCCTGGGTTCGGGTGTCCACGCCGCCAAGTGGACCCTGCTGCTCGTGCTGACCAATCTCGTCTCGCTCACGGTGGTCACCAACTACGCCAACGCGGTCGACCAGAAGCTGCCGGACGCCGGCGCGGGCTACACGGCGTACACGTACGCGCAGACCATCTGGATGCTGCCGCAGTCGGTGGTCACCGTCTCCCTGGTGACCGCGCTACTGCCCCGGATGAGCCGCGCCGTGGCGCAGGGACGGATCGCGGACGTGCGGGCGGACCTCTCGCGCGGGCTGCGCGTGAGCGGCGTCGTCATCGTCCCGGCCGCGTTCCTGTTCCTGGCTCTCGGCCCGCGGATCTCGACCCTGCTGTTCGCGCACGGCGCGGCCGACGCGGCCTCCGCGCAGCCGCTCGGGCACATGCTCCAGGCCTTCGGACTCGGTCTGATCCCGTTCTCCGCGCAGTACCTGCTGCTGCGCGGCTTCTACGCGTTCGAGGACACCCGCACCCCGTTCTTCATGGCGGTCTGGATCGCGACGGTGAACATCGCCCTGGCGACCGCCTGCCATCTGCTGCTGCCCGACCGCTGGTCGGTGACCGGCATGGCCGGCGCCTACACCCTGTCCTACCTGGCCGGTCTCGCCCTCACCGCCCGGCTGTTGCGGAGGCGGACGGGGGGCCGCTTGGACGACGGCGCGCTGCGCCGCACCTACACCAGGCTGACGGGAGCGGCGGGCGTGGCCGCCGTCGCGGCCTGGGCGGCCGACCGGGCCTGCGCGGCCCGGCTCGGCGGCGGACCCCTCCCGGACGCCGCCGCCCTCGCCGCCGGCGTCCTCACCCTCACGCTGGTCTACCTCGCTCTGGCCCGGATGGCGAAGGTGGGAGAACTGCGGGAGCTGCGCAGGCTGCGCTGACCGCTCACCGGCCCGCCTCGGCGACGAGGGCGGCCAGGGTTCCACGGGCCCGGGCCGCCCGCGAGCGGACCCTCCCGCCCGGGCGTCCGCCCGCCTCCGCCGCCTTTGTGCAGGACCGCCCCAGCAGTCGGTGCGGACGAACGCCTCCCGCCGGACGGCCGCCGGCAGCGGTGGGCGCGGGGCGGGGCCGGGCGGATCGACGCCCGGCCGGCTCGCGGCGAGAGCGCGTCCGCGGTGGCGAACGCGCCGAAGACCGTCTCCGCGTGTCCCGTCAGTCTGCCCTCGCCGGATGCGTGAGGTTCGCTCCGTTCGCCGGGTCGAACACATGAGCCTTGGCCATGTCGACCCGCAGCTCCGCCGGTTCGCCCTCGCGGGCGCGTGTGGCGGCGTCCAGGCGGGCCACGATCTGGCCGACCTCGGCGCCGGTGTCGCGCAGGCCCGAGTCCGTGGCGAGCTCCTCGAGTTCGGCGGTCGTCACGGGCCCGCCCTCCGCGCTGAAGTACACGTACACATCGGAGCCCAGCGACTCGAGTACGTCCACGGTGGCGGTGAAGGCGGGTCCGCCCCACGCCAGGTCGTGCGCGAGGGCCGCGTCCTCGAACGCCTCGGGCCGCAGCCCGACGATGAGCTCGCGGGGCGCGTTCTGCCGTTCCAGGGACTGCCGGGTACGGTCGTCCAGGGGCAGGTCGCCCAGGGGCGAGCGCAGGACGTCGTTCTCCAGGGTGGCGTTCAGGAAGTTCATCGCCGGGGAGCCGATGAAGCCCGCGACGAAGAGGTTGCGCGGGTGGTCGTAGAGCTCGGCGGGCGTGCCGATCTGCTGGACCAGGCCCCCCCTCATGACCACGACCCGGTCGCCGAGGGTCATCGCCTCGGTCTGGTCGTGGGTGACGTAGACGGTGGTGGTGCCGAGCCGCCGCTGGATCCGGGAGATCTGGGTGCGCATCTGCACCCGGAGTTTCGCGTCCAGATTGGACAGCGGCTCGTCCATCAGGAACGCCTTGGGGTCACGGACGATCGCCCGCCCCATGGCCACGCGCTGACGCTGGCCGCCGGAGAGGTTGGCGGGCTTGCGGTCCAGGTGCTCGGTCAGGTCGAGGACCCGGGCGGCCTCCTCGACCTTGGTGTTGATCGTGTCCTTGTCCACCTTGGCCAGGCGCAGTGGAAAGCCCATGTTCTCCCGGACGCTCATGTGCGGGTACAGGGCGTAGCTCTGGAACACCATGGCGACGTCGCGTTCCTTGGGTGAAAGGTCGTTGACGACCTGCCCACCGATGCGCAGTGTGCCGTCGGTGATGTCCTCGAGTCCGGCGATCATGTTCAGGGTGGTGGACTTGCCGCATCCGGACGGACCGACCAGGATCACGAACTCGCCGTCGGCGATGTCGAGGTCCACGTCCTTGACGGCGAGGGATCCGTCGGGAAAACGCTTGGTGACTCCCTCGAGGACGATCTCGGCCATGGGTGGTGCCTCCTTGCCTTCATGCCTTCCGGGTCATCCCTTGACCGCCCCGGAGGTCAGTCCGGCGACGATCCGTCGCTGGAAGAACAGAACGAACACGATGATCGGGATGGTGATCACGACCGCGGCGGCGGCGATCGACCCGGTGGGCTGCTGGAACTGCGAGCTGCCGGTGAAGAACGCGATCGCGGCCGGCACGGTACGCGCGGCCTCGGTGGAGGTCAGCGAGATCGCGAACAGGAAGTCGTTCCAGCAGAAGATGAACACGAGGATGGCCGTGGTGAACACGCCCGGCGCGGCCAGCGGCACGATGACCAACCGGAAGGCCTGCGCGGGCGTGGCCCCGTCCACCTTGGCGGCCTTCTCCAGGTCCCAGGGGATCTCCCGGAAGAACGCCGACAGGGTGTAGATCGCGAGGGGCAGGGAGAAGGTCATGTAGGGAATGATCAGCCCGATCCAGGTGTCGAAGATCCCGATGATCCGCTCGATGTTGAACAGCGGCGACACGAGGGAGATCGGCGGGAACATCGCGATCAGCAGCGACATGCCGATGAGCACCTTCTTGCCGGGGAACCGCAGCCTGGCCACCGCGTAGGCGGCCATCGTGCCCAGCACCACCGCGATCACCGTGGCGATCAGAGCGATGCCGATCGAGTTGACGAGCGCCCGGGTGAACTCGGAGGTCTCGAAGATGCCCCGGTAGTTCTCCCAGGTCCAGTCCCGGGGGATGTAGTCGCCGTCGGTGAGGGTGCTGGGGTCCTTGAACGACAGTGCGGCGATCCACCACACCGGGAACAGGGCGTAGAGCACCACCACCACGTTCAGGACACCCCAGCGGGCGGCATGCGTCTTGCCTACGGCGGCCATCAGCGCTTCACCTCCGCGCCGGGTGCGGCCGCGCCGAACAGCTTGACGAAGGCGAAGGCGATGATCCCGACGCAGATGAAGATCAGGACCGAGATCGCCGAGCCGATGCCGAGGTTCAGCGCGGTGAACAGGTTGTCGTAGCCGAGGATCGACAAGGAGCCGGTCCCGTGGGCGCCCGCGGTCAGGACGTAGATGTTGTCGAAGATGCGGAACGCGTCCAGGGTGCGGAAGAGCAGGGCCACCAGGATGGCGGGCTTCATCAGCGGCAGCATGACCTTGGTGAAGCGCTGCCAGGGGGTGGCGCCGTCCACCATGGCCGCCTTCAGGGTCTCCTCGGGAACCAGGGCGAGGCCCGCGAGCAGCAGCAGGGCCATGAACGGCGTGGTCTTCCACACCTCGGCGAGGATGATCAGCCAGAGGGCGGGCCACTGTTCGGTCAGCGGGGCGTCGCCGCTGGGCAGCAGCTCGGCGAGGTAGCCGAGGTCCGGGGTCCAGGCGTACTGCCAGGAGAAGGCGGCGACGACCGTGACGATGCCGTACGGAATCAGGACCGACGTGCGGACGGCGCCGCGCCAGAAGATCGTGCGGTGCATCACCAGGGCGAGCCCCATGCCGAGGACCAGTTCGATGCTCACGGACACCGCGGTGACGAACAGCGTGACCCAGAAGGCGTCCCACCAGAACGGGGAGGACAGCACCGCCCCGTAGTTGCTCAGGCCCACGAACTCCGCCCGTCCGGGAAAGCGCAGGTCGTACCGCTGGAGGGACAGATAGACGGCGTATCCGATGGGGTAGGCGGTCACGGCGATCATGACGACGACCGCGGGCGCGCAGAGCAGCCAGCCGAGCCGCCGCTCCTGCCTGGCGCCCGCCGAGAGTGCCGCCGGGTCCGGCCCCGTCCGCTTCGTCTCCGCCCCGGGGGGCGGCGGGGTTCCCGCCGGCTGCGCCCGCGTGCTCATCTCGGGCCCTTCGAGGACGAGGCCCGCGCGCCGCGGCGCCGGCTGACGGAGTGGTTCGGGTGGTGGTGGTTCACGGGATCACACCCTCGGATCGCAGCGCATCGTCGATCTGGTCCCTGATCGTCTCGACCGAACTCACCGGCTTGATCCCCGAGGGCGGCGACAGCGTGTGGGAGACCGCGATCGACACGTTCTGGTAGGCCGGAGTGATCGGGCGCACGCTCGCCGACTGCAGGGCGGCCAGCACTTCTCTGGAGAAGGGGTACGCCTTCATGAACGCGGGCTCGTCGTACACGGCGCGCAGGGTGGGCGGGAGACCGCCCTCGAGTGCGGCGGTGAGCTGGTTCTCCCGGTTGCGCAGGCACAGGGCCGCCTCGAACGCCAGCCCGGGGTGGCGGGAGTAGGCGCTGACCGCCAGGTCGATGCCGCCGATGGTGGGCCGTGCCGGGCGGTTCGCGTCGACCCGGGGGTACGGCGCCCAGCGGAAGTTCTTGAACAGTTGGGGGTTGTTCGCCTTCATCGACGGATAGACGAACGGGTAGTTGAGCTCGAACGCCGCCACCCCCGACTCCATGGCCAGGCGGTTCTGGTCCTCCATCTGGTTGGGAAGGGAGGGGTCCGCGGCCGGGGACCTCGCCAGATCGCGCATGATCCCGGCTGCCCGCACGGCAGGAGGGCCGAGCGAAGGCTCGGTCGCGCTCGCGTTGAGGATGGAGCCGCCCGCACTGTTGATCAGCGTGTTGAACCAGACGGTGAGGCCCTCGTACTGGGCGCCCTGGATCTCCACGAAGTGCGGCTTGCCCTGCCGGGCGAGGGCGCCGGCCATGTCCAGCATCTCGGCCCAGGTCCGGGGCGGGGTGGGCACCAGGTCCTTGCGGTACCACATGAGCTGGGTGTTGGTGTTGTACGGGACGGCGTACAGCTTGCCCTTCCAGGTCGAGGTCCGCAGCGGTACGCGCAGGGTGCCCGCCACGGCCTGCCGCCTCGCCGCCCCCGTCCATTCCCGGATCCAGCGCGCCTCGGCGAACTCCGCCGCCCAGGTGACGTCCAGGCCCAGGATGTCGAGCGAGTCGTCCTCGGCGGCGAGTCTGCGGACGAGTTGCTGGCGCTGGCCGTCCGCGGCGCGCGGGAGCTTGTTGTAGCTGATCCGGTAGCGGCCGCCCGACGCCTTACTGCACCGGTCGGCCGCCTTCTGGAGCGCACCGGAGTCGTCGGGGAAGTTGTACCAGTTGAGGGTGGGCGTGCCGGAGCCCTCGTCACCGCCGCACGCGGCGAGCGCCGACGCCAGCAACGGCAGCACGGCGAAAGCCCGCAGCCATCGCTTCCCTCCGGGACGTCCCTTCCGGCCCGAAACGGGCCGGCAGCCGCACCTCGCGTACACGGGCTCCACACCTCGCTTCCGGACGGGGGCACGGACCTCACAGCGTTTCCCTCCCGGCGAACACTAAAAGCCACGTAAGGCAAGATCAAGGACATACCGCATCGAATCACCCAGACGGTCTCACCGGGGGCCGGCTCGGCGACCCCGCGGGCATGGGCGCGCACCGAGCCGATCCTCATGGCGGCCGCCTTTCCGGCGCGCCGGTGACCTGTTCCAGAAACGCGGATCCGGGAGCCGCGGAGGTATCCAAAGAACCTGAGCCCGAAGGAAATCGGCGTCACGGACGAGCCTGCCGCGCGGGCTCGTGCGAAGGGGACGATCAGCCGCACCCATGTCGCTGCCGGCCAGGTCCTGGCCATCGACGCGGGGGAACTGGAGGAGACCCACCCGGTGTTCGTCGGGGTCAGCTGGTTGCGCGCAGGTCCACGGGCGCGCATGGGGGACGTCGAGCGGGTCGAGGTGCGCTTCCGCCCCGTCGAGTGCGCCGGTCCCCGACCGGTCCCCGCAAATGATCGAGAGGCCGCTTCAGATCTCCTCTGAAACGGCCTCTGACCTGCGACTTCGTAAAGTCGGGACGACAGGA
Organism: Streptomyces sp. NPDC037083; assembly: GCF_055606485.1. Classification (NCBI taxonomy): domain Bacteria; kingdom Bacillati; phylum Actinomycetota; class Actinomycetes; order Kitasatosporales; family Streptomycetaceae; genus Streptomyces; species Streptomyces sp. NPDC037083. Next base: position 25,273 of record NZ_JBVJSQ010000003.1, on the reverse strand, counting down.
TTTGAACCTGCGACCCCTTGACCCCCAGTCAAGTGCGCTACCAAGCTGCGCCACGTCCCGATGCCCGTCTGACCTGGGGTTTCCCCTGGCCGAACGCGCATGGAAACAATACCGCACTCGGGTCGATGGTCGCGCACCCGTTTCCCGCACCCCGGCCGCCGGGGGCGTCGTCACTCCCCCGGGGCCCGGCCCAGTTCCGGGTAGGCCTCCAGCAGTCGCGGCGGGGCCGCCTGCCGCCAGGAGTCGGCGAGGATGTCCCGCAGCTCGTCCTCGTCCTCCAGGGCGGACAGCCGGGCCCGTACCCAGGCGAACTGGGCCTCGTGGTCGGCGATCCAGAACTTGCCGGGCTCGGCGAGCACCAGTTCGTCGCGCTCCTCCTTGGGGCAGCGCACGGCGAGGGAGGTCTCCTCCTCGGGCAGGGTGGCGAACATCTTCCCCGCGACCCGGAAGGTGGGCATGCTCCAGGCGATCTTCTCCGTGGTGTCCGGCAGGGACAGGGCGATACGGCGTACGTCTTCGGCGTCCGGCATGCTTCGCACCGTAGCGGCTGCCACTGACAGTCAGTCGACGGCGACGTGCTTGTAGTACAGGGTGGTCGGGCGGAGGATCCCGGACGGGTCTGCCGCGTAGTCGGGGATCACGCCGGCCCGGGTCCAGCCGGCGGTGCGGTACAGGTGCTCGGCGGGGCTGCCGGTCTCGGTGTCCAGGTGCAGCAGGGTGACGCAGGCCGCCGCGGCGGCCTGTTCGGCGGTGGCAAGGAGCGTGCGGCCGAGGCCCCGGCCACGGGCGTCCCGGTGGACCATCAGCTTGACGAGTTCGGCGCGATGGCGGCTGTTGGGCTTGCCGGGGAAGGCCAGGGCGACGGTTCCCACGACCCTCTCGCCGTCCTGCGCCGCCCAGACCGCGAGCTCCCCGGCGGCCACACCGGCGGCCCGGCCGTGCCACCACGCGACGGCCTCGGCCCGGTCGAGGGGTGCGAGGAAGCCGACCGAGGCTCCGCCGTGCACCGTGTCGAGCAGCAGGCCGGCCAACTCCTCGGCCCGCGCGATCAGTCCGGGGGCGTCCAGTCGGATCGTGGTCACGGCAGCACCACCGCCAGCGCGTAGCGGGCCCGCTCGGCGCCCGCGCACCGGAACCGGGTCGGCCCCCACACCCGCAGCCGCAGACAGTCCCCCGCTTCGAGGCGCCGCTCGACGCCGTCGGCCGTCACGTCGAGGGCGCCCTCCAGCACCCACACGTGCTGCTCCAGGCCCGCCACGGGCGGCCGGTCGTAGGCGATGTCGGCGCCCACGGCGAGTCGCGCCTCGACCAGTTCGCCGCGCAGCGCGGGGTGCGGCGGCGACACGGAACGCCGGACGAACCCGGAGGCCCGGTCCTCCCAGACGGACTGCTCTGCGGCCCTCACCAGCGGCGCGGGCTCCGCCTCGACCTCGCTGAGCAGCCGGGACATGGTCCGGCCGTAGACGTGACACAGGCGGTTGAGCAGTGCGGCCGTCGGGCTGATCTCCGCCCGCTCGGCCCGCGACAGGGTGGACCGGCTGATCCCGCTGCGCTCCGCCAACTCCCCCAGTGACCAGCCGTGTTCGGCCCGCAGCTCGGCCAGGCGGGCGGCCAGCCGCGCGTCGACTCCCTCCGGGGACCCGACGCCCTCCACTTCGTGTCTCATACGAGGGACGTTATCCCGGATATGAGACAGCAGGATGACGGAAGGCTCACACCCGGGCCGCCTCGCCCAGCGCTTCCAGCACCGGCCGGATCAGCGGGTGCTCCTCGGCGCCCCGGCGGACGGCCGCGAAGACCCGGCGGGTCGGCGCCACGCCGTCCACGGGCCGCACGACCACGCCCGTGAGGTCCATGCCGCGCAGCGCCGAACGCGGCACCAGCGCCACTCCCGCGTCCGCCGAGGCCAGTGCGACGACCGCGCGGAAGTCGTCCGAGGAGTGCTCCAGCCGGGGCTGGAACCCGGCGTTCTCGCAGGCCAGAACGACGACGTCATGGCAGGGGTTGCCGGGGTAGGGGCCGATCCAGCAGTCCTTGGCCAGGTCGGCGAGGGGGACCTCGGGGGCGTCGGCCAGGCGGTGGGCGACGGGCACCACCGCGTCGAAGGGCTCGGCGTAGAGCGGGAGGTGGGTGAGGCGCGGGTCGTCGGCGGCCGGGGCGCCGCGGTACTCGACCGCCACGGCGACGTCGACCTGCCGGTCGAGCACCATGGGCAGGCTGGCGTCGCCCTCGGCGTCCTGGACGCGGATCCGTATCCCCGGCGCGGTGCCGGCGAGCCGGGCCACAGCGGGCGCCACGACCAGGGCGATGCCGGTCGCGAAGGCCGCGACGGTGACCGTGCCGGCCGCGCCGGAGCTGTAGGCGGCCAGCTCGGCCTCGGCCCGCTCCAGCTGGGCGAGGACGGCGTTGGTGTGCGCGAGCAGGATCTCGCCGGCCGGGGTGAGCCGCACTCCCCTGGCGCCGCGCTCGACCAGGCGGTGGCCGGTCTCCTGCTCCAGCGCCGTCAGCTGCTGGGAGACCGCGGACGGGGTGAGATAGAGCGCGGCGGCAGCCGCCGTCACGGTGCGGTGGTCGGCCACCGCACGCAGGATGTGGAGCCGCCGCGCTTCGATCACGGGATCGATTATCGCAATATGTCCGGGCCGCTCGGACCGCGGGCTCAGACCGCCGCCGGCTCGGGCTCCCCGAGCTCCGCCCGCGCCGCGACGAAGGCGTCCACCGCCCGGTTCACGTCGTCCGTGGAGTGCGCGGCGGACAACTGGACGCGGATGCGGGCCTGGCCCTGCGGGACGACCGGGTAGGAGAAGCCGATCACGTACACTCCGCGCTCCAGCAGCAGCTCGGCCATCCGGCCCGCCCGCGCCGCGTCGCCGATCATCACGGGGGCGATGGCGTGGTCGCCGGGCAGGACGTCGAAGCCCTCGTCCGTCATCCGGCGGCGGAACAGGGCGGTGTTCTCGGCGAGCCGCACCCGCAGGTCGTCGGCCGACTCCAGCAGGTCGATGACCTTCAGCGAAGCGGCGGCGATGACCGGGGCGAGGGTGTTGGAGAAGAGGTACGGGCGGGAGCGCTGACGCAGCAGGGCGACGATCTCCGCGCGCGCGGCGACATAGCCGCCGGAGGCCCCGCCGAGCGCCTTGCCCAGCGTGCCGGTGATGATGTCGACGCGGTCCATGACGCCGTGCAGCTCGGGGGTGCCGCGGCCGCCGGGTCCCACGAAGCCGACGGCGTGCGAGTCGTCGACCATGACCATCGCGTCGTAGCGGTCGGCGAGGTCGCAGATCTCGTCGAGGGGCGCCACATAGCCGTCCATGGAGAACACGCCGTCGGTGACGACCAGCCGGCGACGCGCGTCGGACGCGTCCTTCAACTGCCGCTCCAGGTCGGCCAGATCACGGTTGGCGTAGCGGAAGCGGCGGGCCTTGGACAGACGGATGCCGTCGATGATCGAGGCGTGGTTGAGGGCGTCGGAGATCACCGCGTCCTCGGGGCCGAGCAGGGTCTCGAAGACGCCGCCGTTGGCGTCGAAGCAGGAGGAGTACAGGATCGTGTCCTCCTGGCCGAGGAACGCCGACAGCCGCGCCTCCAGCTCCTTGTGCACCTCCTGCGTCCCGCAGATGAAGCGCACGGACGCCATGCCGTAGCCCCAGCGGTCCAGGGCCTCGTGGGCGGCGGCGATCACCTCGGGGTGGTCGGCGAGGCCGAGGTAGTTGTTGGCGCAGAAGTTGAGCACCTCACCGGGACGGCCGCCCGCGGTGACGGCGACGGTCGCGGACTGCGGGGTGCCGATGACGCGCTCGGGCTTGTGCAGACCGGCGGCGCGGATCTCGTCGAGGGTGGTGCGCAGGTCGTCGCGCACGGAGTCGAACATCAGAAGGCTCCTAGGAAATGCAGGTGACTTACGCGGTCCAGTCGAGGATGACCTTGCCGCCGCGGCCGCTCGCCGCGTCGGCGAAGGCCGCCTCGAACTCGCGGTAGCCGTACCGGCCGGTGATCACGGGGGCGAGGTCGAGGCCGCCCTCCAGCAGCACCGACATCGCGTACCAGGTCTCGAACATCTCGCGGCCGTAGATGCCCTTGATCGTGATCATCGAGGTGACGATCCGGGCCCAGTCGACGGGGAACTCCTCGGCGGGCAGCCCCAGCATGGCGATCCGGCCGCCGTGGGTCATGTTGGCGATCATGTCGCGCATCGCCTCCGGCCTGCCGGACATCTCCAGGCCGATGTCGAAGCCCTCGCGCAGCCCCAACTCCCGCTGCCCGTCGGCGATGGAGGCCTGCGAGACGTCGAGGGCGAGGCTCGCGCCGATCTTGCGGGCCAGCTCCAGCCGCTCCTCGCTGACGTCGGTGACCATCACGTTGCGGGCCCCGGCGTGCCGGGCGACGGCGGCGGCCATCAGGCCGATCGGCCCGGCGCCGGTGATCAGGACGTCCTCGCCGACGAGCGGGAAGGACAGCGCGGTGTGGACGGCGTTGCCGAACGGGTCGAAGATCGCCGCGACGTCGAGGTCCACCGGGACGCGGTGCACCCACACGTTGGACGCGGGCAGGGCGACGTACTCCGCGAACGCGCCGTCCCGTCCGACGCCGAGGCCGACGGTGGCCCGGCACAGATGGCGGCGCCCGGCCAGACAGTTGCGGCACTTGCCGCAGACCAGGTGCCCCTCGCCGCTGACCCGGTCGCCCACGGCGATGCCGTCGACGTCCCGCCCGGTCTCCACGACCTCGCCGACGAACTCGTGGCCGAGCACGAGCGGCGTGCTGATCGTCTGGCGCGCCCAGCCGTCCCAGGACCGGATGTGCAGGTCGGTGCCGCAGATGCCGGTGCGCAGCACCTTGATCAGCACATCGCCGGGGCCGACGGCCGGCTCCGGGACGTCCGCGAGCCACAGCCCGGGTTCCGCCTTCTGCTTGACCAGCGCCTTCAACGCAACGGCTCCTGTGGTGAGGGCCCGGGCGCGTGCAGGCCGAAGGGCCCCGCATCCGGGAAGACGTGTGGATTCGCCCAGCAATCTGCCGCACTCGACCCGGCCGGGTCCATCGAGCTTTTCTTAAGCGCCGCCACAGCTGTGCTTCACACGGATGGCTCCGCTCCTGCGGACGGGCTCCTCGCACACCACGCTGGGCCGTGACACCCTGGACCGCAACCCGCACCGGGCCAACCGACTGACCGGCCGACCGGACCGACCGGGCCGGGAGGACGGACCTCCCGTCCGCCCTCCCGGCCGCCGAACGATCGACCGGGCGACCGCTGACCGACCGAGGTGGAGTCCCCGATGACGACAGCACGGGATCTGATGATCGCCGCGTTGGACGTGCCGCCCGTGCGCGACGTCGGGCAGGGCGATCTGTCGCTCGCCCTCGCGGGCGCGGAGGCGGTCGACCTGGTCAGGGCCCGGGCCTTCGCCCTGGACGGCGACCTCATCGTGCCCGGCCCGCCGACGACGCCGGAGGACCCGCTGCTGGCCGAGGCCGCGGACTCGCTTCTCCGGGCGGAGCCGTACGAGACGGTCGAGGACTGGCTGTGGCGGCGGGGCCGCGACCTGGCGGCCGCCTACGCCGCCCGGCTGGCGGCGGACGGGCTGGTGTCCCGGCCACGCGGCGGGCTGCTGGCCGCCCGGTCCGCGAAGCCGGTGCCCCTCGACTCACCGGCCCGTCGCCGCGCCACCGCGCGCTGGGCGTCGGACGAACCCGTCCTCGCCACGCTGGCCACCGCCGTCGGTCTGCGCGAGGAGCCGGCGGACGGTTTCCCCGGACCGCTGGACGACTCGGTCGTGACGGTGCTGGCGGGGGTCGGCGACGCGTTGGCGGAACTGGAGGCCGTGCGGCAGCGACGGTCCATCGAGGACGCGGGCTTCGACAACATGTGGCAGGCCCTCTGACGGAGCCCGGCCGCGCCGCTCCCGGCCCGCGCCCGTGCCGCGCCGCTCACGGCGACAACCCCTCGGGCGCCCGCCGCTGCAGGTGGCCGGCCAGATCGGCGGCCGTCGCCTTGATGGTCTCCAGGCCGGCCTTCCCCCAGGTCCGGGGCGTGAGGTCGGCGACGCACACGGTGCCCAGCACCATGCCGGTCGAGTCGATGAGCGGGGCGCCGAGATAGCAGCGGATCCCGTACTCGTCGACGACGGGGTTGCCCGCGAAGCGCGGGTAGTCGGCCACGTCCTCCAGGACCAGCGCCTTGCGCCGCACCACGACGTGCGGGCAGTAGCCGTATTCGCGGGGCAGCAGGCGGCCCAGCGCGGGCTTGCCGCCCCGGGCGGCCCGGCCGCCTGCCGGAGTGTGCAGTCCGGCGAAGAACTGCCGTTCCTCGTCCGGGAAGTTGACCATGGCGTACGGCGCTCCGGTCACCTCGGCGAGACGGTGCGCGAAGGCGTCCAGGGCGGGCTCCGGCTGTTCCCCGAGGCCGAGTCGGCGCAGCCGGCGGGCCCGGGCGGGAGCTTCCCTGTCCTGCGGGGTGAGCAGCAGACGACCGGCCGGGCGCGGCGGGTCGTAACTCATGGCCGGGTTCCGTCGCGGTGGACGTACGTCATTTGCGGCTCCGGGGCGTTGGGGGCGGGCGTCACATGTGGGCGCCGCGGCTCGGCTGCGGTGCGGCCGGCGCGTGGGCGATGAGGTGCTTGACGAGGGTGAGCAGGGTCTGGACTCCGGACGCGGAGATACGGGCGTCGCAGCGCACGACGGGGACGGACGGGTCCAGATCGATCGCGGCGCGCACCTCCTCGGGGTGGTAGCGGTGGGATCCGTCGAACTCGTTGATGGCGATGATGAAGGCGAGTCCGCGTTCCTCGAAGAAGTCGACGGCCGCGAAGCACTCCTCCAGTCGGCGGGTGTCGGCGAGGATGACCGCGCCGAGGGCGCCCTCGGACAACTCGTCCCACATGAACCAGAACCGCTCCTGCCCGGGTGTGCCGAACAGGTAGAGCACGTGCTGCGGGTCGAGGGTGATGCGGCCGAAGTCCATGGCGACGGTCGTCTCGACCTTGTTCTCGATGCCGTCCAGGTTGTCGGTGGCGGCGCTGACGGTGGTGAGCAGCTCTTCCGTGCTGAGCGGCGCGATCTCGCTGACGGCGCCGACGAAGGTGGTCTTGCCGACCCCGAAGCCACCCGCGACCAGGATCTTCAGGGCGGTGGGAAAGGGGTCGGGGCCGGCGTCGTCGTGCGGGCCGTGGGCGCGGCCGTCGCCGTGCCCGGCGCGCTCGTCGCGGTCAGAGCTGTCGTCGTAGTCCATCGAGCACTGCCTCCAGAAGGGCCCGGTCGGTGGGGTTGTGGTGGAACTCGGGGGGCTTGGTGGTCAGCGCCCCGCAGTCGAGGAGGTCGGACAGCAGCACCTTGGTGACCGCTGCCGGCAGCTTCAGATGGGCCGCGACCTCGGCGACCGACACGGGCGCACGGCTCAGGTCGAGCGCCTGGGCGTGCTCGGGGCCGAGGTAGCCGAGAGGGGTCGCCCCGGTGGCCCTGACCTGCGACAGAAGGTCGAGGGCGACGCTGGGCCTGGTCCGGCCGTTGCTGACCGTGAACGGGCGCACCAGCCGCCCTGCCGCGTCGTCGAGCCAGGGCCCGTCGCCGGCCGCCGCCACGTTCAAGGTCCCATCACCGAGGGTTCCGCGTGCTGCCGGGGCGCGGTCATCAGGTACGGCCGGACGCTCTTCACCAGCATCGCCATCTCGTATCCGAGCACGGCCGCGTCGGCCTCACGCCCGGCGAGCACCGCCAGACACGTGCCGGAGCCGGCGGTGGTGACGAACAGCAGCGTCGAGTCGAGTTCGACGACGACCTGCCGCACGTCACCGCCGTCGCCGAACCGGACGCCGGCGCTGCGGCCGAGGGAGTACAGGCCGGAGGCCAGCGCGGCCATGTGGTCGGCGCTGTCGGGGTCCAGGCCGTGGACCGACTTCACGAGCCCGTCGCAGGAGAGCAGCACCGCGCTCGTGGTGTGCGGTACGCGCTGCACGAGGCCGCTCATCAGCCAGTCGAGATCGGATACATGGCCGGTCGGCGCATCGCTCGCCATGGTGGATCGACTCCTTGAGGTACGAAGGTCTGCGGGAGCGCTGGGGGTGGGGGTGCTCAGCGTGCTCATCCGGCGGGTGCGCTCCCGTCGTGCCGGGCGGTGGACTGGTCGGGACCGGGCAGGTCCAGCCCCTCGCGCGCGCCGTACGCCTCGGGCGGCGCGGCCGCGTGCGCGGGGCGGGCCTCGGATATCCCGGACCGGCGCGACGGCCGTACGTCGGCCGAGAGCGACATCGGCGACACGAGCCGGACGCCTTCCGGGACGCCGTCCGCGGTGTCGCCGGTGTCGCCGCCGACGGGGAAGGCCTCGCGCGAGGTGGCCGTCTCCGGGTCCGGGGCGGCGCCGAGGCGGGCCGACGACGGCCCGTGGAGGGACAGGGCGGTGTTCCCAGGCGCCGCGTGCGGGGACGGACCCGCCGGGTCCGACGGGAGGAACGACGCCGGGTCCAGGGACCACGAGGACGAGGACGAAGAAGACGAAGGCGAGGGCGCCGGCAAGGACGCAGGCGAGCGGCCTGGCGGGTCCGCCGGCACCGGCGGGTCCGGCACCGGATACGGGGACGGCTCCATGACGTCCGCCTCCAGGCTCTGCTGGGCCTCGGCCAGGCCGATGCCCCGCTGGAAGGCCGCCATCAGGCCGGGATCGTGGCCGACGGGCTGCTCGACCTCCTGACGCGGGGCCGGACCGCCGCGCAGCTGGGGCACGAGGTGCTCCTGCGCCCGGCGCCGGGGCAGTTGGGGCTTGCCCATGGTGCCGCGCACCGTGCCGGTGCGCGGTGTGGGCGCGATGCCCTCGTGCTCCTCGACGACGGGCCGGTGACCGGGCCGGATGCCGGGGACGGCCTCGGCCGGGGTGGGCCGTTCCCCGCGGGCGCCACGGACGGGCAGCGGCGCGGGCCGGGCCCCGTCCGCGGGCGGGACGTCCGGCTGCGGGCCGGGCTCGGCGGACCCCGCCGAGGACGCGCCGTGCCGCCCGGGCCCGGGTGCGGGCTCCGGCCGCGACGGCGGCGTCGCCGTGTGGGCGGGACCTGAAGCGTCCTGCGCACGCGGCGGGGCCGGGGGTGTACCGGCTGGACCGGGAACCTCGGGCGGACGCGGCGAGGGCAGGGGTGTACCGGCGGCAGGGGTGTGCTGGGTGGGCCGGGTGTGTGACGGGGTGGTCCACCGGTCGGCGTCCGAGACCTCCCAGGCCTGCGGCGACAGGCTCGCCGGGCCCGCGGGGCCGCCCTCGTGCGCCCGTGCGGCGCCGAGCGAGCGGCCGGCGCCGTCGTCGGCGTCCCCGGTCCGAGCCGGGACCGGCGGCGCTCCCGCGTCGCCGACGCCCGGAACCGGTGACCAGGCCGTCCCCCCGGCGTCCCCGGCCTGGCCGGGCGCGGGCGGACGGCCCGCCGGCTGCTGCGCCGAGTGCGGACGGCGGCCCGTGCCGGGCTGGTGCGGAAGGCGCGGCGGTGCGGGTGCCGGGCCGGCGCCGGGCGCGGAGTGCGCCCCGGTTCCGACCGGCCGGCCCTGGGGCGGCGGCGGCATCGGCGGCCGCCCGGACGCGGCGGCGGGCGTCGTGGGGGGCGACGCGGCGGGCGTCGAGGCGGGGACGAGGGGCAGGCCGCCGCCGTCGGTGTCCGGGCCCTGCGGTACGGCGCCGAGGATGCCGGGCGCGGAGCCCAGCAGGGCCTGCGGGACGACGAGGACGGCCTGGACGCCGCCGTAGATGTTGCTCTGCAGACGGACCCGGATGCCGTGCCGCCGGGCCAGCTGCGAGACGACGAACAGGCCGATCCGGCCGTCGGCGAGGAGGCGGCCGACGTTGACCTGGTCGGGATCGGCGAGCAGGGCGTTCATCCTGCTCTGCTCCTCCACGGGCAGACCGAGGCCGCGGTCCTCGACCTCGACGGCCAGCCCCGAGGTGACGAGGTTGGCCCGCAGCAGCACCTGGGTGTGCGGGGCGGAGAACACCGTGGCGTTCTCGACGAGCTCGGCGAGCAGGTGGATGACGTCGGCGACGGCGTGGCCGCGCAGTTCGCCGTCGATCGGCGGGACGAGCTTGACCCGCGAGTACTGCTCGACCTCGGCGATCGCGGAGCGCAGCACCTCGGTCATGGAGACCGGGTTGCTCCACTGTCTGCGCGAGACGGCCCCGCCGAGGACGGCGAGGTTCTCGGCGTGGCGGCGGATGCGGGTGGCGAGGTGGTCGACGTGGAAGAGGCCCTTGAGCAGGTCGGGGTCCTCGATCTCGTTCTCCAGCTCGTCGAGAATCGAGATCTCGCGGTGCACCAGGGACTGAAGGCGCCGCGCGAGGTTGACGAACACCTCCAGCTTCTGTTCGCTGCCCGTCTGGCTGGACAGTTGTGCGGCCTGCACGACGGCGGTGACGGCCCCGTCGTGGGCGCGGGCCAGGTCGGCCGCGAGCAGCTCGAAGTCGTCGGCGTCGCCGGGCGGACCGCCCCGCGACGTGCGGGCGGGCGGGGCCTCACCCCGGCGCAGCGCCTCGATGACGCCGCGCAGCTCGGCCTCGCCGCGCGCGCTGCCGCGGCGCAGGGCCGCGACGCGGTCGCTGACGACGCGGGCGGCACGGTCCGCGGCCACGGCGGCGATCACGATGCCGGCGCCGGTCACCGCGACCGCGCCCGCGAGGACCGCCCACAGGGTCGGTCCGGGCCGGACGCCGGTGGAGCGCACGGTGAACAGGACCACCGCGCAGGCGCTGAGGGCCACCGCGATCGGCGGGAGCACGGCGAGGCGCAGCAACTGGGGCCGTATGTGTGTCTCGGCCGACGCCGGTGCGGTGCGGGCGGGCGGCCGCCCGTGCCGCCCGCCCTCACGGCGGTCTGCACGTGCGGCGGGTGCGCGGAGGTGAGACATCGGTGTCCTCGTACTGGTCCGTCGAGCCGGGTCGTCGGTCGGAAGAGCCGTCGGTCGGAAGAGCCGAAGAATTCGGCCCGGTGTCGCCCGACGGCCACTCACAGTAGTCGGCAACCCATCATGTGCGGTGGGCAGTTGACAAAGTCCCACACGCAGCGTCCCGCTCTGGTATGAGGCTTCGTACGACAGACCGATAAGCCGGAGCGATGCGAGGCACAACGAGGAAAAAGTTCGATCAGGGCTGGTCAGGCGCGTTCAGAAAATGACTGTGCGGGCCGGAGGCTCTCCGCCCCCCGGCCCGCACGGTCGAACGCCGACCCGCCCCGGTCAGCCCGCCGGAACCGCCTCCGACGCTTCACCGCCCTCGGCGGCACCCGCCGTGATGTCACTCTCGGTATCGGCTTTGGCCTCGGTTGCCGTCTCGTCCGTGGAGGGCCAGCCGCCCGCCGGAGTGCGCGCCACACCCCGCCACCACGGCTCGCCCGGGACGGACTCGGCCGTGGGCTCGAAGGGCTCGCCCGGGCGCGGCAGGGCCACACGCGCGCCGGCCGCCCGTCCGGCGGCCAGCGTGCCCTCCCCCGGGTCGGTCCACGCGTGCGTGGCGAGGTTGAACGTGGCCCAGTGGATGGGCAGCATCACCCCGCCGGAACCGCCCTGGAGGTCGACATGGGCTCGCATGCCCTCCTCGGGGGTCATGTGGATGTCGGGCCAGAACTCGGAGTACGCCCCGATCTGGATCATCGTCGCGTCGAACGGCCCGTGTGCGGCGCCGATCTCCCGGAATCCGTCGAAGTAGCCGGTGTCGCCGCTGTGGTAGATCCGGTGCTTCTCGCCGGCCACGACCCAGGACGCCCACAGGGTGTGCTGGGTGTTGCGCAGGCCGCGACCGCAGAAGTGGCGGGCGGGGGTGGCGGTCAGGGTGAGAGCGCCGACCTTCGTCTCCTCGTGCCAGTCCAGCTCGCGCAGCCGGCCGGCGGACACCCCCCAGTGCTCGAGGTGGGCGCCGACGCCGAGCGGCACCGCGAACAGCGTGTCCGTGCCGGCCAGCGACTTGATCGTGGGCATGTCCAGGTGGTCGTAGTGGTCGTGCGAGATGACGACGACGTCGACCGGGCCCAGCGCGGCCAGCGGCAGCGGGACCGGATGCAGCCGCTTGGGGCCGGCGAAGGGGAACGGGGAGCAGCGCTCGCCCCAGACGGGGTCGAACAGGACGCGCTGCCCGTCGATCTCCGCGAGGACGCTGGAGTGCCCCATCCAGGTCACCCTGAGACCCGTGGCGGGCGGCTTGGCCAGGTCGGCGAGCGTGGTGGCGTGCACCGGCACGGTGCCCGCGGGGGCGCGGCGGGGCCGCTGCTCCCGGTCGAAGAAGACCTTGGCGAAGTCGAGCGTCGAGGCGGAGGGACGGATTCGCGCCGGGCCGCCGGGGTTCAGGAAGACCCCGTCCTTGAAGTGGGGCGATCTGCGGATGCGCGCCAGGCGCTCACCACGGGGATCCGCGCCGAAGGCCTCGGGCTGCAGAGCACGGAGCCCGGAGCTCAGGGAACGGAAACCGGACACGGTACCTCCAGGTGGAGTCGCTGAGGCATTCCATTATGGTCGCCTCTTCCGACAACGCGTTGACAGGCTTCGTCACACCTCCCAATACTGACCCACTGTTCAGTAACCGTGCCGGTCGAGGAGCCCGTGTGACCTCCCCCTTCCTGTCGCTCACCTGGACCGACCACTTCACGGGCCGCCAGGGGTTCCTCGTCGTCGACCGGCTCGTGCGCGGAGTGTGCAGCGGCGGCCTGCGGATGCGGGCCGGCTGCACCCTGGAGGAGGTGACCGGACTCGCCCGCGGCATGAGCCTCAAGGAGGCGCTGCACTACGACCCCGAGGCCCGCTACGTCCCTCTGGGCGGCGCCAAGGGCGGCATCGACTGCGATCCCCGGGACCCGGAGGCGTACGGGCTGCTGGTGCGCTACCTGCGCGCGGTGCGGCCGTACGTGGAGAGCTGCTGGACCACCGGCGAGGACCTCGGGCTGACCCAGGACCTGGTCGACCGGGCGATCGCCGAGGTGGGGCTGGTGTCGTCCGTGCAGGCGGTGCACCCGCTGCTCGACGACGAGAGCGCGGCCCGGACGCGGCTCGCGGACGCCTTCGCCGTCGAGGTCGACGGCATCGGCCTGGACGAACTGGTCGGCGGCTGCGGGGTCGCCGAGTCCGTGCTGACCGCCCTGGACCGGGCCGGGGTGGCGCACGCCGGGATCAGGGTCGCCCTCCAGGGTCTCGGCACCATGGGCGGGGCCACCGCCCGCTTCCTCACGCGCGCGGGTCTGACGGTCGTGGCCGTCGCCGACGTCAAGGGCACGATCGCCAACCCGGACGGACTCGACGTGGAGGCGCTGCTCGCGGGGCGGGACGCCCATGGCGCCGTGGATCGGGCCGTACTGCGTCCCGGCGACCGCGAACTGCCCGGCGACGCCTGGCTTTCGGCGGAGGCGGAGGTGCTCGTGCCGGCCGCCGTGTCGTACGCGATCGGGGTAGAGGAGCAGGAACGGATCGGCGCCCGGTGGATCGCCGAGGCGGCCAACATGCCCGTCCTGCCGGAGGCGGAGGCGCTGCTGCACGCGCGCGGGGTGAGCGTCCTGCCGGACGTCGTCGTCAACTCCGCCACCAACGCCTGGTGGTGGTGGACGCTCTTCGGCGACATCGGTGCGGACCCGGACGAAGCCTTCGCGCACACGCGCCGCTCGATGCGCGCCCTGGTGGAACTGGTGCTGGCCCGCGCCGAGGCGGACGGAACGACCCCCCGGGCAGCCGCGCACTCGATCGCCGAACGGCGACTCCCGGCGATCGCACGACGCTTCGGCGTCCACCGCTGAGACGGGCGGACGGCGCTCGCACCCCCCTGCCGCCGCGAGCCTGACCGCCGTGCGGGGCCGCGCCGCTCCTCGGACGGGACCGGGGGCGCGCCGCGCGTGTGCGCCCGCGCCGCGGTGCGGTGCGCCGGACCTCCCTGCTCGCCGCGGTCGTCCACGGATTAGGGTGACCCGGTGACGAGGGTCCGGTTGAGTGTGGCCGAGCGGCGCGAGGAGCTGCTGCGGGCGGCCATCGAGCAGATCGAGGCGCGGGGCGTGGCGGCGGTCAGGATCGCCGACGTGGCCGCGGCCCTCGGGGTGAGCAACGCGCTGGTCCTCTACCACTTCTCGACGAAGGAGAGGCTGGTCGCCGACGCGTTCGCCCTCGCGGCCCAGGACGACCTGGCGCACCTGCGCAAGCTGGCCGGCCGCCGCACGACGGCGTTGCGCCGGCTGCGCGCGGCCGTGCGCTGGTACGCGCCCACGGGACAGGCCAAGGGCTGGCGGCTGTGGATCGAGGGCTGGGCCGTGTCGCTGCGCGAGCCCGCGTTGCGGGAGGTCGCCCGGGATCTCGACAGGGAGTGGAAGGCCGCGCTCGCCGGGGTGATCGCGGAGGGCGTGACCGCGGGCGAGTTCCGCTGCCCGGACCCGGAGGGCACGGCGCTGCGCCTGACGGCCCTGCTGGACGGGCTCGCCGTACAACTGACGTCGTACGAGGGCGCGGTGTCCCGGGCCAGGGCGCAGGAGTGGGTGGACGAGGCACTGAACCGCGAACTCGGCCTGGACGCAGGGACGTCGAGCGCCGAGGAGCGCTGAGCCGCCGGGGCAGGCCGCGGTCGGTCGAACTCGTGGACCACCGTCGCGTCACCTCCGCCCGGACCTCTCCGGGTGTGACGGGCGTACGGGAAAAGGGCGCGCGGGCCCGGTCCCCGAGTGTGCCGGACGGGCGTGAGTGCGTGCGGTCGCCCAAGCGCGCGTGTCGGCGCGCTTCCGGTCGCCACACCCGTACGGTCACCTCACGGGTGGAGCGGCCGGCCGTGGGACGCCCACGGCCGGCCGCGTCCGCGCACTGAGGCCCGCTCAGGCCACGGCGGCGATCCGCATCCTGATGTCGTCCGGCGACAGCGTGCCCTTGGCTATCACGTGGTCGCCGGAGGACTCGCCGCGCAGCCGGCGCCCGATCCACGGCACCAGGTACTCGCGGGCCCACTGGACGTCGTCGCGCCGCACCTCGAGGGTGCCGCGCGGCGGGAGCGCCGGCCACGGCTGCTCCGGGTCGGCCGGCACCTCCAGGTGGAGGACCTGGCCGGCGCGCAGCGCCACGCGCGTGTGCCCCTCCGGGGAGAGGTGGAGCCGGTCGCCGTCCCAGGCCCTGCGGTCCTGAACCGACTTCAGGGACCACAGGTCGAGCACCGGGCAGCCGTACCGGTCGGCGACGGCACGGACGTGCCCGTTGTAGGTGGCGATCTTGCCGCGCAAGTGCCTGAGCACGGGGACGCCGCGGGTGTCGAAGCCGGTGGTCACCATGACTGTGCCGGCTACGGCGGTCAGGGCCGAGATCGCGCGCTCGAAGCGCTCGGCGACCTCGTCCGGGTCGGTTCCTGGACGGAGGATGTCGTTGCCGCCCGCGCAGAAGGAGACCAGGTCCGGGGCGAGTTCCACCGCCCTGGGGAGCTGGTCCTCCATGATCTGGTCGAGCAGCTTTCCGCGGACCGCGAGGTTGGTGTAGTTGAAGTCGCCTTCGGGACGCAGGTCCGCGAGGAGGACCGCGAGCCGGTCCGCCCAGCCGACGAACGCCCCGTCGGGGCCGGGGTCGCCCACGCCCTCGGTGAAGCTGTCCCCCACCGCCACGTACGACCCGATCACTGATCTGTTGTCACTCTTCGAATCGTCTGCCACAGCAGTTCATGATTCACCTTCGAATGTGACTTACGCGACCGTAGGCAGAGGTTGACGGTCGGTGAGATAAGCCACTCCTAAAGAATTTGCCAACCAGGGAATAGGGAGCCACACCCGAAAGTCGTTGAAACGGGAATGACTCCGGGCGGTGCGGAACCCGACATGGGCCTGACACGCAGTCGAAGGCCGGACCCGGGCGGGTGCGGCCTTCGACTGCGTGTCAGGCGAGGGGGTCCGCCCGCTCGATCGACGTCGAGCGGGCGAGACCGGCAGGGTCAGCCGACGCTGACGCCGTGCGAGCGGAGGTACGCGATCGGGTCCACGTCCGAGCCGTAGTCCGGCGTGGTGCGGATCTCGAAGTGCAGGTGCGGGCCGGTCACGTTGCCGGTCGCCCCGGAGAGTCCGACCTGCTGGCCCGCGGTCACGGTCTGGCCGGCCGAGACGGAGAGCTGCGAGAGGTGGGCGTACTGGGCGTAGTAGCCGTCGGCGAGCCGGATGACGACCTGGTTGCCGTAGGCGCCGCCCCAGCCCGCGGACACGACGGTGCCCGCGCCGACGGCCTTGAGCGAGGTGCCGGTCGGGACGACGAAGTCCACGCCCGTGTGGTAGCCGCTCGACCACATGCTGCCCGACTGGTGGTACGGGGTGCCGACGGTGGCGCCGGCCACCGGCAGCACGAAGCCGTTGGAGCCGGTCTCGGAGGCCTGGGTGGCCTTCGAGGACGACGAGGTGGACGCCTTCGCGTCGGAGGCCTTCGACGACTTCGAGAACGCCGAGGACTTCGACGAGCTCTTGGAGGAGGAAGAGGACGAACCGGACGGCTTGGGGGCGCCGGTCGCGGCCTTCTTGCCGATCGACAGCTTGAGGCCGGGGTGGATCAGCGACGGGTCGTCACCGACGGCCTCGCGGTTGTCCTGGTAGAGCTTCCGCCAGCCGCCGCTGACCTTCTGCTCGTCCGCGATCTTCGAGAGGTAGTCGCCGGACCGCACGGTGTAGGTCTTCGAGGTGGCGGTCTTCCGGGTCACCGCGGCGGCCTGAACGGTCTTTTCCGAAACGGTTCGGGCGACCGACTGGCCGGCGGTCTGCGCAACGGATTCCGGGGTGGCCGCGTGAGCGCCGGAGGCGCCCATGAGCGGAAGGGCGAGCGCGGCGCCGCCGGTTCCGGCGACGGCTATGGAACGGGTGAAACGCTGGGCCTTGGGACGGCGGTGCTTACCCTTCGCGGGCATGGCGAATTCCTCTCCGGCGCCTGCGAGGTGAGCTGTCGGGTGCGGACTGGAGATGCCCGGCCGCGCCGAGGCGCGGCTTTACCCCAAGCCTGTTCCGGGACCGGAACAGGCGGTTGTGCCTGTGGGTCCCCCGCTCCTGCCGTTCACGGGTGAGTGTGCGGTCTCCGGGCGGCGGCAGGATTGGGCGTCCGTCCGGATTGGTGTGGAACGTAAGCGACCAGGACGCACAGGGACAAGCAGAGGTTGTACGGCCGACGCCCTCTACTTGATCCCCTGCGGGAATTCCCGGTCACGCTCCGTGAATCGCACCGCCGCCAATTCACCAAGCACCCTTGAATCACACGCGAATTACGTGAACATGACGGGCGACGCACGGTCACAGCTATGACGCTGCTCACGTGACACTTCTCCAGGACCCTTTATTACATAGCGAGTTCAAACAAAGGATCCAATTCGGACAGAAAGCTCAGATGCGACGCAGGCGGATAACCGTCGCATCGAGGTCGCCGCGCAGACCGGTACGCAGCCCGTGGTGCAGCAGTACCGCACCCCGGTGCACTTCGCCCGTTTCACGGCATTCGTACGAGGCTGTCGGGTCGAGCCCCCGCAGCCGCAGCGCGGGAACGGGCTCACCGAACCGCTGCGCCTGGAGCCAGGCGAGGACGACGGTCTCGTCGCCGCGCAGGTACTGAACGGCGCTCAGTCCGCCCGTCGGCGGACGCAGCCGGTAGAGGTCGCCGTGCTGCACCAGGGGCCGGATGTCCTTGTAGAGGTCCACCCATCCGCGCGCCTCGGCGAGCTCCTCCTCGCTCCACTCGGCGAGATCCCCGCCGACGCCGAGCACCCCGGCCATGGCGCTGACGAACCGAAAGCGCAGCGAGCTGACCCGCCCGTTGAGCTGCGTGTTGGGGCTGTCGGTGACCCATGCGGCCATGACCCGGGCGGGGTGCAGCTGGCTGAAGCCGTGCTGGATGTCGAGCCGGTCGAGCGGATCGGTGTTGTCGGAGGTCCACACCTGGTCGGTGCGGCTCATGATCCCCAGGTCGATGCGCCCGCCACCGCCCGAGCAGGACTCGAAGGCGACGCCCGGGTGGGCAGCCCGCAGCCGGTCCAGGAGGCCGTAGAGGGCGCGCACGTGGTCGACCCACAGGCGCTGCGGGTAGGGGTCGTCCGGCCAGCCGGCGTCGGTGAAGCAGCGGTTGAAGTCCCACTTGACGTAGTCGATCGGCGCGCTGGACAGGAGGGCGTCGAGCTGCTCCCAGAGGTACTCCTGGACGTCCTCGCGCGCGAGGTTCAACATGAGCTGATTGCGGAACTCCGTCCGCTTTCGTCCCGGTTGGAACTGCACCCAGTCGGGGTGCGCCCGGTACAGGTCGCTGTCCGGGTTGACCATCTCGGGCTCGACCCAGACGCCGAACTGCATGCCGAGGGCGTGCACGTACTCCCCGAGGGGTTTCAGGCCGTTGGGGAAGCGGTCGGGGTTGGGCCGCCAGTCGCCGAGCCCCGCGTGGTCGCCGGTGCGCGCCCCGAACCACCCGTCGTCGACGACGAACAGCTCCACCCCGATCGCCGCGGCGCGCCGGGCGAGGTTCGCCTGCTGCTCCTCGGAGATGTCGAAGTAGGTGGCCTCCCACGAGTTGAACAGCACCGGCCGGTCCTGCTCGGCGGCCGGGATCACGTGGGTGCGCTGATAGGCGTGCCAGGCGCGGCTCGCGCCGCCGAAACCGGCGTCGGTCCACAGGCCGGCGAAGACGGGCGCGGTGAAGTCCTCGCCCGACGCGAGGCGCAGCAGGCCCGAGTCGTCGTATCCGGCGCCGCCGGTGATCTGCACGCGCGCGTCGGGGAGCTGGGCGACGGCGATGCGCCACGAGCCGGACCAGCCGAGGGCGCAGCCGTAGACCTCGCCGCGCTCCTCGGTCGCGTCGGTGTCGAGGGCGACCCAGGGCAGGTGCTGGTGTCCGGTGTGGCCGCGGCGGCTGCCGATGACCTTCTCGCCGTAGGTGAGCGCGGACCGCGTGAGCCGCGACTCGGCGGCCCAGCGCCCGTGCAGCTGCGACAGCCGCCAGTCGTCACGCATGGGCAGGGTCCAGGTGGCCGAGTCCGCCCGGAGCAGCTCCAGCGGCTGCTCACCCTCGTTGCGCAGGGTCGCCCACCGCTCGACGACGTCGCCGCGCATCCGGTAGTGCAGGGTGACGCTCAGCCCGGCGTCACGGAACCGCAGCCGGAGTTCGTCGCCGTCGGTCTCGTGCGCCTCGAAGGTCCACTCGGTGCCGCGCCGCGCTTCGGTGCGCACCGACAGCGCGGGCCGGACGAAGCGGGGACCGCCCTCGACCGGGTACTCCTCGTGGCCGTCGAGCGGGGCCTCGAAGGACGCCCCGCGTTCCGGCAGCGCGAGCGCGGCGAGGGCCTCGGCGTCCGCGAGCGCGATGCGCGGGCCCCAGTGCAGATGGATCAGCTCGGCGGCCTCGGTGAGGTGGAGGGCGTAGCTGCTCGTGGGCCCCGAAAGGAGCCACGTACGGCCGTTGTCGGCGATCTCGGGCATCAAACCCCCACTGATTCGAACAGGTGCGATCAAGCCCCAACATCATCGAATGCCGTCGGCCCGCCGGGCAACTTCCCGCGGACAGGACTTTCACCTGGCCGGACGCCCGGTCGGCCGCCTGTGGACAACCCGTTGCCCCGGGAACCCATGTCGTATCGTCGAGGAGGTGTCCCGTCGGCCACCACGAGCCGCGCCGACGGAGACCGACAGGGAGGGAGTTCCCGTGACGCAGCAGATCCCGTCGACCGAGCCCGAGCTGGCCGGCGTGCGCAACTTCCGGGATGTGGGCGGTCTGCCGACCGTCGACGGCCGGCGGGTGCGTCACGGCGTGCTGTTCCGCAGCGGCCATCTCGCGCACGCCACCGACGAGGACGCCGCGTTCCTCTCCGGCCTGGGCCTGCACACCGTCTTCGACTTCCGCAACGCGGCGGACCAGAAACTGGAGGGTCCGGACGTCGAGCTGCCGGGCGTGCGCAACGTCAACCTGCCCTTGTCCGACCCGGCCGACGGGGCCGAGTTCTGGAAGATGGTCCGCGACGGCCACCTCGACCAGCTGCGCGAGATCCTCGGCGACGGCAAGGGCGCGGGCCGGATGATCGCCTCCTACCGCGCGATCGTCAAGGGGCGTACGGCCGAGCACTCGCAGGTGCTGCACGCGCTCGCCGAGGACAGTGTCCCGGCCCTGATGCACTGCGCGGCGGGCAAGGACCGGGCGGGCCTGTCCGTCGCGGTGACGCTGCTGGCCGTGGGCGTCGAGCGGGAGGCGATCCTCGGCGACTACCTGGAGTCCAACGCCAGGCACCGCCGCTACAAGGTGCGCCGCAGCGCCACCGCCGCCGAGGCCTACTCCCCCGAGGTCATGGAGCTGCTGAGCCCCCTTTTCGACGCCCGCGCGGAGTACCTCGCGGCGGCCTTCGAGACCATCGACGAGACCTGGGGCGGCGTCGACGCCTACCTGGAGCACGGCCTCGGACTCTCCGGTGGGACGCGCGAGCGGCTGAAGGAGCGGCTGCTCGACTGACCCGCCGCGGGCCGCCGGCGCTACTGCTTGGCCCCCACCTCGAACAGCAGCCACAGGAAGGCCGCGAAGGCGTGCCCCACGGCGATGTAGATGATCAGCCGGATCCAGAGGGTGCGGGGGAACTTCTCCTCGCGGTCGCTCATGGCGTCACGTCGCTCTCTGACGGGTTGGGGCCCAGGCACAGCGTGGCCGTGGGGCTCTGCAACAAGGTGTGGACGAAGAGGAGGTCGACCCCGTCGGCCTCCTGCGCGGCGATGCGGTGCGGGGTCAGCGAGTCGAAGTGCGCGCTGTCGCCCGGCCCCAGCAGGTCGGTGGTGTCCCCCAGGCTCAGCCGCAGCCGTCCGCGCAGGACGTGCAGCCACTCCTCCCCGGGGTGCACGCGCACGATGTCGCCCTGGGAGCCGTGGGGGACATGGACGCGCAGGGCCTGCATCCCGCGCCCGGAGGCGCCGGCCTGCCAGTAGGTCCAGCCGCCCGCGCGGGTCGGCTCCATGTCGGCGGCGCGGACCACGGCGTCGCGGTCGGCGACCGTCTCTCCGAGCAGGTTCGAGACGGTCGTACCATAGACGCGCGCCAGCGTGAGCAGCATCGGCAGCGAGGGCTGACGCCGGCCGGTCTCCAGACGGGACAGATGGGCGGGCGACAGTCCGGCTGCGCGGGCCGCGGCCTCCAGGGTGAGGGCGGCCCTGCGGCGCAGGGCGCGCAGCTGGGGCGCGACGGTGGGAAGAGCCTCGTCCTGTTGCGGCGAGGGCTCGGACTCGGGCGAGCTCATGTGTCCATTTCACGCCTGTTTTGCCTCTGCGGCAAATTCCTTGCCTCAGAGGCAAAGCCTCGCCCGGGCGGTCAGCGGTTGGCCACCGCCTGCTTCACCAGCGTCTTGCTGAAGTCCCACATCAGCCCGCCGCCGGTGTGCGCCTCGTCCATCACGGCGGTGAAAGCGTCGACGAAGCGGTCCACCTCAGCCTCACCGATGACCAGCGGCGGAATCAGCTTGATCACCTCCAGGTGATCGCCGGAGACCTGGGTGAGGATCCGGTGCCGCTGCAGCAGCGGTACGACCACCATCTGCGCGAACAGTCCCTTGCGCGCCGCCTGCAGCATGGTCCAGCGGCTGCGCAGCTTCAGCGACCTGGGCCTGCCGAACTCGATGCCGATCATCAGCCCCCGGCCGCGGACGTCGGCCAGCAGCTCGTACCTGTCGCTCAGGGCGGTGAGCCGGGACTTCAGCAGGTCCCCCGTCAGCCGGGCGTTCGCGACGATCTGCTCGTTCTCCATGACGGCCAGCACGGCGAGCCCCGCCGCCATGGCCTGCGCGTTGGAGCCGAAGCTCGCCGAGTGCACCAGCACCCGGTCCATCGACGAGTAGACCTTCTTGAAGATCCAGTCCTTGCCGAGGGTCGCGCCCACCGGCACGTACCCGCCGGACAGCGCCTTGGCCACGCACACCAGGTCCGGCTCGACGCCCTCCTCGTGCTGGTAGGCGTAGAAGTCGCCGGTCCGGCCCAGCCCCGTCTGCACCTCGTCCACGACGAGCAGCGCCTTGTGCCGGTGCAGCAGTTCCTGGGCGGCGCGCAGATAGCCGGGGGGCGCCTCGTGCACCCCCTTGCCCTGGATGGGCTCGACGATCAGGGCCGCGACGTCCCCCTTCTTCAACTCGGCGGCCAGCGCGTCGAGATCGCCGAGCGGGACGGGCGTGTCGGGCAGCAGGGGCGCGAATCCGTCCCGGAAGCCCGACTCGCCGTTCACGGACAGCGAGCCCGTGGTGAGGCCGTGGAAGGCGTGGTCGCAGTACAGGATCCTCGGCCTGCCGGTGGCGTACCGGGCGAACTTCAGGGCGGTCTCCACCGCCTCGGTGCCGCTGTTGCCGAAGAACACGCGGTCCAGGTGCGGGCTGTGCGCGAGCAGCTTCTCGGCCAGCAGCCCCGGCAGGGGCTGGCAGTCGAACCGGGTGAGGTCGGCGAGCTGGGCGTCGAGGACGTCGTGCAGCGCCCTGCGGACCACGGGGTGGTGGCGGCCCAGGCCCATCACCCCGAACCCGGCGAGCATGTCCAGGTAGTCGTTGCCTTTCGCGTCCCAGAAGTACGCGCCCTCGCCGCGCTCGTAGACCTTGTCGAAGCCGATGGTGTGCAGCATGCGCGGCAGCTGGTGGTTGAGATACCTGCCGTGCAGCTCGTAGCGCTCGGCTCCGCGCTCGGCCAGCAGGGCGCCGAGGTCGAACTCCGTGGTCATTCAGCTTTCTCCTTGACTGGGCCGGCGAGGGGAGCGTCGGCGGACCTGACGTCCCGCACGGCGAGGCTCGCGCCGATCCGGCCGGCGATCTCGACGGGCGTGAGACCGATGTCGGCGAGCACCTCGCCCCGCTTGGCGTGCGCGAGGAACTGCTCCGGGATCCCGAACCTGCGTACGGGGACGTCGACTTCGGCGTCGCCCAGGGCCAGCGCCACCGCCGATCCGACGCCGGCGGCACGGCTGTTGTCCTCGACGACGGCAACCAGGCGGTGCTCGGCGGCGAGGCCGGGCAGGGCCGGGTCGACGGGCTTGACCCAACGGGGGTCCACCACCGTGCAGTGGACGCCCCGCGCGGCCAGCAGCTCGGCGGCCTGCAGGCACACCGGCGCCATCACGCCGACGGCCACCAGCAGCACGTCCGGCCGCTCGCCCCGGCGCAGCACGTCCATGCCGCCCACCCGGTCGACCGCGGGCACGTCCGGTCCGACCGACTCCTTCGGGAAGCGGACCAGGGTCGGCGCGTCGTCCACCGCGACCGCCTCCCGCAGCTGCGCGCGCAGCTGCCCGGCGTCGCGCGGGGCCGCGATGCGCAGTCCCGGCACGACCTGGAGCACGGACATGTCCCACATGCCGTTGTGGGACGCCCCGTCGACGCCGGTGACCCCGGCCCGGTCCAGCACGAACGTGACCCCGCAGCGGTGCAGGGCCACGTCCATCAGCAACTGGTCGAAGGCCCGGTTGAGGAACGTGGCGTAGACGGCGACGACCGGGTGCAGGCCGCCGGTCGCCAGACCGGCCGCGCTCACGGTCGCGTGCTGCTCGGCTATGCCGACGTCCCAGACGCGGTCCGGGAAGCGCTCGGCGAACCTGCCGAGCCCCACCGGGTGCAGCATCGCCGCCGTGATCGCCACGACGTCGTCGCGTTCCTCGCCGATCGCCACGATCTCGTCCCCGAAGACCGACGTCCAGGACGGCCCGCCGGCGGGAGTGAGCGGCTCGCAGGTGAGGGGGTCCATCGCGCCGACGGTGTGGAAGTGGTCCTCCTCGTGCGCGAGGGCGGGCTCGTAGCCGCGGCCCTTCTCGGTCAGGCAGTGCACCAGCACGGGCCCGCCGAAGCGTTTGGCCCGGCGCAGCGCGGACTCGACGGCCCCCAGGTCGTGACCGTCTATCGGGCCGACGTACTTCAGGCCCAGGTCCTCGAACATGCCCTGCGGCGCGAACGCGTCCTTGAAGCCCTTCTTCGCGCCGTGCAGCGACTCGTAGACCGTGTGACCGACGACCGGGGTGCGCAGCAGCACGTCCTTCCCCCAGGCCAGCACCTTCTCGTAGCCGTCGGTCGTGCGCAGGGTCGCCAGGTGGTTGGCGAGCCCGCCGATGGTCGGCGCGTACGAGCGCTCGTTGTCGTTGACGACGATGATCAGCGGACGGTCCCTGGCGGCCGCGATGTTGTTGAGCGCCTCCCAGGCCATGCCGCCGGTCAGCGCGCCGTCGCCGATGACCGCGACCACATGGCCCTTCCCGCCCTGCACCTGGCGGGCCTTGGCGAGACCGTCCGCCCAGCCCAGCGCGGTGGAGGCGTGACTGTTCTCGATGACGTCGTGCTCGGACTCCTCACGGGAGGGGTAGCCGGACAGGCCGCCCTTGCCGCGCAGCTTGGAGAAGTCCTGACGCCCGGTCAGCAGCTTGTGCACATAGCTCTGGTGGCCGGTGTCCCACAGGATGCGGTCCACCGGCGACTCGAAGACCCGGTGCAGGGCGACGGCCAGTTCCACCACGCCCAGGTTGGGCCCGAGGTGTCCGCCGGTCCTGGCGACCGCGTGCACCAGGAACTCCCTGATCTCTTCGCACAGTTCGCCGAGTTCCGCCTCCGACAGCGCCTTCAGGTCGCGTGGTTGCCGGATGTTCTCCAGGATCGTCACGTCGGGCCCCCTTCGGTCCGTGCTGTTCAACTCACGGTGACGGCCGGCTCCCCCGCCGCGACGCCGTCCTGCTCCATCTGCTCGGCGATCTTCATCGCCTCCTCGATGAGGGTCTCCACGATCTTCGACTCGGGGACGGTCTTGACGACCTCGCCCTTGACGAAGATCTGACCCTTGCCGTTGCCGGAGGCGACGCCGAGGTCCGCCTCCCGCGCCTCGCCGGGTCCGTTCACCACGCAGCCCATGACCGCGACGCGCAACGGCGCCTGCATGCCCTCCAGGCCCGCGCTGACCTCGTCGGCCAGCTTGTAGACGTCGACCTGGGCCCGCCCGCACGACGGACAGGAGACGATCTCCAGTCGCCGCTGCCGCAGGTTCAGCGACTCCAGGATCTGGATGCCGACCTTGACCTCCTCGACCGGAGGGGCCGACAGCGACACCCGGATGGTGTCGCCGATGCCCTGCGAGAGCAGCGCGCCGAAGGCGACGGCCGACTTGATGGTGCCCTGGAAGGCGGGCCCGGCCTCGGTGACGCCGAGGTGGAGCGGGTAGTCGCTCTGCGCGGCGAGCTGCCGGTAGGCCTCGATCATGATCACCGGGTCGTTGTGCTTGACGGAGATCTTGATGTCGCAAAAGCCGTGCTCCTCGAAGAGCGAGGCCTCCCACAGGGCCGACTCGACCAGCGCCTCCGGGGTCGCCCTGCCGTACTTCTGCAGCAGACGGCGGTC
>NZ_JBVJSQ010000002.1:822207-880962 GCF_055606485.1 Streptomyces sp. NPDC037083 | reverse complement strand
GGTACCCGATCCGTGGTGCCCCCGCCACCCCTCGCGAGCCGGTTCGCCCGTCCCGGGGGGGGCGGCGTCCCTCCCAAACCCGACGCCCCCCCCATCGGAGGGGGGGGGGGTGTTCCCCCCCGGGTTTGTGTTCTCGCTCCCCCGGGCCCAGTGGCTTGGGGGCCCCCGGAGCCGTGGCGCGGCAGGCCCCCACAGCCTGCCGCGCCCTCCCCTTCCCCCCACCCAGGGTCGGGTGGTCCTGTGATCAGGCCTTCTCGATCTCCGGCAGCGTCCCCGTCCGGGCCGCTTTGCCGTACCAGTACGCGCTCGACTTCGGGGTGCGGGTGAGGGTCGCGTAGTCCACGTACACCGCACCGAACCGCTTGTCGTAGCCGTACGCCCACTCGAAGTTGTCGAGCAGGGACCAGAGGTAGTAGCCGCGCACGTCCGCGCCGTCCGCGATCGCCCGGCGCACCGCCGAGAGGTGGCCGTGCAGGTAGGCGATGCGCTCCGGGTCGTGGACGCGGCCGTCCGGGTCGGGCTTGTCGTCGTAGGCCGCGCCGTTCTCCGTGACGTAGAGGGGCAGCCCCGGCGCCTCCCGCGTGTACCGCATGATCAGCTCGTGCAGGCCGCTCGGGTCGATCGTCCAGCCCATCTCCGTGCGCTCGCCCGGGGTCTGGTGGAAGGCGACGTCGTCCGCGCCCGGCCAGGGGGAGTGGTCGCTCGCGCCGTGGCCGTCGGAGCGCGGACCCTTCGGCTCCGCGTCCGCCGCCGAGACCAGGGTGGGCGTGTAGTAGTTCAGGCCCAGCGCGTCCAGCGGCTGGTTGATGCTGCGCAGGTCGCCGTCGAGGACGTACGACCAGTCCGTCAGCGACGAGGTCGCCGCCAGCAGGGTCTCCGGGTAGGCGCCCTTCAGGATCGGGCCGTGGAAGACGCCGTTGGCCAGGTCGTCGATCTTCTGGACGGCCGCCAGGTCCCCGGGGTTGCCCGGGGAGAGCGGGCGCACGACCGACGAGTTGAGGCTGAGCGCCACCGCGTTGCGGGCCGGCATCACCGAGCGCAGCGCCGAGGTGCCCAGTCCGTGCGCCAGGTTCAGGTGGTGGGCCGCCCTCAGCGACGCCGCCGGGTCGGTGCGGCCCGGTGCGTGCACCCCGGACGCGTAGCCCAGGAACGCGCTGCACCAGGGCTCGTTCAGCGTGATCCAGTTCTCCACGCGGTCGCCGAGCGCCTCCCCGACGATCTGCGCGTACTCGGCGAACCGGAACGCCGTGTCCCGCTCGGGCCAGCCGCCCGCGTCCTCCAGTTCCTGGGGGAGGTCCCAGTGGTAGAGGGTGACGGCCGGCTTGATGCCCTTCGCGAGGAGCTCGTCGACCAGGCGGCGGTAGAAGTCCAGGCCCACCTGGACCGCGGGGCCGCGGCCCGTGGGCTGGACGCGGGACCAGGAGATGGAGAAGCGGTACGCCGACAGGCCCAGGTCCGCCATCAGCGCCACGTCGTCGCGGTAGCGGTGGTAGTGGTCGACAGCGATGTCGCCGGACTCGCCACCGGACGTCTTGCCCGGCGTATGGCTGAAGGTGTCCCAGATCGACGGCGTACGGCCGTCCTCCCGCACGGCCCCCTCGATCTGGTACGCGGACGTCGCGGCGCCCCAGAGGAAGGAGGGAGGGAAGGTCACCGGATTGACGGGCTCGGGCATGGAAGCGCTCCCATGAAAGGTCGTCGCAGGTCGTCGAGGTCGTCGCGACCGACGGGTTTTGGGGGAAGTGATGCGGAGGGGGCCGAGGCTGCGGTGACCCGGCCCCCGAGAAGTCACGGACGGGAGGGCGTCTTGCGGTGCGCGCGGTGCTCCGGCGCGTCGTCAGCCCTTCACGGCGCCCTGCATGATGCCGCCCACGATCTGCTTGCCGAAGATCGCGAAGACCAGCAGCAGCGGCAGCGTGCCCAGCAGCGCGCCCGCCATGATCAGGGACTGGTCCGGGGTGTACCCGCGGCCGAGGCCCGCGACCGCGACCTGCACGGTCGGGTTGCCGGTCTGGCTCAGCACCAGGAACGGCCACAGGAAGTCGTTCCACGTCTGGACGAACATCAGCATGCCGAGCACCGCCATCGCGGGGCGCGCCGCGGGGAACACCACGTGCCACACCACGCGCCAGCTGCTCGCGCCGTCCACCCGGGCCGCCTCGATGATCTCGTCGGGCAGCGCCTGGATGAGGTACTGCCGCATGAAGAACACACCGAACGCGCTCACCAGCGACGGCAGGATCACCGCCTGGAGCTGGTCCGTCCACTCCAGCTTGGCGACCATCATGTACAGCGGGATGACGCTCAGCTGCGGCGGCACCATCATCGTGCCGATCACGATCAGCATCAGCGCGCCCCGGCCCCGGAAGCGGAGCTTGGCGAAGGCGAACCCGGCGACTGTCGACAGGAAGACGATCGTCGCCGCCGAAGTCCCCGCCACGATCGTGGTGTTGACGAACGCCTTGCCCAGGTTCGCGTCGTTCCAGGCCACGTCCAGGTTGTGGAAGAGGTTGGAGCCGAACACGAAGGGCGGGGGCGACTGGGCCAGCCGGTTGTTGTCGCGGGAGGCGGCGATCGCCGTCCACACCAGCGGGAACAGCGAGCCGACGGTGAACAGGGTGAGGATGATGTACGCGATCGGACCGCCGTGCAGCTGCCCGCCGGCCCGCGCGGACTTCGGCCGGCGCACCTTCCGGGCCGTCGGTACGGCGTCCTCGGGTTCCACGGACCTCGCGGTCGTTGTCGTCGTCGTCACGGCCGGTACTCCTAACTACTGGCGCGCAGCCGGCGCGAGATGACGTAGTTGACGATGCCCACCGCGATCAGGATCAGGAACATCGTCCAGGCGATCGCCGAGGCCCGGCCCAGGTGCTGGTTCACCCAGCCCTGCTCGTACAGGTACAGACCCAGCGTCTGGAACTGGTGCTCCGCTCCGCCCGACGCGCCCTTGTTGGCGTCGAACAGCAGCGGCTCGCCGAAGACCTGGCTCGCGCCGATCGTCGAGACGACGACCGTGAACAGGATCGTCGGCCGCAGCGACGGCAGGGTCACGTGCAGGAACTGCTTCCAGCGGCTCGCGCCGTCCAGCGCCGCCGACTCGTACAGGTCCTGCGGGATCGCCTGCATCGCGGCCAGGTAGATCAGCGCGTTGTAGCCGGTCCACCGCCAGATGACGATCGTCGAGACGGCGATCTGCGACGGCCACTTGTCGTTCTGCCAGTCGATCGCGTCGATGCCGACGTAGTGCAGCGCCCAGTTGATCATGCCGTAGTCGCGCCCGAAGAGCAGCACGAAGACCAGCGAGGCGGCCGCGATCGACGTCGCGTACGGCGCGAGCATCGCGACCCGGTAGAAGGTCGAGGCGCGCAGCTTGTAGTTGAGGATATGGGCGATGCCCATCGCCATCAGCAGCTGCGGCACCGTCGAGATGACGCCGATCGTCAGGGTGTTCTTCGCCGCGTTCCAGAAGAAGTCGTCGTCGAAGATGCGCGTGTAGTTGCGCATCCCCACCCACGTCATGTCGGTCGGCGCGGTGAGCTCCACCTGGTGCAGCGAGGCCCATCCGGTGTAGACCAGCGGGAACAGGCCGAACGCGAGGAACAGCAGGAAGAACGGCGAGACGAACGCGTACGGACTCCAGCGCAGGTCCCGCTGCCAGCGGCGGGAGAGCCGGGCCCGATGGCGCCTGTCCGCCTCCGTCGGCGCGGCGGGCGGGCGGCCCGGGGCCGCGCCCCCCTCCTTCACGGGGGGCGCGGCGGTGTCGTGGCGGGTGGACATCCGGGTCACTTGTCCAGGTTGTTGTCGATGGTCTTGGTCGCCGTCTTCCAGGCTTCCGCCGCCGACTTGCCCTTGGTCACGAGGATCACGCCGTTGTCGGTCAGGCCCTGCTGGATGATCTGGTCCTTCGGGCCGATCACCTGGACGGGGGCGGTCTTGGCGGCCGCGGAGAAGACCGTGCCGATCGGCGAGTCGCCGGTCATCTCGTTCTTCGCGCCGGTGACCTCGGGCATCGTGTACGTGCTCGGCGCGCTCGGGAAGGAGCCCTGCACCTTGAACAGCTTCGCCTGCTGCTCGGGCGCGGTCAGCCAGGTGATGAACGCCTCGGCCTCCTTCACGTGCTTGCCGCTCTTCGGCACGCCCAGGAAGGAACCGCCCCAGTTGCCGGACTTCGGCGCGACGGCCACGTCCCACTTGCCGGCGTCCTCGGGCTTGGCCTTGCCCTTGATGGTGCCGAGCATCCACGGCGGGCAGGCGATGGTGGCGAACTTGCTGTTGGCGATCGTGGTGTCCCACGACTGCTGGAACTGCGTCTGGGCCTGGACCAAGCCCTCGGCGGCCGCCTTCGCGGTGAGATCGAAGGCGTCCTTCACGGCCGGGTTCGTCTTGTAGATGATCTCGCCGGACGCGTTGTAGAACTTCTCCTTCTCACTGCTGAGGATGGCGTTGATCAGACCGCCGGGGGAGTCCATGAAGAAGGTGCCGGCCTTGGCCTTCTTCTTGTACTGCTCACCAGTGGCGACGAACTTGTTCCAGTCGCCGGCCCAGAGCTTGCCGACCGCCTCGCGGTCGGTGGGCAGACCGGCCGCCTGGAAGAGGTCCTTGCGGTAGCAGAGGGCCATCGGGCCGATGTCGGTGCCGAGACCGATCGTCTGGCCGTCCTTGGTGGTGGCCTGGGACCACTTCCAGTCGAGCCACTTGCTCTTGTCGACGCCCGAGACCTTCGACATGTCCTCGAACTTGGCCGCCTGCGTGGCGACGACCTCGGCGATGTTGCCCACTTCGATGGCCTGGACGTCCATCAGGCCGCTGTTGGTGGTGAGGTGGTTGACGAGCGCCGGGTAGTAGTTCTCGTTCCGCTCGGTGACGTTCTCGGCGATCTTGATGTCCGGGTGGAGCTTCTCGTACTCGGTGTAGAGACCGGCCTCCTTGAAGCCCATCGTGCCGAAGAGGCCCAGCGTGATCGTGGTCTTGCCCTTGCCACTGCCGGACGACGAACCGTCGGATGCCTCGTCGCCGCCGTCGTCGGCACAGCCGGCCAGCAGCCCGGCGCCCAGCGACGCGACGGCCGCGAGGACAACCGCCCGGCGGGCGGTTCGGGTACGTGCTCGCATTGCGTCCTCCTGTTGCCCTGACGTGCCGACCCCCCGGCCAACTGCATTGTTGGGCCCGTTAGTTACTCGCTGCGGCTCGGGCGGGGAACGTGCGGGATGTGTATGTGTCAGGTACCGTGGGAGCGCTCCCACAAGTGATGTGTTGAAGAGTCGTCGGTTCGGGCGGGGGTGTCAAGGGTGGGAGCGCGGAGAGACGCGTTCAGTTATCTGCCTGTTAGCTAACGCGGACGGACAGCGCTTTCCCGCCAGGCGCCGCCGAGTTGGGCCGGTGCGGCGCGTGAGCCGACGGCCGTCGCGGGCCCTGGGCGACCTGGGGATGTCGGGCGCCGGCGGCGGTGGACCGAACGGGTGGGACTGTTAGATTCCAGGCCAGCGGGAACAACGGCGGGAAGGCGGAGCCCATGGCAAGCCACGGAGCGCGGGGGCGCAGCGGGGGGCGGCCGACCCTCGAAGAGGTGGCCGCACGCGCCGGCGTCGGCCGCGGCACGGTCTCCCGGGTGATCAACGGTTCGCCGAGAGTCAGCGACGCGACCCGCGCCGCGGTGGAGGCGGCGGTCGCCGAGCTCGGTTATGTCCCGAACACTGCGGCCCGCGCCCTCGCCGCCAACCGCACGGACGCGATCGCGCTGGTCGTCCCGGAGCCGGAAACGCGTTTCTTCGCGGAGCCGTACTTCTCGGACATCCTGCGCGGCGTGGGCGCGGAGCTGTCCGACACGGAGATGCAGCTGCTGCTGATCTTCGCGGGCAGCGACCGGGAACGTCGCCGGCTGGCCCAGTACCTGGCGGCGCACCGGGTGGACGGGGTGCTCCTGGTCTCGGTCCACGCGGACGACCCGTTGCCGGATCTGCTGTCCCAGCTGGAGATCCCCGCGGTGATCAGCGGTCCGCGGTCCGCGGGGGAGACGCTCCCGTCCGTGGACTCCGACAACTACGGCGGCGCCCGCTCGGCGGTCGAGCACCTGCTCTCCCGGGGCCGCACCCGGATCGCCCACATCACCGGCCGCCTCGACGTCTACGGCGCCCAGCGACGCGTCGACGGCTACCGCGACGCCCTGCGCGAGGCGGGCCACGAGGTGGACGAGGGCCTGATCGCGCTGGGCGACTTCACCGAGGAGGGTGGTCACCGCGCGATGCGTGAACTCCTCGCCCGCACGCCCTCCCTGGACGCGGTCTTCGCCGGCTCCGACGTCATGGCCGCCGGCGCCCGCCAGGCCCTGCGCGAGGCGGGCCGGCGCATCCCGGAGGACGTGGCGCTGGTCGGCTACGACGACTCGGCGATCGCCCGCCACATGGACCCGCCCCTGACGAGCGTCCGCCAGCCCATCGAGGAGATGGGCCGCCGCATGCTGGACCTGCTCCTGACCGAGATCGCGGACCGCCGTCCGGCGGTGTCACGAGGACTGGAACGCCGCCAGGTGGTCCTGGCCACGGAACTGGTGGACCGAACCTCGTCGTGAGGACGACCTGAGACACCCCCACCGGGGGCGGGGCTCGTCGAGCGGTCGCCCCCTCGGGCGACCGGGGCGTCGGGGCGTCGGGTGGTTGGCGTGCAGGGTGGTTGGGCCGGCTCGCGATCCGGGGATGGCGAAGGACTTGGCTGCCGCGTCGTCGGGGGCGTCGAAGAACCTGGCCGGCGTGTTGCCGAGCCGTCGCGTTGCCGACGGGGTGAGGCTGTCGAGTCGCCGGGGTGTCCGGGTGGCCGGGCCCCCGAGTTGCCGAGTCGCGGGGTCGTCGAGCGGCCGGGCTGTCGCGCAGTGCGGGGTGCCGAAGGGGCTGGCCGCCGCGTCGCCCGGGACATGGATGAGCCTGGCCGGCGGGTTGCCGAGGTGTCGCGTTGCCCTTGCGTCGCCGGCGGGTTGAGGCTGTCGGGCTGTCGGGCTGTCGGGCTGTCGGGCTGTCGGGACGTCGGGACGTCGGGCGGTCGGGGTGCCGAGTGGGCCGGCTGTCGCGTCGTCGGGGGGCTCGGTCGTCCCTGGGATGCCGAGCGGTCGTCGCGCGGGAGAACGGGGCCGGTGAGTGCGGTGTGTCGGTCAGGGGGTGGGGCCGGAGTGGTGGAGGGACAGGCGCCAGCGGACTTCGCCGTTGTGGTGTTCGCGGGTGGGGGAGAGGCCGGCGGAGCGGGCCACGCCGGCCGAGGCCTCGTGGGCGGGGTGGATGTGGGCGGTGATCGTTCGTACGCCCTGGGCCCGGAGACGGGTGACGAGTCCTGCGGCCGCCTCGGAGGCCAGGCCGCGGTTCTGCCACGGGGCGCCGACCACCCAGGCGATCTCGGCCTCGTCCCGGCCGCTCACCGTGGCCTGGACGGTGCCCGTGAGATCGCCGGTGTCGCGGAGCCGCAGGACCCAGTTGCACCAGGAGACGCCCGGGTCCGGGGAACCGGCGACAAGGCGCTCGTAGCGGATGCGCAGGGCCTCGGGTGTGCTGGGCTCGCCGCCGATGAACGTGTGCAGGGCGGGGTCGGCGAGGACGGCCGCCATCTCCGCCGCGTGCTCGACGCGCAGCGGGAGAAGATCGAGCCGGGTGGTGCGGATCGGCTCGGGCCGGATCGGATCGAGCCGGACGGCTGCGCGCATGGCTGCTCCCGGAAACGCATCAGCCGGTGACCTCCCTCGCGGGAAGTCACCGGCTGATGACTCAGGGTGAGTGACGGGACTCGAACCCGCGGCATCCTGGACCACAACCAGGTGCTCTACCAGCTGAGCTACACCCACCACGCCCGGCAGTTGGACTTTGCGGTCTCCCTACCGGCCGAGAAAAAGTGTACAGGGTCCGAAGGGGTGCTCGCGCACGGCTTTTCCCGACGCCGCCCGAGCACCGTCCGGGGGCCTTACTGGGCGGGCAGGACGTGCTTCGCCGCGATCGACTTCGCGGTGTCGGAGTCGGGGCCGGGCTGCGGCACGAAGACGGCCTCGCGGTAGTAGCGCAGTTCCGCGATGGACTCGCGGATGTCGGCGAGGGCGCGGTGGTTGCCGTTCTTCTCGGGGCTGTTGAAGTAGGCCCGCGGGTACCAGCGCCGGGCGAGTTCCTTGATCGACGAGACGTCGACGATCCGGTAGTGGAGGTAGTCCTCCAGGGCCGCCATGTCCCGGGCGAGGAAACCGCGGTCCGTGCCGACGGAGTTCCCGCACAGGGGCGCCCTGCCCGGCTCCTTCACGTGCTCCCGGACATAGGCGAGGACCTGGGCCTCGGCCTCCGCGAGCGTCGTCCCGCCGGCCAGTTCCTCGAGCAGTCCGGACGCGGTGTGCATCTGACGCACCACCTCCGGCATCGTCTCCAGTGCCCTGTCCGGCGGGCGGATGACGATGTCCACACCGTCGCCGAGGATGTTCAGCTCGGAGTCGGTGACGAGGGCGGCTACTTCGATGAGAGCGTCGTCGGACAGCGAGAGGCCGGTCATCTCGCAGTCGATCCACACCATGCGATCGTTCATGCGACCACCCTAAAGCTGACGTCGGCTTTTGAGGCGCCCCGTGTCCCGGCGCCCCCGGGGCGCACGCGGAACGCCGGACGGGCGGGCTCGGCCCGCCCGCCCGGCGTCACCAGGTGCTCACGTACCGCTGCGCTGCCCCGGCAGACTCGCGCGCGAGGTCAGGTACGCGTCGCGCGCGTGCTCGGACGGCAGGGACGCCGACGAGCCCACCGCACCGGCCGTCGCCGCCGTGCGCCGGATCTGCGGCGGCACCGGTCCCGGCGTCTCGGGGTGCAGCGGCGGCGGTGGCGGCGGCGACGGCTCGTTGTCCGTCGGCCGTTCGTTCTGCGGCCTGCGCGCCCGGTAGGCCGCCCGGTACGCCGCCGGCGACGAGCCGAGCTGGCGGCGGAAGTGGCCGCGCAGGGCCACCGGCGAGCGGAAGCCGCAGCGGCCCGCGACCTCGTCCACCGAGTAGTCCGACGTCTCCAGCAGACGCTGCGCCTGCAGCACCCGCTGGGTGATCAGCCACTGCAGCGGCGCGCTTCCGGTCAGCGACCGGAACCGGCGGTCGAAGGTGCGCCGGCTCATGTAGGCGCGGGCGGCCAGCGTCTCCACGTCGAACTGCTCGTGGAGGTGCTCCAGCGCCCAGGCGACGACCTCGGCCAGCGGGTCGGCGCCGATCTCCTCCGGTAAAGACCGGTCGAGATAGCGCTCCTGACCGCCCGACCGGCGTGGCGGCACCACGAGACGCCGGGCCAGCGCGCCCGCCGCCTCGTTACCGTGATCTGTCCGCACGATGTGCAGACACAGATCGATTCCGGCCGCCGTACCGGCCGACGTCAGCACGTCGCCGTCGTCCACGAAGAGTTCTCGTGGATCGACGTGCACCGACGGGTAGCGCTTGGCCAGCGTCGGCGCGTACATCCAGTGCGTCGTGGCCGGGCGGCCGTCCAGCAGGCCCGCGGCGGCCAGCACGAACGCGCCGGTGCACAGGCCCACGATGCGGGCGCCCTCTTCGTGCGCCCGGCGCAGCGCGTCGAGCGCCTCCTCCGGTGGCGGAGAGGTGATCGAACGCCAGGCCGGCACGACGACCGTGCCCGCCCGTGAGATCGCCTCCAGGCCATGTGGCGCGGTGAGTTCCATGCCCCCTGTGGTCCGCAGCGGGCCTTCCTCGCCGCCGCACACCAGCAATCGGTAGCGCGGCACGCCGGCGTCCTGGCGGTCAATCCCGAACACCGACAACGGAATGGAACTCTCGAAGATGGGGCCGCCGCTGAACAGCAGCACCGCGACGATCTCCTTGCGTCGTCGCCCGGAAAGCTTCCGGGCCACGGCTTCCGGCGCGGCAGTGGAGTCGTGGCTCATCCTGCTAAGCCCCCCTCGGTGGTCGCGGCTCCTCGGTTGTGTCGCTCCTGCACGTTTCCCCTCGGTCCTGCACGAGTCCCCCGCCGTAGACAGTCAAGATCGAATCTACTGTGTCGCACGATGCCGGCGTGGCCAGTTCAGCACCCGGCAGATTGTCGACATGGCAACTTGGCGTGAAGCATTCGATCACGAAGCGTTGCACTCGTGGGCCGTGCAGGGAAGTGCGCCTCGGTGCGGTGGCCAATCCCCGTAGGGTGCGCAGTGCCCCTGAGGCCCTTTCCGTGCAGGTGGAACGGGGGGTGGGGGGTGGTTACGGCAAGAGATGCACACTTACCGGAAGTTGGCTGAAAAGAAGCGGGTCCGTGCGTGAAAACCGGTCAACCGACCGGTGAGTTTCCCCCGGAGTGACGACCGCCACGGTGCGACCCCGTTCCGGTGCGCTGACGGCGCCCCCGGTGGTGCGCCTGGGGCGCGGGCTCCTCGGCGAGCAACCGGGCCGCGCACCGCTCGGACCGGCGCAGCAGCACCCGGCAGACGGCCGTGACGGCGGCGAGGCCGAGGGCGGTGCCGGCGGTTCCGGCGAGCGAGGTGCCGTACCAGAGGAGGACCACCGGGACCAGGACGCAGCTGAAGGCCGCCCAGCGGATCAGGTCGGTCGTCCGGTCTTCGCCGGGGCGGGGTTCGGGGGTGGTGCGGGGCGAGGGCATCGGACGGGCTCCTTCCTGAAGCGGCGGGGCGGCCGGGGCCGTGGAGTGGAGGGGAGAGGACCGGGTGGTGGGGTCGGGGCGGCGGTGCGTGCGGTTCAGGGGGTTCAACGCCGGTTCGGGCGGTCGGTCACTGCTGGAGGCGCTCCGGCGTGAGCGAACCCTGTGCAAACCGCCTGTACGGGGCAGCAACCATTGCGTTACGGGCGTTCGCTCGTGCATGCTCCCTGGAACCCCCACCGGGGGCGTGCGGGCTCTGGGCCCAGGAGGCGTGCCGCCGTACCCTTGGGGGTATGGGGTTGGGAAGATGATTCCCGGACAGCTCCGCCGCCCACCGCCGCGTCCCACCCGTATAAGGATCAATACGCCGAGACAGCCATGGCCGGTCACGAATTCTTCGAACCCGCGGACCGCAAGCGGCCCGTCGCCGACCCTACGGCGGCCGAGCCCCTGGCGGCTGAAGAGGCACGCCATTCCTGCGATCCCGCCTTCAAGCACGGGGTGGTCGTCGGCTTCGACGGCTCCACGTCCAGTGAACGCGCTCTCGCGTACGCCATCGGCATGGCCCATCGCTCCGGGTCGGGCCTGATCATCGTCCATGTCGCCAACCGGCTGCCGACCACGGTGTGGGCCGGCTGCGAGCCGCCCGTCTTCGTCGACGTGCCCGATCACCGCACCGAGGTGCTCGGTCTGGAGCTCGCGTGCGCGGACTACCTGGCCGAGGTGCCCTGGATCCTGGTCGAGCGGGGCGGCGACATCTGTCATGAACTCGAAGAGGTCGGCCGGGAGTACGAGGCCGACGCGATCGTCGTCGGGTCGACGCACGGCATCGTCGGGCGGATCTTCGGCTCCGTCGCCGGGCGGCTCGCCAAGCGGGCCAAGCGGCCCGTCGTCGTCATCCCCTGACTCGCCGTCCTCCCAGGTGAGTTGAGATCCCGGCACGTCCGGCCCCCCTTGTCGCGCCGCATGAATCTACTGACGCGTAGGGGTGTTTGTGCCTTTGTGAAGGGCATATATCGCTCACACAACTGCACATGCATGAAGGGAGCCCGCCGTGGACAACGACGTCTCTGCGGGAATCAGCACCACCACGGTCGCCGGCCGACTCGCCCTGGGCGTCACCCTGTTGGCCTTCGGGCTCGGGTACACCGGCCTCATCGACGGCGTGACGGCCGCGGACGCCGTGTCCGTCGCCCACTACGTCGGCGGCGTCGCGCTGTTCGTCGCCGGCCTGTTCGCCCTCCGGGACCGTGACGCGGCCGCCGGCACCGCCTACACCGTCCTCGGCGCCTTCTGGTTCACCTGGGCCGTCTCGGCCGGCGCCCAGGTCTCCGACAACGCCGCGGGGCTCTTCCTGCTCCTGTTCGCCCTCGTGGCGCTCTCCCTGACCCTCGCCGGGGGCGACCAACTCGGCCAGGCCGTCTACGGGTTGTTCTGCGTCGGGCTCGTGCTGATGGCCGTCGCCCGGTTCGCCGACGGCGACGGTCTCGCCAAGGCCGGCGGCTGGTTCGCCGTCGCGGCGGGCGCGGTGGCCTGGTACGCGGCGACCGCGGCGCTGGCCCACTGGCCCACGTCGGTTCCGCGACGCGCTGCCCGCCCCGGCGTGACGGCCACGGGCTGATCGGCAGCCGACGCCGGGGAGTTGGGCGTCCCCGGCAGCAGAGCGGCCCCCCACGTGGCGGTGGCGCACGTGGGGGGCCGCTCCGCGTCGGCGGGGAGGACTACTCGACCGTGACCGACTTCGCGAGGTTCCTCGGCTTGTCGATGTCACGCCCGAGCGCCTTCGCCGTGTAGTAGGCGAGGAGCTGGAGCGGGATGCCCATGAGGATCGGGTCCAGCTCGTCCTCGTTCTTGGGCACGACGATCGTCTGGTCGGCCTTCTCCTGCTCCTGGTGGGCGACCGCGATGATCCGGCCGCTGCGGGCCTTGATCTCCTCCAGGGCGGCGCGGTTCTTCTCCAGCAGGTCGTCGTCGGGGACGATCGCGACCGTCGGGAGCGCGGGCTCGATGAGGGCCAGCGGGCCGTGCTTGAGCTCGGAGGCGGGGTAGGCCTCGGCGTGGATGTACGAGACCTCCTTGAGCTTCAGGGAGGCCTCACGGGCGACCGGGTAGCCCCGGACGCGGCCGATGAAGAGCATCGAGCGGGCCTCGGCGAGCTGCTCGGCCAGCTTCTCGATCTCCGCCTCCTGCTCCATGATCTCGGCGATCTGGGCGGGCAGCTTGCGCAGGCCCTCGATGATCCGCTTGCCGTCGCGCACGGACAGGTCGCGGGTGCGGCCGAGGTGCAGGGCGAGCAGCGCGAAGGCCACCGTGGTGTTCGTGAAGCACTTGGTCGACACGACGCAGACCTCGGGGCCGGCGTGCACGTACACGCCGCCGTCGGCCTCGCGGGCGATCGCCGAGCCGACCACGTTGACGACGCCCAGCACCCGGGCGCCCTTGCGCTTCAGCTCCTGGACCGCCGCCAGCACGTCGTACGTCTCACCGGACTGCGAGACGGCGATGTACAGCGTGTCGGGGTCCACGACCGCGTTGCGGTAGCGGAACTCGGACGCCGGCTCGGCGTCGGCGGGGATGCGGGCGAGCTCCTCGATCATCTGGGCGCCGATCATGCCCGCGTGGTACGAGGTGCCGCAGCCGAGGATCTTCACACGGCGGATCTGGCGCGCCTCGCGGGCGTCCAGGTTGAGGCCGCCGAGGTGAACGGTGGAGAAGCGGTCGTCGATACGGCCGCGCAGCACGCGGTCCACGGCGTCGGCCTGCTCGTGGATCTCCTTGTGCATGTAGGTGTCGTGGCCGCCCATGTCGTAGGAGGCGGCCTCCCACTCCACGGTGGTCGGCTCGGCGGTGGTGCGGGTGCCCTCGGTGGTGTAGGTGCGGAAGTCGTCCGCCTTGAGGGTGGCCATCTCGCCGTCGTCGAGCGTGACTATCTGGCGGGTGTGGGCGACGAGGGCGGCGATGTCCGAGGCGACGAACATCTCCTTCTCGCCGATGCCGAGGACGACCGGGGAGCCGTTGCGGGCGACGACGATGCGGTCCGAGAAGTCGGCGTGCATGACGGCGATGCCGTAGGTGCCCTCGACCACGCGCAGCGCCTCGCGGACCTTGTCCTCGAGCTTGTCGGCCTGGGCGCGGGCGATGAGGTGCACGAGCACCTCGGTGTCCGTCTCGGAGAGGAACTCGACGCCGTCGGCCTCGAGCTTCCTGCGCAGGTCGGAGGCGTTGTCGATGATGCCGTTGTGGACGACGGCGACCTTGAGGTCGGCCGACATGTGCGGGTGGGCGTTCACGTCGGAGGGGGCGCCGTGGGTGGCCCAGCGGGTGTGGGCGATGCCGGTGGTGCCCTTGAAGCGCGCCGGGACCTTGGCCTCCAGGTCACGGACCCGTCCCTTGGCCTTGACCATCTTCAGGCCGGCCGTCTTGGGGGAGGTGACGACTATGCCGGCCGAGTCGTACCCGCGGTACTCGAGCCGCTGGAGACCCTCCAGCAGCAGCGGGGCCACGTCACGCTTGCCGATGTATCCGACAATTCCGCACATATATAGGTATTCCTCAGCCGTAGACCATGCGGCGCAGCTGCCTGAGCGTGAGCTCCGGCGGCGCGACCGCCCGGTATTTCAGGTCCGCCTCGATCCGTTCGAAGATCTCCGCGTTCACCAGGCCCTGGGCCTGGAGCTCGCGGTGGCGGCGACGGACGTAGTCCTCGGTCGTCTCGTCGAAGTAGGCGAGCACGTCCTGGACCACCCGCAGCGCCTCGCCCCGCTGAAGGGGCGTGGAGCGCGTCAGATGATCGACAAGTTCCTCGTGCACCCGTAGATCCTGAGGGACGCGGGCCGGTTTCGCAAGAAACGTGCCCGATTTCGGGCAGGCACCTGTTAAGGAGCCTTGGGGCAACGTTGAATGTGTTATGAGCCCCTGTTCGCGAACCGTCCATGTGGCGTCCTGCGGCCCGTCGCCCGAGGCGACGAGTTTCAGACGTCATGGACACTCCTCGCATGGGCGTACCCGAGCAGCTCGCCGACCGTATGAGCATGGCCGAGCAGCACGAGTACCTGCGCGCCAAGTTCTCCCGGCGCGCGATGATCAGAGGCGGCGCCGTCACGCTGGGCGCCGTCACCGGTGGCGCGTTCGTGACCGGCGCCACCGCCCGGGCCGCCGTTCCCACGCAACCCCTCTCGCACACCGAGACCGTCGACGGCGCCCTCGTCGCCCCCTTCGGCCGCCACCTCGCCTACGGCAACGACCCGCGCACCGAGATCACCGTCTCCTGGCAGGTCCCCGTCGCCGTCAGGAAGCCGTTCATCCGCATCGGCGCCCACCCCTGGGACCTCTCCCACAGGATCGAGGCCGAGGTGCGCACCCTCCACACTCCGGCCGGGGTCGGCGCCGGCGGCGATCACACCCAGTACTACGTGCACGCCAAGCTCACCCACCTCAAGCCGGGCAGGACGTACTACTACGGCGCCGGTCACGCGGGCTTCGACCCGGCCGAGCCGCACCTGCTGGGCACCCTGGGCACCTTCACCACCGCCCCCGCCCACAAGGCGCCCTTCACCTTCACGGCCTTCGGCGACCAGGGCGTCAGCTACCACGCGCTGGCCAACGACAGCCTGATCCTCGGCCAGAACCCGGCCTTCCACCTGCACGCCGGTGACATCGCCTACGGCGACCCGGCCGGCCAGGGCAAGACCTCCGACACCGGCTTCGACTCGCGCACCTGGGACCAGTTCCTCGCCCAGACGGAGTCCGTCTCGAAGTCGGTGCCGTGGATGGTGTCGTACGGCAACCACGACATGGAGGCCTGGTACTCGCCCAACGGCTACGGCGGCGAGGAAGCCCGCTGGAGCCTCCCGGACAACGGGCCGGACAAGAAGAACCTCCCGGGCGTGTACTCCTTCGTCCACGGCAACACGGCGATCATCTCGCTGGACCCCAACGACGTCTCCTTCGAGATCCCGGCCAACCTCGGCATCTCCGGCGGCACCCAGACGAGGTGGCTCGAGGGCCGGCTGAAGAAGTTCCGGGCCGCGAAGGACATCGACTTCGTCGTGGTGTTCTTCCACCACTGCGCCTACTGCACCTCCACCGCGCACGCCTCGGAGGGGGGCGTGCGCCAGGAGTGGGTGCCGCTGTTCGACAAGTACCAGGTGGACCTGGTCATCAACGGCCACAACCACCAGTACGAGCGCACCGACGTCATCAAGGGCGGCGCGGTCACCAAGAAGCTCCCGATCGGCGGCACGGCCTACCCCGAGACCGAGGGCGTGGTGTACGTCACGGCGGGTGCGGCCGGCCGCAGCCTGTACGCCTTCACCGCCCCGGACTCGTACGAGGGGCACGAGAACGAGGTCGACTCGGTGGCCTCCTTCGTCAACCTCAAGGACGGCAAGCAGAACGAGACCGTCACCTGGTCGCGTGTGCGCTACCTGAACTACTCGTTCCTGCGCGTGGACGTCACCCCCGCGCCGAAGGGCCACCGCACGACCCTGAAGGTCCAGGGCATCGCGGAGACGGGCGACCGCATCGACCACTTCACGGTGGCCCGCACGGCGAAGTGACCCGGCCGGTGCGCCCGGAAGACGGGGCGCCCCCGGCTCCGGCGGGCGGTCCTCACCCTCCGCTACATGCGGGTGAGGACCGCCCGCTTGGCCATCGTGAACTCCTCGTCCGTCAGGACGCCGTCGCGGTGGAGATCGCCCAGCTCGCGCAGACGGCGCAGCAGGGCGTCGTGGCCGCCGTCCGAGGCGGATCCGGGCTCGGGCCGCGGCGGCACGGCGTCCTCGGGGGCGGCGGCCGGATGCGGGAGCCGGGCCTGCACCGCGGCCGCGACCAGGGCCATCAACGGGTCCCGGCGGAAGCCCCACAGCTGCACGGCGTCGGGGTCGTACCGCGGCGGGGCCTTGCTGACCGCGCCGCGCACCCGAAACCGCAGACAGCCGCACTCCAGACCGGCGGCGGGATGCCACTCGACGGCCGTGATGTCCTCGACTCCGATGCTGCGGGCGCCCGCGGAGGCCTTGGCCTCCTCCGTCTTCCAGTTCCACTCCAGACGCACCCGCTCGCCGTCGAAGCTCGCCGTGCCGTCCCCGGCGGAGGCCGACAGGGGGACGGCCGGCCCCGGCAGCAGGTACGCGCCCACGGGGCCGGACGGAACCCGGTCCAGCAGCAGGGCGTCGCGTACCTCGTCCACGAGGTACTCGGCGACGCCGTACCGGTCGTCGACGGTGAGCTGGTAGGGATCGTGCGGCTCGGCCAGCCGGCCGCCGGTCGCGTGCAGCAGGGGGTCCGCGCCGTCGCGCAGCCGCAGCCTGAGCCGGCCGGCCCTCCTGCCCTGCTCGAACGAGATCCCCGCCAACGCTTCGAGCGGGACGACGAGTTCACCCAGAGTCCGGCGGAGCGTGCTGACGTTCCTGTCCCGGCCCGGGGTGAGACGCAGGGCCTCGCCGTCGAAGACCCAGGTGCCGTCCTTCTGGATGATTTCCGCCATGCGGCGATTCTTCCAAAGGGTTCCGCTCGCGGCCGACGAGGACGACGACGGGCTCCCCGGGGACCGTACCCGGGGAGCCCGTCCGCCTCGATCAGAACCCTGCGACGGGATTCTTCAGGGTGCCGATCAGCTGCAGGGCGCCCGACGGGTCCGCCAGGTCCACCATCTGCCGGTTGTTGCGCAGCTGGAGGCGGTTGAGGCAGGACAGGGCGAACTCGGGGGCGAACATGTCGTACTGGCGGAACCGGTCGGCCAGTTCGGGGTTCGCCTCCTGGTAGGCGCGGGTGACCTCGGCGACCGTGCGCCAGAAGTCGTCCTCCGCCAGG
The DNA here is from genome assembly GCF_055606485.1 of Streptomyces sp. NPDC037083. NCBI lineage: Bacteria > Bacillati > Actinomycetota > Actinomycetes > Kitasatosporales > Streptomycetaceae > Streptomyces > Streptomyces sp. NPDC037083. The sequence continues at coordinate 863,560 of NZ_JBVJSQ010000002.1, read as the reverse complement.
ATCCCCTCGGTGGCGAGGCCGGCCGCGAGGAACCGGAAGAAGCAGTCGAAGACGTCCGTGAAGATGGACAGGAGCTTCGTGTCCTCGGGCACCTCGACGCGGATGCGGCGGACCTCGGGCGGCAGCACCGCGTCCGGATCCATGACGGCGATCTCCTCGGCGATGTCCTTGTAGATCGCCCGCTGCACGACCCCGTCGCGCAGCACGAGGATCGTGTTCTCGCCGTGCGGCATGAACACCAGGTCGTAGGCGTAGAAGCTGTGCAGCAGGGGCGTGTAGTACGCCTGGAGGTAGGCGCGCAGCCACTCCGTCGGGGCCAGGCCGGAGCGCTCGATCAGCGCGCCGGCCACCGACCGTCCCTCGTGGTCCACATGGACCAGCGAGGCCATCGTCGCGAGCGACTCGCCGTCCCGGAGCGTCGGCACCGGGCTCTCCCGCCACAGCGCCGCCAGCATCTTGCGGTACGGCGAGTAGCGGTCCGTCGCGGCCTCGTACTCCAGGTGCCGGTAGCCGACGGCGGCCCGCTCGCGGATGATCGACAGGCCCGTCGACTTCAGCACCGGGTCGTTGTCGACGAGCTGGGCCAGCCAGTCGTTGATCGCCGGGGTCGCCTCCATGTAGGCGGCCGACAGTCCGCGCATGAAGCCCATGTTGAGGACGGACAGGGCCGTCTTCACGTAGTGCTTCTCGGGGTGGGACCGGTTGAAGAAGGTGCGGATGGACTGCTGCGCCAGGTACTCGTCGTCGCCCTCGCCCAGGCACACCAGGTTCCCGCGGGCGATCTCGGCCGCGAAGGTGACGGCGAGCTTGTTCCACCACTGCCAGGGGTGGACGGGAATGAGGAGGTAGTCGGCCGGGTCCAGGTTCCGCTCGCGCAGAACCGCGTCGAACCGTTCGACGGTCGCCGAGCCCAGCTCGTCGCGCACGAACGACTCGTACTCGATGCCGGCGCCCGCCGTGAACGCGGCCCGCGAGCGGTGCGCGGCCAGCCACACCAGCCGGACGGGGCTCGCCGTCTCCGGCGCGTAGGACAGGTACTCGTGGATGCCGAAGCCGAGCCGCCCGTTGTTGGCGACGAAGCAGGGGTGGCCCTCGGTCATCCCGGTCTCGATGGCCTGGAACCCGCTGCGGACCAGCTCCGCCGACGTGATCTGCGGTTTGGCGAGCTTGTAGCAGGTGCCGGAGAGGGTGGAGGAGATCTCCTCCAGATAGACCGGCAGGATCTCGTCGCTCAGGCCCAGCGTCGACTTCAGCTCGATGAAGAAGTCCAGTGCGTCGACGGGCAGTTCGGCGTCGTCGCGGGTGCGGGTGATGGAGTCGGCGTCCACCTGCCAGTGGTCGAGGGCGCGGCGGACGGCGGTGAAGCGGTAGTACGTCAGCCCGTCGTCGCTGCGGACGACGTACCGGCCGTCCTTCTCCTCGGGCGTGACGAGCCGCTCGTGGGCGAACTCCGCGAGGGCCTTGCGCACCAGCAGGCGGTTGGCCTGCGCCCAGCGCTCGGGGGAGAGGTGGGCCACGGCGTCGGCGAGGCTCATGCCGTCACCCCCGTCGCGGCGACGAACTGCTCGCGGGTGCAGAAGCTCAGCAGGGCCTGCTTCTCCGGCTTGCGGATCTCCCGCTCGGGCACGAAGCCGACGGCCTCGTTGAGCGCGTGCACGGCCTTGTTGGAGACGTCCGGCTCGACGACGACGCGCTCGACCGCCGGGTCCGCGAAGAGGTGTGCCATGACGGCCGTGATCACCGCGCGGGTGAAGCCGTGCACCGGCCGGTCCGTCGGGGCGACCAGGAAGTGCATCCCGACGTCGCCGGGGCGCGGCTCGTACAGACCGACCAGCTCGCGGTGGGCGGGGTCGTAGTACTCCATCAGGAAGGCGGGCTCGCCGTCGTGCAGTCCGAGGAGCGCGTGGTGGTGCTCGTCGGCGGCGATGTCCAGGTAGGCCCGCTCGACGTCCACCGGTTTCGCGTCCTGCATCATCCAGTAGGCGGCCTTGGGGTGCGTCACCCAGCCGTGCAGCAGCTCGGCGTCCCGCAGGGGGTCGAGGGGGCGCAGGGTGAGTCGGCCGACGGCGGCCGAGGGGGTTGTCATATGCCGAACTCCTGGAACGCGATGGTCTTCTCGACCGGGTAGTACTCGCTGCCGAGCAGCTCGCGGATGATGTAGCTGTTGCGGTACGGGCCCATGCCGAGGTCCGGGGAGGTGACGCTGTGCGTGTGCACGCCGGCGTTCTGCAGGAACACGCCCCGGCCGGTGGTGTCGATGGCGTAGTTGCGGCCGACGTCGAAGTTGCCGTGGGAGTCGTAGCGCAGTCTGTGCCTGACCGGCGCGAGGAACTCCGGCTCGGCGTAGTGGTAGCCGGTGGCCAGGACCAGGCCCTGCGAGTTCAGCTCGAAGTCCTTGCCCTGCTCCTCCTGGCGGAAGGAGAGGGTGTAGGCGCCGTCCGCGTGACGCGCCCCGGTGAGGGCCGAGTTGGTCAGCAGGCGGGTGGGGACGGGCCCGCCGAGGTTCTTCTGGTAGAGCAGGTCGAAGATCTCGTTGACGAGGTCGCCGTCGATGCCCTTGAACAGGCCCTTCTGCTCGGACGCGAGGCGGTAGCGGGTCTGCTCCGGCAGCGCCCGGAAGTAGTCGACGTACTCCGGGGAGGTCATCTCCAGCGTGAGCTTGGTGTACTCCAGCGGGAAGAAGCGCGGGGAGCGGGTGACCCAGTTCAGCTGGTAGCCGTGGACGTCGATCTCGGCGAGCAGGTCGAGGTAGATCTCGGCGGCCGACTGCCCGGAGCCGACCAGCGTGATCGAGTCCTTCTTCCGCAGCTCCGCCCTGTGCTGCAGATAGCGGGAGTTGTGCAGGAAGTCGCCGCCGAGTCCGGCGCAGGCCGGCGGGACGTAGGCAGTGGTGCCGGTGCCGAGGACGAGGTGCCGGGCGCGGTACACGTCCCCGTCGGTGGTCCGCACGGCGTAGAGCGCGTCGGCCTCGTCGTACGTGACCTCGGCGACCGTCGTCGAGAAGCGCACGCTGCTCAGCTTGTTCGCGGCCCAGCGGCAGTAGTCGTCGTACTCGACGCGCAGCGGGTAGAAGTTCTCGCGGATGTAGAACGAGTACAGCCGGCCCTTCTCCTTCAGGTAGTTGAGGAAGGAGTACGGGGACGTCGGGTCGGCGAGCGTGACCAGGTCCGACATGAACGGGGTCTGGAGGTGGGCGCCGTCGAGGAACATCCCCGCGTGCCACTCGAAGTCGGGCTTCGACTCCAGGAAGACGCCGTCGAGTTCCGCGATGGGCTCGGTCAGACAGGCCAGTCCGAGGTTGAAGGGGCCGAGCCCGATCCCCACGAAGTCACGGATGGTGTGCGGGGATTCAGCAAGCGCGGTCAAGGGATTCTCCCAGGTACTGCTCGGCGTGGCCGGCGATCAGGTCGAGGACGGCGGCGATGTCGTCGGCCGTGGTCTCGGGGTTGAGCAGGGTGAACTTCAGGTAGTGCCGGGCGCCGACCTTGGTGCCGGCGACCACCGCGTCGCCGGAGGCGAACAGGGCCTTGCGGGCGTAGAGGTTGGCGCGGTCGATCTCGGCGGGGTCGGTGACGGCGGCGGGGATGCAGCGGAAGACGAGGGTGGAGAGCGACGGCTGGACGACGACGTCGAAGCGCGGGTCCGCGGCCAGCAGCCGCCAGCCCTCGACGGCCAGGTCGCAGACCTCGTCGAAGAGCTGTCCGATGCCGTCGGCGCCCATCGTGCGCAGGGTCATCCACAGCTTGAGCGCGTCGAACCGGCGGGTGGTCTGCAGGGACTTGTCCACCTGGTTGGGGATGCGTTCCTGCACCATGCGGCGCGGGTTGAGGTACTCGGCGTGGTAGGTGACGTGGCGGAGCGTGGCGGCGTCGCGGACCAGCACGGCGGACGAACTCACGGGCTGGAAGAAGGACTTGTGGTAGTCGACGGTGACGGAGTCGGCGCGCTCGATGCCGTCGATCCGGTCCCGGTACTTCACGGAGGCGAGGAGCCCGCAGCCGTAGGCGGCGTCGACGTGCATCCAGGCGCCGAACTGCTCGCACAGTTCGGCGATCTCGGGCAGCGGGTCGATGGAGCCGAAGTCGGTGGTGCCGGCGGTGGCGACGACGGCCATGGGGACGAGGCCGTCCTTCCTGCAGCGCTCCAGCTCACGGGCGAGCGCGACGGTCTGCATGCGCTGGTCGTGGTCCACGGGGATGGAGACCACGGCGTCCGGGCCCAGGCCCAGCAGTTTCGCCGACTTCTTCACGCTGAAGTGACTGACGTCGGAGGCGAAGACGCGCAGTTTCGCCAGGGAGTCGGACTTCGCCTCCTCGCGGGCCAGCAGCAGGGCCTGCAGGTTGGACTGGCTGCCGCCGGAGGTGAACACCCCGTCGGCGGCGGGACCGAGGCCGATGCGGGCGGACGTCCAGTCGATCAGTTTGCGCTCGATGAGGGTGCCGCCCGCCGACTGGTCCCAGGTGTCGAGGGAGGAGTTGACGGCGGACAGGACCGCCTCGCCCAGCACGGCGGGGATGACGACCGGGCAGTTGAGGTGGGCGAGATAGCGCGGGTGGTGGAAGTAGACCGCGTCGCGGAGGTAGACCTCCTCCAGCTCGTCCAGCACGGCGGCGGTGTCGCCCAGGGGCTGGTCGAGGTCGATCCCGTCGATGCGGGGCGCGAGGTCGTCGACCGTGACACCGGTGAACGGCCGGTCGGTGGCGGCGAGTTTGGCGGCCACCCGCTCGACTCCTTCGGTCACGGAGCGGCGGTACTGCTCAGCGGTCGTGTCATTGAGCAGGTGCGAGCGCATGGTGGGGGTCCTCCGGGGGTGGGGACGGGGTCCTGGGCGGGACGGACTCGGGGACGGAGCCTGAGGTCAACTTAGGTTAGCCTAACCTAAGTTGAAAGGGGAAGATCCTGGGTCCGCCGTGACGGTGATCACGTCCGCGATCACCTCTGCAACCCGCGCCGACCTGCGGCGGAGGCGCGCTGTGGCGACGGCCGGCCGACGGTGGGGCGACGGCCCGCTGACGGTGGGAGGACGGCCCGCTGACGGTGGGAGGACGGCCGGCTGACGGTGGGGCGACGGTCGGCTACTCCGCCTCGCGGAGCTGCTCCTCGCTCATGCCCCGGCGCCAGTACCCGACGAAGGTGACCCGGCGCCGGTCGACGCCCCGCTCCTGCACGAAGTGCCGGCGCAGCGCCTTCACGGACCCCGACTCGCCCGCGATCCAGACGTAGGGGCGTTCGGCGGCCGGCAGGCGGGCCGCGCGGACGGCGTCGACGGAACCCTCCCCGACGACCCATGTCACCTCGGCGTCCGCCGCGGTCGGCAACTCCTGGACCCCACCGGGGTCGTGGGCCTCCAGCCAGACCCGGACCCGCTGTCCGGCCGGCAGGGACTCCAGGATCGACGCGATGGCCGGCAGCGCGGTCTCGTCGCCCCACAGCAGCACCAGGTCGGTGTCGTGCGGCGGCCGGAACCGGATCGCCCGGTTGTCGGCCACCGCGGGCCCGAGCAGCACCACCCGGTCCCCGGCGGCCGCGCGCGAGGCCCAGGCGGAGGCGGGCCCGGCGGGGGTGTGCAGCACGAAGTCGACGTCGATCTCGGCGGTGCGTCCGAGCGCGTCGCCGCGCAGGGCCCGCAGCGTGTACGAACGCATCACCGCCCGCACGCCGTCCGGCAGTTCACGCCACCCCTGCCACCAGCCGTCCCCGAGCTCGAAGGGGACCTGCGGCTCGGTCTGCCCCGGATGCGGCAGGAACAGCGACAGCGACTGGTCGCGCCCGTCGGAGAAGAAGTGCTGCAGGTCCTCCCCGGCGAAGGTGACCCGGACCAGGGACGACGACAGCCGCCGAGTCCGTGCCACCTGGAGGGAGAAGAACCGGAAGGGCGCGGCGACGGCGGTGGTCATGGGGGGCTCCTGCGAACGTGGGGGTGAGGGGAGCGTCTTCAGGGGCGCGGGTGGCTGCGCGACCGGCCGCAGTCGGCCCGCAGCCCACCCGCGACGGCAGGCCGCTCTTGCTCAGGCGACCTTCTTCGCCTTCTCGAGAGCCTCGGCGAGGTTCTCCAGCAGCGGCACGCACTTGTCGTAGGACAGGATCGGCTCGGGTGAGCGCGCGATGACCTGACCGGCCTTCACCGCCGGCAGCTTCTTCCAGGTCGCCTCGGTGATGTCGGCGGGCTGGATGGTCGAGGAACGGTCGTCCATCATGATGATGTCGGCCGGGTACTTGTCGACGTTCTCCCAGCTCAGCGACTCGTACCAGCCGCCGCCCTGGGCCTTCGCGCTCTCCGGCGGCTCGACGAAGTTCACGCCGAGAGCCTTGAAGTACTCCAGGTCGATGGAGAGGTTGGTGCCGGAGACGTAGAACAGTTCGGCGCTCGCGGAACCGGCCATCACCTTGATGTCGGGCTTGGCCTTGGCGGCGGCGCGCAGCCGGGCGGCCGCGTCCTCGAACTTCTTCTTGGCGTCGGTGACCGCGGCCGCCGTCATGTCGGCGCCGAGCGACTCGGCCAGTTCCCACATGCGCTGCAGCGGAGCGGTCAGCTGACGGTCGTAGACGGAGATGCCGACGCTCGGGGCGAGCTTGGCGATCTTGTCCTTGGAGGCCTCGGGGACGTACCAGAGGGTCCCGGCGCTGTCGAACATCGTGGAGATGAGGACGTCGGGCGCGAGGGCTGCGTACTTCTCGACGTTGAACTCGTCCCAGACGTTGCCGAGGACGGTCACCTTGGAGACGTCCATGTCGCCGGCTTGGACGTCGGCCTTGCCCGCGGCGGTTCTGGTCGGACCGAACACGCCCTTGACCTGGATTCCGTAGTCGTGGAGGGCCGCGCCGACGCCGGTGAAGGCGACGATGTTCGCGGGGATCCGGTCGAGCTTCACCGTGGTGCCGCGGTCGTCCTTGAACGTCCAGGGGCCCGACTTGGCCGACGCGCCCGCCGACGACCGGGAGTCGCTCGTGCTCGCGTCCTCGTCCCCGCAGGCGGCGAGCACGGCACCGAGGCCGAGGGCGCCACCGGCGGCGAGGATGCCACGGCGGGTGGGACGGGCGGCTCTGGCGTTGGACATGAGTCTGGCTACTTTCGAACGGGGCGGGATCACCCGGGGACGGTTCGAATGTAGGTTAGCCTAACCTCAGGTCCTGTCCAGAGGGCAGCCCCGGGGGCGGGAGCGCCCGGAGCGAGTCGCGTCTGCTTTCTGTGTCCTGCCTGTGGATCAAAGGCGGACGGGTCTTCAGGAGGCTTCTTGGGTCTCGGGGTTGACGTCCGCCCGAGGAAGTGAAGAACGTCCGGGCGGCCTCGAGGGGGACATCGGCGGCCGCCCTGCCGGCCGGTGCGGTCCCCGAGGGACCGCACCCCTGCCGCTGTCGGGACGGCTTTCGGTCAACGCCCGAACCGGCGCCCGAACCGGCGCCCGAACCGGCGCCCGAACCGGCGCCCGAACCGGCGCCCGAACCGGCGCCCGGTCCGGGCGGCCGCAGCCGCCGCCCGCGGGCTGCGACGCCCTGGCTCAGCCGGTGAGCCCCAACTCCCGGGCGATCAGCATCCGCTGCACCTCGCTCGTGCCCTCGCCGATCTCCAGGATCTTGGAGTCGCGCCACATCCGGGCCACCGGGTACTCGTTCATGAACCCGTACCCCCCGTGCACCTGGGTGGCGTCCCGCGCGTTGTCCACGGCGATCGTCGACGAGTACAGCTTCGCCAGGGCCGCCTCCTTCTTGAACGGCTCGCCCGCCACCAGCCGCGAGGCCGCGTCCCGCCAGGCGAGACGGGACGTGTGGGCCTTCATCTCCATGTCGGCGATCTTGAACTGGACGGCCTGGTTGGCGCCGATCGGACGGCCGAACGCGTGCCGTTCCTTGGCGTACTTCACCGACTCGTCCACACAGCCCTGCGCGAGCCCGGTCGCCAGCGCGGCGATGGCGATGCGGCCCTCGTCGAGGATCCGCAGGAACTGGGCGTACCCGCGGCCCTCCTCGCCCAGCAGGTTCGCCGCGGGGACCCGCACGTCGGAGAAGGACAGTTCACGGGTGTCGGAGGCGTTCCAGCCGACCTTCGAGTACGGCGCCGCGACCGTGAAGCCCGGGGTGCCGGACGGGACGATGATCGCGGAGATCAGCGGCCGGCCGTCCGGCTTGCGGCCCGTCACCGCCGTCACCGTGACCAGGCCGGTGATGTCCGTGCCCGAGTTGGTGATGAAGCACTTGGTGCCGTTGATCACCCACTCGTCCGTGTCGGGGTCGAGACGGGCCGTCGTGCGCGTCGCGCCCGCGTCGGAGCCGCCGTCCGGCTCGGTCAGTCCGAAGGCGCCGAGGATCTCGCCCGAGCACAGCCTCGGCAGCCACTGGCGCTTCTGCTCCTCGGTGCCGAAGAGATGGATCGGCATGGCGCCCAGCGAGACGCCCGCCTCCAGGGTGATCGCCACGGACGAGTCGACGCGCGCGAGTTCCTCCAGCGCGATGCCCAGGGCGAGGTAGTCGCCGCCCATGCCGCCGTGCTCCTCGGGGAACGGCAGCCCGAACAGGCCCATGCGGCCCATCTCGCGGACGATCTCGTAAGGGAACTCGTGCCGCTCGTAGAAGTCGCCGATCTTGGGAGCGACCACGTCGTGCGCGAACTCCTCCACGGTGCGGCGGAGTTCTTCCAGCTCAGGGGAGAGGCGGTGGTCCATGTCGGGTCACTGGTCCTTGTGGGAGAGGGCTCGGACGGTGCGGGACGGGCTGGGTCGGCCCAGGTGGCCGGCCATCCACTCGCTCGTGGCGACGAGACGGCCGAGGTCGACCCCGGTGTCGATGCCGAGGCCCTGCAGCATCCACACGAGGTCTTCGGTGGCGAGGTTTCCGGTGGCGGACTTGGCGTACGGACAACCGCCGAGACCGCCCGCCGAGGCGTCGACGGTGGTGACGCCGTGCTGGAGCGCGGCCACGGTGTTGGCGAGCGCCTGGCCGTAGGTGTCGTGGAAGTGCACGCCCAGCACGTCGGTGGCGACGCCCTCCTCGTTCAGCGCGCGCAGCAGCGCCCCGACGTGTCCCGGGGTGGCCACGCCGATCGTGTCGCCCAGGCTCAGCTCGTGGCAGCCGAGGTCGAGCAGGGCGCGGCAGACCCGGACGACCTGGTCGACCGGGACGGCGCCCTCCCAGGGGTCGCCGAAGCACATCGAGAGGTAGCCGCGCACATGGACGTCCTGCGCCCTGGCCCGGGCCACCACCGGCTCGAACATGGCCAGCGCCTCGTCCACCGTGCGGTTGAGGTTGGCCTTGGCGAAGGACTCGGTGGCGCTGGCGAAGACGGCGACGCGCCGGGCTCCCAGCGCCAGCGCCCGGTCCAGTCCGCGTTCGTTCGGCACGAGCACCGGCAGTGCCGCGTCCAGATCGCTGACCAGCGGGAACAGCTGCTCCGCGTCGGCGAGTTGGGGCACCCACCGGGGATGGACGAAGCTGGTGGCCTCGATGGTGCTGAGGCCCGCGCCGGCGAGGCGGCGCACGAACTCCGCCTTGACGTCCGTCGGCACGGTCGCCTTCTCGTTCTGCAGGCCGTCACGGGCGCCGACCTCGTGGATGCGCACCCGGGCGGGCAGGCCCGGGGCCGGTACGACCATGGGGAGCGTCACCGGTCCTCCTTCTCCGGGGCGGTCGGGGCGATGACGGCCAGCACCTGGTCCATGGCGACCGTCGTGCCCGGCGTCACGTCCAGTTCGGCGACCGTGCCGGCGTGCGGGGCGGAGATGACGTGCTCCATCTTCATCGCCTCCACGACCAGCAGGCTCTGACCGGCGGCCACCTCGTCGCCCACGGCGACCTTGACGACCGTGACCGTGCCGGGCATGGGCGCGGTGAGGGAGTCGGCGCCCGCGTGCGCCCCCCGGGTGAGCGAGGCGGCCACCGGGTCGTGGTCGCGCACCTGCCAGGCGTCGCCGTCGCGGCCCAGCCAGGTGCCGTCCGGCAGGGCGGCGAAGGTGTGCGTGACGCCGTCGAGCCGGCACGCGACGCGGGAGTCGCCGGGCCGCGGGGGCAGGATCCCGGAGCTCCGCCGGGGGGTCTCCTCCCCGTCGAGGAGCACCTCCCACCCGCCGTCGGCCGTGCCGCGCACGCGGACGGTCACCGGGTCGTGGCCCGGCACCTGCAAGTGGTGCGCGGTCCAGGCGGGCTCGCCGCCCAGCCGCCAGCCGTCCGCTGCCGAGAAGGGGTCCACCCAGCCCGCCGTGGGCTCGGGGGCGAGCGCGGCCTGACGCAGCAGCGCCGCCGCCGCGTAGACGTCCCCCGGGACGTCGGCCGTGACCAGCGTCTCGACCTCCCGCTCCACCAGCCCGGTGTCCAACTCGCCCGCCACGACCGCCGGATGGGCCAGCAGCCGCCGCAGGAACCCGGCGTTGGTCTGCACCCCCAGGGTGACGGTGTCCGCCAGGGCCGCCCGCAGCTTCCTGAGGGCGCTCGCCCGGTCCGGGCCGTAGGCGATGACCTTGGACAGCATCGGGTCGTAGAGGCTGCCGACCTCGGCGCCCTCGCCGAGCCCGGAGTCGGTGCGCACCCCGTCGCCCTGCGGCTCGTGCAGCCTCAGCACCGTGCCGCCGGACGGCAGGAAGCCGCGCGCGGGGTCCTCGGCGCAGACCCGCGCCTCGACGGCGTGCCCGGTCAGCCGGACGTCGTCCTGGCCGAAGGACAGCGGCTCGCCGGCCGCCGCCCGCAGCTGCCACTCCACCAGGTCCAGGCCGGTGACCAGTTCGGTGACCGGATGCTCCACCTGGAGACGGGTGTTCATCTCCATGAAGTAGTACGAGGACGGGTCGCCGCCCGGGACGATGAACTCCACCGTGCCCGCTCCCCGGTACCCGCAGGAGCGCGCCGCCTGCACGGCCGCCTCGCCCATCGACGCGCGCGTGGCCTCGTCGAGCAGGACGCTGGGCGCCTCCTCGACGATCTTCTGGTGCCGGCGCTGCAGGGAGCACTCGCGCTCGCCGAGGTGGACCACGTTGCCGTGGCCGTCGGCCAGGACCTGGATCTCGATGTGCCGGGGCCGGTCGATCCACCGCTCGACGAGCAGCGTGTCGTCGCCGAAGGAGGCGCGGGCCTCGCGGCGCGCGGCGGCGATCTCCTCGGCCAGCAGGGACGCGTCCCGCACCAGCCGCATGCCCTTGCCGCCGCCGCCCGCGCTCGGCTTCAGCAGCACGGGCACACCGATCTCGTGGGCGGCGGCGACGAGCTGTTCGTCCGTCAGGCCGCTGCCGCTCGACCCCGGCACCACCGGGACCCCGGCCTCCCGCACCGTCGCCTTGGCCCGGATCTTGTCGCCCATCAGGGCGATGGCGTCGGCGGGCGGCCCGATGAAGACCAGGCCGGCGTCGGCGCAGGCGCGCGCGAAGCCGGCGTTCTCGGCCAGGAAGCCGTACCCCGGGTGGACGGCCTGCGCGCCCGTCCACGCGGCCGCCTCCAGCAGCCGCTCGACCGACAGATAGCTCTCGGCGGCGGACGGTGGACCGATCCGCACGGCCGTGTCCGCCTCCCGGACGTGCCGGGCGTCGGCGTCGGCGTCGGAGAAGACCGCCACCGAGCGCACGCCCATGGCGCGCAGCGTGCGGATGACCCGGACGGCGATCTCGCCCCGGTTGGCCACGAGCACTGTGTCAAACATGAAGTCCCCTCCTCACATCCGGAAGACGCCGAACCGGGGTTCGCCCAGTGGCGCGTTGGCACAGGCCGTCAGGGCCAGACCCAGCACCTGCCGGGTCTCCTGCGGCTCGATGACCCCGTCGTCCCAGAGCCGCGCCGTCGCGTAGTAGGCGTTGCCCTGCCGCTCGTACTGCGCGCGGATCGGGTCCTTGAACGCCTCTTCCTCCTGCGCGGGCCACTCCTGGCCGCCGGCCTCCAACTGGTCGCGCTTGACGGTCGCGAGGACGGAGGCGGCCTGCTCGCCGCCCATGACGGAGATCTTCGCGTTGGGCCACATCCACAGGAAGCGGGGCGAGTACGCCCGGCCGCACATGGAGTAGTTCCCGGCGCCGTACGACCCGCCGACGACGACCGTCAGCTTCGGCACGCGCGTGCACGCCACCGCCGTCACCATCTTGGCGCCGTGCTTGGCGATGCCCCCGGCCTCGTAGTCCTTGCCGACCATGAACCCGGAGATGTTCTGCAGGAACACCAGCGGGATCCCGCGCTGGTCGCACAGCTCGATGAAGTGGGCGCCCTTCTGGGCGGACTCGGAGAACAGGATGCCGTTGTTGGCGACGACGCCGACCGGGTGACCGTGGATCCGGGCGAAGCCGGTGACGAGGGTCTGCCCGAACTCGGACTTGAACTCCGCGAAGCGGGAGCCGTCGACCACGCGTGCGATGACCTCGCGCACGTCATAAGGGGTGCGGGAGTCGACCGGCACGGCGCCGGTCAGCCCGTAGGGGTCGACCTTGGGCTCGACGGAGGGCCGCACCTGCCAGGGCAGGGGCCCGCGCGCGGGCAGCGTGGCGACGATGTTCCGCACGATCCGCAGCGCGTGCGCGTCGTCCTGCGCGAGGTGGTCGGTGACGCCGGAGACCCGGGAGTGCACCTCGCCGCCGCCCAGCTCCTCCGCGGTGACGACCTCGCCGGTGGCGGCCTTCACCAGTGGGGGGCCGCCCAGGAAGATCGTGCCCTGGCCGCGCACGATGACGGCTTCGTCGCTCATGGCGGGCACGTACGCCCCGCCGGCCGTGCACGACCCGAGCACGGCCGCGATCTGCGGGATGCCGGCCCCGGACATCCGGGCCTGGTTGTAGAAGATCCGCCCGAAGTGCTCGCGGTCCGGGAACACCTCGTCCTGCATGGGCAGGAAGGCGCCGCCGGAGTCGACCAGATACAGACAGGGCAGACGGTTCTCCAGCGCCACCTCCTGGGCCCGCAGGTGCTTCTTCACCGTCATCGGGTAGTAGGTGCCGCCCTTGACGGTGGCGTCGTTGGCGACGATCACGCACTCGCGCCCGCTGACCCGCCCGATCCCCGCGATGACCCCGGCGGCCGGGGCCTGTCCGTCGTACATGCCGTCGGCGGCGAGGGGGGCGAGCTCCAGGAAGGGCGAGCCCGGGTCCAGCAGCGCGTCGACCCGGTCCCGGGGCAGGAGCTTGCCGCGTGCGGTGTGCCGTGCCCGCGCCTTCTCACCGCCGCCCAGCCGGGCCGCGGCCAGCTTGCCGCGCAGCTCCTCGGCGAGCGCGCGGTGCGCCTCCTCGTTGGCCCGCCAGGCCTCCGACGCGGGATCCGCCGCGCTCGTCAGCTCCGGTGCCTGTTCCATCCTCGAGGTCCCCTCACCCAGTGATCGACTGTTAATGAGCGTTAACCATTTCCTTCAGGTTAACGACCGCTAACCTCCCTGTCTAGAATTGTTCGCATGGCCACGAGAACCGACGCCCCCACCCGGCGCGAGCAGATCCTCAGGGAGGCCGCGCGGCTGTTCGCCGAGCGAGGGTTCCACGGCGTCGGGGTCGACGAGATAGGCGCCGCGGTCGGCATCAGCGGTCCGGGGCTGTACCGGCACTTCCCCGGCAAGGACGCGATGCTCGCCGAGCTGTTGGTCGGCATCAGCGGGCGGCTGCTGACAGGTGCGAAGCGGCGCCTCCAGGAGGCCGACGGCGTGTCCCCCGGGGCGGTGCTCGACTCGCTCCTCGAGGGGCACATCGACTTCGCCCTCGACGACCGCCCCCTGATCACCCTGCACGACCGTGAGCTGGACCGCCTCCGCGACAGCGACCGCAAGCTGGTGCGCCAGCTGCAGCGGCAGTACGTCGAACTGTGGGTGGAGGTCCTGCGCGCGGTGTATCCGGGGCTCGCCGAGCCCGCGGCCCGTTCTGCGGTGCACTCGGTCTTCGGTCTGCTGAACTCGACCCCGCACCTCGGCCGACCGGGTTCCCTGCCCGGCCGCGCGACCACCGCCGAGCTGCTGCACCGCATGGCCCGCGGCGCGTTCGCGGCGGCGGCCGCCAGGGAGTGACGAGCGTTACGGCCGACGCTCTGGACGCCTCTCCCTACCGGCCGGTACGGTTGCCCTGAGCAAGCGCTTAGCCAAGGGGAACCTCAACCACGCATTGAGCAACCCCCACGGCGAGCACCACATCCGCGAGAGCGGCGCCGGCTTAGGCGCAGAGAGGGGCCGGCGGTGCGCCGTACGGTGTTCAACGAGGACCACGAGGCGTTCCGGGAGACTCTCCGGGCCTTCATCGAGGCCGAGGTCGTCCCCGTCTACGACGAGTGGTTCGCCGCGGGCCAGGCGCCGCGCGACTTCTACTACAAGCTCGCCGAGCTGGGCGTCTTCGGTATCCGCGTCGACGAGGAGTACGGCGGCGCCGGCATCGACTCCTACAAGTTCGAGGCCGTCCTGTACGAGGAGACCGCCCGCGCCGGCGTGACCTTCGGCGGTTCCGGCGTGCACGTGCTGCTCGGTCTGCCCTACATAAAGATGCTCGCCAACGACGAGCAGAAGAAGCGCTTCCTGCCGAAGTTCGTCTCCGGCGAGGAGATGTGGGCGATCGCGATGACCGAGCCGGGCACCGGCTCCGACCTCGCGGGCATGAAGACCACCGCCAAGCTCTCCGAGGACGGCACGCACTACGTCCTCAACGGCTCCAAGACCTTCATCACCGGCGGCGTCCACGCCGACCGCATGATCGTCTGCGCCCGCACCGCGGCGCCCACCGCCGAGGACCGCCGCCACGGCATCTCCCTGTTCGTGGTGGACACCAAGGCCGAGGGCTACTCGGTCGGCCGCAAGCTGGACAAGCTCGGCCTGAAGACCTCCGACACCGCCGAGCTGGCGTTCGTCGACGTGAAGGTGCCCGTCGAGGACCTCCTCGGCGAGGAGAACAAGGGCTTCTACTACCTGGGCCACAACCTGGCCTCCGAGCGCTGGGGCATCGCCTACGGCGCGTACGCGCAGGCCAAGGCCGCCGTCCGGTTCGCCAAGCAGTACGTGCAGGAGCGCACGGTCTTCGGTAAGCCGGTCGCGCACTTCCAGAACACCAAGTTCGAGCTGGCCGCCTGCCAGGCCGAGGTGGACGCGGCCGAGGCCGTCGCCGACCGCGCCACGGAGGCCCTGGACGCGGGCGAGCTGACCCCCGCCGAGGCCGCCAGCGCCAAGCTGTTCTGCACCGAGGTCGCCCACCGCGTGATCGACCGCTGCCTCCAGCTGCACGGCGGCTACGGCTTCATGAACGAGTACCCGATCGCCCGCCTGTACGCGGACAACCGCGTCAACCGCATCTACGGCGGAACCAGCGAGATCATGAAGACGATCATCGCCAAGGACATGGGTCTGTAAGGTCCCGGCAATCACCGCCCGGTACAACCAGACGCCATGAGCCAGGCACTACAGGATCTCCTCGATCTGCTCGACCTGGAGCAGATCGAGGAGAACATCTTCCGCGGCCAGTCCCGGTCCGCCGTCGTCCCGCGCGTGTTCGGCGGGCAGGTGGCGGCCCAGGCGCTGGTCGCCGCCGGTCGTACGGTCCCCGAGGACCGGCACGCCCACTCCCTGCACGCGTACTTCCTGCGCATGGGCGACCCGGGCGCGCCCATCGTCTACAACGTCGAGCGCATCCGCGACGGCCGCTCCTTCACCACGCGTCGCGCGGTCGCCGTCCAGCACGGGCGGCCGATCTTCGCGCTGTCGGCGTCCTTCCAGACGTACGAGGAGGGCCTGGACCACCAGACGCCCATGCCGCCCTCGCCGGACCCGGCCACGCTGCCCACGTCCGAGGAGCGGCTGCGCGGCTACGGCCACCTCGATCCCGCGGTCGTCGAGCGGTTCCTGGAGGCCCGGCAGGCGATCGACCTGCGTTACGTCGACGAGCCGCCGTACGGGAGGTTCGGCGAGCCCCGCGAGCCGCACTCCCAGGTCTGGTTCCGCACCAACGGAAAGCTCGGCGGCGCCGTCGACGAACCGCTGCTGCACGTCGTCCTCGCCACGTACGTCTCCGACATGACGCTCCTGGACTCGGTCCTGCTCGCGCACGGCCGCGGCGGCTGGGCGGTCGGCGACGTCGTGGGGGCGTCCCTGGACCACGCCATGTGGTTCCACCGTCCGTTCCGCGCCGACGAGTGGCTGCTGTACGACCAGGAGTCGCCGTCCGCACACGGAGGCCGCGGCCTCGGCCAGGCCCGCATCTACACGCAGGACGGCCGGCTCGCGGTGTCGGTGATCCAGGAGGGCGTGGTCCGCGTCCCCCGGGAGGACTAGGCCAGGCCCGCCTCCGCGAGGAGGTAGGCGACCATCGGGTCGTAGTGGCGCGGGCTGACGACATGGTCGTCCAGGGGGACGGCCACCTGGACGACGCCCTCCGCCTCGCCGATGAAGAGCGCCGGGTCGTTGCAGTCGGCGTAGCCGACGGAGTCGACGCCGTGCCGGCCGGCGTAGCCCGCCCAGCCGTGGTCGGCGACGACCAGGTCCGGCAGCGGGCGCCCCTCCCGCTCCAGCGCCGTGAGGATGGCCTTCATCGGCTCGCCCGAGTGGGTGTGCCACAGCGTGGCCCCGTGCTCCAGCACCGCCACGTCGGCGAGCTGCCAGACGTACCCCTCGTCGGTCTGCAGCCCCTCCGGGATGACGACGATCTCGCAGCCCGCGTCGCGCAGCGCGGCGGCCGTGGCGCGGTGCACGTCCAGCAGGCCGCCCGGGTGGCCGGTGGCGAAGAGGACCCGCTGCCGTCCGTCGGCCGCCTTGCGCAGCCGGGCCGCCATCCGGTCCAGGCCGTCGACCGTCAGCTGCGGGTCGATGGTGTCCTGGCCGTAGCGGTACTCGGGGTCGTCGTTCACGCCGACCCGCTCCGCCATCACCGCGAGCACGTCCTGCTCGTCGTTCCAGCGGTCGCCGAGTTCCAGGCCGAGCCAGAAGTTGCGGACGCCGTTGGCGAGTTGACGGTAGTGGGAGAGGTTGTTCTCGCGGGGAGTG
This sequence comes from Streptomyces sp. NPDC037083, assembly GCF_055606485.1. NCBI lineage: Bacteria > Bacillati > Actinomycetota > Actinomycetes > Kitasatosporales > Streptomycetaceae > Streptomyces > Streptomyces sp. NPDC037083. Next base: position 846,669 of record NZ_JBVJSQ010000002.1, on the reverse strand, counting down.
GCGACGTCCCCGGCGATACGGGTCCTGACGAGATGGTCGACGAGTTCGGCGCGGCTGGGCGTCCCGGGTATCGGCATGGTCTCCATTGTGAGGCAGCGGGCTGTGCGCGTCCTCGCAGTTCCGGCCGCTGGGACACGCGTCACTCAATGGTGTTTCAGGGCGAACCACAGCTCCATCCGTACGTCCGCGTCGTCCAGGTCCGTCCCCAGCAGGTCCGCACAGCGGGTGATCCGCTGCCGCACGGTGTTGCGGTGCACGGACAGGGCCACCGCCGTGCGGTCCCAACTGCCGTGCAGGGACAGCCAGGCGCGCAGCGTCTCGGTCAGCGGGGCGTTCGCGGCGATCGGGGCGAGGAGCGCACGGGCGTGGGCCCGGGCCTCGTCTTCGGGCAGCAGGTCCAGCAGACCGGCGCCGGCGCCGTGGCGCACCAGCGCCGAGCGGGTCGCGCGGGCCCGGGCCAGCGCGCGGGCCGCCTGCGCGTCGGCGGCGGGCCAGCCGGCCGGGTCCGTGTCCGCGCTGACGCCGAGGGTCCAGCCCGGCTGCGGCGCCGGCGCCCGCTCGGCCGGGACCAGGATCCGGACGACGTCGTCCGCGAGGTCGACCAGCGGCGAGCCGAGCGCCGCGCCCAGCGCGGAGGCCGCCACGGGATCGGGCGCGTGCGCCTGCGGCCGCGCGTGCACGACGAGCCACCGCTCGCCGCCCAGCAGCGGCGCCACCTCGCCGGGCGCACCGCCCAGCAGCAGCCGCACGAGCGCGGAGGAGCGAGCGGCTCCCGAGCCGCTCTGGTGCTCGCCGGTGAGGAGCGACAGCAGCACGGCGGCGACGGAGGCGATGGTGTGGTCACCGGGGTCGCGCCGGGCCGCCGCGACCCCGAGCACGAACCCCTGCCGTCCCCCGAGCGCGTAGACGGCGAGCCGGGTGCCCGAGGCGGTGGTCTCGGCGGCGGTGGAGGCCACCGGGGCGGCGGAGTCCGGGCGGGCGAGGACGCGGGCGAGCCGGGCCAGCGACGTGTCCTCCGCGCCGGCCGGCCCCGCCGCCGCGATCTGCGTGCCCTCCGGCCCGTAGAGCACCGCGCGTCCGCCGGTCCGCCGGGCGAGCCGGTGCAGCACGGACGACACCGGGTCGGGGCGTGAGGCGGCGGCGGCGAGGCTCTGCTGCGCCTCCGTCACCCGGCGCAGCTCGGCCGTGCGGGCGTGCTCCATCAGCTGCCAGACCGCGCGGGCGACCGCCGAGAACGTCGTCCGCGGCGGCACCTCGAGCAGCGGCAGCCCGTGCGTCTCGCAGGCGTCGGCCAGCGCGCCCGGCACGGTGTCGTGCACGGGCGCGACGCCGAAGCCCAGGGCCGCGCCGCCCGCGGCCACGATCCGCGCGACGTAGTCGTCGAAGGAGGTTCCGGAGCCGGCCGGGTCCGGGATGTGCGCGCCCGCCGTCAGCAGCAGCTCGCCGCCCAGCAGATACGGATACGGGTCGGCCATCTCCGAGGCGTGCGCCCCGTGCAGGACCGTCCCGGGGTCGGACGGCCCGGCGATCTGCCGCAGACCGAGGTCCTCGCGGGCCAGCAGGGCGGCGAGGGGGACCGGCGGGGTCGGGGGTACCACGGGCTCCGACACGATGGACGTTTCCTCCACTGAGTGCGACTGGAGTGATGGAAACGTACACTTCCAGGGTGCTTTTCGACCACCTAGGGTCACTCCCGGCACCCCGGTGGTGTCCCATGAGAAGCAGTGCATACGCGATAAAGCGTAAGGAAGAAGGCATTCGACCATGAGCGGCATCGAGACGCCCCGCGGCCCCGTCGACTCCTCCCGCATCCCGCGGTACGCCGGCCCCGCGACCTTCGCCCGGCTGCCCCGCCTCGACGAGGTCGGCCGTGCCGACGTCGCCGTGGTGGGCGTGCCGTTCGACTCCGGCGTCTCGTACCGGCCGGGCGCCCGCTTCGGCGGCAACGCGATCCGTGAGGCGTCCCGGCTGCTGCGGCCGTACAACCCCGCGCAGGACGCCTCCCCGTTCGCCCTCGCCCAGGTCGCGGACGCGGGCGACATCGCCGCGAACCCCTTCGACATCCATGAGGCCGTCGACACGATCGAGGCCGCGGCGGACGACCTGCTCGGTACGGGCGCGCGCCTCATGACCCTGGGCGGCGACCACACGATCGCCCTGCCCCTGCTGCGCTCGGTGGCGAAGAAGCACGGCCCGGTCGCCCTGCTCCACTTCGACGCCCACCTCGACACCTGGGACACCTACTTCGGCGCCGAGTACACGCACGGCACGCCGTTCCGCCGGGCGGTCGAGGAGGGCATCCTCGACACCGAGGCCCTCTCCCACGTCGGCACCCGCGGCCCGCTCTACGGCAAGCAGGACCTGACCGACGACGAGAAGATGGGCTTCGGCATCGTCACCTCGGCGGACGTCTACCGGCGCGGCGCCGACGAGGTGGCCGACCAGCTGCGGCAGCGCATCGGCGACCGTCCGCTCTACATCTCCATCGACATCGACTGCCTGGACCCGGCGCACGCCCCCGGCACCGGCACCCCCGAGGCCGGCGGCATGACCTCCCGCGAGCTGCTGGAGATCCTGCGCGGCCTGGCGTCGTGCAACCTGGTCTCGGCCGACGTCGTCGAGGTGGCCCCCGCGTACGATCACGCGGAGATCACGTCGGTGGCCGCGTCCCACACGGCGTACGAGCTGACCACGATCATGTCCCGTCAGATCGCCGGGGCGCGCGAGGAGAACGAGGGCAAGTGACCCACGACCACGACCTGGTGCTCCGCCCGACGGCCGCGCAGACGGAGGCCGCCCTGAGCCCTCCCCCCGGCCGCAACGGGGGAGACCTGGTCGTGGAGACCCTGGCCGGGCTCGGCGCGACGACCGTGTTCGGCCTGCCCGGCCAGCACGCGCTCGGCGTGTTCGACGCCCTGCGCCGCTCCGACCTGCGCTACGTCGGCCTGCGGGTGGAGAACAACGCGGGCTTCGCGGCGGACGCCTACGGCAGGATCACCGGCGAGGCGGCCCCCCTGCTGCTGTCGACCGGACCGGGCGCGCTGACGTCCCTGGCGGCCCTGCAGGAGGCGGCGGCCGCGTCCGCCCCGGTGCTGGCGATCAGCAGCCAGATCCCGACCGCGGGCCTGGGCGGCCGCCGCCACGGCTATCTGCACGAACTCCCGGAACAGGCGGCCTCGTTCAGGGGCGTCGTGAAGTCGGTGCACACGGTCCGCGCCCAGTCCCAGATCCCGTCGGCGATCGCACAGGCGTGGAAGTCGGCGCTGTCGGCCCCGCACGGCCCGGTGTGGGTGGAGATCCCGCAGGACGTGCTGCTGGCCGAGACGGCGATCCCCGTGGTGACGGGCGGCGACGCGTTCCCGGACGAGCTGCCCCCGCGTCCCGAACTGACGGCCGTGGCGGCCCGGTTGCTGTCCACCGCCGCCCGCCCGGCGATCGTCGCGGGCGGGGGAGTGGTGAGGTCCGACGCCTCGCGCAAGCTGCGGCAGCTGGCGGAGATGATCGACGCCCCCGTCGTCACGACCTTCGGCGGCAAGGGCGCCTTCCCGTGGAACCACCCGCTGTCCCTGCAGTCCTGGCTGGAGGACCGCCACACGACGGACTTCCTGGAGGACGCGGACGTCCTGCTGGTGGTCGGCTCGGGGCTGGGCGAACTGTCGTCCAACTACCACACGTTCACGCCGCGCGGCCGGGTCGTGCAGATCGAGGCGGACCTCGGGAAGCTGGAGTCCAACCACCCGGCGCTGGGCATCCACGCGGACGCCCGCCTCGCGCTGCAGGCGCTGCTGGAGACGGTGTCCGGGCGGCGGGACCCGACGGCCCCCGAGCGCGTCCAGACCCTCCTGGCGAAGGTCGCCGACCGCATCGCCGCCCAGGAACTCGACCTGGAGCAGGAGGTGTTGGCCTCGGTGCGCAGGGCGCTGCCCGCCGACTCGCCGTCCTTCTGGGACATGACCGTCCTCGCGTACTGGGCATGGTCGGCCTTCGACGCCAAGGGCCCCAACCAGATGCACTCCGCCCAGGGCGCAGGCGGCCTCGGCTACGCCTTCCCGGCGGCGCTGGGCGCGGCGGTCGCCGATCCGACCCGCCCGGTGCTCGCCGTGTCCGGCGACGGCGGCGCCCTGTACTCGATCGCCGAACTGGCCACCGCCCGCCAGCACGACCTGAACGTCACGTGGCTGATCGTCGACGACGGCGGCTACGGCATCCTGCGCGAGTACATGACGGACGCCTTCGGCGAGGCGACGGCCACGGAACTGACCCGCCCCGACTACGCGGCCCTGGCGGAGTCCTTCGGCGTGCCCGGCGTGCGGACGTCCCCGCAGACCCTGGAGGCGGACCTGGCGAAGGCACTGCGCTCACCGGGCCCGTCGGTGGTGGTGCTCCCGGCGGTCCTGCGCATGTTCGCCCCGACGCACCTCGACTGAGCCGCACCCCTCCGGGCCGCACCCCTCGACGCAGGCACGCTCCCGCTGGCCGGGCCAGGCCAGGCCGGGCCCGGCTCGCCTAGCCGATGAGGTGGCTGATGCCGCCGTGTCCGCCCGAGCCGTTCCAGAGCACGGCCGCGAGCCAGAACGGAAACCAGGCGACCCTCTCCGGCAGGAGGCCCGCTCCGAAGAACCAGCCGAGGGTCAGCACGGCCGGCAACAGACAGCAGCACCAGCCGCGCGAGCCTGGCGGGGCGGCCGGGGGAGCGGGGGTCTCGGACATTCCGTCACGCTAGGCGGGGCCGGTGACCTGCGCATGAGTACGCGTACCCAGGCGAACGGAAAGGCACGGTCGCCGTCCGGTGATCGTTGGTACGGTCCCGGCATGTCCGACGCGAACCGATCGCCCGACCTCGACCTCGACCCCGGCCCCGGTCGCGGCCTCGCCCCCGACCCCGGCCCCGTCACCGCCGACGACGTGCGCCACGCGGTCCGGCTGGCCGTCGCCGCCCTGCGGGGCGCGGAGGGCGCCGACTGGGAGGCCGGGGCGGGTTCCCTGGAGTGGAGTTGCCGGGAGACCGTCGAGCACCTCGCCGACGACCTGTTCGCCTACGCCGCCCAACTGGGGCCCGAAGAGCCGCCGTCGGACACGGAGGTGCCGTTCGTCTGGAGCAGCAGAAGGCCCGGCGGGCCGGCGAACGTCGTCTTCGCCGACCGGACGGCCGGAGCGGCCGGTCTGGTGCAGGTGCTGGAGGCGTGCGGGGCGCTGCTGGCGGCCATGGTGCGCACGACGCCGCCGGAGGTCCGCTCGCACCATGTGTTCGGCGCATCCGACCCGGAGGGGTTCGCCGCGATGGGCGTCGTCGAGACGCTGGTGCACCTGCACGACGTCGCCGAGGGGCTCGGCTTCGCGTGGGAGCCGGACGCCGGGCTGTGCGACCGGGCGCTGGCCCGGCTGTTCCCGGACGCCCCGCACGACACCGGCCGGTGGCCCACGCTGCTGTGGGCCACCGGCCGGGGCGAGCTTCCGGGGCACGCGCGCCGCACGCGGTGGCGCTGGTACGGCGCTCCCCGGACGGAGCGTTAGCGCTCGGCAGCGCCGGCCGCCGCGGTTCCGGGGCCGCGCGGCAGCAGAGCGCTACGGAGCCCCGGGGCGCCGTGCCCGCTCCTACCAGATCGCCTCGACCCACTCCGGGTGGTCGATGAACGGGTTGCGGTTGTGCTGGTAGGTGTCGTAGATGACCTGGTTGCGCTTCTCCTCGAAGGCGCTCGGCGGGTCCTCGTCGTTCCATGCCTTGAGGACGGAGAGCCTGCCGATGTACGGGTTGCTGCCGTTGTTGACCTGCTCGTTCGGCTCCAGGTCGGCGAAGCCGTCGCCGCCGTCGTAGCGGACCGCCATGTAGAGGATCATGCGGGCCACGTCGCCCTTGTCGGCGTCGCGCGGCTCGAAGGAGTCGGAGTCGGTGAGGCTGCCGCCGCCGCCCGAGACCGTGCTGCCGCCGTTGTCGAAGTCCTTGTTGCCGCGGATGCTGTTGACCGTCACGTCCGCCGGGCGCAGGTGGTGCAGGTCCGTGCCGGGGCCGGTCACCTCGCCGAAGTCGCCGTGGGACTTGGCCCACACGTGTTCGCGGTTCCAGTCGCCGACGTCGCCGCCGTTGAGGGACTTGCTGCGCGAGACGCCGCTGTACAGCAGGATCACGTTGCTGCTGTTGTTCGGGTCCTGGTCGGTGACCTTCAGCGCGTTCCAGACCGCGGAGTAGGAGATCTTCGAGACGTTGGCGCTGATGATCGTGTGCAGGGACGACTTCAGGCTCGTACCCGTCTTGCCGACCGCGTTCTTGTAGTACGTCGAGTCGTAGGCCGTCGTGGTCGCCGCGGCGGGGGTCGCGGTGAGCGTGGGGGCGGTGATGCCGACCAGGACTGCAGTGGTGGCAAGCGCCACCGACTTCCATCGGCGTATGCGTGTCGCCAGCATGTGGGGTGTCCGATCTACGCGGGTTGATTGAAGGCGGCAATCGGGAGAGTGACATGCACATGCGGTCATGGCAATGAATCTGACATGTCCATCAGATGACGGGATCCGGCAAAACGCCCCTTGCCTACGCGAGTTGGCAACCCGGAACGGCCCCCGACAGAGAGTCGGGGGCCGTCGGTGCTGTACGGGTCAGCTCACGTCGGAGGGGTCCAGGCGGTAGACCGTCGACTGGCTGCGCTGCGAGGTGGACGAGGCGTCCGACTCGGCGGACGACGCCGAAGCCGAGCCGTACTCGCTCGCCTCCACCGCCGTGCCGTTCTTCTGCACCCATGTGGTGATCTCGGCGAGGAGGCCGTTGTCGCCGCCGCCCGGCCCGCCGCCGCTGCCGAGCTGGATGTAGTGCAGCTCGCCCTTCTTCACCAGCTCCTTGAGCCTGGCCAGGGTCATCGCGTTGTCGGAGCCGGTGAAGCCGAACATCGAGATGACGGGCTTGCCGGTGCTGAGGATCATCTGGCCGGCGCTCTGCGAGTTGGACACCGCGATCAGCCAGGTGGCGCCGTCCTGGTGCTTCTCCAGATACGAGACGAGCCCGCTGTCGGCGCCGCCCATGCCGCCGCCGCCCATGCCGCCCCCGCCGTCGGGACCGCCACTGGTCCCCCCGGGGGCGCCGCCCGTCCCGCCGCCCGGAGCCGCGCCGTTCTGGCCGCCGCCCTGGCCGCCGCCCTGGGCGCCGCCGGTGAACTCCCCGCTCCCGCCGCTCTGTTGGCTGTCCTGGCCGCTGTCCTGGCCGTTCGGGGCGCCGTTGGGAGCATCGCCGCCCCGCGTCGTCGGGCCGTTGCCGCCCCCTCCGGGGAACTCGCCGTTCGCCCGGCCGCCCTGTTGCGTACCGCCGGGCATCCGGCCCCCGGGGCCGCCGTCGCCGCCACCGGGACCGCCCATGCCGCCCCCGGTGGAGGGGCCGGCGGTCGGGTTGGTGCCGCCCATCATCCCGCCGGCGGAACCGAAGGCCGGTGAGACCGCGTACGCCGTCGGACCCGCGAGGGCCGCCACGACCGCCGCGGCGACGGACACGCCGAGCAGCCGGACCCTGGTGCCGGAGCTCGCCGACCGCAGGACGCACAGGCCCACGATCGCGAGGGCCGTGACCACGCCGACGGCCGGCCACAGCCAGGCGTTCCAGCCGGTGGCACGGCGCAGCAGCACGACGGCCCAGACGCCGGTGACCGCCAGCCCCGCCGGCAGCACCCACGACCACTTCGCGTCACCGCCGCGGAAGGCGCGCCACAGCATCACGCCGCCGCCCCCGCACAGCGCCGCGATGCCCGGGGCGAGCGCGGTCGTGTAGTACGGGTGCATCGTGCCCTCGGCCATGGCGAAGGTCAGGTAGTGCAGCACCAGCCAGCCGCCCCACAGGACCAGGGCGGCGCGCGTCACGTCGGTGCGCGGGGCGCGCCCGCACAGCACCAGGCCGGCGACGAGCGCGACGCCCGCGAAGGGGATCAGCCAGGAGATCTGACCGCCGAGGATGTCGTTGAACATCCGGCCGATTCCCGCGGTCCCGGCGAAGGTGCCGCCCCCGCCGCCCCCGCCGCCGTTGCCCTCGCCGCCGAGGACCCGGCCGAGGCCGTTGTAGCCCATGATCAGGTCCCAGGCGCTGCCGTCGGTCGAACCGCCGATGTACGGCCGGTCGTCGGCGGGTACGAGCGAGACCGCCGCGGCCCACCAGAAGCTGGAGACGGCCAGCGCCACGGCCGCGAGCGCCAGGTTGACGGCCTTCTTCCGCCGGCCGAGCCGCGACGCGTACACGTACACGGCGAAGACGGCGGGCAGGGCGATGTAGCCCTGGAGCATCTTGGTGTTGAAGGCGAGCCCGAAGCACACCGCTGAGCCGATGAGCGGCAGCAGCCGGTCGTCGCGGGTGGCGCGCAGGGCGAGGGCCGCGCCCGCGACCATCAGCAGCACCAGAACGGTGTCGGGGTTGTTGTCGCGGTTGATGGCGACCGTGATCGGGGTCAGCGCGAGGACGAGTGCCGCGACGACGGCGGCCGCATGCCCGAACACCCGCTTCACGGAAGCGTGCAGGATCCAGATCGTGCCCAGCGCCGCCGCGACCTCCGGCAGCATCATCTGCCAGGTGCCGAAGCCGAGGATCCGGCAGGACAGGCCCATGACCATGAGCGCGAACGGCGGCTTGTCGACGGTGATGAAGTTCCCGGCGTCCAGTGAGCCGAAGAACCACGCCTCCCAGCTCTTCGTGCCGCTGTAGATCGCGGCGCTGTAGTAGCTGTTGAGACTGTCGCCCGACAGGTTCCAGGAGTAGAGCACCGCGGCGAGGAGCAGGATCGCGATCAGCGCGGGGAGCGACCAGCGCGGCGCCCGGTCCGGCGGAGGCGACGGGGGTCCCCCCGCTCGAGCGGAGCCGGGAGTGGGTGAGGGGACCGTCTCGGAGGCCGTCGGCGGCGCGCAGTCCGGGGACGCGGGCGAGGACGCGGTCGGGTGGGGGAGGGGATCGGTGGCAGAGGTCACCACTGCACGATGCGTACCGCCCATGAGCGAGGGCTGTGCTCCACCTGGGGACGACCTGTGGCTGGACCTGCGGCCGGACCTGCGGCTGGACGAACGGGCGGTGCCGCGCGTGGCCCGAACTCCCCTTCATGGGAACGTGAGTACAACTTTCGTACGGACGTGTGAGTCAACGTGGCATGACTCACCGGACTACCAGACGCAGGAGAGGACTGGTCGCCACGGCTCTGGGCGCCGGCATCCTCATCACCGGCGTGAGCGCCGCGCCCGCCTCGGCCGCCACCTCGACCGTCAGCTGTACGTCGGACAAGGCCGCTCTCGCGACCAAACTGAAGAAGGACATCACCGCCGCCCTCGCCAACCGCAGGGGCACGGTCGCCGTCGGCCTCTACGACCGCACCGCCAACACCACCTGCAACCTGCGCGCTTCGACCGCCTTCGACTCGGCCAGCGTCGTCAAGGTGACCGTCCTGTCCGCGCTGCTGTGGGACGCGCAGAAGACCGGCCGGGCGCTGACCAGCCGTGAGAAGACCCTCGCCACCGCGATGATCACCAAGTCGGACAACGCCTCCACCTCCACCCTGTGGAAGCAGCTCGGCCTGACGAAGATCAAGGGCTTCCTCACGGCCGCGAAGATGACGCAGACCAAGCCCGGCGCGAACAACTACTGGGGCCTGACCCAGATCACCGTCAACGACGAGCAGAAGCTGCTGAAGCTGCTCACCGCCAAGAACGCCGTCCTCACCGACGCCTCGCGCTCCTACGTCAACACGCTGATGAGCCAGGTCGTCTCCTCGCAGCGCTGGGGCACCCCTTACGGGCGGCCCTCCGCCGTCAACTGGCACGTCAAGAACGGCTGGCTGTCGCGGGCCACCAACGGCTGGCGGGTGCACAGCGTCGGCACCTTCAAGGGCGGCGGCCACGACTACGTCATCACCGTCCTGACCCACGGCAACAGCACGATGGACTACGGCATCGCGACCATCCAGGGCGTCGCCAAGGTCATCCACAGGGACCTCGCCGCGTCCTGAACCCGGGGCCGGGTTCCTCGACGCCTCGTCCCACCGCAACGCCGTGTCCCACCGCGCGTCACCGGCCCGCCCTACGGTGACGCCATGCGCCTGCGAACCGTACTCGCCACCTTCACCGCCGGCCTGGCGGCGGCCGTCTGTCCGACCGCCGCCGGGACCGCGGACGCCGGCACGCCGGCGTCCCACGCCTGCTCGCCCGCCGTCTCGGTCGACCGCTTCTCCGACGCGCTCGACAAGACCACGTACGACGGCTCCTTCGTCGGCAACCTCTCCGCCCTCGCCCTGGACCGGGACGGCTCCCTCGCCGCCCTCTCCGACCGCTCCACCCTCTTCGGCCTGGACGCGAAGACCCTCGCCCCGAAGTCGGCCGTCCCGCTCGCCGACGAGAACGGCGCCGCGCTCGACAGCGAGGGACTCGTCGTGGACCGGGACGGCACCCGGCTGATCACCTCCGAGACCGAGCCGTCCGTCCGCCGCCACGGCGCCGACGGCCGGATCCTCGACCGTCTCCCGGTCCCGTCCTCCCTGCTCGTCGCGCCCGCCGGCCGGGCCACGACCAACCAGACCTTCGAGGGTCTGACCCTCCTGCCCGGCGGCCGCACCCTCCTCGCGTCGATGGAGTACGCGATCTCCGGGGACAGCGCGGGCATCGTCCGCTTCCAGACCTGGACCCGGACCGGGGGCGACCGCTTCCGGCTCGGCGCGCAGTACGCCTACCGCACCGACACCGGCCTCGGCGTCCCCGAGGTCCAGGCCCTGCCCGACGGCCGCCTGCTGGTCCTGGAGCGCGGCTTCACCTCCGGCGTCGGCAACACGGTCCGCCTCTACCTGGCCGACCCGCGCCACGCGACGGACACCGCCGGCATCGTGAACCTGACGGGCCGAAGCGGCGTACGCCTGATCGGGAAGACCCTCCTGACCGACCTCGTGACGTGCCCGTCACTGGGAGCGACGGCCAAGCAGCCCCAGCCGAACCCCCTCCTGGACAACATCGAGGGCATGGCGGTCACGGGCCGAGAGAAGGACGGGCTCGAGGTCGTCCTGGTGAGCGACGACAACCAGAACGCGGCCCAGACCACCCGCTTCCTCTTCCTGCGGGTACGGGTCGGACGCTGACGGCGCGGGGCCGTGCCGAGGGCCGGCCGCGCCGCGCGGGCGCGACGGGCAGCCCGGGCGAATTGTTGCAGCGGGATGAAATCCGCTCCCTGTGGCGTTGGTGCCTTCCGGCAGAGCAGGACGACAGGAAGGCACCGGCGTGGCAGCGCAGCAGGGGGAGCAGCGGCGGGGCTGGGCGCGCAGACTGGCCCGGTATGCCTGGCGTCATCCGGCGTACGTCGTCCTCGCCCTCGGCTCCTCCCTCGCCGGCATGGCCGTCATGGCGCTGGTCCCGCTGGTCACCAAGGTGATCATCGACGACGTCGTCGGCGACCACACCCGTGACATGGCCCCCTGGGCGGGCGCCCTGCTCGCCGCCGCCGTCCTCGTCTACGCCCTCACCTTCGTCCGCCGCTACTACGGCGGACGGCTCGCCCTCGACGTCCAGCACGATCTGCGGACCGAGATGTTCGAGACGATCACCCGGCTCGACGGCCGCCGGCAGGACGAGCTGTCCACCGGCCAGGTGGTCGGCCGTGCCACCAGCGACCTCCAGCTCATCCAGGGCCTGCTCTTCATGCTCCCGATGACGATCGGGAACCTGCTCCTCTTCCTGATCTCCCTGGTGATCATGGCGTGGCTGTCGATCCCGCTGACCCTGGTCGCCCTGGCGGTGGCGCCCGCCCTGGCGTACATCGCCAGGCGCAGCCGGACCAAGCTCCACCCCGCCACCTGGTACGCCCAGGCCCAGGCGGCGGCGGTGGCCGGCGTGGTCGACGGCGCCGTCAGCGGCGTACGCGTGGTGAAGGGGTTCGGGCAGGAGGAGCAGGAGACGGGCAAGCTGCGCGAGGTCGGCCGCCGCCTCTTCGCCGGCCGGCTGCGCACGATCCGCCTGAACTCGGCCTACACCCCCGCCCTCCAGGCGGTCCCCGCCCTCGGCCAGGTCGCCATGCTGGCGCTCGGCGGCTGGCTGGCCGTGCGCGGCCACATCACCCTCGGCACCTTCGTCGCGTTCTCCACCTACCTCGCCCAGCTCGTCGGCCCGGTCCGGATGCTCGCCGTGGTCCTCACCGTCGGCCAGCAGGCCCGCGCGGGCACCGAGCGCGTCCTCGAGCTGATCGACACCGAGCCGTCGATGACGGACGGCGTGAAGGAACTGCCCGCCGACGCGCCCGCCACCGTCGAGTTCGACGACGTCGCGTTCGGCTACGACCCCGACCACCCCGTCCTCGACGGCCTCACGTTCGAGATCCGCCCCGGCGAGACCCTCGCGGTCGTCGGCTCCTCGGGCTCGGGGAAATCGACCGTCTCCCTCCTCCTGCCGCGCTTCTACGACGTCACCCGGGGCGCGGTCCTCATCGGCGGCCACGACGTCCGCGAGCTCACCCTCGACTCGCTGCGGGCCGCGATCGGCCTGGTCCCCGAGGACTCGTTCCTCTTCTCGGACACCGTCCGCGCCAACATCGCCTACGGGCGCCCCGACGCCACCCAGGAGCAGATCGAGGCCGCCGCCCGCGCCGCCCAGGCCGACCGTTTCATCGCCGACCTGCCCCGCGGATACGACACCAAGGTCGGCGAGCACGGCCTCACCCTCTCCGGCGGCCAGCGTCAGCGCGTCGCGCTCGCCCGCGCCATCCTCACCGACCCGCGCCTGCTGGTCCTGGACGACGCCACCTCCGCCGTGGACGCGGCCGTGGAGCACGAGATCCACGAGGCGCTGAAACAGGTCATGCAGGGCCGCACCACCCTCCTCATCGCCCACCGCCGCTCCACCCTCAACCTCGCCGACCGCATCGCCGTCCTCGACGCCGGCCGGCTCGCCGACCTCGGCACCCACGAGGAGCTGCAGGAACGCTCCCCGCTCTACCGCCGCCTGCTCACCGACCCCGACGAGCTCGGCGGCGTCTCCCCCGGCCACGCCCAGCCGGTCGTGCCGGGCGAGGACACCTCCGTCCGCGACGAGCTGGACGCCGAGTTCGATGCCGAGCGGGGCGTGACCCCCCGGCTGTGGACCGGTGACCGCGAGCCGAAGGACACCGCGCTGGCCGGGTCGCCGGCCACCCCCGAGCTCCTCGCCCAGGTCGAGGCGCTGCCCCCGGCGGCCGACACGCCCGGCGTCGACGAGGGCCGGGCGGTCCAGCCGGAGGAGTCGTACGGCCTGCGCAGGCTGCTGCGCGGCTTCGGCGCGCCGCTCCTGATCAGCCTCGCCCTGGTCGCCGTCGACGCCGGGACGAGCCTGCTGCTGCCGGTGATGATCCGGCACGGCATCGACCAGGGCGTGACCCGGATGGCGCTGGGCGCCGTCTGGACGGCCTCCCTGCTCGCCCTGCTCGCCGTGCTGGTGCAGTGGGTCGCGCAGACCGGCGAGATCCGGATGACCGGGCGCACCGGCGAACGCGTCCTCTACACCCTGCGCCTGAAGATCTTCGCCCAGCTCCAGCGTCTCGGACTCGACTACTACGAGCGGGAGCTGACCGGCCGGATCATGACGAGGATGACGACCGACGTCGACGCCCTGTCCACGTTCCTGCAGACCGGCCTGGTCACGGCCTTCGTCTCGGTCGTGACCTTCTTCGGCATCATGGTCGCCCTGCTGGTGATCGACGTACAGCTGGCGCTGGTCGTCTTCGCGACGCTCCCGCCCCTGATCGTCGCCACCTACTTCTTCCGCCGGGCGAGCGTGAAGGCGTACGAACTGGCCCGCGAGCGGGTGTCGACGGTCAACGCCGACCTGCAGGAGTCGGTGTCCGGGCTGCGGATCGTGCAGGCCTTCCGGCGCGAGCGGGACGGCGGGGAGCGGTTCGCGGAGCGCTCCGACAGCTACCGCCGGGCGCGGGTGCGAGGTCAGTGGCTGATCTCCGTGTACTTCCCGTTCGTGCAGCTGCTGTCGTCGGTCGCGGCGGCGGCCGTGCTGATCGTGGGCGCGGGCCGGGTCGACGCGGCGACCCTCACGACCGGCGCGCTGGTCGCCTACCTCCTCTACATCGACCTGTTCTTCGCCCCCGTCCAGCAGCTCTCCCAGGTCTTCGACGGCTACCAGCAGGCGACCGTCTCCCTGGGCCGCATCCAGGAGCTGCTGCGGGAGCCGACGTCCACGAAGCCAGCCGAGGAAGCGCAGCGGGTGGTGTCCCTGCGCGGTGAGATCGCCTTCGAGGACGTGCACTTCGCGTACGGCTCCGCCGACGAGCCCGAAGAGGCCCTGAGCGGGATCGAGTTGCGCATCCCCGCCGGCCAGACCGTCGCGTTCGTCGGCGAGACCGGCGCCGGCAAGTCGACCCTCGTCAAGCTGGTGGCGCGCTTCTACGACCCCACCGGCGGCCGGGTCACCGTCGACGGCACGGACCTGCGCTCCCTGGACCTCACCTCCTACCGCCACCGCCTGGGCGTCGTCCCGCAGGAGGCGTACCTCTTCCCCGGCACCGTCCGCGACGCCATCGCCTACGGCCGGCCCGAGGCCACCGACGCCGAGGTGGAGGCGGCGGCCCGGGCGGTCGGCGCGCACGAGATGATCGCCACCCTCGACGGCGGCTACCTGCACGAGGTCGCCGAGCGCGGCCGCAACCTCTCGGCGGGCCAGCGCCAGCTGATCGCGCTGGCCCGCGCCGAGCTCGTCGACCCGGACGTCCTGCTCCTCGACGAGGCGACGGCCGCCCTTGACCTGGCCACGGAAGCCCAGGTCAACCAGGCCACGGACCGTCTGGCAGGCCGCCGCACGACCCTGGTGGTCGCCCACCGCCTGACCACCGCCGCCCGCGCGGACCGCGTCGTGGTGATGGACCACGGCCGGGTCGTGGAGGACGGCACGCACGACGAACTGCTCACCCTCGACGGCCGCTACGCCCACCTGTGGCGCACGTTCGTGGGAGAGGACACGCCCGCGGCGGTCTGACCGGGGGCGGGGTCCGCCGACCGGGCTGCGCCGGTCGCCGGACGGGGCCGAGCGCGGGGCCCGGGGTCTCTTCGGCGGGCGGGTCCCGGCGGCGGCCGTGCAACCATCCGACGCCTGTCGTGCGTCCGTACATCAGTACGGGCATCGCGTGCGGCAGGCGCGCACGGCGAACGTGGGAGGGGACCGGGACCGTGGGCACAGGCGCGTCGGGGTCGAAGGGTGCGTGGAGCGCGACCGGCAGACGACTGGCGGTGGGACTGGTCCTGCTGATCGTGTCCGCGCTGCTCGCCGTCGCCGCGCCGGGCAGTGCCCAGGCCGCCGCCTCCTCGTCCTGCCCGGGCCGCAAGGTGCGCACCCTGCCCTTCTCCACCGGCTCCGTGCTGGTCTACCGGAGCGGCGGTTCCGTCTGCGCGGTCACCGTCCAGAAGAACACGGGCGCCAAGCGGCTGATCTCGGTGAGCCTGCAGGCGCGGGGGCATCTGGCCGTGCCGAAGGCGAGGCTCCACACCCGCAGTTCACCGCCGGTGCAGGTGTACGCGGGCCACCGCGATGTGCGGGTGACGGGCGCGGTGGCCGGCGGCTCGTACCGTTCGGCCTGGTTCCGGTGCTGACTCTGCCTGCGCAGGATCAACCCCCTCTGGTGTGACGGGTGTTGCTCCGATACCTTCCGGCGACGCACATAAGTCTCACAGGGAGGGTGCACGCGCATGCGCACAGCGCTCAGATGGCTGCTCGCGCTCACGGTGCTCATAGGCACGCTGAGCACGGCGGGAGCGGCGACCGCCGCGGAGCCGGAGGCCACCGACATCAAGGACCGGCTCCTCGCGGTACCGGGCATGAGCCTGATCGAGGAGAAGCCGTACCCCGGCTACCGCTACTTCGTCCTGAACTACACCCAGCCGGTGGACCACCGGCACCCCTCCGAGGGCACCTTCCAGCAGCGGATCACCGTGCTGCACAAGGACGTGAGCCGCCCGACGGTCTTCTACACCGGCGGCTACAACGTCTCCACCAACCCCGGCCGCCGTGAGCCCACCCAGATCGTGGACGGCAACCAGGTCTCCATGGAGTACCGCTACTTCACGCCGTCCCGTCCCGCCCCGGCCGACTGGTCCAAGCTGGACATCTGGCAGGCGGCGAGCGACCAGCACCGCATCTTCAAGGCGCTGAAGAAGATCTACGGCAAGAACTGGATCTCCACGGGAGGTTCCAAGGGCGGCATGACGGCCACCTACTACGAGCGCTTCTACCCCAGGGACATGGACGGCGTCGTCGCCTACGTCGCCCCCAACGACGTCGTGAACGACGAGGACTCGGCCTACGACCGCTTCTTCGCCTCCGTCGGCACCAAGGAGTGCCGCGACCGGCTGAACGCCGTACAGCGTGAGGCGCTCGTGCGCCGGACGCCGCTGGAGAAGAAGTACGAGGCGTACGCGGCGGAGAACGGCTACACCTTCACCACCATCGGCAGCCTGGACCGCGCCTACGAGGCGGTCGTGCTGGACTACGTGTGGGGCTTCTGGCAGTACAGCCTGCTCTCCGACTGCGGCTCGATCCCGGCGGACGCGGCCACGGCGACCGACGACGAGATCTGGAACTCGGTCGACGCGATCTCCGGTTTCTCCGCCTACGCCGACCAGGGCCTGGCCACGTACACGCCGTACTACTACCAGGCGGGCACCCAGCTCGGCGCGCCCACCATCCACTTCCCGCACGTCGAGAAGAAGTACATCCGCTACGGCTACCAGCCGCCGCGCAACTTCGTCCCCCGCGACATTCCGATGAAGTTCCAGCCGTGGGCGATGCGCGACGTCGACACGTGGGTGAAGCACAACGCCCGGCACATGCTCTTCGTCTACGGCCAGAACGACCCGTGGGGCGCGGAGCCGTTCCGGCTGGGCAAGGGCGCGAAGGACAGCTACGTCTTCACCGCCCCCGGCCTGAACCACGGCGCGAACGTGGCAGGCCTGGTCGCGGACCAGAAGACGCTGGCCACGGCCCGCATCCTGGAGTGGGCGGGCGTCCCGGCGCCGGCCGTCTCCCAGGCCAAGCCCCTGGCGAAGTTCGACGCCAGGCTGGACGTGCGCGACGTGGAACGCGAGCCGGCGCTGCGTCCGTAGCGTGAGCGCGGCTCACACGCGCCGCGCGCTGTCCGGCGCGGCGGGGTCGTCGTCGAGCCGACGGAGAGGGCCGTGGACGGCGGGCACCGCGCCCGCGTGTCCACGGCCCTCACCGCTGTGCGCGCGCCGCGGGGCGGGCGGCGGGCCGCTAGGGCCTCTCGTACGTCAGGCCGTGTCCGATCGGGTAGAGCACCCGGGCGGGGTCGTCCGCCCGTTGTACGGGCACCGGGAGTCCTCCGCGTGGCGTCACCGTCCCGGCGATCACCCGGGCGGCTGCCCGCAGTTCGACGTCGGTCCAGCAGTAGGTCGCCAAGGACGCCGTGGCGAAGGGAAGTTGGGCCACGTCGTACGGGTTGCGGATCGCGGCCGCCACCACCGGCCGACCGGTCGCCGCCAGTTGCCGCACCAGCGTCCGCTGGGGGCTGTCCGCCGTGACGTTGTAGGTCGTGACCACCACGGCGTCGGCCCCGTCCGCGGCCGCCACCGCCCGCGTGATCGTCTCGGGGTCGGGCGCCGTGCCCGTGGACAGGGCCGTCGCCGTGAAGCCCAGTTCGGTGAGGGCGGCGGCGAGGACCTGGGTGGGCGGGCCCGTGGTGCCGGAGGGGGAGGCCGGGTCGGCGCCCAGCACCAGGAGCCGGGGGTGGGTCCGGGGGGACAACGGGAGCAGCGGACCCTCGTTGACCAGCAGGGTCGTCGTCCGCTCGGCGAGCCGGTCGGCCGCCTCGAGGTGCGCCCGCGCGCCGGCCGTCCGTCCGGCGTCGGCCACGTCGACGTACGGCTCGTCGAACAGGCCGAGCCGCGCCTTCAGGCGCAGGATGCGCAGCACCGACTCGTCGAGCCGCTGCTCGGTCAGCTCGCCGTCCTGCACGGCGTTCAGGACGGCGTTCCAGGCCACGTCCAGCTTCGGCGGGTTGAGGAGCTGGTCGACGCCGGCCTTGAGCGCCAGCACCGGCACCCGGTCGTCGCCGTACTTCGTGCGCACGCCCGCCATGTCGAGGGCGTCGGTGACCACGACGCCGTCGTAGCCGAGCTGCTCGCGCAGGATGCCGGTGACGACGGGACGGGAGAGGGTGGCGGGGTCGCCGGAGGCGTCGAGGGAGGGGACCAGGATGTGCGCGGTCATCAGGGAGTCCACGCCGGCCGCGATCGCCGCCCGGAAGGGCGCCGCGTCCAGCGTCTCCCACATCTGACGTGTGTGGGTGATGACGGGGAAGCCGGTGTGGCTGTCGACCGCGGTGTCGCCGTGCCCGGGGAAGTGCTTGGCGGTCGCCGCCACCCCCGCCGCCCGGTAGCCCTCGGCCTCCGCGGCGACCAGGCCTGCCACCGCGTCCGGGTCGGCGCCGAAGGAGCGGACGCCGATGACCGGGTTGGCCGGGTTGACGTTGACGTCGGCGACGGGGGAGTAGTCCTGCCGGATGCCCATGGCCCGCAGCTCGCGGCCCGCGAGCAGCCCGAGGGTGCGGGCGTCGTCCCGGTCGCCCCCCGCGCCGATCGCCATGGCGCCCGGGAAGAGGGTGGCGGGCCTGCCCACGCGGCAGACGACGCCGTGCTCCTGGTCGGTGGAGATCAGCACCGGCAGTCCGCGCGGCTGCCCCAGCGAGGCCCGCTGGATCCCGTTGGAGAGACCCGCGATCTGCGCCGGGCCACGGGTGTTGTGCGCCCAGGCGAAGTAGATGATCCCGCCGAGCCGGTAACGGGCGACCAGTTCGGCGGCCGTGCGCACGCCGAAGTCGGCGAGGTTGGCGTCGGCGTCGGCCTGGTCGGGCGCGGTCGCCGAGTGGCCGTGGACCCGCGAGACGAAGACCTGGCCGACCTTCTCCCGCAGGGTCATCCGGGAGAGGAGGGCGTGGAGCCGACGGTCGTCCGCCCGGGCCGTGCCGCCCGCGGCGAGGGCGGCGGTGACGCCGGCGCCGGCGGCGAGGGCGGTGGTGACGCCGGCGGTGGCGGCGAGGAGGGTGCGTCTGGAGGGCATGTGCGCTCCTTCCGGAGGGGGGCCGGTGGCGCACGCTACCTGTGGGGGCGCCGCCATCGGCGCATTGGAGGGGGGCGCGCCGACGACGGCTCGGCTGCCGCCGCGGTGCGGCGGAGAGGGTGGGTCAGCGATCGCAGCCGCGAGGGCCGACACCGCACCGAGGAGATCTTCCGGCAGCCTGCGGGTTGGACGAGCGGGAACCGACCGGGGTTCCCGCTCGCACCCGGAATCCGCGAAGTCGGAACGCGTGCGACGAGAGGGCACTCCTGAGACGTTCCCCCGGCTCAGGCCCGCCCTCCGACGACGCGGCTCGGCGTCCGCCCCGGAGCCGGAGCCGGAGCCGGGGCCGGGGCAGGACGAGGCGGCGCGGCCCCCGGGTCAGCCGGCCGCCGCGTGCGGCCACTGCTCGCGCAGCACCCGTACCGTCTCCGCGATCGCCGGCCGGCGGGCCGCGCCCGTGCGCCACAGCGCGTACAGCCGTCGCACGGGCGTCGGGTCGAGCGGCACCTCCACCACCCCCGGCGGCAGCGGGCCGCGCCCGAGCCGCGGGATGAGGGCGACCCCGAGACCGGCTGCGACCAGGGCGACGAGGGTCGGGTTCTCCTCGGCCGTGTGGACGAGGTCGGGTTCGTGTCCCGCCGCGCGCAGCGTGCGCACCAGCCAGTCGTGGCAGACCCGGCCCGGCGGCTGACAGATCCACCGCTCGCCGCCCAGCTCCTCGCGCCGCACGCCCGTCCGCCCGGCGAAGGGATGCCCCTCGGGGACCAGCAGATCGCACCGGTCGTCCCCGATCACCGCGTGCTCGACGCCGGCCGGGGCGGGCAGCGGCGCGATGTCCCAGTCGTGCGCGACGGCGAGGTCCACGGCGCCCTTGGCCACCAGGTCCACCGACAGGTGCGGGTCGACCTCGCTGAGCCGGGCGTCCAGTGCGGGGTGCTCGCGGGCCAGTTCGGCGAGGACGGACGGCAGCAGGCCGCGGGCCGCCGACGGGAACGCCACGACGGTCAGCCGCCCGGCCGGCACCCCGCGCCGCTCCTCCAGCTCAGTCTCGGCGCGCTCCACGATCGCCAGCAACTCCTGGGCCGCGCTGACGAGTTGCAGCGCCTCGTCGGTGAGTCTGACGCCGCGCCCCTCCCGCTCCAGCAGCACCGTCCGGGTCTCCCGCTCCAGCTTGGCGAGCTGCTGGGAGACGGCCGACGGGGTGTAGCCGAGGGCGGCCGCCGCCGCTCCGACCGTGCCGTGGACCGAGACGGCGTGCAGGGCGCGCAGGCGCTGGAGATCGAGCACGGAGAACTCCTGTGTCCCGGCGAAGGATCAGCGTTGCTTCATCCAACCATGCAGCGATCGTCGCTGGTGCTTCACGGTCGGGGCGGGTGATCCTCGACGCATGCGCCCCGCCCACCTCGCCCTCGCCGTCCTCGTCGCCGCCGTCTGGGGCGTCAACTTCACCGTCATCGAGATCGGCCTCGGCCA
Source organism: Streptomyces sp. NPDC037083 (assembly GCF_055606485.1). Lineage (NCBI taxonomy): Bacteria > Bacillati > Actinomycetota > Actinomycetes > Kitasatosporales > Streptomycetaceae > Streptomyces > Streptomyces sp. NPDC037083. Next base: position 826,164 of record NZ_JBVJSQ010000002.1, on the reverse strand, counting down.
CTTCCCGCCGCTGCTCTTCTCGGCCCTGCGCTTCCTGGTGGCCGCCCTGCCCGCGGTGTTCCTGGTGGGCCGCCCGAAGGTGGCCTGGACGTGGATCCTCGCGGTGGGACTGGTCCTGGGCGTGGCGAAGTTCGGGCTGCTGTTCGTCGGCATGGACGCGGGCATGCCGGCCGGACTGTCCTCCCTGGTCCTGCAGATACAGTCGGTTTTCACCGCCGCCATCGCCTTCGCGGTGCTCGGCGAACGTCCGACCCGGGTCCGTCTGCTGGGCATGGCCGTCGCCCTGGCCGGCATCGGCGTGGCGGCGGCGGACGAGGGCGCCTCGGGCCCGCTCGGCGCGTTCGCGCTGGTCGTCGCGGCGGCGGCCTGCTGGGGCGCGTCCAACGTGCTCACCCGCAAGGCCTCCCCGCCGGACGCGCTCAACTTCATGGTGTGGGTGAGCACGGTCCCGGTCCTGCCGCTGCTCGGCCTCTCCCTCCTGACCGAGGGCCCGGCACGGGACCTGGCCGCCCTGCGCGACCTGGACTGGCAGGGCGCCGGCACGGTCTTCTACGTCGCCTGGGTCACGACCGTCTTCGGGTTCGGCGCCTGGGGCTGGCTGCTGCGCCGCCACCCGGCGTCCACGGTGGCCCCCTTCTCCCTCCTGGTCCCGGTCTTCGGCATGACGTCGGCGGCCCTGTTCCTCGGTGAGTCGGTGAGCGGTCCGCGCTGGTGCGCGGCCGCCCTGCTGGTGGGCGGGGTGGCGCTGACCTCCCTGGCGCCGGCGGGGAAGACGGTCCGGCCGCCCCTTCGGTCCGCCGCCGGTCCGGCCGTCCGGCCGGGGCCGGGGGAAGCCGTCCCGACGCCCGTCCATCCCGTGGACGCACCGGCGACGGAGCGGACCGGGGCGGGATCATGAAGGGCATGGCCCTCGTCGACATCCCCGGCTCCAAGTCCATCACCGCCCGCGCCCTGTTCCTGGCCGCGGCCGCCGACGGAGTCACCACCCTCCGGCGCCCCCTCCGCTCGGACGACACCGAGGGGTTCGCCGAGGGCCTGACCCGGCTCGGCTACCGCGTCGGACGGACACCGGACGCCTGGCAGGTCGACGGCCGCCCGCAGGGACCGGCGCTCGCCGAGGCGGACGTGTACTGCAGGGACGGCGCGACCACGGCACGCTTCCTGCCCGCCCTCGCCGCCGCGGGCCACGGCGTCTACCACTTCGACGCCTCCGCCCAGATGCGCCGCCGCCCCCTCCTGCCGCTCACCCGTGCCCTGCGCGAGCTGGGCGTGGACCTGCGGCACGAGGAGGCGGAGGGCCACCATCCGCTGACCGTGCGCGCGGCCGGCGTCGAGGGCGGGGAGGTCGTGCTGGACGCCGGTCAGTCCTCCCAGTACCTGACCGCCCTGCTGCTGCTCGGCCCGCTGACCCGCACCGGCCTGCGCGTCACCGTCACGGAGCTGGTCTCGGCGCCCTACGTGGAGATCACGACCGCGATGATGCGGGCGTTCGGGGCGGAGGTGGGGCGCGAGGGAAACACCTACGTCGTGCCGCCTGGCGGTTACCGGGCCACCGCCTACGCGATCGAACCCGACGCCTCCACCGCGAGCTACTTCTTCGCCGCGGCCGCCGTCACCGGCGCCGAGGTGACCGTGCCGGGCCTCGGTGAAGGCGCACTCCAGGGCGACCTCGGCTTCGTCGACGTGCTGCGGCGGATGGGCGCCCGGGTCGAGATCGGCGCCGACCGCACCACCGTGGCCGGGACCGGCGAACTGCGCGGCGTCACCGTCAACATGCGGGACATCTCCGACACCATGCCGACGCTCGCCGCGATCGCCCCCTTCGCCTCCGGACCCGTGCGCATCGAGGACGTGGCGAACACGCGGGTGAAGGAGTGCGACCGGCTCGAGGCCTGCGCGCAGAACCTCCGGCGGATGGGCGTGGAGGTGGCCACGGGCCCGGACTGGATCGAGATCCGGCCGGGCGCCGCCCCGACAGGCGCCGAGGTCACGACGTACGGCGACCACCGCATCGTCATGTCCTTCGCGGTGACCGGGCTGCGCGTCCCCGGAATCTCGTTCGACGACCCCGGCTGCGTCCGCAAGACTTTCCCCGGCTTCCACGAGGCGTTCGCGGAACTGCGCGATCTGCCGACCGGGCAACCGAGGACGTGCTGAGACAGCGGCTGGGAAAGGGCGGCGTCGGGTGAGCTTCGTGATGGAGGGACCGGTCCTGGAGGGCGCGCTGGTGCGCCTCGAGCCGCTGGAGCGGCGGCACGCCGCCGAGTTGGCGGTGGCGGCGGAGGAGAACCGGGAGACGTACGCCTTCACCTGGGTGCCCCGGGCGCACGAGATCGGCGACTACGTCGACGCCCAGCTCGCCCGCGCGGCGACCGGCCGGCTCGCGCCCTACGCGCAGATCTCCCTCGCCTCCGGCCGGGCGGTCGGCGCGACCTCGTACTGGGAGCCGCGTTCCTGGCGGTCCGACGACCAACTGGACGCCGTCGAGGTCGGTTTCACCTGGCTCGCCGGCTCCGCCCAGGGCACGGGCGTCAACGCCGAGGCCAAGCTCCTGCTCTTCCGGCACGCCTTCACGCAGTGGGGCGTGGCGCGGGTGGACCTCAAGACGGACGCCCGCAACCGCCGCTCCCGCGCGGCCATCGAGAGCGTCGGCGCCCGCTTCGAGGGCGTCCTGCGCAACTGGTCCCGCTCCTGGGCGCCGGGCGAGGACGGCAGGCTGCGCGACTCCGCGATCTTCTCCATCACGGCGGACGAATGGCCGGAGTGCGAACGACGGCTGTCCGACCGAGTCGCCGGCTTCCGCACCCGCACGCGGGTGTCCGGCTGACCGCGCCTGTCGCCGCACGTGGGCGGGTACCGGCTGCTCTCGCCCGTCGCCGCACATGCGCGGGTGTCCGCCGGACTGACCGCGCGCGTCACGCGTGCGCGGTCAGTCCGGCGGACCGTGCTCGTCAGGTCGGTCACGCGGCCGGGCCGCCCGTTCTCACACGGAGTCGTTGAGCAGCCGCCCCAGGTGCGCGCGTCCGTCGTCCAGGAGTCCCTCCAGCGGCGCGGCGGACTCGTACCAACGCTTCTCGTACTCCCAGCACAGCCAGCCGTCCCACCCGTGCCGGGCCAGGACCTCGACGCACTCGGCGAGCGGCAGCACCCCGGCGCCCAGCGCCAGCGGAGTGGTGTCCTCGGCCGAGGAGATGTCCTTGACCTGCACATAGCCGAGGAACGGCGAGAGCGCCGCGTACGTGTCCTGCGGCTGCTCGCCGCCCAGCCAGGTGTGCATGACGTCCCACAGCGCGCCGACCTGCCGGTGCCCGACCGGTCCGAGGATCCGGATGACGTCCGCGCCGGTGCGGTGCGAGTCGTGGGTCTCCACCAGGATGCGCACGCCGAGGTCGGCCGCGTGCTCGGCGGCGGTCCCGAGCCGCCGGGCCGCGACGGCGTCGGCGTCCGAGTCGGTCTGGTCGTCGGACGCGCCCGGGAAGACGCGGACGAACGGCGCGCCGAGGTCGCGGGCGAGGCCGACGAGGCCGCGGATCTCCTCGAGCACCGGCTCGTCGACCCCCGGCGCGGCGACCCGCGCGTACCCCGCGACCCCCAGGATCTCGACGCCGGCCGCCTTGAACTCGGCGGCGACGTCGGTGCGTTCTTCGGGGCTCAGCCCCGGGTGGACCGGCTCCTCGGGATGGGCGCGCAACTCCACGCCGTGATAACCGTGCGCGACCGCGAGCCGCAGCACTTCGGAAACGGGCAGACCAGGGACACCGAGGGTGGAGAAGGCGAACTTCATGCTCACCACTGTCACCCGGACGCGGCTCGCGGGTCCAGTGGAGACGGAAGTATCGTGAATGTACGTACTGGTATGTACGAGCCCAGAGGCTCGCACGGGACCCGGCCTGCCGGCCTGCACCCTGCACCCTGCACGCGACCCTCACATGCCCCGGCGGCTCACACCCCGGCCCT